>NZ_BAAJML010000010.1:0-155439 GCF_057547735.1 Pseudoalteromonas sp. NH0006-46 | reverse complement strand
GTCCATGCCGAACTCAGTAGTGAAACAAAACAGCTCGAAGGCGAGCCCCGACCAATGATAGTGTCCCATTTGCTATGTGAAAGTAGGACATTACCAGGCTTCAAATAAAAGAAAGCCCGATTCGAAAGAATCGGGCTTTTTTACGTCTATAGAAAAATAAAGTTAAGCATTTTCTTCTCCAAAGCGCAGCGTCTCTTAAGCGAAGCGCCTCTTTGTTAACAGTGTTTTGGCTATTGAATGCATTGAGCGATGGTAGTGCAACATTTCACTGTGACTTTTCACCGCGGTGGGCATCACAATATTCTACTTTGTAGCGCACCGACTTCAAATAAGCGAAACCCATTACAGCAATGTGGTGTTTTTTTTACTGTTTGGGATAAAGTAAACACCAAGCTACGATCCACTCCTCAAAGATTTTAATCAGCGTAAAAATTAAGTTAGTTATATCCAGTGCTTAGAGCATAAGCTTTTACATTTTGTTATACGTATTATTCTTTACATCTCTTCTCATTTTGTTGCAATTTCATTCTTGGCTTACTAAGTGAGCTGTGTAAGACTACTGATGTTAATTTAGTAAATCAGGTGACATGAATGTCGAATAGTAAAGTTTGGAAACTTATAGGCCTGTTTTGTTTGTTTACGGTGCTTGTAGGATGTCAATCTAAAGAAGAGCAATTGCAACAAACAATCCAAGAGTCTATAAAAAAAGCGGATGCTGAGCTATCACAGTTAGGTAGTGCGCTAGATAATGGCAGTATACGCAATGCTGTATTACTTAAAGAGTATGGTGCGCTTCTAAAAAAACAACAGCCAGAACTTGCAAATGTTGTTGATGTAATTACCTTAGATGCCTCACGCCAAGGTGCACTTTATAGTGGCTTATCACAGCGACTTAAAGAGATTAAAAGTACCTACTTAATTCCTCCATATGAAGATACTTTACACAGTATCGATCTTTTACGCGAAGCAGCAAAGCCGACTCTGTTTTCTGATGCGTTAACCGATCCTGTAAATATGCTAGCTGACATGTCGAATGGGTCATTGGCACGTGTTGGTGCTATTAGCCAGCAAGCTGAAGGCGAAGGGGTAGGCAACCAAATGGTCGGCAACCCTAATTATGGAAACTGGCAAACTAATAGCAGTGGCATCAGCTTTTGGCAGTGGTACGGTATGTACCGGATTTTGGGTGATGTATTTGACAGGGTTGAATATGGAAGCTGGAGTAAACGCCGTAAGTATAGTTACTACAATGACTACGGTCGTTACCGCTACTCAAGCCCTAAACAAATTAAAACACAAAGCGCATTAGAAACACGCACACGTCAAACATACCAACGTCAAGGCAAGCAATTCACAAGCCCTTATGCGAGTAAAAAGACAGGGGCTTCAGGTTTGAGTCGCAGTAGTTATACACCGCCTAAAAGCCGTAGCAGTTACTCGCGATCAAGTAGCTATAGTAATAGCTCCGGTTCGGTTCGTGACAGTGGTAGCAGAACCTCTCGTGGCGTGAGCCGTGGTAAGTAAAGAATAAAGTTGGAGTTATAATAATATGTACGAATTTAATGGAATAACTATGTGGTCGCTGCAAGCATTGGCAATCGATTTCGCTGTAATAGTGTTGTTATTTGTGAGCCTTAAATACATTAAAGGCTGGGTTTCGAACTTGCATGCCAATGATGAAATAACCGAGCGCGATAACTTTGCTTTTGGTATTAGTTTTGCTGCTGGTTTAGTTGCGCTTGCAATTGTATTAACGGGTGTTAGTAGCGGGGCGTTTGCTGCAACACTTCAGCAAGAAGCGTTACAAATGATTGGTTATGGCGCGCTTGCTATCGTATTAATTAAATTAGGTCACTTCTTTCAAGATAAAGTAGCGCTGCGTAAAGTAAGTCTGCACGATGAAATAGTCAAAGGTAATGTTACTGCGTCAATTATTGATTTTGGCCACGTAGTCAGTGTTGCAGTGGTTATACGCTCTGCATTGCTGTGGGTTGCTACAGAAGGATGGCATGGTTTACCTGTTGTTATTGCAGCCTTTGTTATTGGCAGTATTGTATTATTGTTTGTAAGCCAATACAGAGTTATGTTATTCAAGCGAACCAATAAAAATGGCGATTGTCTTCAACAAGCTATCATTGATGATAACTTAGCCGTTGGCATTCGTTACGCAGGCTATTTAGTGGGAAGTGCATTAGCTATCACAGCGGCAACAGGTATTGCCCCTTACGCTGCTGATAATATTAATGCTAGCTTATTGTATTGGGCTGTTAGTGCAATTGTGAGCTTGGTTGCGTTTATTATTTTGCATTTGGTGACTATTAAAATAATTTTATCGGGTTGTGATATTTCTGATGAAGTTAATCGTCAAAAAAATGTGGGTGTAGCAGCTATTTCTGCAGCTGTGTCGTTTGCTGTAGGCATCACAATGGCAACTTTATTAGGCGCATAATCAGTGTCAACTACAACCCAAAGCCCAAGTAAGTCACGCTTACTTGGGCATGATATATTACTTATTACTGTAATGGCCGTGCTCGCTGGGTGCGGCCTTATTTATGAATACCTACTCTCTCATTACGCTGGTCGAGTATTAGGCTCTGTAGAAAGTGCTATTTACGCAATGATTGGTACCATGATAGTTGCCATGGGGTTAGGGGCATTTTTAGCGCGTTGGTTTAAAGATGCCTTTACCGCATTTGCTTGGTTAGAAAGCATAATTGCTTTGATTGGTATGGGCTGTATTTTAGCGATAGCCAGTGTCATTGCGGTTAGTTATTCACTTCCTCATCTATTTTCAAGTATTTTTAATCTGCCCCCTGATGTTGTGCTCAATGGTTACGTATTTCAAAAGCTGCAAGAATGGTCGCGCTTTTTGCCTTATGTATTTGGCTTAATTTTAGGATTATTTATTGGCATGGAAATACCGCTTATAGCGCGTATTCGTCAGCATGTGTATGGCCGATTCTTAGAAAATAACGCGGGTACAATTTATGGTGCAGACTACATTGGTGCAGGTATTGGCGCAGCAATTTGGGTGAGCATAATGCTTGCTATGCCGATAATGCAAGCCGCCGCATGGACTGCTTTGTTTAATATTATTGCAGGTCTTGCCTTTTTATGGCGTTACCATGCCCATGTACGTTTTGCTAAAGCCTTATTGGTTTGCCATATTCTACTACTGGTGTTGTTTGGCTTTATTTTAGTACTTGGTAGTAGCTGGATGAACAGCCTAAGCAATGTGTTGTACAAAGATAAGGTTATTTATTCTCAAGCGACTAAATATCAACATGTTGTTTTAACCGAGAGGCTAAGCAAAAACCAAGCGCAACCCATTACCGACCTGTACTTAAATGGTCGCTTACAGTTCTCTAGTGTTGATGAGCAAATATACCATTCAATGCTCGTCTATCCGGCTATGCTTGCCTCTAACCGTCACGATAAGGTGTTGATTATTGGCGGGGGGGACGGTTTAGCACTCAGGGATGTTTTAAAGTGGCCAGTAAACGAAGTCACTCTAATTGATTTAGATGGACAACTACTTGATTTATTTGGTCATGAAGACGATAAGTTTCACTCACCAGCGGCTATTACGCAGCGGCTGGTAAACCTTAATAACGACTCAATGAAAGACCCCAGCGCACAAGTTATTGTAGGTGATGCCTTTTTAGAAGTGGAAAAGTTACTCGATCAAAATAAACAGTTTGATACTGTTATTATTGATTTACCTGATCCAAATCACCCAGACTTGAATAAGCTTTACAGCGATTATTTTTATAATCACGTACGTCAGTTGTTGGCTCCTGATGGGGCTATGGCCGTGCAATCAACGTCGCCGTATCATGCAAAAAAGGCGTTCTTGAGTATAGCCAAAACGGTAAAGGCGGCTGGGTTTGATTACGTGGAGCAATATCAACAAAATATTCCATCGTTTGGCCAGTGGGGATGGACAATCGCTACAAAAATGGGCCAACCAGCAAGTGCAAGAATAAATAATATAGACATTATGCCGGTATCGTCACGATGGATAAGTAAAAAATATTTACTTGCAAGTTTTGCATTTCCTAATCAGTATTTTGAACAAATAAAAGACATTGAAGTCAATAGGTTAGGGTCTGGTCAGCTTTATGATTATTACCGATCAGCATGGCAAATAGAAAGTGAACTGTATAAAAACTAACAAAACATGGTTGACATAATATGTCTGCCGTGCGAATCTTAACTCAGACATAATATGTCAAACAACACAAAGGCAGAGACATGGAATTAAACGAACTTTCAATAAAATTAGCTTCTTTTGAAACTGAAGGTGCTAACTTTGAGTCTTTCTTGATTGCCAATCCAGGTGAGCAAGATGTTTTACAAGTCATTGTTGATGGAAATGATGAACTTCCAATTTTTGTTACGCAAACTCAAGAGCAGTTGTTATGTATTAGCTACTTGTTTGGCGAAGACGAAGTAAAGAGTGAATTACGCAACGAGTTAAACGAAACATTACTACGTTTAAACGTGCCAATTCCACTAAGTGCATTTGCTAAAATCGATAATAAATACGCGATTTTTGGTGCACTGTCGGTAAATTCATCATTAGATGACGTTACCCACGAACTAGTGACATTAGCTGATAACGCTATTGACGCACTAGAAGCCGTGACCTTGTATTTAAACGATTAGTAACTAGTTAGTGGAGTTAAGATTATGAGTATATTAAAAAAATTATTTACAGCTGTACGTGGCGGTGCACGTGAAGCAGGCGAAGCAATTGTAGATGCAAATGGTATCCGTATTTTTGAACAAGAAATTGCGGATGCACAAAATGCACTTCACCGTGCTAAAAAGAGCCTGACAGAAGTAATGGCTAAAGAAATGCAGACTAAGCGTAAAATTAGCGCAGTAGATGCATCAATTGCCGAGCACGAGGCTTATGCAGGCCAAGCACTTGAAAAAGGCAATGAAGCTTTAGCATTAGAAATTGCTGAAAAAATTGGTGATTTTGAAGCTGAAAAGGCAGAAAATGAGCAAGTTTTAGCGGGCTTTAGCAATCACATTGTGACACTTAAGCAGCAAGTTAAAGATGCTGAAAAGTCGATTAAAGAAAACCAACGCCAACTTACTATGGTGAAAACCACTGAGAGCGTACAGCAAGCAACAATGGCTGTTAACAGTACACTTAATACCAATAGCTCGTCGATGACCTCAGCTCGACAATCACTTGAGCGTATTAAGCAACGCCAACAAGATCGTAGCGACCAGTTAGGTGCTGCAAAAGAGCTTGAGTCGGAAGTGAATGGCGACGATTTAAAAGCTAAAATGGCTGAAGCGGGTATTGGTGACACCAGTCCAAAAAGTGCTGACATTTTAGCGCGTATTAAAGCTAAGCAAAACGGCTAATAGTACGTACATTATAAATGAAAGGTAATTAAGCTGTGCTTAGTTACCTTTTTTGCTTAAGGGATGCTTCATTATGTTTAATTTTTTCAAATCTAAAAAAGAGCCAGAACGTCAGCTTAATCATGCAAGTGAGTTAAAAAAAGGCGACATGTTCACAGTGATCGATTCGTTCGCTTATCCGTCTTGGTTAAAAGGACAGACGTTGCGTGTTATTGATGTACAAACTTATCAATATCAGCACAGTAGTGACACTGAGTTTGTGCTTGAGACCAACAGCGGGCAAGTCGTATTTTTGCAAATTGCACAAGAAGACGGTGAGCAGTGGGCTAATTTTTCGATAAAAGTTCAGCGAGATGAAGTTGATGATATTTTCACTCTTGATGAATTTGCTCGTATTTTTGATGAAGAGTCATTAACGCATATTGCAGTTAAAAATACCCCCGAGCGTTTTATGCAGTTTTTGGCTAAAAGTTACCAACAAACTGAGTCGCCGTTTGTTTGTTATTTTCATAATAAAGACTTTCGTGGTCAAAGCTTACCGCGCTATGAACAAGACGGTGGTGAGCCCTGTGAAATGATATGTTTAGCATCGCCTGATGAGGGGCATAGTTTAAATATTGAAATTTGGGATGGCGGCGAAACCGAAGTGTCATTAACACTTACGCGTCCAATTACCGATATTGTGGATTTATTTCCTGGAGACGCGAAGTGAGTGATGCTAAAGATAAGTGGTTACGCCAAGAGCAGGCCGTGCGTGCTACACAAATGGCATTTGATTTAAGTAGCGATGTTCAAAAGCAAATAAAAAAGCAAGCAATTGACCAAGAGCTCACACCATCAGATATGATCCGGAAAATACTTGGCTTAGATGTAAAGTCAAAAAAAACGCGTCAGCGCTTATCGTTCAATTTAAATGACGATGAGATAGCGCAATTAGCGAGCCGTTTTGATGTACCCAGTGAAGATAAGCGTGCGGTAAAGCAACAAGTTGCAGAGCTTCTAATTGCGCATACTAAAAAAACAAAATAGTTAACCTGATCTCTGGGTAATGAATCTATATCAAGCAATTATTTCGGCTAGAGAATATCACGTTTGAAAAGGTTATTTTACATTGTACTCGTAAAGCGATTAACCAGAGTTTAAGTTAACTAAAGCAGTGCTTTTGCGTTCTTTGTATTAAGCCCTTACACTAAAGGTAACAACGATAAAGAAGTACTGCTTTGAATATTATACTGATTACTTACCTAATTATTTTTGCGTTATTTGGTACTGCAGCAAGTTATTTTGTGCGTTTTATATATGCGTACTGGATACTAAAAACAATGCCAATGAAATACATACTTAAAGCAGGGATATGCGTGCTGTTGGTCGTGGTTATTTCAGCGCTTATTCCGTACTTAAGTTAACGCTGAAATCCCCCTCAACACTTCATTACTTGATATCGATTGATTGGCATTGCTGGTTAATACATAGCGATTGTACTTCAATAACCGGTAAACAATCAGTTAATGATTGCTGTTCATTTTGATTTTTTTCTTGTTCGGTGATTTGCTGCGCAATGCTTTCTGCTTGTTCTTGTGGAGTATTTAGCGTTGAATAAACGGCATATTTACTCGGTCCACCGCAGGCTCGCGCTCCTACTTCAAGTACTTTGCACTGAAAGCTTGCCGTACAGCCGTTGTTATCAACTATATTGGCAAGTTGGCTATTTAAAGCCGACAAGCTTTGGCCTTTAGCGCCATTTTCAGGTGCTGTGGTTGAGCAGCCACTGAGTAATAAAATGCTAGCAGCAACACTAAAAATTGATAATTTTACTGTCAATGTTAAACCACTCATATTGTTATCCTTAAAATACACTTACCGCTGAGCCTTCAAGTTTAACACACTTATTTTTAACGCACTGAGTGCTTGGTGTTGTTAAATGCTGACAAATACTCATCATTCCCTTTTGCGCATTAAAATTACTTTCAAGCTCGGTGATTGTTTTACTGAGTGTTTTTACTTGTTCGTCGCTTGCTGCTTTAGTTGAGTAAACTTCAAAGCTACTAGGGCCACCGCATGCACGACTACCTACTGCAATAACTTTACATTGCATACTAGTATCGCAGCTTGTATCTGCAATAAGCGTGTTTAACTGGGCTTTAGCTGTTGTAATATCTTCAACTGATACCGCTTCTACACTTGTATTTGAAAGTGCGTCAACGTCACTTTTTGTTTGAGTGGTTTCTTTTAGTGTTTGTTGTTGTGGTTTTATTACTTCAGCAGTAGTTACTGATTCTTTTTCTGCTGGTGTTTTTTCTAAACACGCACTTAAACAAAGGGGTAAAACAAGAGCTAATAATACAGGGCGCATAAGATACCTTGATAGTGATGAATAATTCATCACTATCATACACGGTGCATTTTTAACGGCAATAAAAACTATATAATCAAGTAATTAAAGCCAAAGTATACGGGCTAGTTTAAAGGCCACCTTGTGTAAGCTTGGTTGGATTAAGCAGTTTTTCAAGTTCGCTACGCGGTAAATCGGTTTCTTGCTCTGCAACATCTATAATGGGACGCGCTTGTTTATAGGCTTGCTTCGCTATTTTGGCCGCTTTTTCGTAACCGATCACCGGATTAAGTGCAGTTACCAAAATAGGGTTTTTAGCAAGCGCGCGGTCAATGTTAGCTTGATTGACGACAAATGTGGCGATGGCTTTTTCTGCTAAAGCTTGGGCGCTGTTTGCTAGTAGCTCTATGCTTTGCAAAATATTATAGGCAATAACAGGCAGCATCACATTTAGTTCGAAGTTACCAGATTGGCCTGCAACAGTAATTGTGGCGTCATTACCAATCACTTGTGCGCTAACCATGGCAGCGGCTTCTGGTATAACGGGGTTTACTTTACCCGGCATAATGGATGAGCCTGGTTGTAGGGCTTCAAGTTCTATTTCGCCTAATCCTGCAAGAGGGCCTGAGTTCATCCAGCGTAGATCGTTCGCTATTTTCATTTGAGCTACAGCGAGTACTTTTAATTGCCCAGATAGTGCAACAATGGCATCTTGCGAACCAATATTGTAAAAAAAGTTATTGCTTGGCGAAAACTGTATACCTACATTTTTAGTCAGGTTCTTGCTAAATACATCAGCAAACTTTGGGTCGGCATTAATACCCGTACCAACAGCTGTGCCACCTTGTGCAAGTTCACATACCCGTTCGAGTGAACGGTCAATGCCCGTAGCAGCATGATTAATTTGAGATTGCCATGCATTAAGGGTTTGCTCAAATGTAACAGGCATCGCGTCCATTAAGTGGGTGCGACCCGTTTTAACAATAGCGCCTATCTCGCTCTTTTTATTCTTTAAATGTTGCGATAACTTCTCAAGGGCGGGTAGTAATGATTGTCTTACGGCTATGGCACTACTTAGCGCGATAGCTGTAGGGACTACATCGTTTGAGCTTTGCCCCATATTTACATCATCATTGGGATGTACAGGATCCTGCTGAGTACTGGCAAGGGTTGCGATTACTTCATTGGCGTTCATATTAGAGCTTGTTCCTGAACCTGTTTGAAATACATCAACAGGAAACTGGTCATAATGCTCACCATCAATAATCGTTTGGCAAGCGAGCTCTATTGCGGTTGCCTTGGTTTTATTAAGATGCCCTAGCTCATAGTTACTTTGTGCTGCAGCTTGTTTTATATATGCCAGTGCCTTTATAAATTGTGCTGGCATAGTGAGAGAGCTAATAGCAAAGTTATTAACAGCGCGCTGCGTTTGCGCTTGATATAAAGCGTTAACAGGTACTTGTAACTCGCCCATACTGTCTGATTCTGTTCTAAAGTTGCTCATTGATCTGCTCCTTAAAAAGGGTTGAATTCGTGACTAAGAATGCGAGCTTCACGCTCAAGTAATAAAAATTTAGCACGACTATTGTGGCTTATGTAGAAACGCTTTAATGCAAGTAATGGTTTGTGTAGCTGGTGTAGGCATTGTTTGCGAATTGCATTATGAGTAAGAGGGTCGCACATTTTATTTATAATTTCATGGTGTGTGCGTCTAAGGTAATACTCTTGAAGTAGCGGGTTATTAAGTTGTTCAAAGTTTTTAGCCACGTTAAGAGCAGCGTCTATATAATGAGCAACGAGCATTGGGGCATGCAGGCCTGGTCGTTTGCAATTAAATGATAGGGTGGGCTGGTAGCTATTTAAGGCGTGATTTGAAGACATAAAAAAACCGACTCAACTAATGATAATAGTTATCATTACATTTAATCGGTTTCAGTGTAAATAGTTATTATAAAAATTATTTACGGCGTGAATTTTAATTGTAGCCGAGAATAAATATCTGGTCTGTTTCATGTTTAGTGATCGCCTTCTGATTATGTTTAGGGTGAGAAAGTAAATCAATTACTGTTGCTCTCATATCAAGGGTTTCACTGTGATCGTCGGTACTTTTTTCGGTTATAGCTACTGCTGCGTCAACAGCGGTATAGGGAGGCATATGCATAATTTTATCCTTTTGTGATTAGTTAATTAACCCTTAAATGGGTTAATTATATTGCTGCATAATACATACCAACCAAGCGGGTTATATCTAACCGCATGATTATATTTAACTTAATAAATTAAGCATAATTAGTCACGACAACATATTGCAAATTTGCTTTACTATTGTGCAAATATCCACAATTTTGGTGCACTCAATGACAAAGCCATTTTCACAAGCATGTGAAAACAATAAAGGCCCTATTTTAGAGCATTTAAACAGCGCGTTAATAAACGTTAAAACAGTACTAGAAATTGGTTCTGGAACTGGCCAGCACAGTGTGTTTTTTGCTGAAAAATTACCTTATCTACAATGGTATACAAGTGATCGCGTGATTAATCATGAAGGTATTACGCTATGGCATGGTGAAGTGGATTTAGCTAATTTACATCCCCCTATTGAGCTTGATTTAAACCAGCCATGGCCTATCGACACAGTAGATGCAATATACACTGCAAATACATTTCATATTGTAAGTTGGTCACTAGTTGAACGGTTTTTTGACGGGGTTAAACGCCATTTGAATGATGAAGGCGTTGTGTGTATTTATGGTCCTTTTAAGTACAAAGGTGAATACACTAGTCAAAGTAATCAGGAGTTTTGCACCTTTTTAACTGAGCGAGATCCTTTGAGCGGCATAAGAGACTTTGAAGCTGTTGTGCATTTAGCACAACAAGTAGGACTTAAGCTTATAAGTGATCATGCTATGCCTGCTAATAATCAATTACTCATTTTTAAACGGCAGTAATGAAGTGCACTGCGCTTTGTAAAGTGCAATATGCTGGCGCTCTCGAAACAAGTAGTCTTCTATAGCACTGTTAAAATCATTGTTAACAATATGGTGGGCAGAGTAAGTAGTGACGGGCTCAAAGCCTCTCGCTATTTTATGTTCCCCTTGTGCACCTGAATGAAAGCAGTCGAGTTTATGTTTAATAGCAAACTCTATCCCTTGGTAATAACATAGCTCAAAGTGAAGGGCGTCAATATTTTCGCTTGCCCCCCAGTATCTGCCGTAAAGCGTGTTTTCACCAATTAAACTAAGTGTTGCAGCAACGACTTCGCCGTTTTTTTTGGCAAGCATAATAACTAACTGTGATGCCATCAGTGCATGTAAAAGGGTAAAAAATTCGCTATTTAGATAGCCTAGATGCCCTGATCGCTTCAGGTAAGTGCGCTGATAAAACTCGCAGAACACCTGCATGGTTTCAGGTGTAATATCTGCACCTTGTAGCCAGTCAATACTGATATTTTGCTGTGTTATTTTAGCGCGTTCCTTTTTTAGCGATCTACGTTTACGCGAATTTAGCGTGGTTAAAAAATCATCAAAGATATCAAAACCTTTATTAAACCATTGAAATTGAACGCCCTCTCTTAGCATAGAATGCTGCGTAGTGAGTAACTTTGCTTGTGTTTGGTCGCAAAAATTAACATGCCAACCAGACCATCCTTGGTCAATGCCGTGTTTGCAGAGTTGATCTGTAATATAGCTATATACAGCAATGTGGTCTGTATGATGAATGGCAATGCGTTTACCTTCAATTGGACTAAATGGCACGCCTGAGAGCCATTTAGGATAGTAGCGAAGACCATTTTTTTCGTATGCTTCAGCCCATGCCCAATCAAATACATATTCACCGTATGAGTGGCTTTTTAAATAACCTGGTGCAAGCGCTATTAACTTACTCCCTTCATAAACAGCTAAATGATAGGGCTGCCAACCACTTTGCGGTGTTACACATTGGCTTTGTTCTAAGGCGTATAAAAAGGCATGTTGAGTAAAAGGTTCATCACCAAAAAAAGCATGCCACTGCGCTTGCTCTATTTCAGTAATATTTTTAAACCATCGATGAGAAAAGCTGCGCATAACATCTGACCTTTTACATACACGTAATTTTTAATTACGCACACAAATTTTAATTATATTGAGTATACGTGGATTTAACTGTTTATTACGCTAAGTGACAAGTCAATTTAAAGCTATGCAAGAGTTGATTAACATTATGTAGCGCCTGCTTTTACAAACTGGTTTAAACACTCGGTTAGTTTTGTAAGCTCTACAGGTTTTGCTAAATGTTCATTAAAGCCCGCTCTTTTAGCTTTAATTTTATCTTCTGGCATGGCGTCAGCGGTTAATGCAATAATAGGAAGCTCTTGTTGTGATTTAAACTCGCGTACTAATTCAGTTGCTTTGTAGCCATCCATTACTGGCATCTGACAGTCCATTAACACAAGATCAAATGCTTGTTTTTTTATCATTTCAATTGCTTCTTCCCCATTTTCAACCAAGTGTGGAACAATGCCTAATGACCCTAACATCGCTTTTATCACCATTTGATTGACGGGATTATCTTCTGCTACCAATATATTTAAAGAGGCAATATTAATATCTTTTGATATAATGTTGGGTTTTAACTCGGGCTCTGTGGTGTGTAAGTTTACGGTAAAGCTAAAGGTTGAGCCTTTACCCAAATCACTTTGTAAATTGAGCGTTCCTCCCATTAGTTGGCATAACTCCTTAGCTATTGTTAAACCAAGGCCAGTCCCTCCAAATTTACGAGAAGTTGAACTATCGGCTTGGGTAAATGCGTTAAATAAGGTGTTATGTTGGCTTTTTTCAATGCCTATGCCAGTATCGGTTACTTTTATGCTTAACTTCACTTTGTTAATAGATACAAACTCAGTGTCTATATCGAGGGTGACGCTTCCGTCATTAGTAAATTTAATCGCGTTACTACACAAGTTCAGTAGTATTTGCTCAATGCGCATTGCATCACCTACAAACCAAGTATCGACTGGTAAGTTACACTTGATCATCCATTTAATATTCTTATTTTCCGCACTCTGCTCAAACATAGTGTCTATGCGTTTTATAAGGGCTTTTGGATCAAACGCAATCGACTCAAGTATTAAATGTTGTGACTCGATTTTAGAGATATCAAGCACGTCGTTTATTAAATTTAACAAGCTATTTGAAGATGAGTAAATTTTTTCGAGATAGTTGTGAAGCTTTTCAGCATCATCATCTTTTTTGGCAAGTGACGATAGGCCAATAATGGCATTCAATGGAGTGCGAATTTCGTGACTCATATTAGCCAAAAATTGGCTTTTAGCGCTATTGGCTAAATCAGACTGCTTTTTAGCTTTTACCAGTGAGTTTGTTCGTTCGGCTACTTGACGACTAAGCTCTAGTTGCTGCTGGTTAAATAGCATTAACACTACAATAATAAGTAAACACACAGCGGTTTGTAGCATAAGTAAAAATAAAGACATTTCAATGTTTTGCTGAGAAACATAGTTTTCTTTAAGTGCTAATTTTATGAGCCATTGTTGCCCACCAAAATTAATATTGAATGACATTAACTGGCTTTGGGTTGCTTGCTCAAAGTTTTGAGAGTCGTTACTGTAAAAGGCGGGTTCGTTGTCATATTCAAACACATCAATAGAAAACATTTCAGATTGCTGCTGTGTAATAGCTTGTTCAATAATTTTATGCGCCAAAAATACACCGGTGGCATAGCCCTTTATATTTTCATTTTGACCATAGACAGGCGCAAATAATAGGTAGGCGGGTGTTGGCGTATTTGTTTGGACTAATTGAATGATTTTAGTGCTAATAGGCAAATACTTAATAGCTGGATTTTGCAAAGATGCTTTTCGATCTGGGTTTGAATATACATTAAAGCCAACCGCCTTTTGGTTACTTTTTAAAGGTGCTATGTATTTAACGACCACTACAGGGTCATCATCTTCGAGCGGATCACCAACAATGTTTATATTTTTCCGATAAATTTTTGACATTGTATCGCTGAGTGCTTGACGCTGCGCTTGTGTTATTTGTACATTCCAAGACAATGCTTTAATAAATGAATGTTTTTCAAGTAGTTTATTTGCTGAAGCGTAAAAGTCTTGCTCATTAAACTCAGATGATGATTGTACTTGGCTTGCTAAGCTTTGCACGGCGATAATACTTTGATTTATATACCGGTATAAACTGTTTTCAATAACTTCAACTTCTCGCTCTGCAATTTTAATGGTATTTTTGCTGTTTTCGCGTTCGTAAATTTGTGCTGTAAGCGCCACAGATATAAATAAAATAGAGCAAACTGCAATGGTTTCAAAGGCTAAAACTCTACGTTGTCCTGGTGCTTTGGGCAGTAACGACAATAAAAAAGGTGAGGCAATAAGTACCCCTAATATATCTCCTAACCACCAATAAATAACATGAAGCCAATGGTCCTCAATACTATAAAGTGGGTTAAAGTTACTTAACGCAAATACACCAATATTCGATGATAGTAAGCTTACTAAAACAGCAACTACAGCAATAAAATAAGCAATGTTTTTTCGTTTACGAAAATAAAGCGGATTTCCCAACCAATACCTAAGTAATGCAGCACCTACCATAGCCTGGATAATAACGCCAAAGGCAATGTAAATGGCCTGAGTAAACGTATTGCCGACCAGCATTACTTCATGAGCTGAGTTATCGAATATATTTAAGTTAAATGCAATTGCTGCAGCGAATAAAGGGGGAATAAAGCGCCACCACCAAATATAACAGCCAATTAAAGCAACCCCCGCGGGTAACCAAATAGGTACTATTTGCGAATTAAATGCAAACGCAGTAAGGCCAATACCCAGTAAATAGTATGCTAGGGCAAATAGTATGTAGAAAATAATTGATTGAAAAGTTGAGGTGAATATTCTCACATAATATCCATATATTTATGTTTTGGTTTTTAAAATATTAGTATAGCTAACAACACTTTATTTGCAGCACTATTACAACGGAAGCTGCTTTTTAGTAAATGATTGCTTAAGTACCACCGTTGACTCTATGTTAGCAATACAACTTAAGCCACCTAATTGATGCTTTACAAATTGTTCATAGCTTTCAAGATCGTTGGCAATAATTTTCAATAAATAATCATAACTACCTGATATTACACTGCACTCTAATACATGAGAAAGTTTTTCTACGGATTGTTCAAATTGATCTGCCGCGCTAACTGAATTTTGATTTAACCTAATAAAAGCATATACCAATACATTGAGATCAAGCGCTTTAGGATTAATTGCAGCGTGATAGCCCGTAATAATATGTTCTTTTTCTAGTTTTTTAATCCGTCTTAAACAGGGAGTATCAGATAGGCTAATTGTATTTGCGAGGTCAGACACCGATATTCTGGCATTTGCTTGCAAGGTAGTAAGTATTTGCTGATCTTTTTTATCTAACATATTTTGGTAACTACTTTTATTATTTTAGTGATTTCCCCTAAGTATAGGCTTTTTTATACATTTTTTTGACGATTTACGCTCGCACGACTCTGTTAGCATTTAGTCATAAAAATAAAAGAGCATAATAATGAATACACATACGGCTATATTTGATGATTGGATAAGAACTGAGTTTGTAGAAATAAACACTGAGCTAGAGCATCTTTATTGGCAGCAAACCGATAAAGCACATGTTGAAGGTGTTGGCGAAGCGTTAAAGTTGCAGCTAAAAAATCAAGGTAATGCGCTAATTTCACATTTATTAGCAGAGGGAAATACCGATCAAGGGTTCGATCGTGCATTTGATTTATTGGGCAATGTTGGTTTATTTATGGCTGCATGTCGTCGCCATGAGATAACAGAACCTAGCAGAGAAACTACATCACCCCTGGTAGAGGCATCGGCATTGGCAATGCATGTTGGTGCGTCGATTGGTGTAACCCCTCGGTTTGCTACAGCGCATTTAACTACCCACAATAAAGCTGTTAACGGCAACTATAAACGCTTTACTCAATTACCTGATGAAAAACTCTTTTTAGACTATAACACCCAAGGCATTTTGGCGTACAAGCGAGCTAGTGATGCTTTGTTAAAAATAGTTCCGCTTGGCATATCACACCCTTTATGTGGTGAATTACTCAATGTTGCAAAAGATGCGCTCATGAATGTGATTGAATCAAATAATGCGTTATACAAACAGCTTGATACCGAGCGTTTTTTTAATTGTGTTCGCCCTTATTACAAACCATATAGAGTGGGAAAAGAGGTTTATCGAGGTGCAAACGCAGGCGATTTTGCCGGAATTAACGTCATTGATATGTTACTTGGCCTATGCAGTGCAAATGAGCCCAGTTACTCACAAATGCTGGTGGACAAGTTTTTATATATGATGCCAGAAGATCAGCAAATATTAAGAGAATCTATGCGTATTCAAAGTTTTATGGATGATTTTTTGCATGCTCATAACAGCAAAAGCGCTCACTGGTTTAAGCGTCATGCGCAGCTTTTTATACAGGTATGTAAGCTTCATGGTGACACCGCTATCGGTCATCATAACCAACTGGTAGAAAAGTTTATCGCGCAACCATCTAAGCGAATGCAAGAACAGCATTTAAGTAAAGTTACGGCAAGTGGGCCACCATTGAATGTATTGTTAGATTCGCTTGAAAAATTAAGAGACAGGCGCGCAGCAGCAAAAAGAGACGATATAAAAACGCGATTTGACGATCTTAACTTATTAAAAGAGTGGGTAAAGTAATATGTTTAAAGATGATTTTTGCATAGCTGAAG
This sequence comes from Pseudoalteromonas sp. NH0006-46, assembly GCF_057547735.1. Taxonomy (NCBI): domain Bacteria; kingdom Pseudomonadati; phylum Pseudomonadota; class Gammaproteobacteria; order Alteromonadales; family Pseudoalteromonadaceae; genus Pseudoalteromonas; species Pseudoalteromonas sp. NH0006-46. The sequence continues at coordinate 138,955 of NZ_BAAJML010000010.1, read as the reverse complement.
GGAGTTATTTATTAAGCCACTCTGTCGGTAAGCCGTTAAAAAGCATGGAGCGGCATTTTGCAGAACATTACCTATCACCATGGCAAGATTCAAATAAAGAGCCATGGCAGCAATGGCTACCTCAAATAGACGCGTTTACTTCTGCGTTAGGTAAGTTATTTAATTCACCAAGCTCACAGTTTTGCCCGCAGGTTAATTTATCAAGCGGATTAACTAAGTTAGTGATGTCACATCCTCAATTGCAACGAAAGCACTGCAAAGTTCTTATGGCGCAAAGTGACTTTCCGAGTATGGGGTTTGCCATGCAAAAGGCGCTACCGCCTTGTGCGCAAATTGTGTTTATTCCCGAAGAGGAAAACCTAAGTGAACTATCTGTATGGGAGCGTTATTTAACTTGCGATATAGATATGGTTTTTGTAAGCCATGTTTATTCAAATACGGGGGTGCAAGCACCGATAAACGATATTGTATTGCGCAGTAAGACTACTAATAGTCTTTCAATAATTGATGTGGCGCAATCTGCTGGAGTGTTGCCTGTGGATTTAACGACACTTGATGCCGATTTCATGATTGGATCGAGTGTTAAGTGGTTGTGCGGTGGACCCGGTGCTGCTTATTTATGGATTAATAAAGACCAACTAGCACAGTGTAAACCTAAAGATGTAGGGTGGTTTTCTCACGAAAACCCCTTTGAGTTTAATATTAATAATTTTACTTATCACCATAGCGCACTTCGATTCTGGGGGGGAACACCCTCTGTTGCGCCTTATGTAATTGCTGCCCATAGTATTTCTTATTTTGCAGAGCTAACAGCGAACAAGGTAAGAAGGCACAATCTAGCGATGATTTCGGATATTCATCAGCATTTAAGTGAATTTGTTGTATCGCCATTACATAGCAGCCAATGCAGTGGAACAGTTATTTTGTTTTTTGATAAAAAACAGCTGCAGGTATTAACCGCGCTAAGCAAAGCAAACATTAGCGTTGATGAGCGCAAATACGGAGTGAGAGTTTCACCACATATTTATACAACTAAAGAAGATATCAACGCGCTGATCAAAATCATAAAGCAAGCCCTTAAGGAATTTGACTAAGTAACTGCTTACGTTGACGCAAAGCATCTATCTGTTGTTGTGTACGCGTAACTTTTGATTCATAGGCGCTAGTAATTGGTGCGGTTTTTTTTGCAATGGCGTCAGCAATAGAAGAAGCGCCTAAACGGTTAGCTTGATCTTGTGTTACATAGCTGGCTTGCTGTACTTGCTCTTGATAGGCTTTTTCTGTTTGTTTAAGCGTTAATTGTAGTTTGCTTATTTCACGCTCTATTTGCTGAACTTCTAAAAAGTTATCTACTGAAGAGTCTGTAATGTTGTTACTTGGCGTACTGTTTTTGTAGGCTTCAATAATGTTTGTTTCTTTTACAGTGATAACTTCCGCATTTTTTGCGCACGGTGTTTGGCTAAAGGTAGGAACGCCTTTAATTACACACTTGTATACCGTTGTATTTTGCGAAAAAGAAAAAAAAGGTAGCGCTGTGCATGTAATTAACAATATGAATCGGTTCATAGCGAAACCTGAAGTGGCTATAGTTTTATTAATAATGCACTAAGTTATAACGGGTTACAATTTGTTTAATTTTAATAAATTTTAGTCATAAAAAACCACAATTAAGTGGTTTAAATCTAGTATGCGGTAGAGAGGGAGGGATAGACTTGCTTACATCCATGTAATCAACCGCTACGTGACGCTTGCAGCGGCCTAAACTGTTCCCGAGACTTTATCGAACCCTGTCGAGGGTTCTCACCCTCCCCGTTGTTAACGGAGTTAAAATTCAGGCACAAAAAAACCACAATTAAGTGGTTTATATCTAGTATATGGTGGAGAGGGAGGGATTCGAACCCTCGATAGAGCTACAAACTCTATACTCCCTTAGCAGGGGAGCTCCTTCGGCCACTCGGACACCTCTCCAACGCATAACCGGTTGTGTTAATGATATTAAAAAACCACCAACTAGAATATGGTGGAGAGATAGGGATTTGAACCCTAGATAGGCTACAAACCTATGCCGGTTTTCAAGACCGGTGCATTCGACCACTCTGCCATCTCTCCGTGACGCAGAATAATACTTAGGTGGAGGGGGTGTGTAAATAGCAAAATGTTTGTTTGCCTAAAAAATAGACGTAAATGCGTGTTTTTTTGTAAATAGAGGGGAATTGATACTATTTTTAATAAAATAAAGAGGTTGCAGCAAACAAAGGGAGCTAAAAAAGGTTTTTAGTGGTTGGGTGTTGGCTGCACCAAAAAATAATCATGGTTGGATGATTATTTGTACTGAGCTGCGCCGCCAAGTGCTAGTTTTTTACCAAGCGTATTAAGTCTGGCTAGCATTTTTGCTTTTCGGTTAGTTGGTTTAACTGCAATTTGTGTGTTTGCTGTTTGGTTTAATGTATTTATAGGGTTCATCACTTGGCTCCGGGTTTAGGTTTGTTGAAAACATGCGCATTTTGCATGCGAAACGTACAAAAATAAAACGATAAAAATTACATGTGAGGCATTAGTTATATTTATCTGAATTGACGTTTGTTAACTAAGTGTTTAATTGTGTTTTTTCTATTTTTTGATTTTTATATTGTTTTTATATTGTTTAAGCTGTTGCTAAATAAGGGTTATTTTTTATTTTGCTTTTTATTTATGCATATTCCATTATTTTTATTGGGTAATTATTCAGATTATTTTATTTTGGTTTTTACTTGTGATGTTCATAGCATTTTTCATGGCGCTTGATAGGAGTGTTCAGTGCAATAAAAAATCGTTATTAATTTAATATTTAAAATATTAATTGACCTAAAAATATAATTTTTTCAATGTTGGGGCTTTTAGTAAATAAAAAGCGCCTACTTTAAGGTAGGCGCTTTAGTGTTAGTTACGTTTAAACGTGTCTAACTGGGGATGGAGCCGCTCAGCTTTTTGCTAAGGGCATTAATTTAAGAGCTAATCGTTTACTGAATACTTTAGCCTTGCGCAGCGACTCTAAATTGGGTGGTTAAAGCGCTAGTGTTATCAAAAACAGAGTAAGGCGTATGAGCTAAATTTAAGTTTATAAAAACGTTAAAAGTGATAAAGCTAACGTAATGACGCTGTTTTTATACTTATTATTTAAATAGGTAAAAGGGTGAACGAAGTCTGTATCTGTATAAAGCCACAAAGCTGTTTACTAAGGCAAGTGCTAACCAGACCAATGCCCCGTAATCTGAGCCGAACAACATAAACGAGGGAAAAGAGAGAAAGCAGATACAAAAAAGCAGCATTCAATAAAATGCTGCTGAAGGGATGTTAAATAGGGAGAATAAAGTGCGGGTTATTTAACGTGTTTAAAGGTAAATAATTGATACCCTTCTAGCTCAGGAACTAACGTTACTAGCTGCTCTTCTTGTTTTGCAATTTCAGCAAAATTACCGCACAGTGAATTAGCGCGTTGCTCTAAATTGTTTGCGTGTAACTCTACTTTTTCTTCAATTTGTGCGCCCATGTTTTCCATGCGCTCTTCAAATGCATCCATATCACCACCCGAACCTAATAATTCAGATCCAAGCGCGACCAATATACTGCCCATAGATTGCATGACTGCTGATTCAACGGCAGTTTCTATTTGTTTTTCAAACTGGTGTTCAAAGTTTTCACCAAATTGGTTAAAACTTTGCTGGCCCATAACAAAGGTGCCTTCTTGATAAAACGTGTTTTCTACTTCCAAGCGTATATCGTCCATTAACGACGACATACCGTCTAAGCCGTTAATGTTAAACGCATTGCCTACTTCTTCTAAAGCGACACCGGCGATTTTTACACCGTCTAATGCAATATTAGCGACTTCCGGTAACTGTGTGCGTAAGCTATCGGAGTATTGAGTAAGTGCTTGGCGTTGTGAGTTATTAAGTGCAACAAACTCACCATTTACCATTAAATCGCCGTTATTGTTAAATTGCATAGCTTGGTTTTTTGCTGTAAAAATTTCTAGTTCGTTTGGCTTAATGCGAACATCATTTTTAAACTCCACATCGCATTGATCGTTGCTAAATGAAATTGTTGAATCGCTGTCGTTGTGTGCCATAGCAACAGGTGTACAGATTAATGCGCTAACTAATAGTAATTTTTTCATTTGATGACTCTATTTTTTGTTGATAACAAATAACTAATAACAAGTTTGGTGCCACTATTTTTTTATTAACAAAAGCAATGGTTTATATTTTTTGTTGGGGTTGATGGTCTGTTTTGTTTTTATTATTAGGCTATATTTTGGCGAATTTAACCAACGAATATAAATTTATAAAAAAAATTTATCGATACGATAAAAAACTCTCACTTTCCACAATTGCAATTTAGCGCTATTTATTCACATTAATGACATGAAGGCTATTTACTATAGCTTTGTGGCTTTACTTTGATGCTAATTTGCACAGCATATTGGTGTTAAATTTTTTAATTTACCAATTACATTAATTAAAGCGTAATTGGTCTCAAACACTTTATGGAGTGGGTTGTGGGTAAGACATTTAGTTACGATGCGCTAGATGATGATTTTGTTGAAGACGAATACGAAATGGTCGGTCGAAATCAACACGATAAAAACAAGCAAAAGGTTAAGAAAAAGTTGGAAGACTACCTTGAGCAAAAACGTTTGCGTAAAAATCTAGGCGAAGATGACTTAAGCGATTACATCGATTAAATTGCACTAGTATAAATACACTACCAATAAATAACCGCCGGTTAAGTGTACAGGCATGTACGCTTAATAGGTTGTTACATTGGCAATAAAGAGGCTATTTGCCTCTTTATTACTTTTTACTGCGCGCTTTTAGCCTTAGTTAATGCTTTTTGTATCGTTAGCTCTAACTTTTCTGGCTTAGTAAAAGGGGCATAGCGTTTAATTGGCGTGCCATCGGCTGCAATTAAAAATTTGGTGAAATTCCATTTTATTTTTCGAGTTAAAAACCCCGGTAATGCTGATTTCAAAAATCGGTATACAGGGTGTGCATTTTTACCATTCACATCAACTTTGCCTGCTATTAAAAAGCTGACCCCGTAATTTACTAAGCACCCTTGCTCTATTTGCGAGGCATCCCCTGGCTCTTGTTGGCCAAATTGATTGCACGGAAAACCTATAATCACTAACCCTTGACTGGCGTATTTCTCATGAAGCGCTTGTAAAGATGCGTATTGGTAGGTAAACCCGCATTTACTTGCTGTATTAACAATGAGGACAACTTTTCCCTCAAAGTCATCAAAGTTTAGAGGTTGTCCTTGTAGGCTTGTTGCGCTTAATTGATGAAACTTTTGCATAGTGGCTTCTTGTTTTTTTTGTTGGAGCATATTTTAACGCGGTAAGAGGGTTACATAAAGTATAAAATTTAATCGTGCCGTGAGGTATAAAAACCCGTGTTCTAAGTAAAAAGTGAGTAAGGTTTCCGCGCCCTTCTCACACCCTTGGATTACATCTATGTAGGCAACAAAGAGTGGAGAGCCTAGGCTGCGAAATATTTAATTTTAAGAGGTCAATAAACCTTAATTTAAAATTAGAAACAAGCCCATACCAGCAAGTGTTGTGTAGTAAATATTATGCGTTTTATAAGCAACAATAATGGCTACAATAGCGGCACTTAAATAAGGGTTTTGCCAATGCAAATTTATGCCTTCGTCGTTCAAAAATACGATAGGTACCCAAATAGCAGTAAGAACGGCCGGTGCGCTAAAGCTCAAAAACTGCTGCATTTTGGGCCCTACTTTAAAAGGTAGTGAGCGGTGTAAAAACAAGTAACGGGTAAAGAATGTAATACAGGCCATAAGTAAGATAGTGGTCATCATGGTTTAGTTTCCCTTTTAGCTGAAAGTCTTGCCGTTGTATAACCAGCACTCATTGCTAATAATGCGGAGCACACTAGCCATAACTCAAACCCTGTGCTTTTTAACCATGTAGCAGTAACACCTGCAACAATAACAGTGACTAAAGATGCGGCATTTTTAATACCTGGGATAACTAAGGCAATAAAAGTAGCTGCAATTGCAAAGTCGAGCCCTAAGTTAGTTAAATCGGGAAGCATAGAGCCTGCAACAATGCCTATTAATGTCCAAATATTCCATGCAATGTAAAAACTAAAGCCTGCACTTAGCGCATAAACTAAACGCACTTGTGTGCGATAAGCTTTGCGGTGGTGAGAAAAGGCAAATAATTCATCGGTTAATACAAAGCTAACAGGTAAACGCCAGCGCATTGGCTGATCAATCACTTTATGCCTGACAGCAAGCCCATATAAAAAATGACGAGAGCTAATGATAAACGTAGTGAATAATATGGTCAGCAAGGGCGTGTTGCCCGCCATAAGTTCAATCGCGACAAGTTGAGCCGATCCTGCAAAAACCAGTAACGACATAGCTTGCGTTTCAAGTGCAGTAAACCCATTTTGAATAGCTAAAGAACCACATAATATTCCCCATGGAATGACGGCTAAGCAAAGCGGAAGCATATCTAAAAAGCCTTTTATAATCGCTTTTTTAACTGGTTGCATAGCATTTACCTTGCTGGCTTGTAGAATGGAAGATAATGATACCTTATTATAAGGTGAAAGTGATTAACATGAGCTCTGGATAATAAATCTTTCTCAAGCAGTTAGTTGCAGTGCTAACTTGGTTGAATTTACTTGCATTAGGCCAGTTAGTAACGCATAAACTTTTATGTTTTCACTGAAAATCTCTAGCTAGGGTTCAGATTAATTATTATTGAATGATAATGTTTATTAGAGGGTAAATATAATGACAACAATAAAAGTATGGGATGGGTTTATTCGGTGTTTTCATTGGCTGTTAGTCATAAGTATTGCCGTTTTATATTTTAGTGTAGAAGAGGGGATGATTGAGCTACATTTTGTTGCTGGATTCTTTACTTTAGCGCTCATTGTTACGCGGATAGTATGGGGGATCGTTGGCAGTAGAACTGCGAAATTAAGTGGCTTGATTCACTCACCTAAGGCTCTGTTTCAGGGTCTCAAAAAGCCGGTAGACACCATAGGGCACTCTGCCCCTGGAAGCTATATGGTCCTTGCTTTTTTTGCGCTCATTTCAACGCAATTAATTACCGGGCTGATGAGCAGTGATGGCATTTTAACTGACGGCCCGCTTGTTGAATATGTATCGAGTGATGCAGTAGATTTTGCTAATTGGTTGCATCACCTCAATTTTGACATATTACTGTATGCAATAGGTTTGCACATAGCGGCAATTGTTGTATACCGAATTAAAGGTAAGCCTTTAGTCAAAGCAATGATCACCGGAGAAAAGGCATTAAAATCAACCGATGTAGAAAGACCCGTAACTAAGTCGCCTTGGCTCGCGTGGGCTATATTTGTAGGCTTACTGTTATTGCTTGCATTTACTTGGGGGCAAGAGCCTTTACAGTACTTATTTGGATGAATTGGTTTTTAAAGCAATACTTAATGATTGGTTGTAAATCTCGGTTACATTCTTTTGTTTGATTGTTAAGTAGTGGACGCATATAATTAGTACTTTGCTGACAAGTGAGCTGTTCGTAGTATGACAGTATTACTTGTTGTTATTGGTGCTTTTTGTTTATTCATAATGAATAAACAATGTCACTCTTAAGGTGTTGCCGTGTTTATGCATACGTCGTTGGCCTGCGGGGAATGGTCAACAATTGGTTGCTTAAATCATCACACTCAATTATTTATTGGTGATGTGGTGAAAGTAACCTTTTACGACATGCAAGGAGAGCTAATTAGCTTATCGTTTGACTTCAAAATTACTTCGTTTGAACAAGGGGAGCCTCACGCTTGGCCGCGTTTGATAGCAGAACACATTAATGTTCATATTCCTTTGGTTAGTGCAGGAAAAATGACGGAACAAGGTTTGATCGTCGCTTATCGGAATAATAAAATCTTTGCATTGCAAAGTAGCGGTATATACAAAGCACATATTGATTTTCATTGTATTGCGAAATGCGACGAGCGTGAAGTAAGTACGCAATCTTATGAGTATGTTTACCCTGAACATAGCGAACGCTATAACGCGGGTACTAAAGTATTACAGCCTAAAGATGGTTGCATATATCAATGTAGGCCTTGGCCTTTTAATGAGCTTTGTCGAAAGGCAAAGGATACACACTCAATATTTGAACCAGGTATAGGTAAAAGCTGGGCTATGGCTTGGCTGCAATTATCAACTAGGTAAAAACATGTTTCTTCCCATAGGTATTACAGGTTTAGGAATAAATCGGTTACCTTTAAGCCCACTCAACTATTGAGTGGGCTTTTTTATTTTTATGATAAACTGCGAACATTATTATTTTTTTAAATTGGTTTTTTGTGTCTAGTTCAGACTATTCTTTAAGCGTATTGCCTCATTCCCCTGTTGCTAAAAAGCAGCCTAAAACACTCATTACTCATGATAAAAAGCGGATCGACGATTACTATTGGATGCGTGATGATGAGCGCAAAAATGAAAAAGTACTTGCGCACTTACAAGCCGAAAATAACTATTGCGATGAGCAATTAGCAAGCATTAAACCCTTGCAAAATACCTTGTTCGAAGAGTTAAAAGCGCGCATTGTAAAAGACGACAATTCTGTGCCAGTTAAAGATGGCAAATACTGGTATCACTCTGAAGTACGAGGTGACGATGAATATGCGCGTCATTATCGTAGCACAAGTATTAAAGCTGAAAATAAAGCCCTTTTGCTAGATGTAAACGAGCTTGCACAAGATTTTGAATTTTTTGACCTTGGGGAAGTTGCATTAAGCCCTAATGAGCAGCTTATGGCGTATTCACAAGATACTGAGGGTCGCCGTATTTATAACGTTCGCTTTAAAAATTTATCAACAGGCGAAATGCTTGCAGATGAGCTTGAAAATACAGAAGGCCAAGTTGTTTGGGCAAACGACAATAAAACCGTTTTTTATGTCAAAAAAGATCTGCAAACTTTATTAGGCTACCAAGTGTTTAGACATGAGCTGGGAAGTGAGCAAGATCAAGATGTTTTGGTATATGAAGAACACGACAGCAGCTTTTTTATGGGGCTGGGTAAAAGCCGCGATGAAAGTCTTATTATTATAGACTTGGCGTCTACCGAGTCGAACGACACCTGGGTGCTTGATGCAAATAATCCGCAAGGTAATTTTAGTGCACTTATGCCGCGAGAAGAGTGCCATGAGTTCGATGTGGATAAGCTAGGCAATACGTTTTACATTGTTACTAACTGGCAAGCTAAAAACTTTAGGTTGATGACAGCAACCGAGCAGACCATTGCCGATAAAACTCAGTGGCAAGAGCATACAGCCCACAGAGAGCATGTATTACTTGAAGGCGTTGAGTTATTTAATGACTTTTTAGTACTCAGTGAGCGTGAACAAGGTCAAGCACGGTTTGTTGTAGTAAACAAAGAAGGCGAGCGTATGGCGCTTGAGTTTGACGACCCTTGTTACTACGCTGCTGTTGCAATGAACCCAGAGCCAAATGTTATAACGGCGCGCATCTATTACTCAAGCTTAACCACTCCGGGTTCTTTATACGATGTTGACCTAAAAACGGGTAAAAAAACCTTATTGAAACAACAAAAGGTACTAGGTGACTTTAACGCGACTGATTATCAATCTGAGCGGTTGATGGTTACCGCGCGTGATGGCGTTAAAGTTCCTGTTTCTGTTGTATACCGAAAAGACAGTTTTAATAAAGATGGCACCAATCCACTGTTTCAATATGGTTATGGAGCTTATGGTTACACAATTGATCCGAGCTTCTCTAGCACGTCGCTCAGTTTACTAGACCGTGGTTTTGTTTATGTAATAGCACATGTGCGTGGTTCCGAAATGTTAGGCCGCAATTGGTATGAGCAAGGTAAAAAAACACATAAACAAAATAGTTTTAGTGATTTTATTGATGTAACGAAGGCGCTGATTGCACAAAACTACTGTGACAGTAGCAAAGTTTTTGCATCAGGCGGCAGTGCGGGGGGCTTACTTATGGGCGCCGTGCTTAATCAAGCCCCACAGTTATATTGTGGTGTAGGGTGTCATGTGCCATTTTTAGATGTGCTGACTACGATGCTTGATGAAAGCATTCCGCTTACCACTAACGAGTATGATGAGTGGGGGAATCCTAACGATCCGCAATTTTATGATGTAATAGAGGCGTATTCGCCTTATGACAATATAAGCGCACAAAATTACCCTAATATATTAGTCACTACAGGCCTGCATGACTCGCAAGTACAATATTGGGAGCCCATGAAGTGGGTTGCTAAAATGCGAGAATACAAAACAGATAATAATATTTTAGTATTTAAAACTGATATGGATGCAGGTCACGGCGGCGCATCTGGACGCTTTAAAAGCTTGGAAGAAAAAGCACTTGAAATGGCATTTTTTATTGCGTTGGTTGAATGATACATTTTGTTAAATAAACAAAAAAGCCTCAGTGTTAGCTGAGGCTTTCAAAATAAGAATAACGTTTAGCCTAATCCAAATAAGCTTTTAGCATCCACACTAGCTTCTCTTGTTCAGAGATGTAGTCGCCCATTAATGATGCTGTACCTTCATCGCCTGCATCACCCGCTTGGTTTAAAATCTCACGTTGCTTTTTAATTAATGTACTGTAGCCCGCTAATATGTTTTCTACGGCAGTAACTCCATCACTTATGCCTTTTGCTTCTTTAATTTCACTGACTTCAAGGTAATCTGAAAATGCATGTAATGGCGCGCCATCGAGCGTTAAAATACGCTCTGCAATTTCGTCTACTTTTAAAAGTAACAGATTATAAATTTCTTCAAACTTAACGTGTAATTCAAAAAAGTTACGGCCTTTAATGTTCCAATGAAAACCACGAGCATTCATATACTGTATTTGGTAGCTGCTCAGCAGAGTATTAAGTGATTTTACAATATCGTCGCTTTTTTCGCTGTTTAAACCAATTGCATTTACTTGTGACATAACTTGCTCCTTAAAAAACCGATTGTTTGTTAACCTGAGTAAAGTATTACTTTTTAAGTTAGATTAGTAAAACTGTTTATATCTATATAGTTGATAGTTAAAACCTATTGCACGACTGGTGAAAACGTTTCTGTTCAATATATATAGATATGGGGTGTAATTATTAAAACTCACCAGTTTGTTGCGTAAAATATGATCTAAAACAAGCTTAGAAGGTGTTATTAAAATTGTTATTTTATTTTTTGATTTAGGTCAAAAATCACTCTTTTTTAAAGCGCATAATAATGATGTTGGATTTATTAGGAGAGTGAACATGCACGAAAAAACAGGCAAACAAAATAAAGCAGAGTTAATAGTAGTATGCATTGCGCTGGTGGCATTTGTGCTCGGTTTGGTAGCTCATTTAGCGGGTGCAAGTATTGCTAACTCAAACGTATTTGGTTATATAGCTGCGCCAATTCCGTTGGTACTTGGAGTTATAGTTTTACTAAGTTATAAAATAGCTGAGGCAGCAGAAGATTAACTGCCTTCGCCTAAGCATTTTAAAATATAATCGACCACTTCACGCGAGTAAATCATACTGGTATGGCTTAAGTGAAAGACTTTGTGTTCAGCCATACCTTTGAGTTTAGTTTCGTCAAGAAGAACGGTACCGTCTGACTTGCTGCCTTTTACAATGAGAGGCATTAAGCCGATTGGGAGGTCGCCGGCAATACTATAAAGCTTAGCTTTAAATGGCCAGTTTCCATTTTGCGTGAGTAAAAACTCAACGCTATTTTTTAAAAAAGCCTCAAATCCTTTTTGCTTCATTTTTTGTGCGATGTGACTGCCTTGATGGGGGGTACCAAGCGTTACTACTTTTGTAACGAATTGGCTGGCGCCTGAGTTAGCTTCTAAGTAAGCTCTAGCTACTAATCCGCCCATAGAGTGGCATACTAAAGCTGTTGGTTCATTGCCAATAAACTCATCTATTTGTGTAAAAATAGCATCACGATTTGGGTCAAGCGTATTGTATGTAAGGTTTAACACGTTAACGCCTGAGCTCTCTAATCTAGAGCAAAGGGGGCGCATAACAAAGCCAGACATATACAAGCCATGTAAAACAATAACGTGTTTAACTTTCATATAACCCCTAAAGCAAATGCAATTACATTAATTGCTGTGGTTTTATCTCAATATTCGTATTATCAGTGTTCACCCATACCTCACCATCTTGAATGGTGACTGTAAGCTGTATGTTGCGATCAACTAGGGCTGCAAGTGCTTGTGTTGCTACATAGTCTAAACTAAAAATACTTAAATTTTTAAATTCGTACAATTTTGGTTGGTGTTTTTGCCACCATATTGCTTGGTTGTTCTCACCATAGGTATAAAGCACAACCTTTTTAGATTTATTACAGGCTTTTTTTAAGCGCTTTTCGTCTGGTAAACCCAGTTCAATCCACAGCTCTATTTCTTCGCTGTAATTAACGTGCCAAAGCTCTGGTTCGTCATCAGCGCTCAAGCCTTTTGTGAACTCTAAACCATCACAATAGTTAAGTGCAAACGCGAGAAGGCGGATCATTAACCGCTGGTCAGTTTCCGATGGGTGCTGAGCCAAAGTTAAATTTGTATCTTGATAAACATGGCGATCCATATCGCTAAGCGATAATTGTGCCTTCATAATGGTTGATTTAAGAGCCATAACAACTAATCTAAAAATATTTTCGCCAGTATAGCGCAATTAAATGAATTGCCAGTTAAAATAGCGCTTAAATATACGTTAGGAGTTAAAAATGGCTATCCAGTGGTTCCCTGGGCACATGAATAAAGCCCGAAATGAAATTAAAGAAATAATGCCACAAATGGATGTGATCATTGAAGTGCTTGATGCACGCATTCCTTATAGTAGCGAAAACCCAATGGTGACAACCTTACGCGAAGGCAAACCAGTCATCAAAATATTAAATAAGGCTGATTTAGCCGATCCTAAAATGACTCAAGTGTGGAAAGATTATTTTGAGCAAGAAAGTGGTGTTAAAGCGATTGCTTTTGGCCATGATAAGGCCGCTGAAGTACACCGTATTAATGAGCTTTGTAAAAAGTTAGTGCCGCATAAGGTGGGCGCCGACAAACAAATTAAAGCCATGATAATGGGTATCCCAAACGTGGGTAAATCTACATTAATTAATGTATTAGCAGGTCGTATAGTGGCCAAAACAGGCAATGAACCTGCGGTTACTAAGGCGCAGCAACGTATTAAACTTGAAGACGGTATTATGCTGTACGATACGCCAGGTATGCTTTGGCCAAAAGTAGAGAATGAAAACTCAGGCTATCGTTTAGGTGCAACGGGTGCAATACGCGACACTGCACTTGAATACGAAGAGGTGGCAAGTTACACCGCTGAGTATTTATTGCATGCTTATCCTGATCTTTTAAAAACGCGTTATAAATTAGATGAATTGCCAGAAAACGATTGGGAATTTGTGGAAATGGCGGGTAAAAAGCGCGGCTGTATTCGTGGTGGTAACCAAATAGACACGTATAAAATGTCTGAAATACTTATTAACGAACTTCGTGATGGCATTATTGGTCGTATTACCATGGAAACACCAGCGATGCGTGAAGAAGAAGAAATAATGGTTGCTGGGTTACGCGCCGCCGCTGAAGCGAAAAAAGCAGCTAAAGAAGAAGAGAAAAAACAACGCCGAGCACGTGCACGTAAAAATCGTCGTTAATTTTAAGGCTGAAAGCACTAAATTACAGACATAAAAAAAGCCCGTAAGGGCTTTTTTAGTTTCATATCTACCGTCACCGATATGAGCAATGTAGCAAGTAAAATAGTAGAGCGGTTACTTATCATCAACATCAAGGGGCGTTGCGGTTAATAACAAGTAACCATAGCTGTTAACGTGCGCCACACGTTGTTTCAGGGTCGAGAAACAAATTATTCATTCCGTTACAAGGCAGTGTTTCGTCTTGTTGATAGTGATTATCAATTAGATTTGCATGGCTGTCAATACTCAAATGCAAATAATTATCATTATCTTGATGTGTGTTTTTTATTCTCTTAAAAATCGGTATGTTAGCGTTAAATAACTATTCTTTTTTATTTTCACTTAAGCGTAAATTTATTTTATCTACGAGCACTTCATCGAGCTTATTAAACCTGCTAACAATAAGTAAAAAGTCACTTCCATCTGTTTTTATTACTTTAATAGTGGTGTTATCAAGCTCAGTTTTTCCGTATGAGGTTTCTATTTTATCAATGTCATTAAAATGACTCAGCTCTGATTCAAGCTGTCCATCATCGTTTTTGTAGTAACTAAAAATATAATTTTTGGTGATGCCATTACCATCATTGCGGTAATCAAATATTGCATCACTATAAAAATATAGGATCGTTTCGTTCTCGGGTGTTAAGCGATGCCGTTTTAAAAAGTGAGTTTGATAGGCCCATAATTTTTCTCCTTTTATTATAGCGCTATTAGGTAAAATATTAGCTTCTTGAAGCACACCAAATAGTAATATTGGCGCAAGCGCCAGAGATATAAAATATTGTCTGACTCGCCAGTAAGAGTTGTAGTGCAGCGCTTTTTGGTTGGTGTTTGCATGCTCTATGTAACTCACTAATGGAAGCCATAGAAAAGGCATAACCAGCAATGCGATAGTGGCGTACTCTTCCATGCGGTAAACCAATGTGGTTGCAAGTATTAATAAAAATGAAATAGCAGCGCCCCAGCTAGGGATTAGTTTACTTTTATTTGACTGCAATTCACTGTGTTGTTTCAGTGCTTGATAAAGCGGGTAATACCATAAAATGGCGAAAATACCGCGGGCAATAGGCATTATGTTGGCATTGTTTTGTTGCTTTATAGCTTTGAAGTTACGGTAGCACCAATAATTAATATAAATACCTAAGCTTAAAATGCTGTAAATAATAAATTTACTGACCGATACCGCGTAAAATGGGCTATTTTCAAAAGTAGGGCGCTTGGCGGATTCGAGTCGCCAATCTGCAAAGAAGAAAATAAGCAATAAAAGGTAACCGGCGAGTGCATATTTAAGCCAGTTACCTCCTAAGTTATTGAGTATGTCGGCCGTTGTTTGAGGTATTTCAGATTTGTCGGCGTACTTTAAAATTGAGTAGTGTGTGGCTGAAATAAGCTTGTTTCGTTGCGCTAGATAATCGTTTATGTTGTCAGCAGGAATATGGTCTTGTTTTGCATAAAAGTGATAGCTTAGCGTTAAAACATTATCAGTAAAATTAACGGATGTTTTTAAGTAAAAGTAATCGTTATCAATTTCGTCTTGGGCATTATCAAACGCCCAGTTTTTTTCTGTAAAATGAAGCTTTATGCGGGTATCAATTATGTTGGGGTATTCAAAGTAAAATGGGTCTGTGCGATCAGTTTGTTTTGGCTCGTAAACACTGTTTTGTATTTCAGAAGCGTAAAAGTCAGCTTCATATCCGTCACTGGTTTCTTCCCAAAACTGGCCAATAAGGTACGACTCCCTAGTAATAAACTGGCCTGTTTGTTGGTCTTCACTTACGTCCATGGGTTTGTCAGTTTTGAGTTCATTAAAAAAATCTTGGTAGTACTCAAAGTATGACTTTGCAACGCTGTCTAGCCCGTTGCGCGCTAAATTACTTCTGCGATTAATAGCTTGAAACTCGGCATAAGAATATTCGGTGGTAAAATGGACAGGCTCTTTTACAGTATTAGGGATATAAAATTGATCGTTTACTATTACTTTTTTATGCACAGGCGTTTGTGCCATGGAGGTTAAGGTACTTTCGCCATTTTTTATAATAAGGGCATAACCGTAATCAGGTTGTGCTAAATAGGCAAGTGTGCCTCGTTGATAACTAATAGTCGGATCTAACCAGTAGCGATTACCTTCGTGAGTAAGTGTAACAATAACGTGGTTAAAAACACTTGCGGTGGCCGGTAGGTCTATTAAGCGCTTTGTTTCTTCTGTGTCTACAAGGGCAGGATGCGCCTCTATTTTCATCGCTTTTAATAACGAAATAAGTAGGGCTGTTTTGTCTTTACAGTCGCCATATCGTAAAGATAGCGTTTCTGAAGCTCGTGTTGGCTGATGAGAATTAGTGCCCATTTCTAAGCCTAAATAGCGTATTTCGTCTTGGCTAAAGCGTAATGCTGCGGTAATTCTATCGGCTGTATTAGTATGCTGTGTCTGTATAGATTGTGCTACGGCGTTAATGCTATTAGGTGTTTCGATTGCCGATTTATATAGTGGTAATGCCCAATTAACAACCTCGTCCCAACGGCTATATTCAGAGAGGTAAACTTGCATGTACGGGTTGTACCATGTGGGTGTTTCAGAGTCTTGTGTGAGTAACGGTGCTTCAAACTCAGAAATAGAGTAGTCAGTACCGTATTGATTACTTGTTTGTTTTACTTCGGCATTGCCATTCATTGTTCTTATATTAAGAGGTGTTTGCTTACCCCATAAAACACGCATGTTTTGTTGCACTACAGGCACAGACCATCTAAGAGTGCGCCGAGTACTAAATTTATTGTCGTAGATAGGGTTGCTGCCGGTGACACTGTAGCTATAGTCGAGCATATCCCCGCTTCGCATATCGTCAACAATAATATTTAAAGACAGCCTACCGTTATAAATTTTATCAGCTAGGTCAGATTCGCTTTGGATAACCGACAACCTCGCAGTTGAAAGTTTATCGATGCGTTTGCCCTCTCTGAGAATAGAAAGTGTATGCAGGGTTAATTTTTCATAGCTTGGGTCAAAATCTAGGTTTAGTTGACTTATGTAGTCAACGCCACTTTGGTTAAGTGCTTGCATAACTAAGCGTGTGTAACGTTGTTGCTTTTGACGTTCGGGGACATAGGTTTGGTTGTCGAGTAATAGGTAGAGTGTGCCATCTCGCACTTTTGTCATATCACTTATTTGGGGTTGTTTTACGTAATGTAGGGTGACCCAATCACCAGGTACATCTATTTTATATTGCGTAGCATAAGCAGGTACATTAATCAGAAAAGAACTACATATTAGCAGCCAATAAATAAAGTATAGAAATATCCGTTTCATTGTTAATTCTTATTATTTTTTATTAAAGCTATACCACTTTGGGTTCATATAGTGGCCTATTTTTAATCGATATTACCATATTGAATGACATGTGAAGAGCTTTAGTATTGTATTATTTTTAAATGCTCGCTCTGCTTTGATTTTAATTAAATAAACCTTTCTTCAATGTGCTTGTGGGGGAATTTACGACTGTTTATTTATTCCTTAAAGGATGCAGTTACAGTAAAAATTATTAAAAATAACAATATGCTCGATGTATATAAGGCCTTTTAAGTTACCATTACAAAATTAAAAAGCATTATTTAAAATGCAGTGTTTATGAAATAAAGCCTAACGTTTTTATTGGTTTATATAATAAACAGCGTGTTGTACCGTTAATATATTCTCTTTGCAAAAAAAATATAGTGAATTGATTGCATTTTAAGCGACTTCTATGGTGATGTTCGCTTTAAGTAATGCTATACTCCCGCCGAATAATTTATCGACTTTATTAAGAGTAAAATAATGGCAGATTTATCGAAGTACAGAAACATTGGTATTTTCGCGCACGTTGATGCGGGTAAAACCACTACTACTGAGCGTATCCTGAAGCTTACAGGTACTATCCACAAAACAGGTGAGGTTCATGATGGTGAATCTACTACCGATTTCATGGATCAAGAAGCTGAGCGCGGTATTACTATCCAGTCTGCGGCAGTAAGCTGTTTCTGGAAAGATCACCGTTTCAACGTTATCGATACTCCTGGACACGTTGACTTCACAGTTGAAGTTTACCGTTCACTTAAAGTATTAGATGGCGGTGTTGGTGTTTTCTGTGGTTCTGGTGGTGTTGAGCCACAATCAGAAACTAACTGGCGCTACGCGAACGAATCAGAAGTTGCACGTATTATTTTCGTAAATAAATTAGACCGTATGGGTGCTGATTTTTACCGTGTAACTGAGCAAGTACGTAAAGTACTTGGTGCAGTACCATTAATCATGACTTTACCAATCGGTATTGAAGATGACTTTGTTGGTGTTGTAGACGTATTAGAGAAAAAAGCATACGTTTGGGATGACACTGGTCTTCCAGAAAACTACTCAATCGAAGACGTTCCAGCTGACATGGTTGACAAAGTTGAAGAATACCATGAAATGCTTATCGAAACTGCTGTTGAGCAAGACGATGACCTAATGGAAGCGTACATGGAAGGTGAAGTACCTTCTGTTGAAGATATCAAACGTTGTATCCGTAAAGGTACTCGTGACCTTGCATTCTTCCCTACGTTCTGTGGTTCAGCGTTCAAAAACAAAGGTGTTCAATTAGTACTTGACGCTGTTGTTGATTACTTACCGGCTCCAACTGAAGTTGATCCTCAACCTCTTATGGACGAAGAAGGTAACGAAAACGGCGAGTTCGCAATTGTATCTGCAGACGAACCTTTCAAAGCGCTAGCATTCAAAATCATGGATGACCGTTTTGGTGCATTAACATTCGTACGTATATACTCTGGTAAGCTTAACAAGGGTGACACTATCCTTAATGCGTTTACTGGTAAAACAGAGCGTGTTGGCCGTATGGTTGAGATGCAAGCGGACGAGCGTAAAGAGCTTACTTCAGCACAAGCGGGCGATATCATCGCTATCGTTGGTATGAAGAACGTGCAAACTGGTCACACTCTTTGTGATCCTAAGCACCCAGTAACACTTGAGCCAATGGTATTCCCAACGCCAGTAATCTCGATTGCTGTACAGCCTAAAGATAAAGGCGGTAATGAGAAAATGGGTGTTGCTATCGGTAAAATGGTTGCAGAAGATCCATCTTTCCAAGTTGAGACTGATGAAGATTCAGGCGAAACTATCCTTAAAGGTATGGGTGAGCTTCACTTAGATATCAAAGTAGATATCCTTAAGCGTACTTACGGTGTAGATCTTATCGTTGGTCAACCACAGGTTGCTTACCGTGAAACTATCACTCGTGAAATCGAAGATAGCTACACGCACAAGAAACAATCTGGTGGTTCTGGTCAGTTCGGTAAAATTGATTACCGCATCAAGCCAGGCGAAGTGGGTTCAGGCTTCACGTTCACATCATCAGTTGTTGGTGGTAACGTACCTAAAGAATTCTGGCCTGCAGTTGAGAAAGGCTTTAAATCAATGATGCAAGAGGGTGTGCTAGCTGGCTTCCCAGTACTTGACGTTGAAGTAGAACTTTTCGACGGTGGCTTCCACGCCGTGGATTCATCTGCAATTGCATTCGAAATCGCTGCTAAAGGCGCTTTCCGTCAATCAATCCCTAAAGCGGGCGCACAGCTTCTTGAGCCAATCATGAAAGTTGACGTGTTCACGCCAGAGGATCACGTTGGTGACGTAATCGGTGACCTTAACCGTCGTCGTGGTATGCTAAGTGACCAAGAAGCTGGTTTAACAGGTGTTCGTATTAAAGCTGACGTACCATTATCAGAAATGTTTGGTTACATCGGTTCACTACGTACTATGACATCAGGCCGTGGTCAGTTCTCTATGGAGTTCTCACACTACGCACCATGTCCAGCTAACGTATCTGAAACAGTAATCGCTGCAGAAAAAGAGAAAAAAGCGGCTAAGTAATTAGTCTTTTAAACTCTAAAAAAACCCGCACATGTTGCGGGTTTTTTATTGGTTGAAAATTATTTCAAGTGACTTTTTTAATATATAGCTAGCGTTTATTTTAAGCAGAAAAAAAGGAGCTCTGAGTGCTCCTTTTTAGTGTTATAGAATGATTAAGTAAACTTTCTAATTAGCCTTGCTTTAAGGGTTTTGATTTTAAGCTTACGAACACGATGAAAGCGCTGTACTGGCATTGTTGTTAATTGCTCTGCGGGTAGTATTGGTAAAGTTTCAGGGTATTGTCCTTTACTTGGTACTAATATGCTTTTCAGGTGCCCCTTAAGTGCAGCTAGCGTTTTATCGTTATCGACTTCACTAGGGCATATAAATATACCTAGTTTTCTAAGTGCGATGCCAAACTCAATACTGCTAGAGTAACGAACAATAGGTGCTGCAAGTAGCAACCCTAATAAAATAGGGGACAACCACCAGAAAAATACAGGGGTAAAGTAATAAGCAATCCCGCCCCAAACAACTGCAACGACAGTTGAAAACAGTGTATAACCAAACGCTTCTTTCCACGACACCATTCGGCCTTCTCGCGGTTGAGCATCCCACGTTACTTTTTTACCTAAAAACACGCATATAACAAAGTAAGCATGAAAAACCATCATTAGTGGGGCCACTACAACGGCAAATAGAGTTTCAATGACTGAACCAGCTATGAGTTTAATTGACCCACCAAAACGCTTGTTTCTATGTATTAAGGTGACAATTAAACCCATTAACTTAGGCAGTAATAAAATAACAATGGTTAGGTAAAGTAATGAATCAATTAAATCTGTTTTTGCAATCTGCCAAGTAGGAAATAATTGATAAGCACGGTTAAAGTACACATCACTATTAAGTGCGCGGGTAACGGCATCGATAGTACTTAATGCGAGCATTGATAGCCAAATAAGCGACGATATATATGCTGTGGCACCAAGTAAAAAATGAAACTTACTCATAAGCTTTAATTTATTTGATGACAATAAACCAAGGTGTTGAATATTGCCTTGTACCCATCGTCTATCACGAATTGCGTAGTCTAATATATTGCTTGGAACCTCTTCATAGCTACCTTCAATTTCAGATAACAACAGGACATCCCAACCAGCTGAGTGGAGTAAAGAAGCTTCAACAAAGTCGTGGCTGAGAATTTCACCACCAAAAGGTGCATTTCCTTTTAACGTAGGTAAGCCACAACATTTTATAAAGGCATCGATTCTAATTATTGCGTTATGTCCCCAGTAATTAGCTTGATCGGTTTGCCAAAAAGCAGAGCCGGTAGCAAGCATTGGGCTGTAAAGCACTGATGCAAACTGTAAAAAACGGCCAAAAAAGGTATCTTGACGAACAGGAATAGGGATAGTTTGAATAAGGCCCGCTTGCGGATTATTGAGCATGCTAGTTGTGAGCTCAAGCATACACTTGCCAGTCATTATACTGTCTGCATCAAGTACAATCATATGATCGTATTTACTGCCCCAGCGCTCACAAAAATCCGTTAAGTTGCCTACTTTTCGATGTTTATTGTCTTCACGGCGACGGTAAAAAATATGTTTAGCGGTATCACCTAAGCGTTCACACAGTGCATGCCATGCACTGAGTTCATTGTTGGCTATTTGTGGGTCTTGTGTATCGCTTAGCAAATAAAAATCAAAGTGTTCAAGCTGTCCCGTTTCTTTAAGTGACGCTAGGCTTACTTCAAAACCAGCAATTACACGGTGTGTGTCTTCATTGTAAATAGGCATTACAACCGCTGTTTTTTGCTTAGCAATTGCTTGGGCGTGAATCGCGATTGGTTTTATGCGCTTTAAGGTAAGTGGATCGATACGAAATAGCTGTAATACAAACCCTATTGTACCGCTACAAAAGGCCGTCACTATCCATGCAAATGTAATTGAGAATAAAACAAGTAGTGCATACTCAAGTGGGGTCATGCCGTTAGAGTTAAGTATGTCGAACATGATTGATATGCCATAGCCTGATATGAATATAGCGGCAATTGCAAAAAGCCATATGCGAGCTGTTTTAAACGGCATAGGTGTTCCTTTGTTTTGCTTACTTGATGTCATTTGGATACCAAACATAGCTCCATACCTCACTAATTTCTTTATTACGTAGTTTTAACGATAAGCGCATATCAACCGGACTGTCATCTTGTGGTGCAATTTTAAAAGCAACACGCCAGCCGTATCCATCAGGCAACTTTTGAACGGATACATCGCTTACTTCACCTGTGGTAAGTTGAATATCGGCATCTAACTTAAGTTGCTCAGAGAGAACATCTAGAGCAGGGCCTGAAAAATCAACAGTGAATTGACGATGACTTTGTGGTGGCGGGTTTTCTTCACCCGGCAAGGCTGCACTGCCGATACGAGTACGAACTACATGTGCTTTTTCATGTTTGTTTAAACTGCTATTAAACGTACTCATTGTGTAACTAAGCTGTAATGAATCACCTGCTTTAAAGGGTTTTTCTGGTACCCAGTAGCTAACAATATTGTCGTTTGTTTCAGTATTAGTTGGAATTTCGACTAGCTCAACACGGCCATTACCCCATTCACCCAGAGGTTCAATCCACAAACTTGGGCGATCATGGTAATGCGCCTCTATGTCAAAGTAGTTATTAAAGTCACGGTCGCGTTGTGCAAGCCCAAAGCCTTTAGGGTTTTCATATGCAAATGACGTAACACTTAGTTGCGATGGGTTATTTAGTGGGCGCCATACCCATTTATCATCCTGTGATTGAGTTAACAAACCATCAGAATCATGCACCTCAGGGCGGTAATCATCAAAAAACTTAGTACTGTTTTCACCGTGGTAGAACATGCTGGTTAGCGGTGCTATGCCTAACTTTTTCACGTCTTTACGGGCAAATATTTGCATGTCTATTTTAACGGTTGTGTTGGTAGTGGGGTCAATATTAAATTTATAAGCACCAGATACTGATGGGCTATCAAGCAATGCAAAAAGTACAATATTAGTTTGCTCTGCTTTAGGTTTTACTAGCCAAAACTCTTTAAACATTGGGAACTCTTCGCCAGATGCGAGCGCTGTATCAATTGCTAAACCGCGTGCTGAAAGTCCATAAACTTGGTTTGGGCCGACTACACGAAAATAAGACGCTCCTTGAAACACCATAATTTCATCTTTATATTTATCAGTATTTAAAGGGTAGTGAAGTCTAAACCCTGCATGGCCAAGTTGTGTGTTGGTTGTGCTTTTAGTTAACTCATCCTTTAGTGGTGCGCTTGTCCCATCGTAATTATAAAAGTCAGTATTAAAAGGAAGCCTGCTGTGTGTTGAGTCGCTATCAACAGTATTGATTGTCACCGGTGTTTTGTACAAAAAGCCTGGATGAAATAGCTGTAATTCATACAAACCATCATCTTTCCAAACAGCTTGATCTTGCTTAAAACGAATGGAGCGGTAATCTTGATAATTAATGTTATTTAGTGAATCAAGTTCAATATTGTTAGGGGCCTTGTAGTCTTCACTGGCTAATTTTTTTGCACGTGCACTGATCACATCAAATAAACTACTTTGTGAAATAGAGGCTTTGGTGGTGCTTGCTAATGCTTGGTTACTAACTGCACATGTTGAAAGTGCAATAAATAAACCCAAAATCGATTTAGTATGAGACTGCCATCGTGTTGTTAATTTGATAAGTTGCTTCATTTTTTCTTCCTTTATGAAAACGGCTAGGTCACATTTAAAAGTGATTTTTTTACTTAATGGGTAAGCCTAAATTAATATTTGAATTTGATGTTAAGTACTGACTTTGAGGGGTTCGCAAAGTTGTATTCAATAAAAAATTAAATATGTTTTACCTAACACAAAAGATATTAAGGGGGGATAGCTGAAGCTTGTCTGAATTATTTTTACAGAGGGATAAAAAAAGCCGCAAGAGCGGCTTTTTGTTAATTACTTTATTTTACTTATTTCTTTTTAAAGCGACGCACTATAGAAAGTGGTGCTAAAAGAAGAGATAACCAAAGTAAAGAGCCTGCATCGTTATCATCATCTGAACGTAAGTTGTTTACTTTTACAGCAACTTTTTCAGCTTTTGATACGTTACCAACACTATCTTCTACTTGTACAGTAAATGTGATTCGGTTTTCAAATTCATAATCAATTTCACCAGCAACAATTAGCTGACCTTGATCATTGATTGATACACTATCGTTCTCAGATATGATGAATTTAACAACAGGTGAATCTTCAGGATTCGGATCTGCGTAATCAAGCATACCAATTACGGTACCTACAGCACTGTTTTCATCAATAGAGAAAACTTGATCTGGAGCAACCACAGGGGTTTGCTCTTCTGGTGAAAGTACAATTTCAGATTTGATATCAACAATCACAGGATCATGATCCGACGCGCGGTATGCACTTTCTGAGTAAAGCGTTGACTGGTGACCTTCGCTCTTAAACTCTACATTGTAATCAAGTACGATAGGCTCATCGGCATTGATGTGCCAATCTTTAGCTGCCACTACTTTACTAAGTAAAGACTCTGTAGCTACAGCGTGGTCAAGACTACCTGCACGGCCAGAGAAGCTGTAAGAGTAAGCTAGTGTGTTACCATCAAGCTCAGCCACAACATTTTTGTAACCTTTTTCGTCAAATTTGCGAATTGGATCTTCCATGGCGTAGGCGTTCATATCACCCACTAAGATAATATCTTCGTCGTCTACACCTGTTGGTTTGCTATCTAGCCAATCAGCAAATGCGCTTGCACCTTCTGTACGGATTTCATTCCAACATGCTTGTCCATCGTTTTGATCTTCATTAGCACCACTTGCACTACCACAACCGCCTTTTGATTTTAAATGGGCGACTGCTACAGTAAATACTTCTTGCGACTCTAACGATTTAAAGCTTTGTGCGATAGGTGTGCGGTTGCTGAAATCAAATGGTGCTGCAGTTGTAATAGCAGCAGTACCTACTTCTTCAACTTTATTTGCGCGGTAAATAAGTGCTGTTGTAATTGCGTCAGTACCGACTTGGTTAACATTAAAGTCTACAAAAGCATATTCGTTTGCACTGTCAGCATCATTTAGTGCGTTTACTAAACTTGCAATAGCACTAAACTCACCAAAGCCATCGTTTTCAATTTCCATTAAACCAACAACGTCAGCTTGCATTGCGCTAATTGCACTTACTAGCTTAGCTTCTTGGCGAACCAACTCTTCAAGAGAGTCAGCACCACGGCTAGTTGGGAAGCCAGCGCCTTGGCCGTCACCATTGAAGTAATTTAGAACGTTAAAGCTTGCAACACGTAGGTCAGCATCAGGGTTTAATTCAGGTGCGTCCTCACGTGGGTTAGTTGCGATAAACTGCGGTGCAACTGTTGGGTGAATACGGTATGTGCTAAAGCTGTACGCTAATGCACCTGTTACGCTGTTTACACTATCGCCCGTACGTAATGTATTTTCTGCTGATAAACCAGGAGTAGGGTAAGCAGTAGGATCTGAGTTTTGAGTTGTAGAACCGTCATCAACTAAGATTTTTTTAGTTAAGTTTTCTACTTCAACAGC
The DNA here is from genome assembly GCF_057547735.1 of Pseudoalteromonas sp. NH0006-46. Classification (NCBI taxonomy): domain Bacteria; kingdom Pseudomonadati; phylum Pseudomonadota; class Gammaproteobacteria; order Alteromonadales; family Pseudoalteromonadaceae; genus Pseudoalteromonas; species Pseudoalteromonas sp. NH0006-46. The sequence continues at coordinate 113,747 of NZ_BAAJML010000010.1, read as the reverse complement.
GTTAGCTGCATCGCCAGGCATAGCAACTTGTGTGCCTTGGTATAAACGTTCTGTTGCCAGCTCAACTTCACCGTAACGGCCTAAACCAAAGTTATTTGTCACAACTAACTCTTGGTCTAAAGTAACCAGCATACCTTCAAAGGCCTCTAAATCATCTTGGCTTGCTAAAGGTAAAGAAATTTTAGTAGCGCTTACTGATTGACCCGTTGCACATACAGCAACTTGAACAACATCAGAAATTTGCGTTGAATCGAAGTACTCATCAACTGTACCCTGAACACGTACGTGATCGCCAACGTTTACATCGGTATCTGCAAAGTAAACAAATACACCCTCAGAAGTTAGTGGGTTTGTATCCTCATCAGCGGCAAGTGAAGTTACAAAGAAGCCTTTAAGTTCATCATCGCCTTGGAAGTCGGCAGTAACGATACCTTCTAATTCTACTAATGTATCTACTAGTGGGCTTTCGTTACCTTCGCCTTGAATAGCGCTAATTAGCGTTTTATCAGCAGCACATACGATTGGCTCAATTGGATCTGGTTCAGGATCTGTTCCGCCACCATTACCTGCGTGAGAACCGAGACCGTCAAAAGTATCAATATCAAACTGTTCCCACTCTTCACTTGGTAAAAATTCAGCAGTTGAATCGGTGCGACCTGAGGTTATGCTTAGCTTGCGGCGCAACGTTTTGTTTTGTGTTTGTGCTGTAGCATCGGACCAAAATGACCCAGGATCAACACCTACTTGGCCAAAGCTATCTACAATCACGCCGTCTTTAGTTAAAACAAGGGCATCATCACCGTTGTAGTAAGTCACAGTGCTGGTTGTATCTGCAATATCAAGTATGTCGGCTGTTGCCCCCGGATTTGCAATTATATAGGTAGTATTAGCAGCCAATGTACCTGTTAAATCAATCGAGTTACCAACTGAACTACTACCATTTGAATAAAGTCCTAAAGTATAGCCTTCAAGAGAAACCTCAGTATCAGCACTATTATAAAGTTCAATGGCTTTATTATTGCTGCTACCTTCGATATATTCAGAAATGATTAGATCAGCGGACGCTGGTGCACTAAGACCTGCTAGTACAAGCGCCAGTGGCGTTATTTTTGTTTTAAACATTTTTTTATTATTCCCGTGTATTTAAATCCCAAAATGGGACTCCAGTTTAGAGAATCTAAATGACAAAAAGTAATACAACCATGTAACTTAATGTAAATGAATGTAAACAAAAAGGCGGTTTTACCGCCTTTTTATCAATTACTTACTTTTTAGTGAGGTATTGTGCGGCTTGTTTAGCAAAGTAGGTTAATATGCCGTCAGCTCCTGCGCGCTTAAAAGCAAGTAAAGACTCCATAATTGTGGCCTCTTCACTTAGCCAACCGTTATCAATGGCGGCTTTGTGCATTGCGTACTCCCCGCTGACCTGATATGCGAAAGTAGGTACACCAAATTCATCTTTTACGCGGCGTACTATATCCAGGTAGGGCATGCCGGGTTTAACCATCACCATGTCGGCACCTTCTTGTAAATCAAGTGCGACTTCTCTAATTGCCTCATCAGAGTTAGCAGGATCCATTTGGTAGTTTTTCTTATCGGCGCCTTTTAAGTGACCTGCTGAGCCAATTGCGTCTCTGAAAGGGCCGTAATAGCTAGATGCATATTTAGCCGAGTACGCTAAAATGCGAGTGTGTATAAACCCGTCTGCTTCGAGCGCTTCACGAATAGCCGCTATTCGGCCATCCATCATGTCTGAGGGGGCAATAACATCGGCCCCAGCGTTTGCATGTGACAGGGCTTGTTTAACTAATATTTCAGTAGTTACATCGTTTATTACATAGCCTGTATCGTCAATAATACCGTCTTGTCCATGTGTAGTGAAAGGGTCTAATGCACCATCAGTAATAACCCCCAGCTCTGGGAAGGCTTCTTTTAAAGCGCGAACAGTCCGCTGTACTAAACCATCGTCGTTATAGGCTTCTTCGGCGTGGAGTGATTTTTTATCTGCAGGTGTCACCGGAAAAATAGCAATAGCCGGAACGCCCAAATCGGTAAGTTCTTGCGCTTCTAATAAAAGCTGATCAATAGATAAGCGCTCAATACCGGGCATTGATTCAATGGATTCACGGCGGTTTTTACCTTCCAGCACAAAAACAGGAAAAATGAGGTCGTTAACAGTAAGTTGATTTTCGGCCATTAGACGACGAGAAAAATCATCGCGACGCATTCTGCGCATACGTGTGTAGGGGAAAAGATCTAGTCCAGATTGGGCCATATTGCTATGCTCCTATTGTAGGTTTTCAAAATTGACAACTTGATTACGGCCATGTTGTTTCGCGCTATAAAGTGCTTTATCTGCGCGTTCAGTAAATAATTCAGGAGTGTTTATATCATCAGCAATAAAGGTACAAACACCAGCACTAATGGTAAATTTAATTTCAGCGCCCGCAACAATGACTGGGTTTTGATAAATATCTAATCGTATGTGCTCTGCTATATCAAAGGCGCCTTGGTTTGCGGTGTTTGGTAGTAAAATTACAAACTCCTCGCCGCCATAGCGAGCGACTTCATCCAGTGGGCGTTTTAAAAAGCGTTTAATAATGCCAGCAGTCGCTTTAATCACGCTATCGCCACTTAAGTGTCCGTAGGTATCGTTGATTGCTTTAAAGTGATCAATATCAATCATAATAATACTTAGCGGTGTTTGCTCTCTGCGTGAACGACGAAGCTCCATTACTAACTTCTTATCAAAAAATCGACGGTTTTTAGCGCCTGTTAACGCATCTTCTGTATTAAGTTGTTCAAGTTCTCTGTTTTTTTCTTCAAGCTCTCTAAGTGTTACTTGTAGCTCAAATGTACGTTCGTCTACTTGCGATTCAAGCTCGTACTGCGCTTCTTCTTGCAATGCGAGCCGCTCTTTTAAAAGTGTATCTTGCGCTGTATTTTCTGCTATTAAGGTTTGTTGTTCGATTATCTGCTCATCTCGTTCAGTTATAAATTGCTTCATAACCGCGTAACATAAGCAAAAGGTACAACCAAAAAAGAATACAGATATAATGATCAAACCCATTGTTTCGAAGGTGTACCACCCCATTACGGTTATAACAAAATAAACCGCTACTGCATTAAAAAAGCCCAAAGCTAGTAATAAGGCATTTTTAGATTTTGAAGGGTGGGCGCGAGTAGATAAGTAGGTTGTTAAAATATACAAACTCAAAACAATAGGAGTTATTATTAGGCAATATGCAGTGATTAACCAGTCAGGAAGTAGCCAAATAAATAATAGAGATGCCGCGAGCAATTTTGTTATTAACTTTTGCACGCGTGCTATTTTGCAAGTGTGTAGCTTGCACATTTGTAGCTGTAAAGGGAAAAACAAAAGCGCGATTAAAATAAGTAATATTGGCATTATTACTTGTTGAATTGCAGGAATACTCGGGTGTAAATAACGAAAGCCAAACCCGCCTAAATACGCCAAAAAAAGGCCTAAGGTAAAAGTAATCGCTCCCGCTAGTGCAAAATATCGCTTACGAGAAAATCCATATAAAAATAAACAGCTTAATGCTAGTGCTGCCAAAAAGCCGACCATTAATCCATAAACTAAGTTGAAGCCTTCTTTTTTAGTTAAATAAATATCTTGTTGCCATAAACTAATCGGAATACGTAAACCTGATGGATTGTTTACCTTAAGAATAACCCGGGTTGTGGAGCTTGCTGGAAGCGTCAGTTTAGCTAACAAAAACTCACTTTTTATGGGACGTTCATTAAGTGAGAATGAATCACCCAGCCTAATTTCTGACAATATCTGTGCATTATTTAAGTGAAAAAGCTGAACTTCATTTAAAAATGGATTGTCTATTAAAACTAATGGACTAAAGCGACTATTTAACGTGTTATTTATTTCAAATGAGATCCAAACAGGGCGACTTTCTAGGCCAAAGTTTAAAAGTTTTTGATTAACCGAATGCCATTTTTTAGGCTCAAGTTTTAAAGCCGCCTCTACTGATGAAGGCTCAAAAGAATACGTGATATTTTTAACAGAGTAGGACGAAAAGTCCGAGTTTATTGTTACCGTAGAAGCAACACCTGAAAAAGTACAAAACAGTATAAACAGGTAAATAGCAGCCTTTAAACTGTTCATTAACGAGCTTCTAAACCAAAAACAGTATAAAAGTTATCGGTTGTTTGCTTAGCAATAACATGAGGCTCAAGTTGGTAAAGTTCAGCAATTGTTTGGCAAATATAGGGCAGCAATGAAGGCTCGTTTTTGCGAGACTTCGGTTTAGGTTTAACTGTTCGTGGAATTAAAAAAGGCGCGTCAGTTTCAATAAGTAGGCGATTTAAGGGAATACTTGGGATTAAAGATTGCAGTGCTTGTCCGCGCCTTTCATCACAAACCCACCCAGTGATACCAATGTATAAGCCTAATGCTAAATAGCGCTTTAATGCGTTTTCATCCCCTGTAAAGCAGTGGAGTATGCCGCGTACATTAAACTCGCTAAGAATATTGATCATGTCATGACTCGCATCACGTTCATGCAAATAAACCGGTAAATTTAACTGTTCGGCTAGCGCAAGTTGGCGCCTAAATACGCTACGTTGAATATCCCGAGGCGAAAAATCACGATTATAATCAAGCCCGCATTCACCAATCGCAATAACCTGAGGTTGATTGGCAAGTAATGTTAATTGACTCTCTAGCGAATCAGTTGCTGTTTTGGCATCATGTGGATGAATACCAGCGGTCGAAAAAAGTTGATAGGTTTTAGCTAACGCTAAAGATTGTTCACTCGATGAAATGTCGCAACCAATAAGCAGCATTTTTTCAACACCCGCGCTTTTGGCGCGGGTGATGACATCCAGATGCTCATCATCAAACTGGTGGTTTGTTAAGTTAACGCCAGCATCAACCAGTCTGTAAGACATTACTTGGTTCGTTTAACGCGAATAGAACGGTTTTGACCATCTTTACTAAGTAAAAATGAATTAAATACCCCGCGGGTAATGGTTACAGCATCAGACGCTTTTAAGCGTATGCTATCAGAACCAATTTGACGCCATTTTTGGTTATTATTTAATGTAATAATGAGTTCACCATAAAGGGCTTTTTCAACTGATGTTATCGTTGCTTTAATTTCACTTTCTTTATTTTTTTTATCTTGTTTATGTTCTAGGCCAAAGTCATCTTTTGGCGCATCAACCACCGCTACAGCAGGAGTACTTGTTGAAGCGCTTGGGGCAGTAAGCTTTTGAGTCACTGTTGGTTTTGTAAGTGATTTTCCTGCCATTGTATTGTCGTAACATAATAGACGGTTAAAATCATTTTCGATAAAGCTACATGCTTTTAGTGCTTGTGTATTAATGTCTGACTGCGCAGAAAATGCAGGTGCGCTCAATATAACCAGTAGTGAGAGTATTTGTTTTTTCATTTTATTCCTCAACTTCTTCTCGTGGTTTAGCGGTGTAAAATTTCGCTAAAATTAAACCTAATTCAAACAAAAGTAGCATAGGGAAGGCTAAAAGTGTTTGTGATAAAACGTCGGGCGGTGTTAAAAACATCGCTACTACAAAAACACCCACCACAATGTAGGGGCGCTTTTCTTTTAAACTCGCAGTTGTGGTTGCTCCACTCCAGCATAAAAGCATAATCGCAACCGGAATTTCAAATGCCACACCAAACGCAAAAAATAGTTTTAATACAAACCCTAAGTAACTACTTATATCTGGCGCGAGAGTCATCATTTCAGGACCTGTATTGGTAAAAAAGCCTAAAATAATGGGTAGCACTACAAAATAGCAAAATGCGATACCGCCATAAAATAGTAAAATGCTTGAAGCAAGAATTGGCATCAGCATTTTCTTTTCGTGTTGGTATAGCCCCGGGGCTATAAACCCCCAAATTTGATGCAGTATCCAGGGTATAGAGGCAAATAAAGCGACAAATAATGTCAGTTTAAATGGGGCGAAAAAGGGAGCAGTTACATCGGTTGCAATCATGGTTGCAGTGCTTGGTAAATGAGACACTAACGGCTGCGCAACAAACGTATAGATATCATTTGCAAAATACACAATTGCAATAAAAATAACTAATATACTCAACAGTGACTTTATAAGTCTGTCTCGTAGCTCTATTAAATGAGCTACAAATCCCGATTTTACTTCTTCAGCCATTATTCTTCATACCATTTAATAAGTGGACCACATAAAGGTAAATTAAATTCACTTTTTTTCATCAATAATTTGTTCAGGTTTTGATTCTTTTGGCTGTTTTTTATAGCTGTGGGTTACCGATTCTGCAGCTTGCTTTAGCTCACTTAAAGAGCTCTGCAACTCAGGGCTTAAATCTTGCAGGTTCTGCTGTTCAGCTTTTTTTAGATTTTCGTGGAGTTCGTGTACGCGCAGCTCTTCACTGACCTCAGCTTTAACAGAGTTAGCCAGAGATTTTACCGTTTTGATCCAGCGACTAACTGTTCTTATTGCTACGGGTAAACGCTCAGGCCCTAGTACAACTAAGCCTACAATAAAAACAACAACTAGCTCCCACATGCCCATGTTAATTAAACCTTATCACTATCTTTGGTTTTTTCTGTGTCTGTGGCTGCGGTATTTTGCGATTTTTGAATTTGTTCAGGTGTCTCTGTTTCAGTTGGTTTTTCATCCGACATTGCTTTTTTAAACCCTTTTACAGCTCCGCCTAAGTCACCACCCATGCCGCGTAATTTTTTAGTACCAAAAAGAAGTACAATGATTGCCAAAACAATCAATAATTGCCAAATACTAATGCCGCCCAATCCCATGGTTTTCTCCAATTAATAAAATGATTAAATGTATATTTTAAATACTAATTATACGCTCTAAACTGCAAATAGCACTTTGTTTATGTGTGTCGCCAAGCAGCAATAAAACATGCGATAGAACAGGTTATTGTAAGAGCTGCAGCAATGAAATCATGCTGTAAATAACACAATGCTGACACCACCAAAGTAGCACTCCCCAACAAACTAAGCACTAAAGGTTTATGAGATATTGGTTGTGTAGGCACTTGTTTTCGTGCGGGGCGCTTTAGGTTTTGATAAATCAAATCCGGAAGCTCAGGCATTTTTTCTGCCCAAAACGGTAAGTTTGCATACATTTGTTTCAACACAGACAATGGACCTACTTGTTCCTTTACCCACTGTTCTAAAAAGGGTTTAGCAGTTTTCCATAGATCAAGCTGAGGATAAAGTTGCCTTCCCAGCCCTTCTACATACAGTAAAGTTTTTTGTAGTAATACCAACTGTGGTTGCACCTGCATATTAAAGCGACGCGCAGTGTTAAATAAATTTACCAGCACATGACCAAATGATATTTCAGCAAGGGGCTTATTAAAAATAGGCTCACACACCGTTCTAATAGCAAACTCAAATTCTTCTATACTGGTATCTTCAGGGACCCAACCAGAATCAACATGCAGTTGTGCAACTTGACGATAATCGCGATTAAAAAAGGCGATAAAGTTTTCTGCTAAATAGCGTTTATCTTCTTTACTTAGGGTGCCAACAATGCCGCAATCTATACCAATATATTTAGGGTTCTCGGGGTGCTCGCGAGATACGAAAATATTACCTGGGTGCATGTCAGCATGAAAAAAACTATCTCTGAATACTTGCGTAAAAAACACTTCTACACCGCGTTCTGCAAGCAATTTCATGTTTGTATTTTGCGCTATTAACGACTCGGTGTCTGACACGGGTATACCGTAAATGCGCTCCATGACTAACACGTTGCTTCGGCTGTAATCGCTATAAACAGTGGGGATGTAAAGCGCATCAGAATCATCAAAATTACGTTTTAATTGAATTCCATTGGCGCCTTCACGCATTAGGTCTAATTCATCAAGCAGTGTTTTTTTATACTCTTTTACTACTTCTACGGGGCGCAAACGTTTTGATTCGTTATGTACATTGGCAAGTACTTGAGCGAGCTTTTCCATTAATGCTAAGTCGGCATTTATTTGTTCATGGATGTTTGGGCGAATTACTTTAATAACTACATCTTGTTCAATATTATTGTCGTCAATAAGCGTTGCAGTATGCACTTGTGCGATAGAGGCGGATGCTAATGGTGTTTGTGAAAATTCACTAAATAGCTCGCTAATATCATTAATTTCAAGTGCATTTTCTATAATTTTTTGTGCTAGTTCGCCTTCAAAGGGCTGAACTTGGTCTTGTAAAAAGGCAAGCTCTTGCGCGATATCGTGAGGAAGTAGATCGCGACGTGTTGACAACATTTGACCAAATTTAATCCATACAGGGCCCAGTTCTTGTAATGCTAAACGTAAGCGCAGCCCGGCAGGTTTTTCTTTATGCTGATTTCGTAACCAAAATAAACACCCTCTGGCAATTTTTGCAAACCAAGGCGCTTTATTTTTAGGTACTAATTCGTCTAAACCATAGCTAAGTAATGTTTTAGTGATGTAATACAATCGTGAAGAAGACACAAAAAGTCCTTAGCGTGTTATAGCGTTTAATAAAGTGTTTATACGCTGCTCTATAGCGGCAACTTGGCCTTTTAGTTCTCTATTTTGTTGTTTAAATTGTGCAAGTTCTAAAGGGTGAATAGTGACTGCTAATTCGTCTTGAAATAAGCTTGTAAGTGTAGAGCTTAGTTTTGCTGTTACTTTACTTCCTTGATGCTTTAGCGACATTAAATGCATGTAAAGTTGTTGAGCTGGAGCATCGCCGATATACGCTGATAGTTGCTCAGGCCAATCTATGTCTATTTCCGAAAATGCACCGCTATATGCTTGAGCTATATTCAAATCACCTTGTAAATCAAGTTTATCTTGGCGAATTAACTGTGTAAGTATGGCCGGGTTTTTAAGTGCAACAAGCGTGTCGATATCAGCGCTTATCATGCAATCGCTATAATCGCTGTTGTCTGCGGTATAAAGGTGTAATTTTTCGTCAGCAAAAACAAGTTGTATGGTTTGTTGCCAGTCTCTAACTTCAACAAGTAAACGCTTTTGTTTTACTGTAGTTAGCTTGTGGGCAACGTTAGGGTCGAGTTTAAGTGCTTGGTTTAAAATGCGCTCAACAAGCGAAAGTACAAAGTTGGGTAGCATCAAAAAGGTTGATATATTTGTATCATCACTGGTTTTTTCAGTTGCTTGATCAAGCGCCATGACTCTGTGCCTTAATATTTAAAACCACGGTGAAGGGCAACAATTCCGCCTGTTAAGTTTTGATACGTTGTTTGTTCAAATCCAGCTTCATTCATCATTGCTTTAAGCGTATCTTGGTCTGGGTGCATACGAATCGACTCTGCTAAATATTGATAAGACTCACTGTCGTTAGCAACTAGCTTGCCCATTGTTGGCAATAAATTGAACGAGTAAAAGTCATATGCCTTGCTAAGTGCTTCATGTTTTGGCTTAGAAAATTCTAATACTAATAAACGACCACCTGGCTTTAGTATGCGATACATTGAGCGCAACGCCTTGTCTTTGTCGGTTACATTACGTAAACCGAAGGCAATGGTGATCACATCAAAGCTATTATCTGGAAATGGCAGCATTTCAGCATTCATTTGTACGTAGTCAATATTGCCCACAAGGCCTAAATTATGAAGCTTTTCACGACCTACTTTGAGCATAGATGAGTTAATATCGCCTAGAACCACTTGGCCAGTTTCACCGACTAGTTGACTAAATTTTGCCGTTAAATCGCCTGTACCACCCGCTAAATCGAGTACATGATGGCCTTTACGAACGCCAGAACTGGCTATAGTTTGACGTTTCCATAAACGGTGTACACCAAAAGACATTAAATCATTCATTACATCGTACTTAGCCGCAACAGAGTGGAATACGTCTGCAACCATTGATGCTTTTTCGTTTTCAGCAACGGTTTTGTAGCCAAAGTGCGTGGTCTTTTCAGGGGTTTCGTTCATGATTAATCTCTATCGTGGCAATAAGCACTAGTGTACTTTATTGTGCACCGAAGGTGCAATTTGAATATGATTTATCAGGTGTTTTATTGGCCGGCGGTGAAACTGCTTTGACCAAGTGAGCGGGCTTTAAATGCCGCATGAGACGCTTTTTTAGCCAGTTGGTTAAAGTCTTCTTTTTGCTGATGCTGAGCAATACCTAATGATAAATTAATACCAGGCAGTTTTGCACCACTTTTTGAACTTACAAAACGCAGCTTTTCAACGCCCTTACGGACTTTTTCAGCAATGAGAATTGCTGTTTCAGGGTCAATGTCCGCTAGTAAAACAGTGAACTGATCTTTAGCAGTACGCCCTGGTAAACCACTTTGCATCACATACTTTTGAACTTGTTTAGCCACTTTATTTAAAATGACTTCACCAATAACATCGCCAAAGTTATCCACAAAATGGGCTAAGTTATCTATTTGAATGGCAATGGCACAAATTGACTTGGATTGGTTTGTCCAAAGTTCAGTTTGCTGGGTCAAATAATGACGTTTAAATAAACCGGTTTGACTGTCTATAATGTGTTGTTTTCGAAGTTGAGAAAGTTGTTTTTGTGTTCTTTCATGTAGTTTTTTAGCTCTAGCTAACTCTTGCTTAAACTTTTTATGCTGGGCGAGTAACTCAGCAGTTTGCTTATCAAGTTTATTAAGTGCTTGGCGGCTTTGTTCTATATTATTTTCGTCAAGCGAATGAACACATTCACTCACTTGAACAGCAAAGCGACTGATTTGTTTTTCTGTATTTTGTGCATTGTTAGATAATGAGGTAATAACACCGTCTACGTTTTGAATCATCGACACTTGCGTGTTGTGTCCGACGTTTAAAAACTCAAAGTAAAGCTGCTCTATTAATACACCATCAATGTTTTCATCGGTAGAAATAGCGCGATCTAATGTTTTATTTAATTTTAGATTTGCTTGGCTAACATAGGTGTATACAACTTGAAAGTTCAGGGGCGTTGGCGGCAATGCATAACGTTCTAAGAACAAACACACTTGAGTCATTTTCTCTTGAGCAATAGCCATGGAATCATGGAACATCATTATTTAATACCAACTAAGTACGCATCAATGCTTAATTTATAATTTCATTCCATGAGTCGATTGTGCGTCCGAGCTTTTTTATTATTTTTTTACTACAGTAATCGTTATAACTGCTATTAAAAAGCAAAAATAGGGCCAAGGGAACTTAAATTTTACTTTAGTCGCTTAATAGCTGCTTTTCTCATCAATTAGACTTGTTTTTAACTCATTTAATATGATTTATCGTTTAATAAATATTTTAAACGGTACTTTTAGGGCTGATTTTTATTTAGACACTCACCTTACAGTTGTGTTTTTAGTATTAAAAAAAGAGGCGTACCATAAGCAGTGTTTTGAGTTTAACGAGCTCTTTTATTAAGTAAGTTTTAAACCTAAAAGGTACTCTCAGCAACGATGCTTATCTCATTTACTTGCTATTTACTGAGTCTGCGATAGTTTTGTGAAATTCATTATCTGACTAAACTTTATTATGACGAATCATTTATTACTCAAGCCAATACGCAATACGCTCATCAGCATGACGTTTTTATGTACTTTAAGTGCCTGTCAAACCACAAACCATAACGTCGATAGTCAATTTACAGCGGTAGCTAACAGTATTGTAGATTACCGACAAACTATGAGTCCTTATGCTAACACTGAGGGCGTTGATGGTTATTTGTTGGCTAATTTATCGCCTGAGTTTTTAGCTCAACAATACAATAAAAAAATTCAATTTTTGGCTGAGTTAGATGCAATTAACACAAATAAATTAAATGCTGAAAACCAAATAAACTTCAACATTATTCGGGCGCAGGTACAAAACAGTGTTGACGAATATGTATTTAATACTCATTACATGCCGTTAACTTCTGAGTACGGTTTTCATTCTGGCTTATCGTATATTGTAAACAGTAGCCAATACAAAACATTGCAAGATTATCAAACTTATTTAGCGCGTTTGGCTCAGGTTCCTCGCTTTTTTGAACAAAACATTTATTGGATGAAAAAGGGTCTTGAAATAGGTTTAACGCAACCTAAAGCGGTACTTGAAGGGTACGAAGAGTCAATATTGGCCTATATGGTTGATGATGTTACAACATCTGAGTTTTACAAACCTTTTTTAAAAAATAACGCAGCTTTGTCAGAGAGTGAATTTAAATCGCTTCAACAACAGGCTAAATTGGTAATAAAAGATAAAGTAATTGAATCGTATAAAAATTATTTAGCTTTTTTTACACAGGAATACCGCCCCGGTGCGCGCACTACGATAGGTATTTCAAATACGCCAAACGGCGAGTCGTTTTATAAAAATAGAGCAAAATATTACACCACTACCGAGATGACCCCTAAAGAAATACACGAGCTGGGGTTGCAGGAAGTAGCCCGCATTCGCGGCGAAATGGAAGCAATTATAAAAGAAGTAGAATTTGAGGGAACATTTGCAGAGTTCATCCACTTTTTACGAACCGATCCGCAATTTTATGCAACTACACCAGAGCAACTGCTAAAAGAAGCAGCATACATAGCTAAAAAAATGGACGCGCAACTACCAAAGCTGTTTCATACGCTACCCCGTAAACCATATGGTGTTGCGCCTGTACCTGCGAGCATCGCACCTAAATACACAACGGGTCGATACTCTGGGTCAAATAGGGATGATGAGGCAGGGTATTATTGGGTAAACACGTACGCACTTGATAAACGTCCACTGTATGTATTAGAAGCGTTGACTTTACACGAGGCAGTACCTGGCCATCATCTACAAATATCATTGAATGCAGAGCTAGAAACCCTGCCAAGTTATCGACGAGATGCGTATTTATCGGCCTTTGGTGAAGGCTGGGGGCTTTACTCAGAGTATTTAGGCATTGAAGCCGGTTTTTACCAAAGCCCATATAGCCGATTTGGCCGTTTAACTTACGAAATGTGGCGAGCGGCTCGCTTAGTGGTTGATACTGGTATGCATATGTATGGCTGGAGTAGAGAGCGTGCTATGCAGTTTATGAGCGAAAATACGGCGTTGTCGTTACACAATGTGAAAACCGAAACCGATCGCTATATAACTTGGCCTGGCCAAGCGCTGTCGTACAAAATTGGTGAGCTCACAATTAAACGTTTACGTAAAGAAGCTGAGCAAGCACTTGGGCAAAATTTCGATATTAGGGAGTTTCACCATCAGGTATTACGCCATGGCTCTGTTCCTTTATCAGTTTTAGAGGCGCAAGTACGTTTGTATATTAATGAAGAGCTAGCCAAACAGAAGAGTTAACCTACAGATGGTTAATTCTTGAATGCATAAAAGTGTTATGTCATGTTGGGCATAGCACTTTTTTATTTTTACAGCAGCGAACCCTACAATGAATAATTTTATAATGTTTAGTATTGATGTATTTGCGAGTCTATTTATTGTTTTTTTAGGTTTGCTGGTTTTAATTGTCGTTATTTTTTATATCCGCGATGTTACACAAACAAAGCATGCAATTAGACGAAATTACCCGGTAATTGGGCGCTTTAGGTATTTTTTTGAACGCCAAGGCGAGTTTTTCAGACAATACTTTTTTGCCCTTGATAGAGAAGAAATGCCTTTTAATCGGGCCGAACGTAGTTGGGTTTACCGTGCTGCAAAAAACGTAGACCGTACTGCGGCATTTGGATCTACACAAAGCTTGGAGGTCACAGGTACGGTCATGTTTATGAACTGCGCCTTCCCTACGCTTGATGAAGAAGCGCTTGCGCCAAGTAAAGTAACGCTTGGGCCCTATTGCCAAACACCTTATTCAACCAATTCGTTATTTAATGTATCGGGAATGAGCTTTGGTGCGCTGTCTAAACCCGCTGTCCGTGCTCTTTCTAAAGGAGCCAAGCTCGCAGGCTGTTGGATGAACACGGGTGAAGGTGGCTTGAGCCCTTATCACCTTGAAGGGGGCGCCGATTTAGTTTTTCAAATTGGTACTGCTAAGTACGGTGTGCGCGATGAAAATGGGCAGCTCAGTATCGAAAAGCTCAAACAGGTTGCAGCACACGAGCAGGTTAAAATGTTTGAGCTTAAAATGAGCCAAGGTGCTAAACCCGGTAAGGGAGGTATGCTTCCTGGGCGTAAAGTGAATGCTGAAATAGCAAAAATACGCGGTATCCCTGAGGGGGAAGATTCTATTAGTCCAAATGGGCACCCTGAAATTAAAAACCCCAGCGATATTCTCGATATGATTGCGACGGTACGAAATACTACAGGTAAACCAACTGGCTTTAAGGCCGTTATTGGTGCGTATGGCTGGTTAGAAACCTTATTTGCTGAAATAAATCACCGTGGTATAGAGTCAGCTCCTGACTTTATTACTATTGACAGTGCCGACGGTGGAACAGGTGCTGCTCCTCAACCCTTAATGGACTCTGTGGGATTACCACTTCGTGAAAGTTTACCGCTAGTAGTTAATATGCTTGAAAAACACGGACTGCGTGATCGCGTTAAAGTCATTGTTTCGGGTAAGCTTATTGTGCCTTCTAAAGTTGCTTGGGCGTTAGCGCTTGGGGCCGATTTTGTTGTATCGGCTCGCGGACATATGTTTGCATTAGGGTGTATTCAAGCAATGCAATGTAACAAAGATTCTTGCCCTACCGGTATTACTACTCATAACGAACGCTTGCAGCGCGGTTTAAACGTTGCTGATAAAGCGCAGCGAGTGGCTAACTACAATAAGTATATTCACTATGGCGCGGGGCTTATTGCTCACTCATGCGGCGTAACAAGTGCACGAGAGCTTAAACGTGAGCATGTACGCATAGTGCAAGAAAGTGGCCTTTCGGAGCCATTAGACAAAATTTACGAAAATTATAAGTAAGTCAAAAATAAACAGACGCAATAGGCGCATGTTTATTATGAGCTGTTTCAAAAATGAAGTAAGGAAAGTGCGTGTTCAATAGTAAATTACCCGACGTTGGCGTAAGTATATTTAGTCAAATGAGCGAGTTGGCGAATCAGTTCTCTGCACTTAATCTTTCGCAGGGCTTTCCGGAATTTGACACTCCAAACTTTTTAAAAAGTCAGATCACTCATTATGTTCAAAACGGTTTTAACCAATACTCCCCTTCAAGTGGTGTGCCTAAATTACAGCAGCAAATTGCAAATTTGGTACAAAATAAATACGCTACAGAGCTTAATGCTGATAAGCAAATAACTATCACATCAGGTGCAACCGAAGCCCTTTTTGTTGCCATTCAAGCAGCTGTACGACCAAACGATGAGGTCATTGTATTTGATCCTGCTTACGACTCCTATAAGCCAGCTATTGAGCTTGCTGGTGGGAGGTCAGTACATATTGCTTTAAATGCGCCAGACTTTACGATTGATTGGCATAAGGTAGAGCAAAAAATCACAAAAAAAACAC
Organism: Pseudoalteromonas sp. NH0006-46; assembly: GCF_057547735.1. Classification (NCBI taxonomy): domain Bacteria; kingdom Pseudomonadati; phylum Pseudomonadota; class Gammaproteobacteria; order Alteromonadales; family Pseudoalteromonadaceae; genus Pseudoalteromonas; species Pseudoalteromonas sp. NH0006-46. The sequence goes on along the minus strand of NZ_BAAJML010000010.1, from coordinate 98,362 downwards.
GCGCTATTATTATAAATACGCCCCACAACCCAAGCGCTAAAATATTTACACATCACGATATTCTAAAGCTTAAAAGATTAGTTGGTACTTACAACCTTTATGTTATTAGCGATGAGGTATATGAGCACATTACCTTTGATGAGCAACTACATTTAAGTGTACTACGCGATCACGAGTTATTAGCTAAAAGTTTTGTTATTTCGAGCTTTGGTAAAACATTTCATTGCACAGGGTGGAAGATGGGTTACTGCATTGCCCCTGATGACTTGTCAGGTGAGTTTAGAAAGATTCATCAATATGTCACCTTTTCTAGCTTTACACCTGCTCAGCATGCATTGGCCGATATGTTAGAACAACAAGGCGATCATGTAGATAGACTTAGTGATTTTTATCAACAAAAGCGTAATTTACTTATACGTCATTTACATGGAAGTCGATTTACAATTTTACCAAGCCAAGGAACCTATTTTTTATTGTTAGATTACAGTGATGTATCTGATTTAAACGATATTGAATTTTGCCATTGGTTAGTTGAGCAAGCAGGTGTTGCGGCAATACCCTTAAGTGTTTTTTATCAAACGCCCCCGGATGACAAGGTTATTCGCTTATGTTTTGCAAAAAATGATGAAACCCTAAAAGAGGCAGCCCATATTTTATGTCAACTTTAACGCTCACATTAGTACAAAGCTCTCTTCACTGGCTCGATAAAAGCGCTAATTTAGCGATGTTTGATAAGCAACTAGGTGGGCTAACAGAGAAGCCTGACCTTATTTTATTACCTGAAACGTTTGCCACTGGTTTTGCTATAAACCATGATTGCGCGGAGCCAGAGAATGGCCTAGTGCTTACTTGGTTAAAACAACAAGCAAAAAAACATAATGCAGTGATTGCTGGGTCGGTGCTGGTGGCGCAAAATGATAAAAAAGCCAACCGTTTTTATTGGGTAAAACCATGTGGTGAAGTGACCCATTACGATAAGCGTCATTTATTTCGCTTAGGCAATGAGGGAGATCATGTAATAGCAGGAAATGAGCGAAAAGTTTTTGAAATTAATGGCTTTAAAGTACTGCCTCAAGTTTGCTATGACCTGCGTTTTCCGGTGTTTCAGCGCAATAAAAATGACTACGACATAATGGTTAATGTAGCAAATTGGCCAGCGGTACGACGTCCCGCTTGGGATACATTATTGGCAGCTCGTGCGATAGAAAATTTATGTTATGTGGTAGGGGTTAACCGTGTAGGCGATGATGGTAATGGCGTTGCTCACAATGGTGGTACGGCTGTTTATAACTTTAAAGGAGAGACATTAGCCAAGGCGGGCGATAATATTAAACAATTATTGACAATTACACTTGAAAAAGAGCCTCTAGATGCGTTTAAAACGTCTTTTCCCGCTTATTTAGATGCCGATCCGTTTACGCTAACTTAAGTTATCTTCACTTAGCACTAAAAATATTTAGTGTTAAAATAGACGCTATTACATTGATTGGCGGCTAATTAGCATTATGAATACTTTAATCACTCCTGTTATTTTAGCTGGGGGTATTGGCTCTAGACTGTGGCCTTTGTCGCGCCAAGCCATGCCCAAACAATTTTTACCGCTACTCGATAACCACTATTCGTTATTACAAAGCACTTTAGCGCGAGTGTCAGGTAATCAGTTTGAAAAGCCAATACTGGTTTGTAACGAACAACACCGTTTTATTGCTGCCGAGCAAAGTACAATTATTAACCCGCAAGCGCTTTTACTAGAGCCTCAGGGTAAAAATACGGCGCCTGCCATTGCGTTAGCCGCATGTTACGCACTACAGCAGGGGATTGATGGACCAATGTTAGTGATGCCAGCCGATCATTATATTGAAAATTTTGATGAGCTAACACTTCAGTTAAATGATGCTGTTAAGTTAGCTGAGCAAGGAATGCTAGTTACCTTTTCAATTACACCTACACACGCGCACACAGGGTTTGGGTATATAAAGCAAGGCAGTAAAATTTCAGGCTCAAACTGTTTTGAAGTCGCTGAATTTAAAGAAAAGCCAACCCTAGCAACAGCACAAAAATACCTAGCGGAAGGTGGTTATAGTTGGAATAGCGGCATGTTTTTATTTACGCCACGAGCTTATTTAAATGAGCTTGAACGTTTTGCGCCAAAAATAGCACACAGTGTTCATGCTGCCTCTCAGTTTTCACACGACTTAGGCTTTACAAGGCCAAACATAGAGCCACTTAAAAGCTGCCCAAGTGACTCTATTGATTACGCTATTTTAGAGCGCAGCAACAATGTAGCGGTTATGCCTGTTGCGCTTAAATGGAGTGATGTAGGTAGCTTTAGTGCGCTTGCAAGCCTTACTAAGCAAGATGCGCACGGTAATAACGAAAACCAAAACCATATAGCACAAAACAGTACGAATAATTTTGTTATTAGCGAACACGACCATAGTATCGCAACGCTTGGGGTAAGTGATTTAGCCATTATTCACACCCACGATGCCACACTGGTTGCCGATAAGAATAAGCTCGACGGTTTACCTTTATTACTTAAACAATTAGCACAGGGCCAAAGTGATAAACTCAATCACCATCAGGTTGTGTATCGTCCGTGGGGTAACTACCGCACTTTGGTTGAAGATAGTGGTTTTAAAGTTAAAAAAATAACCGTTAATAGCGGTGCTAAGCTTTCAACACAGCAACATCAGCATCGTGCAGAGCATTGGGTGGTGGTATCGGGAATTGCCAATGTTCGCATTGATGAGCAGTTGCTAACGCTCACCCAAGACCAATCGTGCTACATTGCCGCGAAGCAAGTTCATAGCTTGGCGAATAACCAACAAGTGCCATTAATTGTTATTGAAGTACAAACGGGTGCCATACTTGATGAATCCGACATACAACGGTTTGATGACTTATATGGCAGAGAAGGGCTTTAACGCCTTTTTAATTTACTTTATGAAAGTTGTCCACGGACAAACTTTAAGTATTTTTCAAGGCTGCGTTGCCACAGTTCGAGCGCTTCATTAAGTAGATCGTTATGTGGCTTATTATCAAGTAATCGGCGTTCTATTTTTTTAAGCTCCATGCCATAGCGGTTAAACCCTAATTGTAATGCAGTGCTCGCTTGGCGATGCAAAAGTTTAATGCATTGCTCGGGGTCCTGGTCTATTAACCCTTGGCAGCGAATTAACTTATTTCGAGCAGAAAGTACAAACTCATTATAAATAGACGATACCTCATCCTCACTAAACGAGCTGGCGAGTGTTTCTATAGCCGTTTTATCATAAAGGGTATCAATAAGTTCTACTGCAATATTTGTGGTTTGATTTGATTGAGAGTCGCTTAATGCTTGGCGTAGTTTTTGGTGTTTAATTGGCTTACCAACAATGTCTTTAATGCCCAGCGCTAAATATTCTTTAACTTCATCAGGACTTAAACTGGCAGTAAAAGCAAGTATAGGTGTTCGCTGGTTTTTGTGCTCAACACGCTTTAGGCGCTTAATAACTTCTTGTCCTGTTAAATCAGGTAGGTTCATATCAAGTAAGACTACGTCAAAGTGATATGCTTGCATTAGCTCAATGGCGCTTTTACCGTCTTTAGCGAGCTTAATTTTGTGCTCGTCGTCTGCCATAAACTCAATGGCTATTTTTTGGTTTAGGTCTAAATCTTCAACCAAAAGAACATCAAGCCCTGTTAAGTAGTCTTTTGTTTGATGGCGTTGCTCTACAAGGCTTAACTCACCTAAGGTAAAGGTCGTTATAAAGCTAAACACACTACCAATACCCAGTTCGCTAGAAATCTCAAGGCGACTACCGAGTTTTTCTAATAAGCGGCTTGTAATTGCAAGCCCGAGACCCGTGCCACCTTTTTCTTTACCTGCACTACTTTGTACATAGGGCTCAGTTAAGTATGCAATTTCATCGTTTTCAATACCTGGGCCTGAATCCTTAACACTGACTTTAATGGTGTGTTCTAGCTGCTTTTCTAAAATCAAATCAACCTGAATTTTTACCACACCACGGTCGGTGAACTTTATTGCATTGCCGACTAAGTTAATAATTATTTGTCGTAGCTTTTGTTGGTCGCAGTAGTAACAGGCTTGCTCGGGAACATTACACACAAGCTCAAACTTAAGCTGTTTTTGTTCAGCTAACGGGCTGAGTAACAGGCATAAATTATTTAGCCAGGTTTTAAATTCAATGTCTTCTTCATAAAGGGCTTCATCACTTTGGTCTAAACTTGCATATTCAAGCACTTTATCGACTAGTAAATTTAATGATTCTGCTGAGTTAATAATTGCTTCGCAATAAGCCTTACTGTGTGTATCGCTTGTTTGGTTCATAACCAGTTGCGCGCTACCTAAAATACCATTAAGTGGCGTGCGTATTTCATGGCTAATGGTAGATAAAAATAGTCCGCGTATTTCTAAATCTTTTTGGGCTTTAGCGGCTAACGTATTGAGGTGATGTTCCCGGCGTTCATTACATAGTAGCGCCATGCCTGCAGCATAAAACATCGGTGCAATAGTTCCGTTTAAAAATAGTACGGTACTAAACCAGCTGCTTGAAACGAGATCTTTTTGCTCAATTTCATTCATAAAAATTGAACGTGCAATAAAGGCTAACACCACGAGTGTTAAAATTGTAATGTATACAATACTGCCGTTGGGATAAGGTTTACGAGCGTACTTTATAAATATAAACAGTAAAAACAAGGCCTCTGAAATATGTTGTAAATCGGATGCGATTACACGGCCAGCTAAAGAGGGATCAAAAAAACTATAATAACCAAATACCACTGCACTAAATGCGGTGACTGAACAAAGAAGCTTAAACCCAGGCCCGCGATAATTCAAAAATTGGCTAATAGAAAAACAGTGCACAATAGAGGCTGCAAACATTAAGCTACATGCTGCATTTATAACAATTAAATTATGGGTGTTACTCATAAAAGCAAATGCAATAACTGCACATAGCATTAATACCGGGTAAAAAATATAAAGTAGTGTCCCCGGAATTTGCTTATTTGTTCGCCATGTTAAAATATTCAAAAATATCATAACAACAATAACGGCTATGCTGGCAAAATAAAGAGTGTAGGAATCGAGCATCAGGCTTCCAGCAAAGAAATTTTAAGTTAGAGTAATTAAAATATTTTAAGTTAACAAGTGCTTAGACTAAATACAAAAAAGACACCTAAGTGTCTGTTTTTTAATTTGAACTACGCGTTTAGCGAATTTCGTCTGGTATATTTTGCTGTGCCCAAGATAATAGCTCAATACGGTTACGACACTTAGTCTTTCTAAATGCGCTGTATAGATGAGTTTTTACTGTGTGTGGGCTAATGCTAAGTTCTTCAGCAATTTCTTTATTTTTAGAACCGTTACTCATTAATGAAATAATTGCTTTCTCGCGCTTAGTAAGTTTGACAGGTTCAATATCGCCCTCTGTAAGCTTGTGAAGTGCATCTTTATTAAACTGCAACATGCGATTTAACGCATTACACATGATGTCGCGACGATACCAAAGCTGATCTTCTAATAAGAGTCGAATACCTTTCATTAGCACATCTGCATTGTCGGTCGTATAAAATACACCACGAATCCCGCTGAGTAATGCTCGATTGGCAAGCTCTGGGTTTTCATCTAAGTTAAATAATATGATATCGCACTTAACACGTAGGTTTACTAGTTGTTCTTTTAATTTTCCCCACGCGTCATTGCTAGACGTTTCAATAAAAAGTAAGCGAGTCCCTTCAGGTGTATCCAATATATTAGTACCGGTTGTTACGTCTAGTCCTTGCGTTTTTAGCAATGGCTCTAATACGTTAATACCAATAGTATTAATTGGATCTTTATCTAATAACAAAAAGGCAGAACTGCTCATGTTTTTATACTCTTTTATAAAGCTGACTGATTAAGTTTATCACGATTCCCACACCTTTAGTATTAGAAAACCGCTATCGTACTTAAAAACAAGTACAATTTTATGATTATTTAAACATAAAATGTTGCAAATAAGTAATTGTTTTTTAATTTATAGGAACACATGCTTTTACATAGCATGCAGTAACCGAGCTTAATTAAACGATTTCTTTTTTGTTATCTTGATAAGGAGGCCACCCCATTTGCTTACCGGCAAGCATGTGAAGATGGATATGATAGACGGTTTGACCGCCATGATCGTTGCAGTTCATAACAACACGGTAGCCGTCATCGCTAAAGTTATGTTCTTTTGCAAGCTTCGCGGCCACCACATATAAGTTGCCTACTAAGTGTGCGTTATCATCATTTATATGATTTATGGTAGGAATTGCAATTTTTGGGATAATTAACACATGAAAAGGAGCTTGAGGGTTTATATCTTCAAACGCGAGAGTATTTTCGTCCTCGTAAATTATGCTTGCTGGGATTTCGCGATTAATTATTTTTGTAAATAGTGTCTCTTGGCTCATTGTGTGTTCCTTATCAAGTGGTATGAAATTTAGATTCACTAATGACAAATTTTCAAAGCAGTGTCAAACTCAAATCAACCAAAGGAGTTAATATGCGTAAATCAGTGTTAATGAGCAGTGTAGCTGCATTGCTATTTAGTGTATCGGGTATGGCAGAAAACATTCACTTTCCTGAAGAGTTTGTGCCGTTACAAGTCGGTGAGCGAGTAATAGAAAGCTCTTTGTTTAGTCGTGTAGAAGATTTAGAGCTAGCGCCGGGTTCGTATCGGCTAAAGCTCAAGTATACCGACTTATACGATGAAGATTACGATATGCATGAGGTGGTCGAGTCAGAGCCTTTTTGGGTTGATATTACGATTGAGGCGGGCACAGATTACACCTTGGTATTTAATCGTGCTGAAAATGCAGTAGCGGCTAAAGTATTTGCTCAATCGCCCATGGTAAGTTTAAAAGCTAAAGGCAGTGCGTTAGCTGCACCATTGAGTGTTGTCTCTAATAACCAACTTGCTAGCGAAGCGCCAGTGAGGACTATGCGAGAATCACCTGCGAGTCCAGAAAAGCCGAGTAGACCGATTAAACCAATTGCACCCATTACAGGAAAAGGCATGCCAAGTGCGGCGCAAATGCTCGACTTTTGGTGGCAACAAGCAACAATTGCTGAGCGACAGGCTTTTTTAGCTAAAGTAACAAAATAAGCTGTTTGAGATAAGCATTAAAAAAGGGCCAAATTTGGCCCTTTTTAGTTCCTATTTTACGCTGTTTATTATTCAAATAAAGCGTCAATAGTGCCTTGTGCTAGTGGGTGGTAACCCGGACGTGCTTTTAAGTACACCTTTTGTGCCCACTCTTTTTTACCGTTAGTAATCAGTGATTTGTACAGAGGGACAATTAGCTTACGACGACCAATACCTGATAAATGCTTATCAAGAGCAGGGTAAATCGGTTGGTAACCGTTGCCCACCGCAAGCATATACCATGCAAATGCGCGTTCTGCGTTGGTTGATTGCGTTAAGTTAAACTCACCGTCTAATTCAGTCATTTTTTCAATGCTTAAATCACGTGGTAGGTTATTTAAAAAGTGTAACCACTCATGTACTGTCCAGTTTGCTGTTGGGAGCTGCGCTGCAGTTGTTGCGCCTTGTAACCAAGCTGTGGTTGCAGTATCGACCTTATCGAACGCATCAGAGGTTGGGTTTGGCGCATCGCTTGGTAAACCAGGTTCAAAAATCCACTCGTTCACTTTATCCATACTAACAATACCTGGGTACTTGTTAATTAAATGGGCTTCAATATAGGTAACAAATTGTGCAGTCGTTAACGATTTAAAAGCAAACTCGTCAAAGTAAGTTTTTACGAAAGGGTCAAACTTGTCACGACCAAATTTGTTTTCCAAGTAAATTAAGAATAACTGACCTTTAGTGTAAGGCACTGAGCTAAAGGCATCGTCTGGATCGCGGCCATTAAGCTTTAAGTTAAGACGAGTATCAGGCGCATCAATAGTTTTAAGCTGTGCACGTAACCCTGCGGCATCAAGAGCTTGCTCCATTACTGCACGGTCGCGACCAAATACTTCTTCCATAATGCGGTTTTCAACGTATGAGGTAAAACCTTCGTTTAACCATAAATCTTCCCACGTTGCATTAGTCACTAAGTTACCAGACCAAGAGTGGGCAAGCTCGTGCGCAATTAGATTAACTAAACTTTTATCACCAGCCACTACAGTAGGCGTAATAAACGATAAACGCGGGTTTTCCATGCCACCAAACGGAAAGCTTGGCGGAAGCATGAGTAAGTCGTAACGACCCCATGCATAGTCGCCGTACATGGCATTGGTTTTGTCGATCATGGCTTGCGTGTCGTTAAACTCAGCAACCGAGGCTTCTAAAATTTCTGGCTCAGCAAAAATACCTGTTTGATGAGACATCGCTTTAAACTCTAAGTTACCTGCACCAATAGCAATTAGGTATGGTGAAATAGCTTGCGGCATGTCAAAGTGATAATCGCCATCTTTATAAAGTGCGTCTTTATTATCGGCACTCATAACCGCACGAATATCTTTAGGCGTAGTAATACGCGCAGAATAGGTTACTCGCATTGCCGGTGTATCTTGTACAGGTAACCAGCTACGAGCGTGAATTGCTTGCGATTGGCTATACATAAACGGGTGCGTCTTACTTGCTGTTTGTTCAGGTGTTAACCATTGTAAGCCTGATGCCTCTGGACGGCTGTTATAGTAAATACGCACTACTTTGGCTTGGTTTTTAAACTCAATAGTTAGCTTTGAACCTTTAACATCATCACGGTTTGCTAAAGTGAATTTTGCTTTGTGCCAGCTGCCTGCTTGCGTTTGATACATTACTTTATCGATGTCTAGGTCGCGAGTATCAAGCACTAGCTTTTTGCTTTTGCTGTTATTCCACTGAAGTGTATGCTCAACAAAGCCTTCTAATTGCTTGTCTTTAAAATCGACATCTAAATCAAGGCTTAAGTGAGTTGTAACAACATCGTCAAGATTGGCGTATGAGTTTTGATCAACAGCATTCGCCATTGCTTGCGAACACATGCCCGCCATAGCGAGGCTTAAAAAGAGAGGTTTAATTTTCATAATTACCTTGAACACAAATAAAAAGAGCAGGTTTTATAACACGATTGGCAAGGTGGGTTGAGCAATTTTTACAATCTGATGCGTATTTTGCGACGATGAGGTAAACTATTGCGATTAGTTGGCGGTTTATCTTGAGAGCCTTGTGACGCACGCATTACACCCTTTACACACCTTTGCATTACATACCAAATGCCAAAATTTAGTTGAAATTACTGACATTGAGCAGCTATATAAGCAAAGCTTTTCGTCACCTTTCTGTTTGTTGGGGGAGGGGAGTAATACCATTTTTTTAAACGATTACCATGGTACGGTAATTAAAATGGCAACTAAAGGGATTAATATTACCCCCCGTAAAACCGATACCTTAATAAGCGTTGCAGCCGGTGAAAATTGGCATCAATTAGTCAAATTTTTATTGGATAAAAACTTCCCAGGGCTTGAAAACTTAGCACTTATACCCGGCACTGTTGGAGCGTCACCGGTGCAAAATATTGGGGCCTACGGGGTTGAACTTTCAAAATTTATAGAGTCAGTCGAATACTTTGACATACACAGCAGAGAACTTGTTTGTTTGACTAACGAGCAGTGTAAGTTTGGCTATCGTGATTCTATATTTAAACATGCATTGAAAAATAAAGCGGTTATTACACGTGTATTGCTAGTATTGCCAAAGCAATGGCAGCCTGTGCTGAGTTATGGTCCGTTGCAGCAGCTGAAAAATGTGACTCCGCGTACTGTATTTGAGCACGTTATCCAAACACGTAACAGTAAACTGCCAGATCCATACACGTTACCCAATGCGGGCAGCTTTTTTAAAAACCCAATAATTACCAATCAACAATTAGCAACGCTATTAAAGCAATTCCCTGAATTACCGCACTACGCATTCGGACAAAGCAAGCATAAGGTCGCTGCAGGGTGGTTAATAGATAACGCAAACCTCAAAGGTTATCGGGTTGCGGGCATTGAAGTTCATAGGCAACAAGCATTGGTATTAGTAAATCATGGCGATAGCCACGGCGAAGATCTAATTAGTATAATCAAGCACATTCAACATATTGTGTATTCGCGTTATAGCATACTGCTTGAGCATGAAGTGCGCTTAATAAATACAACTGCCGAATGCTATGTACAAGGAGGCGTTACACAGTGAAAGCACCTGATGGCAATAAACTCGCAATATTAAATGCATTAAATAAACCGGGCTTTGTATCAGGGCAAGCGCTGGGAGAGCAGCTAGGTATTAGCCGTGCGGCTGTGAGTAAGCATATTAATAGCCTACAAGAGATGGGTTTAGATATTTTTAAAGTAACGGGCAAAGGTTATAGCCTAAACAACTACGCTGGGCTTTTAAACCAATCGCAGATACAACAGCATTATAATCAATTAAATAGTCAGTTGAAGTCGCAGTCAGCGAACGTAGAAGTTCATCCTATAATCGACTCAACCAACTCCGAGCTTATGCGGCGTATACAAGCTAAAACAGCGCTTGAGTCGGGGACTATTATAGTGGCCGAAATGCAGCAAGCTGGGCGAGGGCGTCGAGGACGTGTGTGGCAGTCACCGTTTGGTGCAAACCTTTATTACAGTTACTTTTGGCGTTTAGATGATGGTCTGCAGGCAGCTATGGGGGTGTCGATTGCGGTGGGGTTAGCGGTATACGATACAATTAAAGCGCTTTATGACATAGATTTAGAGCTTAAGTGGCCAAACGATATCTACCTAAACAAACAAAAGCTTGCAGGTGTACTTGTTGAACTAGATGGGCAACCGCAAGGACCGTGTCAGCTGGTATTAGGAATTGGTATTAATTTACAAATGCCAGAAAATTTCAGCCAAAATATAGATCAAGCATGGACTGATTTAAGCCAGCATACCCAAAAGCTAGATAAAAATGAGCTGGTGGCATCACTCACTTATCACTTAGAGCATCGGTTAGAACAGTATCGTAAAAGTGGGTTACAAACAATGCATCAGCAATGGAACTCACTGAATGCTTTTGCTGGTGAGTGCGTAGAGCTAAATACAGGCCATAGAAGTTGGCGGGGGATATGCGAAGGAATTGACCCTCAAGGGGGGATTCGTATTCGTCAAGATGGTGATGTAAAAAGCTACTATGGCGGGGAAATATCACTGAGAAAGGCACCGCTATGAGATTACTCATCGATGTAGGTAATACCTCTTTAAAAGCCGTGCTTTGGCACAACGAGCAGGCACAACAAGCCGATTTAAATAATTTACCCTGGCCGCAAATAACAGACGTTGTATACGCGTGTGTAGGGCGAAGTGAATTACTCAATAAAATATTAGCTCAAGCTGCTACGCATCACACTGCATGTTATGAAGCAACGGTAACTAAAACACTTCAAGGGCTTACCTGCGCGTACGAGCAAGTAAACAACTTAGGTATTGATAGATGGCTTGCGCTCATTGCTGGGTTTACATTGCATCCAAATAAAGCGTGCATAGTGGTTGATGCGGGTACGGCCACAACGATTGATGTATTAACCAGTGAAGGACAGCACTTAGGCGGGTGGATTTTACCTGGGCTTGATTTAATGACGTCATCGCTGACGCAAAATACTCAGCGTGTATTTGACGACGAAAATACTCCGTTTGTAAGTCAGTTAGGAAAAAACACCCCTAACGGCTTAAAAAATGGTGCGTTAGTGGCCACCATAGGCGCAGTTGAACAAGCTAAATTACATTTAGGTGCAAAAAATAGCACCCAAACAATGCAAATTGTTTTTGCTGGTGGTTATGGCGCGTTATTACAGCAGCAATTTGAAGGCAGTATTTATGATTCTTTGTTGGTAATGAAAGGTTTAAATTTTTGGCGAAATTTAAGCAAAACGAGCTAAAAATAGAATAATAAGTAACTTTTGCATGAATATTGAACATTTAAGCAATAAAATCGCATTTTTTTTAATTTTATAGTTGCATCCCAATAAACCTTACTCTAATATCTCGCCCCGTACTAAAGCAGTGCCGACTTAGCTCAGCTGGTAGAGCAACTGACTTGTAATCAGTAGGTCAACCGTTCGACTCGGTTAGTCGGCACCACTTTCCTTTTACCGAAAGTGAATTAGTAGAGAATTATCGTGGAGGGGTTCCCGAGCGGCCAAAGGGATCAGACTGTAAATCTGACGGCTCAGCCTTCGCTGGTTCGAATCCAGCTCCCTCCACCACTTTATTCTTGACGGTTAGAGGTAGATTAAGAACAGATTCCTAACGCGGGCATCGTATAATGGCTATTACCTCAGCCTTCCAAGCTGATGATGCGGGTTCGATTCCCGCTGCCCGCTCCAGTTCTTGTGTTGCTGATATAGCTCAGTTGGTAGAGCGCACCCTTGGTAAGGGTGAGGTCGGCAGTTCGACTCTGCCTATCAGCACCAGTCTTAAGAATCTTCTTGATTACTTCCTTTATCTGTCAGAAAATACTATTTGAAAAAATTAACTTAATCTACCTTCGGTGGATTATTTTCATATGTAATCTAGATACACAAAACTGATAGGTTCCGTCATGGCAAAAGAAAAGTTTGAACGCGTAAAACCGCACGTAAACGTTGGTACAATCGGCCACGTTGACCACGGTAAAACTACACTAACTGCAGCAATCACTAACGTACTTGCAAAAGTATACGGCGGTGTTGCTAAAGATTTCGCATCAATCGATAACGCTCCAGAAGAGCGCGAGCGTGGTATCACTATCTCAACTTCACACGTTGAGTACGACACACCAACTCGTCACTACGCACACGTAGATTGTCCTGGTCACGCCGATTATGTTAAAAACATGATCACAGGTGCTGCACAAATGGATGGCGCTATCTTAGTAGTAGCTGCAACTGACGGCCCTATGCCACAAACACGTGAGCACATTCTACTTTCTCGTCAGGTTGGTGTACCTTACATCATCGTATTCATGAACAAATGTGACATGGTTGATGACGAAGAGCTACTTGAGCTAGTAGAAATGGAAGTTCGTGAACTTCTTTCTGAGTACGATTTCCCAGGTGACGACTTACCACTAATTCAAGGTTCTGCACTTAAAGCACTTGAAGGCGAGAAAGAGTGGGAAGACAAGATTGTAGAGCTTGCAGAAGCACTAGATTCTTACATTCCAGAGCCAGAGCGTGACATCGATAAGCCATTCATCATGCCTATCGAAGACGTTTTCTCAATCCAAGGTCGTGGTACTGTTGTAACTGGTCGTGTTGAAGCGGGTATCATCAACGTGAATGACGAAGTTGAAATCGTTGGTATCAAGGACACTACTAAGTCTACTTGTACTGGTGTTGAAATGTTCCGTAAGCTTCTTGACGAAGGCCGTGCTGGTGAGAACATTGGTGCACTATTACGTGGTACTAAGCGTGAAGACGTTGAACGTGGTCAAGTACTAGCTAAGCCTGGTTCAATCAAGCCACACACTACATTCACTTCAGAAGTATACGTACTTTCTAAAGATGAAGGTGGTCGTCATACTCCATTCTTCAAAGGTTACCGTCCACAGTTCTACTTCCGTACAACTGACGTAACAGGTGACGTACAGTTACCAGAAGGCGTAGAAATGGTAATGCCTGGTGATAACATCAAGATGACAGTAACTCTAATCGCACCAATCGCGATGGATGAAGGTCTTCGTTTTGCTATCCGTGAAGGTGGCCGTACTGTAGGTGCTGGTGTTGTAGCAACTATCGTAGAGTAATAATTAACATTTAAGTTAATTAATACAAAAAAACCCGAGCTTAGTCTCGGGTTTTTTAATGCCTGTAATTTATGTCATGTGAAGGTGGCGCTCTTACCTTAGGCGTAGGTGCTTTGTAGTAACGTTCAATGAGTAATAGTTAACTTTTAAGTTAATTGTTAGAAAAAGGTCACTTAGGTGGCCTTTTTTAATGTCTGAAGAAAAGTGTTTAGTTTTCAGCTATTAGTAGCTTGGTGTTAAATTATACTTAAGACATAAAAAGCACGACTTTAAGCCGTGCTTTTAATTAATTTTTTTGACAACTGACAACTGACAACTGACAACTGACAACTGACAACTGACAACTGACAACTTTCACAGCTTAGTGTTTTTTGGCGTATGCTTCAGCTTGCTTCCATACTCTTAGTGTATTACCACTTAAGATTTTTTTAATATCGGCGTCGCTGTAGCCTCTATCCATTAAGCCTTGTATTAAGTTTGGATAACTAGACACATCTTTTAAGCCAATAGGTAACGAATCGCCAACGCCGTCGTAATCAGAGCCAATGCCAACGTAATCAATGCCAATTAATTCTACAACGTGATCAATATGATCAAGTACTTGTTCAAGACTTGCAAACGGATATGGATTTTTAGCGCGATAAGCCGAATCAAAATCATTGCTTAATTTAGTGCCTTGTTTTTTAGCCGACTCTTTTGTGCTTTTTAGTTGCTTGCCCCATGCACCTGCTTTTGCTGTAACAAAGCTCGAACCAAAGTTAATTTGAATCACGCCTCCATTTTCTTTTAGCGCTAATAGCATATCGTCATTCATATTACGCTCAAAACCTGGGGTGTATTTACGAAGCGATGAATGTGATGCAATCACCGGTGTTTTAGACAATTCCATTACCTGATAAAACGCATCGTCAGAAATATGCGATACATCTATTAACATACCCATATTATTCATTGCAGTGACCAGTTCTTTACCAAAGGGGCTTAAGCCTTTCCATTTACGGCGAATATCGTAAGACGAGTCAGAAATATGATTACTTTGTGAGTGTGCGAGGGTGATGTAACGTACGCCACGGTCAAAAAAGTGCTGGAGGTTTTTTAAGTCACCTTCAATAGGGGAGCCATTTTCCATTCCCATAGCAATAGACAATTTACCCTCTTTAAACTGTTGCTCTATGTCGTTTGTAGAGCTTGCCATTGCAAATTTAGCAGGCGCACGTTGTGCAATGGCTTCCATTCCATCAATTAACTGGTTAGCTAACTGATAGCTTTTGCCTTTACCTTCAAATTCTAAATGAGCAGGAATATAAATCGACATAAATGGCGCGTTTAATCCCCCCTCAACTGCGCGAGGATAATCAAAATCGCCATCTTCAGTTGCTTTGGTTACATCAGCCCACGTATCGTGAATGCGGTAAGGCACATCAATGTGGGTGTCGATTAAAATAGTGTCTTTGGCAAGTTTAACCGCTTTGTCTGACGCGCTAATTGGTTGCTCTGCAAAGGCTTGGCTTGTTAAAGCTAGTGATACGGCTACCACTAGAGTGCTGAGTTTTATCATGTTTTGGCTCTTTGGGTAAAAAGCCATTGTGTACGCTCAGCTAAAAAGTTACAAGTATTACACTTTAATCATACGATGCTTGTTGATGCTCTTCACTTTGCAGTGCTTTAAATTCGCCCTTTGAAATAATAGTGACCGATTCGTGCAGCTCTGAAAAAAACACCATGGCTTCGCCGCTTTTTAATTGTTGATTTACCTGCGCCACTTTACTTTCAATACTGAATTCTTGTTCGCCATAATCGGTGCCTTCACGCAGTACATAGCTTTCAATTAGATTGTATAGAGTGTCTTTATCAAGTTGCTCAAAAGGAATAATCATTACTACTGGTTGCTCGCTTTGTTTATTATATGTTGGCCAAAATAACTGGGTACTGCTTTTTCTAACCAAAAAATGGGTTTTAACGGATTGTTTCCGCTAATGAATCCAACGTGCCCACCTTTTTCAGAAACACGCAGGGTAACATCTTCACTCACATCTTGCTTGCTTGGCACTGCTTTAATCGACAGCATTGGGTCGTCTTTCGCATGAATGATTAAGGTGGGTACAGCAATATGTTTTAAGTAGGGCATAGCACTGGCTTGGCGATAATAATCGTGTGCATTCTCAAAGCCATGCAAAGGAGCTGTTATATGGTTATCAAACTCTAATAAATCGTCAATTTCCATCAATTCATCAGTGGTAATAGGTATTTGCTGCTTAATTTGAGGTAATTTGCGCTGCATCGATTTTTTCATACGATCAAGCAAATACTTTTGATAAATTTTACCCAAGCTTTTGCGTATTACATCACTT
This sequence comes from Pseudoalteromonas sp. NH0006-46, assembly GCF_057547735.1. Lineage (NCBI taxonomy): Bacteria > Pseudomonadati > Pseudomonadota > Gammaproteobacteria > Alteromonadales > Pseudoalteromonadaceae > Pseudoalteromonas > Pseudoalteromonas sp. NH0006-46. The sequence goes on along the minus strand of NZ_BAAJML010000010.1, from coordinate 82,254 downwards.
GATGATGATAAATCATACGGTGCTGATATAACGGCTGCTGCATTTAGTGGGCATCGCTGGGCTTGCTCACCTAAATATTTTGCTAATACATTACCACCTAGCGAAAAACCAACAGCAAATAAAGGTCTGTTTGGAAACAGTAACTTTAGGTGATTAATAAAAAAAGCTAAATCGTCCGTATCACCACTATGGTAGGCGCGAGGAAGCCGGTTTACCTCGGTCGAGCAGTTTCTAAAGTGCATGAGTACAACGGCATACCCTTGCTTTTTTAGCGCTTTCATCATGCCTTTGGCATAAAAACTATTTATATTACCTTCAAGGCCGTGTAACACAATGGCAAGTGGGGCAGTTTCGTTATGCGGAAGTGACCATGCAAGCTCGATAAAGTCACCGTCAGGTGTATCAAGTTGCTCTAATTCGTAGCGAGTATTATGAAAAGGGCGGAAAAAACGCGGCATTATGGTTTGGACGTGACGATTGGTCATCCACCATGCTGGTTTAAACGTATGGATCATGTTTGTACTACACACTTTGCAAAAACGAAGCGTTAGTGTATCAAAAAGAATAAAAAGCGCCTAATTAGTAACTAATTAGACGCTTTGTGCGTCGTGCTTAATTTTTTAATGTTGCTCTGTCAGATCAGCGTCGTGTACTTTTTTCATGAAAAAATACACAAAAAATAGGCATAAACTAATAACGACGCCTAAAAAACCAAATGATAAAAATAACACTGGGTCGCTAAAAAAATCTCTAAAGAATACGTCCATAATTGCCTCCTGATGTCTATGGGTTAATCATAGGTTGAGTTTGCGTTAGCTTATATGATCCAGATCAAGCTATTTTCCTGATTATAAAAAGAGCTGTTAAGAAGTTGATTTGGATCAAAGTTGCCAAGAGAAGTTAGCGAGTTTGCAGGATTAAAGATCTTTTACACAAAGAGAAAAACATGAGAAGTAAATGAGAATTGCCAAGCAGTAGCACGGTTAATATTAGTTTTTATTGGTCATTCTAAAGCGTAGCGTCTCTAACCCTCTTTGTGATTCATTGGTTTAAAGATCTTTTTGCACAAAGAGAAAACATGAGGAGTAAATGAGAACTGCCAAGCAGTTGCACAGTTAATATTAGTTTTTATTGGTCACTCTAAAGCGCAGCGCCTCTAGCCCTCTTTGTGACTCATTGAATTAAATATCTTTTACACATAAAGAAAAACAATGAGTAGCAAATGAAGGTAACCAGGCTGCTGGTCGCTGACAGTTCAAAACTGATAGCTAATTAGGGATTGCTTACAAATACAGCGCACTATTATCTGTTGCTGTACATGCTACTAACTCAAATCCATTAACGGCATTGATCAACATCTTTTGCTGCTGCTTTTCGAGCTTGAGCTCGGCGCTCAGTAGTTCTTGTCGAATGTTTGCGTAATCGGCAATCTCGGCTTGATTTGCTTTTAAGTAACCCCGAGCCCTGCGCAATGGCTTTAAAACCTCAGTATCAAACTCACTAATCACTTTTTGTAAGTGACTTAATTGCGCTGTATTAATGCTCAAATTTAACGAATCTAAATAATAAAGTAACAAGCACAGATTAACGTTTTTACCTTGCTGGTTTTGTAGTGCCAGCAAGGTGTGTTGTTGCCCAGGCTTTGCATACAAAGTGCATGCAAATTGCCAAAAGTCATCGCTATTGAGCAAGTTCATCGGCAAAGGCCTGTTCTTTTTCTTCCATTTCTTCAAGCGCCATAAGTAACTCTTCTTCAATGTCGTTAAGTTTGGGCGTAAGCGTGGCTTGTTCAGCTATTAATTCTTTTAATTGGGCTTTGTTGTCATCGTTATAGAGTTCATTATCGCCAAGTGCAACCTCCACTTCGCTAAGCTCTGCAGAGTGTTTGTCGAGTTGTTTTTCAAGTTTTTCAATTTGCTTTTTAAGCGGTTGAATGGCTTTTCTAAATTCGGCTTCTAAGCGTTTTTGCTCTTTTCGGTTAACCCCTGAGTGTGCTTTGGGCTCATCATTTTGCTGGGCTTTAACAGCTTCTTTATTCGCGTTCAGTAACCACTGGTAATACGCATCTAAATCGTAGCCAAATTGAGTTACTTTGCCATCATCGACTAAATAAAACTCATCAGCGGTGTTTTTAAGCATGTGGCGGTCATGCGATACGGTAACCATGGCGCCTTCAAAGCCTTGCAATGCCATAACTAGCGCGTGGCGCATTTCTAAATCAAGGTGGTTGGTAGGTTCATCAAGAAGTAGCAGGTTAGGCTTTTGATACACCAGCATAGCAAGGACTAAACGGGCTTTTTCACCGCCCGAAAAGGGCGCTACGGGCTCTAGGGCTTTATCGCCAATAAAGGCAAAGCCACCTAAAAAGTCACGTAGTGATTGTTCAGTAGCTTTTGGGTTTAAACGTTGTAAATGCGTAATTGCGCTGGCGTTTAAATCAAGCGATTCAAGTTGATGCTGCGCAAAGTAACCAATATTTAAACCATGGTGCTGCACAACCTTACCTGCTTGCGGTTCTAAATCACCAGAGAGTAGTTTAATGAGCGTTGATTTACCTGCGCCATTTCGTCCCAGTAAAGCAATGCGACTACCAGGTACTAAGTTAAGCTCTATATTATTTAAAATAGTCACTTCACCATAACCCGCTTTAGCTTTATCTAAACTCATTAGCGGGTTTGGTAGGGCTGTAGGCTCTGCAAATTCAAAGTTGAACGGTGAGTCGGCGTGAGCGGGCGCTAGCTTTTCCATGCGCTCTAGCGCTTTTACGCGGCTTTGTGCTTGTTTAGCTTTACTGGCTTTTGCTTTAAAACGAGTAATAAATTGCTCAAGGTGTGCAATTTGCTCTTGCTGCTTGTCGAACATGGCTTGCTGTTGCAATAAACGCTCTGCTTTTTGGCGTTCAAATTGCGAATAGTTACCTTTGTACACATTGATAAGTTGTTTATCTATATGCCAAATTTGATCAACTACTGCATCTAAAAACTCACGGTCATGCGATATAAGTACCAATGTGCCTGTGTAGGCACGTAAAAAGCGCTCAAGCCAATATACGGCATCTAAATCAAGGTGGTTTGTTGGCTCATCGAGTAGCAATAAATCAGCATTACGGATAAGTGCTTGGGCAAGGTTTAAACGCATGCGCCAACCACCTGAAAAAGCACTCACGGGGTTTTCTATTTGGCTATTAGCAAATCCTAATCCATGCAAAAGTTCGCCAGCTTGCGATTCGATGCTGTAGCCTTTCATGTTTTCTAGCTGAATATGCACTTTGGCTTGGGTATCGCCATCGTTATTTTGTTCTGCTTCTCTCAGTGCAATACGAAGCGCGTAGTATTCAGGGTGTCCTTGCAATACATAATCAATGGCGCTTATTTCGAGGGCTGGGGTTTCTTGTTTAACCGAAGCAATAGACCAATCTTTAGGAATACTGCAATTACCGGCATCAAGTTGCAATTCAGATTTTAGTAAACCAAATAAGGTTGATTTCCCGCAGCCATTGGCACCCACAAGGCCTACTTTGTGCTCTGGAAATAACGTAGCTGATGCATTTTTTAATAAGGCTGTGCCGCCACGAAGGAGTTCTATTTCTGATATTTGGATCATGAATGCGTTACTTTACTGTACCCTTGTTAAGTTGGCGCTATCATACCATAGAACTTAATGAGCTTATCAAGCGTATCAACAAGTGACGTTATACGATAAAATAGTAGTAGTTCAAACCACAGGAAAAATGTTGTGAGACAAAAGAAGCGATTTATTGCTGGCGCATCGTGCCCTGACTGCAAAGCCATGGATACTATGATGCTATACAGAGAACATGATGTTGAAAAAGTAGAGTGTGTTGAGTGTGGGCATAAAATGTCACAACCAGAAAACGCTGTTCAGGCGTCAACTCGCCAATTTGAGCAAGTAATTGGTGTGTTTAAACCGGGCGACTAACCCGGTTTTTATTGCCTAGGTACACACCTTTTAGTAATGTGGAGGCGGTGGCTCTGGCATATTTGACATCATAGAAGGCGAGGTTTGCGCTTCTTTAATTTTTTCTGCCAGCAGTTCTGTTTGGCGCTTCATTTTAGCTAGCATTTGCTGGTGTACTTTGATCTCATCGTTTAAGATTTCAATCGTTTCATCTTGAAAAGCCACTTTGGCTTCAAGTTCCATTACGCGGTGTTCAATTGTGTTCATTAGTGTCTCGTATAATAAATCGCTCTGCGATACCGCTGGAGCTTTCGGTTAACAACGACTTATCGTTATCTATAAATGCCACATCAAGCACAACGGCCGATTTTGGTTTACTGCCTTCTCGCGGCGTAACTTGCCACGTTTGAATTTTTTCACCGCTGGGTATTTGCCATAAATCAACTCGCTTATTAGGCGAACCCGTTGCCAGCAATGTGCCTTGCTCGTTAAAGCGCACGGCGGTAAAAATTTTCTGACGCGCAATATACGCCAGTTTACTCACAAGATCACCTGTAGTCAGCTTCCATACATGTGCTTGCTTCATACTATCGGCAGTAAATGCAAAACGACCTTGTGGATCAAGGGTTACTTGAGTAACACGTGTTGGGTGGCTAAAGCGGTGAATAACTTGCCCAGTATTGGTATCCCAAAAATAGGCAACGTAATCGTTAGAGCCGCTTAATGCAAAGCGTCCGTTAGGCGCTAAATCAACGGTGTTAACTTTATCTTGATGGCCTAAAAACTCAATGCGACGTCCGGTTTCAAGGTTTAAAAATACAACCACGCCATCGCTGCGACCATACAACACGCTGCGACCTTGGTTGCTAATGGCAATATCTCGAATCGTGGCTTTTTGTATTTTGTAATAGCCTTTGTTTTCGCCAGTGCTGATATCCCACACTGCGAACGTTGTTTTTTCTGCGGTAACCGCCACGCTGTTATCAAAGGCAATAGCAAGGCTGTAAACTAAGTTGTCTTGCGATTGCTGCTGAAACCATTGGTATTTTAAAACGTGCTGTTGATTATCCCACAGCGCGACCCCATGGTTGATAGAAGAGATTAAACTGTACTTTCCATCGTGAGAGAGAGCTGACGAAAATGCACCTTGTGCGGTGTGTTCAAAGCTTTCTACCGATTGATTTTTTTTATCGGTACAAGCAATGGCTAAAAAACAGCTAAAAACGATTAAAAAAGTACGAAATATCGACATCTTACAGGTATTTCCTCTTAACTCTTAGTGACTGAGAGGTTAGACTAGGTGCGTTAAATGCCTAGGTTGTTTGTCTAATCACTGAATATATATTTTTAGTTTAGCTAACAATACAGACTTTAGTTATTAAACAAACAGCCTACCATGTAGGGCGTTAATCTTTAACTAGTAATATTACAATAAATGACAACTGCAAAGTATGTCGGAGATTTAAAATGAAAAAGACGATTAGATTGTCATTGATTGCAGCGTCGGTTTTAGCGCTTACAGCTTGTAATCAAGAAGCAAAAAAAGAGCAAGCTGAAGTAACACTAGACACTGTAGAGCAACAACAAGCATATGGTATTGGTGCTTCTGTAGGTAACTTTTTAAATAAAGACCTAGCAGACAAATCTGAAATTGGCATTGAGCTTGACCAAGCACTACTAATTCGTGGTTTCGAAGATGCACTTGCTGGTAATGCAAAAATTGACGAAGAAAAAATTCGTGAAGTGTTAACGGCTTTAGATACCTCAGTACGCACTAAGCAAGAAGAAAAAGCGAAAGTTGAGTCTGAAAAAAGCAAAGCGGCAGGTGTTCAATACTTAGCTGATAACGCTAAAAAAGAAGGCGTAACGGTAACTGAGTCTGGCTTACAATACGAAGTATTAAGCGAAGGCGAAGGCGAAAAGCCAGCAGCAACAGACGTTGTTAAAGTACATTACAAAGGGACATTATTAGATGGCACTGAGTTTGATAGCTCATACGCACGTAATGAACCAACTACATTCCCACTTAATCGCGTAATTGCGGGTTGGACTGAAGGTTTACAACTTATGCCTGTAGGTTCTAAGTACAAGTTTACTATTCCTTCAGAGCTTGCTTACGGCGACCGTGATCTTGGTAAAATTCCAGCTAATTCAACACTTGTTTTTGAAGTTGAATTACTAGAAATTCAAAATGCAGAAGCACCAGCAGAATAAGCTAAGCTTAAAGCGTAAAAAGGGACCTTGAGGTCCCTTTTTTAATTCGTGTAACTTAATTTAAACGTGATTTAATCAGAATGATTAGAAAACAAGTTATCGATTAGTTCATCTTCAAGCTCAAAACGAAGCTCTAATGATTCACCAATAACTGAAAGATCGTTGTCAAACCCTTCTAACAAATCATCTTTATTTACTTCGGCGTACTTGTCATTAAAATCAAGTGCGACATCGGTGGTGCTAGAAATACGCGGATAAATCGAGTTTGCCAGCTTTTGGCTCTCTAACCCCTTTTTTTCACAGGCTTTAGCAATATCATCGTACACTTCAAAGTGGCCTGCAGACAGGTAGTCCATAAGCAGTTGGCAAAAAGATTGAATTTGTTCAGGCTCTGGTAGCGCGTGATCTTTTTTATCATAAGGCGCAAACCCTGCAATCTTACAATACAGTACAATAAGTTCTTGGCGTTCATTGAGCCAGTTATCGATTACTGTATGACTACCACCCCATTTCTGTTGAGCTTTTTCTACACGCGTCAGCATAACTGTTCTCCTAAGCTGGGTTGGTTGTTAGTTACATTCGTTTTTATGTACATCAAGATATATTTAATTTGCGTGTATATCAACAAGTAATGCAGATGTTCTAATTGCGAATAAGCTTTATTTGATAGGAGGGGCAAAATTTTATTGCAGGCAAGAAAAAACCACCGGTTAAGGTGGTCTAATTTCTTCAAGTGGCTTGTTATAACAAGCTTTCTTATTTTTATTAAATGATTTTTATTGTTATTATTTAAAACTTTTTATTTTTATTGTTTTAATAATTTATTATTGTTTTTGTTAACGCGGGAAAGACAATACCAAGGTTTTTGTTATGTTGCAAACATATTAACAAAAAGTTTTAAATGTTAGTGTTTTTTGCTTGTTTTATAATCAAAATGGATTAAAACCATCAATATTGTTGATCTACTTCTATGTAAAGGTGTTTTCGTCTTTAAGAAATAGAGAGGCGATGAATATGGTGATACAATCTTGCACAATTTCTATAAGCATTAGGATCATTTACGCCATGAGCGAATTAAAAAACGACCGTTATTTACGTGCACTTGCAAAACAACCCGTTGATGTAACGCCTGTATGGATGATGCGTCAAGCTGGACGTTATTTACCAGAGTACCGTGCTACACGTGCACAAGCGGGCGATTTTATGAGCCTGTGCCGTAATGCTGAGCTTGCCTGTGAGGTAACACTTCAGCCACTGCGTCGTTACCCATTAGACGCAGCCATTTTGTTCAGCGATATTTTAACGATTCCTGATGCAATGGGTTTGGGTTTGTACTTCGAAACAGGTGAAGGCCCTAAATTTGAACGTCCTATTTCATCGCTTGCCGATGTTAAAAAAATACCTAAGCTCGACCCAACCGATGAGCTTGGCTATGTAATGAACGCGGTAAGCACTATTCGCCGTGAACTTAAAGGCGAAGTACCGCTGATTGGTTTTTCGGGTTCACCATGGACACTCGCTACATACATGGTTGAAGGCGGCAGCAGCAAAGTATTTGGTAAAATTAAAAAAATGGCGTTTGCAGAGCCGCAAACACTGCATTTACTATTAGACAAGCTTGCTGATTCGGTTATTGATTACTTAAACGCACAAGTAAAAGCCGGTGCACAATCACTAATGGTATTTGACTCGTGGGGCGGTGTATTAAGTCCGCGCGATTACAACGAGTTTTCATTGCAATACATGCATAAAATTGTAGATGGCTTATTTCGTGAATACGACGGACGTAAAGTGCCGGTAACGCTATTTACTAAAAATGGTGGCCAATGGATTGAGGCAATAGCAGCAACAGGCTGTGATGCAGTAGGCCTAGATTGGACCATTAATATTGGTGACGCTAAACGTCGTGTAGGCGATAAAGTAGCGCTACAAGGTAATATGGACCCGTCAATGCTGCACGGTACGCCAGATCGTATACGCCAAGAAGTAGGCACTATTTTAGAGGACTTTGGTACAGGCAATGGCCATGTGTTTAATTTAGGTCACGGGATTACGCCAGACGTTGACCCAGAAAATGCCGGTGTATTTATTAATGCCGTGCACGAGCTAAGCGGTCAGTATCATAAATAATTAATGCGTTTTATGCATTAATACTAAAAAGCCCGCATAACAGCGGGCTTTTTGTTTATACGCTTTAAAGTCGCTTATTTAAACAAGCGATTTAAGCCATTTAATGCCGCAACCCGATAGGCTTCTGCCATGGTTGGGTAGTTAAATGTGGTATTTACAAAGTAATCGATATTATTGCCACCATTTTTTTGTTCCATAATGGCTTGGCCAATGTGAACAATTTCAGAGGCACGTTCGCCAAAGCAATGTACCCCAAGTACTTCTTTGGTTTCTGTGTGGAATAATATTTTTAAGCTGCCTACTTCAGTACCTGCAATCTGCGCGCGTGCAAGGTGTTTAAACTGAGCGCGGCCTACTTCGTAAGGTACTTTAGCCGCGGTTAGTTCTTGCTCTGTTTTACCCACTGAGCTCATTTCTGGAATGGTATAAATACCCGCCGGAATATCAATAATTAACTTATCATCACAGTTACCGCAGGCAATGGCATCAGCGGCAATACGGCCTTGGTCAAACGCAGCACTAGCTAGGCTTGGGTAGCCAATTACATCGCCCACAGCATAAACGTTTTCAACCTCAGTTTGGTAGGTTTCGTTTACTTTTATTTGCCCACGGCCGTCGGCTTTTAAGCCAATGGCTTCAAGGTTAAGTGTGTCAGTGTTACCTGTGCGGCCATTGGCAAATAAAATACAGTCAGCCTTTACACGCTTGCCCGATTTTAAATGCATAACAACGCAATCGTCGCGCGTTTCTACACGATCAAACTCTTCGTTATGACGAATAACAATGCCGCTATTCCAAAAGTGGTAGCTAAGTGCATCAGATATTTCAGCATCCATAAAGGCAAGTAAACGGTCGCGAGTATTCACTAAATCAACTTTAGCGCCTAAACCTTTAAAAATAGAAGCATACTCACAGCCAATAACCCCTGCGCCGTATATAAGTACGCGCTGAGGGTCATGCTCAAGGCCTAAAATAGTATCGCTCTCATAAATACGAGAATGACTAAAATCAACTTCAGGTGGGCGGTAAGGGCGAGAGCCCGTGGCAATAACAATGGTTTTTGCTGTAATACGCTCAGTTGAACCATCAAGGCGTTTTACTTCAACAGTGTGTTTATCAACAAAGCTCGCATCACCTTGAAACATATGAATGCGATTACGATCGTAAAAACTACTACGTAAATTAGACTGCTTAGAAATAACCGAACTTGCGTGACGTAAAATATCAGGAAACGTTAAACGACTAGGGCGCTCACCAATATTAAACAACGGGTTGGCTTTGTATTCAATGTAGCGGCTAACCGAATGACGTAATGCCTTAGAAGGGATTGTTCCCCAATGTACACAACCGCCGCCGACTGTTTCTTGGCGCTCTATAACCGCTACTTTTTTGTTATTTTTCGAAAGATTCATGGCGGTGCCTTCACCGCCAGGGCCCGTACCAATAATTATTGCGTCATATTGGAAACTTACGGGTGCTTTTTTCTGTTCTGGTTGTTTGGCCACAGCCACTCCTAAATTAATTAAAAGAGGCTTTTAATAACCTCGCATTAAGTGCTAGCCATGCCTGCTTTTGATTTTCCCAGGCGGCTTCCAGCTCGTGATATTGTGCCATTAAAGCTGAACGTTCACACTGCTTTGCCATATTATTTTTTTTAACTTCTAAAACTTGTTTTTGAAGTGAACAATATGTCTGCAGTTTTTTCAGCAATAAATCGTACTCTTGTTGTAATAATGTAAGCCTATCTTGCGCTAAAGGCAATTTTGCAACGCGTGTTTGCGTTTTACTCATAAGCGTATCGGCTTTAGCTTTTTCTATACGTTCAACCGGTGTGCGCTTTAATTTACTGGCTAAACCAATGGCAGCTAAAGAGCGGATCATCCATTTGGTGGGGTCATAATGAAACCACTTAATCCCATTACGATAATCACTTGCAAAAATATGATGAAAGTTATGGTAACCCTCGCCATAAGTAAATAACGCTAAAAAGCCATTATCGCGCGCAGTATTTTTTTCAGTGTATGGGCGCGAACCCCAAATATGGGCCACCGAGTTAATAAAAAAGGTAAAGTGTTGGCTTAATACTAAACGCAGTAAACCCGCTAAAATCAGCATACCCCACACCTCGCCCACCAATAAACCAAGTACCAATGGTAGGCCAACATTCATGGCAATAACCAGTTTTAGGTAGTGCTTGTGTTGCCACATAACGATTTTATTACGCTGTAAATCACGACAATTACTGTAATCACCGTAGCTATCGCCTTGGTAGTCACGTAACATCCAGCCAATGTGGCTGTACCAAAAGCCATTAGTTGCGGCGTAAGGGTCTTTTACTGGGTCGTCAACTTGGCCATGGTGTATACGGTGATCGCTACTCCAGTGCAACGCACTATTTTGCAGCGCAAATGCACCGCCAAGGGCAAATATAAATTCAACAGCAGGATGAGCATTATACGTTTTATGTGCCCATAAACGGTGGTAACCGGCTGTGATAGATAGACCCGCAAAAAACATGCAGGCTACAAAAGCAATCCAATGTGCGCTGGTAAATCCGTAGCTAATGCCATACCAAGGAACAAGTGTGATAGCCGCTAAAAAGGTAAGGCTAAAAAATAGGACGTTTGTCCAGATAATCGGTGGTTTATTCATCATTCTCAATCTCAGCGTACAACTGTAAGCTAAAATAGTATTTCAAACTCTCGCCGTCAAGTATTAGACTGGGGAATTGAGCTATTATCACTAAATATTAATATAAAATTATTCAGGGAGTTGTTGATGTCGGGTGTTAGAGCGCAACAGAAACAAAAAACACGACAAGCCTTAATTCAGGCGGCATTTAATCAGCTAAGTGCAGATCACAGCTTTTCGAATTTAAGTTTACGCGAAGTAGCCCGCGAAGCCGGCATTGCACCCACCTCGTTTTATCGCCATTTTAAAGACATGAACGAGCTAGGTTTAACCATGGTAGACGAAGCCGGTTTAACGCTGCGCCAGCTGATGCGCCAAGCCCGCAGACGCATAGCAAACGACGGTGGCAGTGTCATTAATACCTCGGTTGTTACGTTTATGGAATTTATAGACAGCTCAAGCAACCAATTTAGGTTATTACTGCGAGAGCGCTCTGGTACATCTAAGGCATTTAGAGCCGCAGTCGCACGCGAAATCAAACACTTTATTCTAGAGCTTGCCCACTACTTAGAAAGCGAAACCAAGTGCGACGCCATGCACGCCTACATTCAATCAGAAGCCATGGTAACACTGGTATTTAATGCCGGCGCAGAGGCGCTAGATATAGAAGGCCAACAACTTGACGAACTAGTTGAGCGTGTTATTTGGCAGCTGCGTTACATAACGCGTGGTGCAACCCATTATGTAAGAGAAAAAGCTGATTAATTTAAATTATTTACATAAAACATTGTAGATTTATTGTTCTAATTTCATTATATTACGCGTTGTAACAGCAGCGCGTTACCTAGACAGTAAAAAATAAATAACTCTCTTATAAAGAGAAAGCGAGGATGCAAATGCTCACCAAGGATCCGGTGAACTTAAATTACCCCCCATTGTTTGAACAACCACATGACGAGCTTGAAAACTCTCAGCCCGTGGTTACATTCTCTCATTTAAGCCGTGCTCAATTTTGCCAACTGCCAAAAGTACTACAGAGCAAATTACAAAGTAATTTATTTGGTGTGGTAGACAAGTACCAAGCTGCTTGCTTGCGCGACGATACCCGCAGCCAATACTGGGTAAAAAATAAAGAGTGGCAAAAAGTATCGTATTCGGCTTACAAGCTCGCCAGTACGCGTGTTGCCATTTATCCAAAACAAACGCAAGCACCCACAAAATACTCGGGCGCAATTAATAATGGCTCAATAGTATCATCGCAAGCAGCGCTACAAAGCAACAACTTTACTAGTAACGGGGTTATAGCCCCTAATACACCTGCATTTATAAATAGCCAAGCAGCGGCACAAAATACACCACAGTATATAAACCAGCAAAGCTATAAGGCTAAAACAACAAAAAAACCTCGCCCTGCGCAGCAGTATACCCCCGCTGTACGTATTTATAAGCCAGAGCTAAACAGCACAATGCTATTAAAAGCATCGCACACGGTTAGGCAAAATTTTACAACCCACGTACTTAGCGCCGCCGAAACCGTAGAGCAACTCGCACAGCAATATACCGGCTATAAAAATGCCAACTTAATTTACGATTACAACTTAGGTTATAGCGAACGCAAACCTGCTAAAGCGGGCACAAGTTTAACAGTCCCCAATGGTTGGAAACTCAATATAGAAGGCTCATGCAGTAACAGCCGCAGTGTCGTTATTCAGTGGCAAGGGCCAACAAGTGGGCAAATAACGCTACAACTAGAAAAAAAACGCCCCGACGAAGTCTCGTTTTGGCAGCACTACGCTGAAGTAAAACCGGGTGTTTACAATGTTACGGTAACGGCCAGTGGAGCAACCGACACCACCACATTTACTGTTGAACAACCCACTTTAGCCTACGAAATAGAACTACTCGACGAAGCTGGTGAGCCACAAGCCAACATGGGCTACAAAATACGCCTACGCAACGGCCACATTATTACCGGGCAGCTTGACCAAAACGGTTATGCCAACGTATCAGGCCCCGACTTTGAAAACGCTAAAGTCAGCTTTTTTGAACTCGACAGCGAAGATTGGTCTGTAGGCAAAGTTTAAGGATACACAATGACCCAACAACACACCGTAGCCCAAGGTGAAACGCTATTGCGCATAGCAAAGCAATACGGTTACCAAACATCTAAAGCGCTTTACAACCACCCAAGCAACGCAGAGTTTAAAGCTCTACGCCCCGATCCTAATTTAATTTACCCGGGCGATAAAATTACGATTCCGCCAAAAAAAGAAAAGTTTATACCGCTGCGCACCAACAGTATTAACAGCTTTGTTGTACAAAACGAAAAAGAGTATTTTCGATTGCAAGTATCGTACGACGACGGCGATGACGTAGCCGGTAAACGCGTAGTACTCAACATTGGTAGTCAAACAATAGATACCGTACTGCAAAGTGATGGGCTTATTGAGGTAGAGCTTAATAATAACGACGTACTTACCGGTACAGTCGATTTATACCTACATGAAGGCGAGACCACACCAACTAAAAGCTTTAACGTGCAAATAGGCAACTTAGACCCAATAGAAACCCTCTCGGGTGTGCAAGGTAGGTGCAATATGTTGGGGTTTAATTGCGGCAAAGTTGATGGTGTTATGGGTAAAAAAACCCGCATTGGTGTAAAGGAATTTCAGTACGAGCACGACCTCGACATAGACGGCATACCAGGCCCTAAAACCAAAGCAAAACTACAACAAGTATTTGGGAGTTAGTATGAGTGCCCCGCATAGTATGCCAATGGTAGTAAATAACATAAACCCGTTAACTATGGTTAAGCCTGCTTTTATATTTATGTATCAGGTTGATCCAAATACGCCAAAGTACGATAAAGAGCAGCTTATACTTATAAATAAACAACATAGTTGGCAACAAGTACAATCTATAGCCAGTGTAAGGCTCGATTCTACATGGGTAAAAATAAAATTTACTAATATTCCTCAAAGTGGCAACTTTGATTTAATGCAAGACCCAAATGATGGCCAGCCAGCTTATTATATTTTCGACAATGTCCCATTCAGTGAGCTTTACAAGCAAACACCAGAAACCGTTCTAATGGCAGAAATAGTAGAAGAGTAAGTACGAGTACTTTGACTCAATAACACAAGTTTTAATGAATGCACTTATTTATATTACCTCGTAAATAAGTGCATGTAGTAAAAGGATAGTTTTAATGACGTTTTTAAAAAATCACAGCGTGCTTTTCGTGCTCTCTCTTTGCGCCAGCTTATTGCTAAGCGGTTGCTCAGAGCCCTCATCGAAAAGTTCACCACAAGTAGAAGTTGATGTTGCTAAATACCCATGGGCTAAAGAGCACAAAAACCACCCCGAGTGGCCACTAGAAATACGCGAAGAGATGTACGGCGATGCAGATACATTTTCAACCCCGCGGTTAATGTTCTGGAATAAATATAAATACAGTGAGGTGCGCACACTGTGGTCATCACGGTTAGATGGTTCAGACAGGCGCCGTATTATTCCAGAAGAAATATTTACCCAACTGGAGCCTGCAGGATTACATCCACCAGCACGCTCACCAGATAACCGTTATATTGCAATTTCTGGTTATATGAATGACCGAGCCACGCGCCAGTTATACGATACTAAAGATAAAAAACTCATTACCATGTCAGGTGGTGGTGGTTACCCGTGGTTTAACTGGACCTCAGACAGTGAAAACGTCATTTTTTACTCAGATGGCAAAAACTTTAATTACCATGTACCAACAGGGGAGCTAACCCCACGGCCTCAAATTCACCACAGCGGCGCTGCTTTTTTACTGCCTGGTGATAAAGAGTTTTTAGCTATAAAGCACGATGGCTTTTGGATACATAAGTTTGATGGTGAAGTAGTCCGTAAAGTTAATTTTGGTTTTCCGAAAGCGTGGGAAATGAAAAACCACCGTATTTCACCAGACGGCAAGTATTTAGCGTTTATGACCCACGCTAGACCAAAAGCGCACTTTCACTGGGTGAATATTGCTAATCCTGAAATAGAAAATTCGGAAGAAGGAACTGGCGGCGGGATAATTTTCTCTCCAGAGGAAGATTATCAATTAGAGTATACAATAAAGCACTCGCAAGAACGTGATGAAAATGGGTTTTATCTTTCTGAGCGTGTCATCAGAACAAAAAACATACTAACAGGTGTGCAAACTGAAGAGTTAGTTAAAGAAAAAGGAATCTGGGGCATGAGAACTTTAGTCCCTGTAGCAATTACTAACTTAGCAGTACTAGGAAAATAAAATGCATGAAATGAGCAAAGGATCTGCAAGCCCATTGGTTTATTTACTAACTGGTTATGTTGAAAACAACAAACCGGTGGGTAAGTTAACCCCGGTATCAAATCGAATCGTGGTGGCTGATCAGCCTAAGTTAGCCACATATGATGCAAAAAAGCCTATTGTATTAAAAACAAATAGTGCTGGTATTTTATCGACAATAAATAGTGACTCATTAGAAGTACGTCAGCCGTTTCATGCCTACACGGCTAATAATAATCAACGGCCTATTATTATTCCGCCAATGGAGTCCATTGGCCTCATTGCCAATAATAACCCAAGTGGATGGGCTAAAGAGTTTGTTGATAACTTAAAAAATTACAGTAGCTCAAATACGCTGTTATTAGAGTTACAAACAGTCCCAGTTACCAATTTAAAACAGCCTACAGAAAATAGCGAAGACGATACTTACAATAAGTGGTACGCAAAAGAAATAACTCAAAAAAACGTACAAACTATTCAAGCGTATGTGTTGGCTAAAACACGGGCAATAATATTGAGTATTAGTCCAGACATTCCACTACTTACTTCTGATGAGGAGATTGTTTTGTCTCCACCTGTGGGTGAGGACATATTTGCAACTTTCGACCCTGAAACCAACTTAGCTGTCATATCAGGTACTGATAAGAAGTTAACTAAAGGTTTATATCGAATTAAAGTAAGACTTGAAGAAGAGCTACTTAAAGGGCAATTTAAGCGCTGGTGTACTAAATCTATTCAATTTGATGGCACATATTACTACTACGAACTTGCCGAAATGATCCACTTTGATATAAAAAATGAAGCCGGTGAATTTGATGTAATTAACTGCGACCCGCTCTCGGTTGAAGAGGCAATAATAAAGCAATTTCCTCGCTTTTATAGTCACTTGATTAGTTATGCCAAAGATTTAAAAACCGAGCATGCCACGTATGACCCTAAAAATATTAGTGTTAAAGATGAAAACGGTAAAGAAATTGGCCGCGCCAAAGTGAGCGATGAACCAATTAAAATAGCCAGCGGCTTTGAGAGTTTTTGCCATGGCTGGGCGGTGGCTAAAGGCCGTGCACAACTCGCTGCAGGGTTAATAAACACCGATATAACCGCCACTGCCAGTAATGGTAATTTTACCACTAATGGTAAGTTTGCTTTAGGGAGTAAAATTGCTAAAGCAATACATACTCATTTAAATAAAACAGAAGATACAACCATTCAAGCAACGCTAGATGCTGTGTTTGCTATGCAAGATGGCATAGATGCTTGGCAAAAACTGCGTGAATCGCGCGCAGCCTTTACAACCGATGGCTGGCGGCAGGCTATCTCAACAAACCTTTGGCGTTTACCCCCTGAAACACCAGAGGCAATGGAGAGATACAATAAAAGTTTAGGTAAAAAGCTTGGCATTCCTAAGGTAGCAATGGATGCAGCAGGTAATGCGCTCAATATAGCTGACTTAACCACAAATATTGCAGCACTTGGGCAAACTACGTTGCAGCAAATTGGTACAAATATCCCTAATTTAGCGCAAGCTAAACAGCACTATAAAACAGTTGCTAACGATTACTTTGAGCATTTAAGTGCTAAAGAAATTGTAAAAGATGTCGTAATTGAAGGAACGTTTTCGCTAAATAGCGAACAAGTAAGCGATGATTACCGCAATACTATTTTGCAGCAAAGCGAGGCCGTTATAAAAGCGCTTAAGCAAAATGAGAGTCTTAAAGTAACCGTAGCAGGCCACACCTGCGACATAGGTAATTACGATTATAATATGGCGTTATCTGAGCGACGAGCAGAGGCTGTTAAGCACATTTTAGTGACCCAAGCAGGCATTGATGAGGCGCGTATTGAAGTGCTAGGGCTGGGTTATGCTCAACCACTTATGAATAATAAAGATGAAGCCAGCCGAGCACAAAACCGCCGTGTACATATTGCTGCCTATGCCATTAGCCAAATAAATGTTTGCCCCTCGCGTGAAGGTATGGATAGTTTAGAGCGCTTTCGTAATTTAACGGTAGCTAACGATATAAAAGTAGATGAAACCGGCGACGCTATGGCATGGCAAATGATTAATATTGCTTTGGGTGTTATGGCATTTATTCCGGCAACAGCTCCCATTGCTGCGGCAGTAGCTGTAATTAAATCGCTTGATACTATCGCTACCTCAGCTGCAAATTTAATGGATGAAGTACTTCTCGATAACGCCTGTAAACAATATTATGCAGAAATTCAGCGAGATAAACGCCTAGGCCAAGAGTGTGCAGCTAACCAAGGTATGATGCATGAGCTATTAAGTGAATACAATAAAGACGGAAAAACGCAACAAAGCACACAATGGGCAGCTCAATTTAGGTTGCGATCAGAGGCCATATCGGGCCTTATGGGGTTACTACTTAGGGCTCAGCGTGAAGGTGATAAAAGCCAGTACTATTCAAACTTAGAGCGCTATAAAGTAAAACAATACATAGAAAACTTTTTATTAGGTGATAGCTGGGCACTGCCTAATTTACCTGGTGCATCAATTAGGATGGATACATTTTGGGTGTTTTTAATTGATAGCATTACCAGTCAAAAGCAAAGTACCGATGGTGATAAAAAAGCACTTTACGGCTTTAGTGACAACTACAGCTTGCTAGATAAAGCGGCACGTAAAGCTGTAGTAACAGATCCTGAAAACACGCTTTATTTGCAATCGCAATCTAACCCGTATGGTTTTTACATGATGACGGTGCCAACACTCGCGCGTGAGCATAATTATATTACGGCTGAATTTCAAAATTACTTCCCCATTCACACATTTGCGACGCAAGAAAAAGAAGGCAGTAAATACCTCGAAAGCTTTGCAAATACATTTGAACCGGTATTTTCTGAATATGGTGAAGCAAGTTATCACCATAGTGCTATATATTATCAAGACCAAGCCTCAAAAAAATGGTTGCCTATTGTATCGAATAAAACGAAGCGACTATCCCCCTTTACACCCATTCGTGTGTTGGTTGTGTTTAACGACACGATGACCGGTATTGCACCTATTACGTTTAAAGTAACGCGCTGTGATGGCGTAAATAACGAACTTGCTTATAAAGAGCTTGTAAGGCCGCTTGTAGAGTCTGAGCTATTAGTGAATGAAAAGCACTTTGCAGGAAAGTTTGGTTGTGTATTTACACCGTTTTTTCAGTTAGGGCCAAAAACGTATTTAGGTACTAAGCCTATGGTGCACGAAGAAGCCTTTTACCCATTTATGCACGACACCGCTTATGAGTATTACCAATGTAATAACTTTGTAGACATGCGTTATTACATTGGTGCACAAGTAGGTAGTAGCAGTAAAGTTGTATTGCCACTCATGGGGGAGTGTAAAAACAATAGCGATGAAATGATGTTTGATTCAGGTTACTTAAATCTACTCAATGGTTTAGGTATAAAAAATAAATATGTAGCTACTGATTATCATGTGGATTTAAACACAGATCGCGATGGTGGTAATGAAGAGTCATTACTAATAAAAGATTTTTTAACGAGTAAAAGTTCTAGTTTTGTTCGCCCTGAATTGTTTGCAGGAAATAAAAGCATTCGAATTTTGGTGCGCTTTGGTGGTGAAGGCAAACCTTACTTAATGACAAGCAAGATGGAAAGGCAAGGGTCAGCTATACGTTTATTTAATAGTGAATTTAGTGCAGCACAAAATTTAGGCTTTAAAGTGCGTCAGCATGGTGATGACATCATTTTTGATGAATTTGATTGGAGTACCCAGGTTGACCTAATGGTGATTGCGACCTGCACTGAGTTAGAGTCAGAAAACTACACAAAAAAACTAATTGGTTTAAATTGGCGCAGTGTGCCATGCGAATTAAAACTTCAGCAAACAATAGGCCTTAATGATGAGGGGCCCACTTACAAGTCAAAACTTTATTATTTAGGCAAAGCGACCCGTAATGCAAGTAAAGGCTATAACCAAGTATTAAATAGATGGGAAGATGATAACTATCAATTTAATGATTCAACCGGTGCTAAATTCAGGGAGTACCGAGAGATTGTAGATTTACTCAACAAAGCTGGCTCAAATAACGAAAAAGGAATGCAAGGTAGGGCACTTCTTAATTGGCAAGACGCTAAAGCATTTGCTGGTGAAGAGCAGGTTTTTGTTTTTGCCGCTAATTTTAGCTTAAATTATGAATCGCCAAAGCGAGTTGAAGTAAAAGGCTTAAGGCCTTTTGGAGACATATTTACAAGCCAATTTAGTGATATATTTACTGACAAAGAAGACAGGCAATACACTATGGAGTTAAGTGTTGCTAATTTTAACTCTGCCGGAAATTCGGGCTTTAACTTTAATGATATCGGTTCGATGACTGATAAAACAAGTAATCATGGTTTGCAGTTAAAATTACCGTTACCTAATCCAACAAGGGAAGATTTACCTTGGAGTAAAACGCTACCCGAGGCTGATTTAAAAGAGCTCGCCGCTAAGTTAAATGGTGAGCAGGCAACTCCATCACAAAAAAATACATATCAGCGACTGTCGCAAAAAGGGTTAACGGAAGAAGAGGTGAAGCAGTGGTTTGTTGAAGATGCCAAAAAGACTAAAGTTAGGCCTCTAAGTGCATTTAAGGGTGATTAAAATAAGTTGCTAATTGTATTTACAAAGCTGGTAGCTCGATATTGTTATAAATTGCTTCGTGGCTCACTAATACAATTAATTTTTTGACTAAAAGTAAATAAAGCTCATTAAGATGGGCTTTTTTAATTATTAAAAACGGGATACTTCATAAGCCCAGATAAAAATAATAAAACTTATCTAATCGGGGATCACTTTAAAGCTGATTTGATTATGATAATAAGAAGCTTGCTTGGTATTTTTAATCTTTTAATTTGAGTTTTTTTAGTTTTTATTTTCTTTATTGCTGTGTTTTAAAGGTCTTTTGTGGAATTTTTATGCTTGCTTCCATCTCTAGGTAATGTTAAAAATAGGCCTCACTGAACACACACACAAGAAACAAGATGCAAAATATTCGTTTAATTACACTAAAACTTAACCTCTTACTGCTATGGCAAGTAAGCGGGGATTAGTGTGTTTGCATTGAGTTGAACATTAAAAACCCCGCAATTGCGGGGTTTTTTTTATCTCGCGGCTGGGATAAATTGAAATTTGGGTAACACAGGAATGAGGGGCAGTTATGCAAGACAAAGATAAAGTATGGATTTTTGATACCACCTTACGTGATGGCGAGCAGGCACTTAAAGCAAGCCTTACAGAAGACGATAAAATTCAGTTAGCGCATACTATTAGCCGCTTGAATGTTGATGTGATGGAAGTAGGTTTTCCGGTTTCGAGCCCTGCTGATTTTCGCTCGGTGCAACGTATTGCAACCGAAGTGAAAGGCCCAATTATTTGTGGTTTAGCACGCTCGGTTGCTAAAGACATTGAAGCCTGTGGTGAGGCGCTTCGCACAGCACAGCAAAGTCGTATTCATACTTTTATTGCCACAAGCCCTTTGCACCTTGAACACAAATTACGCATGAGCCTAGATGATGCAACGGCAATGGCGGTTAAATCAATTAAATTAGCGCGTAACTACACTGATGATGTTGAGTTTTCGTGTGAAGATGCAGGGCGTACGCCGCATTGGGATTTATGTAAAATTGTTGAGCAGGCAATTAATGCGGGTGCCTCTACTATTAACTTGCCAGATACGGTTGGCTTTGTAACGCCAGACGAATACGCTGCAATGATCCGCCACTTAATGAATAACGTGCCAAATATTGATAAAGCGCGTTTAAGCGTGCATTGTCATAACGATTTAGGTTTAGCTGTAGCTAACTCGGTAGCCGCTGTACAAGCAGGTGCTCGCCAAATTGAATGTACAATAAATGGAATTGGTGAGCGTGCGGGTAACTGTTCGCTTGAAGAAGTGGCGATGATCATGAAAATGCGCAAAGACCACTTAAAAGTTCACACCGATATTAAAAGTGAAGAAATTTATCGCGCATCTCGCCAAGTGGCAAAAATTTGTAATATGCCGGTACAGCCAAATAAAGCGATTGTGGGCGAAAACGCCTTTGCACATAGCTCGGGCATTCACCAAGATGGCGTATTAAAAGCACAAAATACGTACGAAATTATGTCGCCAGAAAGCGTAGGTGTGCCAAATAACCAATTAAATATGACCTCGCGTTCGGGCCGTCATGTTATTGAGCACCGCTTAGAAGAGTTAGGGTACCAAAAAGCTGATTACGATATGGACAGCTTATACGAAAGCTTTTTAGCGTTAGCGGATCAAAAAGGCACGGTATACGATTACGACCTTGAAGCCATGATTTACTTAAATCAAATTAACGACAAAGACGAAAAATACCAGTTAGAGTTTGTAAACTCAGCGTCTAACTCACAGTCGGTAGCAAGCTCAACTATTGGTATGGTGATTGATGGCGAAGTTAAACAAGAAGCTGCTACAGGTAATGGCCCGGTAGAGGCGTCGTTTGCGGCAATTGAGCGCTTAACCGGTATGAGCGTTGAAATGATTGAATACAACTTAGAAGCCACTGGCCAAGGCGCAAGCTCGCTTGGTCAAGTAAACATTATTGCTAAATACGATGGCCGCCCTTATCACGGTGCGGGTATTGCTGCGGATGTGGTAGAAGCGTCGGTACGCGCCATGATCCGTGTTTACAACTTAATTTATCGTGCACAAAAAGTGTCTGATTTAAAACAACAAAGGAAAGCAGGATGAGTAAAACAAACTACAGCGTTGCAGTATTAGCTGGCGACGGTATTGGCCCAGAAGTAATGGCAGCAGCAGAGCAAGTACTTGATGCTGTGAGCAATAAGTTTGGTTTTACTCTAAACCGCGAGCATCATGCTATTGGTGGTGCAGCCATTGATGAATTTGGTGAAGCATTACCACCAAAAACACTAAGCGCGTGTGAAAACGCCGATGCCATTTTATTTGGCTCAGTAGGTGGCCCTAAGTGGGAAAACCTACCACCAAATGAGCAACCTGAGCGTGCATCGCTTTTACCGCTTCGTAAGCACTTTGGTTTGTTTTGTAATTTACGCCCAGCGCAGCTTTTACCGGCGCTTAGCGCAGCCTCGCCATTACGTGCCGACATTAGCGAAAAAGGTTTTGATATTTTATGTGTGCGCGAGCTTACCGGCGGTATTTACTTTGGTGAAAAAGGGCGAGGTGGCGAAGGCGAAGAAGAGTTTGCCTTTGATACGCAAAACTACTCGCGTAAAGAAATTGAACGTATAGCTCGTTTTGCTTTTGAAGCAGCAAAATTACGCAGTAACCATGTAACCTCAGTAGATAAAGCCAACGTACTTGCATCAAGCGTATTATGGCGTGAAGTCGTTACCGAAGTAAGCAAAGACTACCCAGAAGTAAGCCTAGATTACATATACGTAGATAACGCAGCTATGCAGTTAGTTAAACAGCCTAGCCAGTTTGATGTACTACTGTGCGATAACTTATTTGGTGATATTTTGTCAGATGAGTGTGCGATGATCACAGGCTCAATGGGCTTATTACCTTCGGCTAGCTTAAATCAATCGGGCTTTGGTTTGTATGAACCAGCAGGTGGCTCAGCGCCAGATATTGCAGGCAAAGGTGTTGCAAACCCGATTGCGCAAATTTTAAGTGCCGCACTTATGCTACGTTACTCATTAGGGCAAGACGAAGCAGCGCGCACCATTGAAAAAGCCGTAGCCGAAGCCGTTGAAGCAGGCGTTGGCACGCCAGATATCTACCCACAAGGTGGATACAGCACAAGCGATGTCGCAGCAGCCATCGTTTCACGTATTTAATTATTAAAGGCGCAGCACCGTTATGCTACGACTTAACAGAGTAGGGAATTAGCAAGTGGCCCAAACGTTATACGACAAAATTTGGCAAGCACATACCGTTGCCAGCATAAATGAGCAAACTGATTTACTTTATATTGACCGCCATTTAGTGCACGAGGTGACATCACCACAGGCTTTTGCAGGCTTACGTGAAAAAAACCGTAAGGTGCGTTGCCCTGAAAAAACCTTTGCAACGATGGATCATAACGTATCGACTAAAAGCCGATCACTTGATGCCGCAAGCGAAGTATCTAAAAACCAGTTAATGGCGCTAGATGCAAACTGTAAAGAGTTTGGCATTGTACTTTACGATTTAAACTCAATTAACCAAGGTATTGTGCATGTAATGGGGCCTGAGCAAGGTATTACCTTGCCTGGCACTACCATTGTATGTGGTGATAGCCATACCTCTACGCATGGTGCGTTTGGCGCATTAGCACACGGTATTGGTACATCTGAGGTTGAGCACGTATTAGCAACGCAAACGCTACAGCAAAAAAAGGCAAAGTCGTTAAAAATTCAAATTAACGGCGTGCTTCGCCCAACGGTAACCTCTAAAGATTTAATAATGGCGGTTATTGGTAAATTAGGTACTGCTGGTGGCACAGGTTATGTTGCTGAATTTTGTGGTGAAGGCATTGAAGCACTTTCAATGGAAGCCCGTATGACGCTATGTAACATGAGTATTGAAATGGGTGCAAAAGCGGGTTTAATAGCGCCAGATAAAATTACCTATGATTATTTAAAAGGTCGTCCGTTTGCACCAAAAGGCGCTGACTTTGACGCCGCAGTTGCATACTGGGAAACCTTAAAAACAGATGAAGGCGCTGAGTTTGACTTAAGTGTTGAGCTTGAAGCTAACGACATTCAGCCGCAAATTACCTGGGGCACAAGCCCAGAACAAGTAATTGGCGTTGATGAGTGCATACCCGATCCAGAGCAAGAACCTGATTTAATTAAAGCCGATGCTATACGCAGCGCACTTAAATACATGGACTTAAAAGCGGGCGATAAATTATCAAGCGCAAAAGTAGATACAGTTTTTATTGGTTCGTGTACTAATAGCCGTATTGAAGATTTACGTGCAGCGGCAAAAATTGTTGAAGGTAAGCAAGTTGTAGCTGGTATTGAAGCGTTAATTGTACCGGGCTCAGGCCTTGTTAAAAAGCAAGCTGAAGACGAAGGCTTAGCCGATATTTTTAAAGCCGCAGGCTTTGAATGGCGCGAGCCAGGCTGTTCAATGTGTTTAGCGATGAACGATGACCGTTTAGAAGCGGGCAAACGCTGTGCATCTACGTCTAACCGTAATTTTGAAGGCCGCCAAGGTCGTGGCGGGCGCACGCATTTAGTAAGCCCTGCAATGGCAGCAGCAGCTGCAATACATGGTCACTTTGTTGATATAAGAGGAGAAGCCTAATGAGCGTATTTTTTAGTGGCTTAATGGCCCCACTTGATAAAAACAATGTAGATACAGACCAAATTATCCCAAAGCAGTTTTTAACATCAACCAGCCGTGATGGTTTTGATGCAGCACTGTTTTACGATTGGCGTTACCTAGAAAACGGCGAACCAAACCCTGATTTTATTTTAAATCGACCATGCTACCAAGGCGCACAAATATTATTAACGCGCGACAACTTTGGGTGTGGCTCATCGCGTGAGCATGCACCATGGGCGCTTAAGCAATATGGTTTTGAAGTGATTTTAGCGGAAAGTTTTGCTGATATTTTCTTTAATAACTGCGGTAACAACCAAATGCTAGCCATTGCACTACCGGCGGATACGCTTGAGCAATTGTTTGTACTTAGTGAGCAACACGACGATATAAACATTAAAATCGATCTTGAAAACCAAACACTAACAAGCGATAAATTTGCGCCAATTAGTTTTGATATTCGTAAAGACGTAAAAGAGCGTTTATTAAGTGGCTTAGACTTTATTGGTGTGACCGAAACGCTAAATCCACAAATTGATACGTTTGAAAAACAACTTGCTGCTGAGCGCCCTTGGCAGTAACGAAAAGCAATTAATTACATATGAAAACAAAGCGCGGCTGAGTATATAAGCCGCGCTTTTTTATACCCTAAATTAATGTCTAAAATCAGCCATTAGCGCAGGAATGCCCGGCAACATACCAACAATAGCCATAACGGTAGTTAAAACCACAAACATAATGAGTGGTACAACCCAGCGGCTCATTTTAGTTAAATTAGCACTGCGCTCTTTACAGCCAATTAAGCCTAAGTTATCTAGCAGCATAGTCAGTGACCAACCAAAAGCAGGGTTAACCAAGCTTGACGCAAATACTACTATTGCGGCCGATTGCGTTGTTTTACCTTCGCGTGTCATTTCCATACCCGCCTCAAGCAGCGGAATAAACACACCAACAATAAGCGCAACGCAAAGCACGGGTTGCCAAATGGCTAAATCCATTGGGTAACCCCATAAACCCGCAATAATACAAAATACGGCTGTTAAAATGGCGCCCGCCGGAATAGGGCGTTTAGCAATAGCAGCAGGTACAATGTAAGTCCCCCAAGATGAGGTGAAGTTAGCACCTCCGGCAAGTGACCCAAAGGTCTGCCTAACCGATGCACTTAGCATGGTGTCGTCTATGTTCATTTGTACTTTTTCAGTACGTTGCGGGTAACTAATTTTTTGAAAAACTTGATGCCCTAAAAAATCCGGTGACCACATAGCTACAGCCAATACCGCAAATGGCAGCACAACCACAAAGCTTTCAAGTGTCGGTAGGCCAAGCATCCAGCCTGTGTTTTCGCCCCACCAATAAGCTGGGTTCATATTTGGTAAGCCCGGTGCCGTATTAAATTCAAATGGGGCACCGAGTGCAAACGCAACCACACCGCCAATAAGGCAGCTAAGCGGCACCGCTAGCCAGCGCTTTTTAAAATGCTCAAGTAACGCATACAATAAAATGGTGGCTAAAATAACAATAAATGCAATGTGCGCCATATCAATGGCCTCAGCCCATGCAAACAACTTTTTAACCTGCGAAATAGTACCAATAAAGCCCAAGTATATGAGTAAGCCCCCGCACACCCCTTTACTGGTTAAGCGTGCCAGCAAACTCCCTCCTTTGGTGATCGCTAAAATAAAGCCAAAGGCACCAATGAGTAAGCCAAACGCCATAGGGTGGCCGCCAGCGGCAACCACAATAGGAATAAGAGGAATAAGTGGGCCGTGAGTACCGGCTAAGTTAGCCGTGGGTAAAATAAAGCCCGAAAACAAAATAATAAAAATAGAAACAATGAGTAATTCATAGCGTACGTTTTCTAACACAAACGCATCGCTTAAACCTAGTGGCGCTGCAAAAGTAGCGGCAATAGCCCCCACCATAACGACTTTACCAATGGTGCCCGCCATAGCTGGAATCGTGTCTTCAAATTCAAAGCGGTAGTCTCTAAAAGGTAAGTTAGGCCGCCAACGCTTGGGCTGCATAATTTGTAGCTCGTGTTCTAGGTATTCGTCGCGGGTATTAAACTCTGAACTGGGTTTATGATTGTTTTGATAGCTGTTGGTATCATCTACGTGTGTTGCGCTTGTTTTTTCTAGCTCGTTACCCTTTGGGGTTACTGACATAGTCCCTCCTGTTACTCGTTGCTTATTTTTCAAAACGCCCTAAAGCAAATGAATAGTGAAGGGGCAGGGTAGAACAGCTTTTACTCAGGAATGTATAGGCAAAAGGTCGTGTATGATTATTTTTAATACAGTTAATTAAAAAAACAGCTTTACACTAAAAATCATAAAATTACAGAAGGTGATTAAAAGTTTTTATAAATCATATTCTTGATTGCATCATTAATGATGCGCAGAGCTATTTGCCGAATAGTATCGTGTTAACGACAGGTTATTATCCTTTAGTCTTAGTGGTTGTTAAATTTGTTTTATTTCAGGCTATTTGCTTGCAGGAGCCGTTAATTTTGTTTTATTTGTGGTGGAATAATACTTCTGTTACTTTCTGATTGTTAATAACAACAATAAAGAATAGAGATGCAATTCAACTCCCCTAAGTCAATTGGTATTTTACTTGGTACGCTTTACGGCATATTTATGCGGCTGTTTGTAGAGCTATTTGATACTTATAATTTAAGTAGCCTAGTCTCTATATCATTTATGTTTTTAGTGCCCGTTACAATTGGCTATATTCGTATTCATTTTGAATTTAAAAGCGCAAAAACATTAACTAAAAGGCAAATGGTGATAATTGCTTGGCAGCCAATTTTTGTTTTTTTACTTGTCAGTGTTATTACGTTACTTGAAGGCAGTATTTGTGTGGCAATGGCTTTGCCAGCCTTTATGCTCTTTGCAAGTATTGGCGGTTTACTGGCAGGTTTTATTAAAAATCGCAAAACTAAAAACGCTAACCATTCTTTACTTTCAATAGCTTTGCTTCCTGTATTGCTCTCACCTATTGAGGTAAATTATTTACACTTATCAAAAACGTACGAAGTCACCAACTCTATAATTATTGAAGCGCCTATAAACCGTGTGTGGCAGCAGCTTGCAAATGTAAGCACCATAGAGCCACAAGAATT
This sequence comes from Pseudoalteromonas sp. NH0006-46, assembly GCF_057547735.1. NCBI lineage: Bacteria > Pseudomonadati > Pseudomonadota > Gammaproteobacteria > Alteromonadales > Pseudoalteromonadaceae > Pseudoalteromonas > Pseudoalteromonas sp. NH0006-46. The sequence continues at coordinate 54,671 of NZ_BAAJML010000010.1, read as the reverse complement.
GCCATTTTCGCTTACCCAATTAATAGGTGTACCTAAGCCCTTAGAGGCAAATATGAATGCTGCGGGTGTTGGTGCAATTAGAACCAGTAAATGGCAAAAAGGAGTTATATTTAAAGAAGTTATTACGGATTGGCAGCCAAATAAACAGATGCTTTATAGATTTGACATAGACCCTGATGCTATCCCCGATGACGCACTCGATAAACATGTAAAACTAGGCGGTGAATACTTTTCACCTCTTTACGGTGGGTATGAGTTAAGTGAAGATAAAAGCGGCAATACCATTTTAACTTTAAAAACGACCGTGCAAGATAATACAAATTTTGGTGTTTATTCGCGAATATGGGGTGAGGTCATTTTTCAAGACTTCCATCATTCACTTTTAACATTAATGAAAAACAGAGCAGAGAAGCCACTTGTCGCAGTTATTTCCCAAAATTAACTTAAACCGCTATGGTATTAAAAAATTATTATAAGAGTACTTTATGAAATTATTAACAGCAGCAGCGTTATTACTTGCTTCATCAGTCGCTATTGCGCGCCCTGCGCCTTTGGTATCTATACCAACGCATGATGCGTTTTTTAATAATATTGCAGCGCACTGTGGTAAAGCGTTTGAGGGCAAAGTAAGCATAGATAACGCAAAGGGCCCAAGCTCATTTGATAATAAAAAACTAATCATGCATGTACGCAAATGTACTGATAGCGAGCTGCAAGTACCATTTCATGTGGGTGATGATGCGTCACGTACCTGGATCATTACAAAAACAGGCAGTGGTTTGAGCTTAAAACACGACCATCGCCATGAAGATGGTACTGACGATGCTTCAACCATGTATGGCGGTCATACACTTGATGCGGGTTATGCACAAATGCAGTCGTTTCCTGCTGATCAATACTCTAAAGAATTATTTGTAGCACAAGGTATTGCACAGTCGGCAGGTAATACATGGCAAATGTATATTTACCCTGAGGTATTTACTTACCGTTTAATTCGTCAAGGGCGCGAATTTAAAGTGGATTTTGATTTAACCAAACCTATTACGCCACCCGCTGCACCATGGGGGTACGAAGAGTAAACTTATTGTTCGGGCTCTTCGCATTGCAATAAAACCGTTAAAGGTGGTTGATAGGCACGTGGCTTAGTAGGAAAACGTTCGTATTCTTGCACGCCTTCAAGCACTTTTAACATAAAGGTATTACCACGGCACAACCTCTCTGCATGGCGAAGTAAAAACATACTTTGATTGGCAAAATGCTTATAGTCGTCTGATTGTATTTCTAGTTTGTAATTGCTGTCGTCAATTTTTGTTTGGTAGTAATGCACTTTATTATCAAAGTCGTATGATTTTTCTTTTTCGATGGTGTCGGCTTGCGCAGTGCCTATACTCGAAAGGCCCACCAGTGCGCTACTAATAATAAAGCGTGGTGAAAATAACCCTTTCATAAAATGTATCCTTTAATTTGCGAACTTAATACCCATTAAATACTCATATAAGTTCGGTTTATGTACGTTAAGTCTAACACCCAAAAAGAGATAATGTGATGTTCAAACAAATAAAACAGCTTTTTGCAGCATTCGATGATCAAGCGCCGAGTATAGAGCCGCACGATTTAAAAACAGCGGTAGCAGCGTTGCTAATTGAAGTCATGCGTGCCGATACTAAGCTCGACCATAATGAACAACACACCCTGACTGTAACCTTAAAAAAATATTTTAATTTAACAGATTCTGAGGTTGAAGAGCTCACCACCAATGCTGCAAGCAGTTTAGATGGTGCAATTGATTACTTTCAGTTTTCAAAGCAGATTAATGAACATTGCAGTGCAGCCGAGCGCATCGAAATAATAGAATTGCTATGGTGTTTAGCTTATGCAGACGGTGAAATAGACCCACAAGAAGAGTACGTAATACGTAAAATAGCGGGTCTATTATATGTAACGCATGTTGATTTTATCGCCGCAAAAATAGCGGCGACAAAGCAAAAGTAAAGCGTGTAAGGTTACTTTAATTTGCTTGCAACACTGACTAATTGATGAGCAAGTGAAGATACTTTATCGGCTACTTCTGGGTCGCTAATTTGGCCATTATCGCCAAAAACAGAAAACGCAGAGGGTACAGCAAGTTGATCGGCAAGCACTAACGAACCAATGCCGCTTAAAATATCACGTACGTGGTTTAAACCGCGTAAACCGCCCAATCCACCCGGTGAAGTAGCAAATAATGCCACTACTTTATTACGAAATGCCGGTACTGCACCTTGCTCTGTACGCGATGCCCAATCGATGGCGTTTTTTAATGGCGCAGTGATCGAGCCGTTATACTCTGGGCTTGCCAATAAAATACCATCTGCAGAGCGGAGTTTGTCTTTTAAAAGCTGGGCGTTGACTGGTGTGCCTTGCGCTTCAATGTCCTCGTTAAATAGTGGAATATCTAATTCGTTTAACTGAATAACTTCTACTTCAGCACCGGTTTGCAAAGCAAAACGTGCTGCTTCATTAATAAGTTTTTGATTAAAGCTTTCTTTTCGTAAGCTGCCCGCAAGAGCGATAATTTTTGGTGCTGACATGGATTTGGCCTTTTTATGTTTTAAGTTACATACCTAATGTAGCAAACTTTTACTTGTAGAAAACCCAAATAAACGCAACACTTATGTGCGTATACGCACATAAGTTTAAGGCAGGGCGCATGGCAATAAAATTTGACGACTGGCAAGACGTAAAAGTAGCCTTTGAAGTGGCTCGGCTTGGCACGCTTACCGCTGCGGCAGAGGCACTAAATGTACACCACAGCACAGTGTTAAGACGAATTAACAGCCTTGAAAAAAACCTAGATACCCGCTTGTTTCATCGCCATGCTCGTGGTTACAAGGTAACTGAAATAGGCGCTAAATTATTTGCTACAGCGCAAACTATAGATACCTCGCTCGAAAAGCTACATAACGATATTGCCGCTGCCGATAGTACTTTACGCGGAAGTTTATTACTTACTACGGTTAGTGGGTTTATGGATGTTATGGGCGATGTATGTGAACAATTTCAGGCATTACACCCACAAGTACAGCTTGAAGTTATTTTGGAGCAAAAACGCTTGCGCCTCGATCACGGGCAAGCACATATTGCGCTTCGTGCAGGGCCTAAACCTGATGAAGGTGACTACATTGCTCAGCATCTAGCAAAGCTTTCATCGGGCCTGTATGCTAACAAACGCTACATTGCCAAGCATGGTATGCCCAAATCGTTAAGTGATTTATCGCAGCATAATTTTGTATCAGGAGTTGCGGGATATAACGCGCGGGTGCCTTATTTTGCTTGGGCAGACGAAAACATTCCTGCATCGCAAATCAAATTACGTGTATCAGAAACCGCCGAGGCTACACGCGCTATTATTAAAGGCTTAGGGATTGGTGGTTTACAACATGATGTAGCAGCGCAATATAGCGATTTGGTCCCTGTGCTACACAGTGAATTAAATTGGCCCACCGATGTGTGGTTAGTGACCCATCATTTAGTGCATCGCACCGCGAAAGTACAAGCTTTTGCAGGATTATTAAAAGCGCATTTTAATAAGCCTCAAACTCTTAAATAGTTTTTTTAACCTCAATACCTAAACGCTTAGCAAGGCGTACAAGGTTTGCTCTGTCGAGTTCCAGCACTCTTGCAGTTGCTGCCCAGTTATAATTATGCTGCTTTAGTTGCTCGGTTATAACTGTAAATTGTAAAGATTCAACGGCCTGCTTTAATGGCTGATTACAGGCAGTGTGAATGGTGTTTTGCGTGTTAACTTGCGCTGTATTACTTAGCTGTGGGGTTAAATCGCAGTGCTCGCTTGTAATCGTAACTATAGGGTTTTGCCATTGGCTTTGCTTAGCCTTTAATGCGCTGCGGCTAATAACATGTTCAAGCTCGCGTACATTACCAGGCCAACTGTATTGGTTAAGCAATGCTTGCGCTTCAGTGCTTAGCTTTAATTGTTTAATACCTAATTTACGGGCTGTTTGCTCAATAAAATAACCAGCAAGTAGGGTTATGTCGTGCTCACGTTTATTAAGTGGCGGCACGGTAATAGGGTAAACACTTAGCCGGTGATATAAATCGGCTCTAAAGCGACCTTGTGCTACCTCATGTTTTAAATCACGATTAGTGGCAGCGACTACTCGAACATCTACGTATTTTGGTATGTCTTCACCAACGGTTTGAATTTCACCACTTTGCAGTACGCGCAGCAATTTACTTTGCATAGCCAATGGCAGCTCGCCAATTTCGTCTAAAAATAATGTGCCGCCATCAGCTAGCTGAAACTTACCTTGGCGGGCATTTTGTGCACCAGTAAAAGCGCCTTTGGCATGGCCAAAAAATTCACTCTCTGCAAGATTTTCGGGAAGTGAGGCACAATTTAAGTGAATGAGAGGCTGATCTTTACGTGCAGAATTTAAGTGAATATTACGCGCTACTAACTCTTTTCCTACGCCTGTCTCTCCTAAAACCAATACACTAAAGTTAGAGGCAGCAACTAGTTTTATTTCATTTTTAAGCGTTTTTATTACTGGGCTTTGGCCAATTATTTCACCGCCATCGCGAGTAAGTGCATCACGTGTTAACTCTTGCACAAGTGCACTTGAATGCTGCGCATGTTGTTTGTAATGGGCAAGCTCTAGAGCCGTTTTAAAATGTGCACTACACAGCGTTTGTAAGGTGCTTAGCGTATCTGTGCTGATACTGCTAAAGGCATTTGCATTAAGGCTATCAAACGTGAGTACGCCAAGTAGTGCATTTTTATCGTAAAGGGGTAAGCCTAAACAGGCATGCACAGGAATATCGCCTGTTTTAGCCAGCAGTAGGCCGTCGTATGGGTCGGGCAGTGGGCAGTCGTGTGCAAATTGTAATGCGTGGCTAGCACTACAAATAGCCTTAAGGCGAGGGTGCTCTGCTATTTTAAAACGCCTGCCAAGGCTGTCGGGCATCAGGCCTTTAATGGCTAAGGGTTTAAGTTGCTCGCCCTGCACCACAAGTAATGCACTGGCATCGCTAGGTATTACACGCTCAACCGTTGCCAGTAATTGGTCAAAGCTGTGCTCGTGCAGGGGGCTTTGGGCAAGCTCTAAAGCTACTTGGGTGAGGTTGAATTGCTGGTTCATGTCAAAATGACCTATACGTGTTTTTATGATTTAAAATAGGGTAGGTCATAAAGACTCATTTTGTAAAGTGGTTATATTTAACCTGCTGAATAGTAATGCTTTATTTTATTGGCACAGTATGTGTAATAGCTAAGTAACGTTAATGGTTACTGAGGTAGTTATGGACACACTTACAATAAATAATGTAAGCAACAATGTTGAGTTAGGCTCATTTTTTGAATCGCTTTTATTTACTGCTAATGCCGTATTAGGGTTGAGCTTTATTTGTATAGTTGTAAGTATTTTAATTAGCTACTCCTATGCAGAGTACTTTTCGATGCAGGTACAAATATCAGCACATATTAGCACTATTGTAGTGGCAGCTATTTTAAAAGTTAGTTATGTGCTGCGTTGTGTTGCTCAACATGGTTTAGGGCAGGAAGTACGCTAATGCGCCCACTAAATTTAACCGAGCCAATGCCAGCGCACATAGCTATCCATCACGTAACTAAATGGCCGTTATGGCTGCTTGCATTTAGACCTTACTTTTTAGCCGGCGGTTTGCTGGCATTTTTCTCGATAGGGTATTGGTTACTTATTTTATCAGGCCATGCTAGTTGGCACTTAACCATACCAGCTACATTTTGGCACGCGCATGAAATGCTGTTTGGCTTTGCAGGAGTGGTTGCTGTAGGTTTTTTACTTACGGCGGCACAAACATGGACGGGCATTGGAAGTATAAGTGGCAAAGCACTTATGCTACTTACTTTAATATGGGTAATTGCTCGTTTAGCTTTTTTTATTGTGCTGCCAGATTTTGCCAATATTAATTTATTGGCTGTTATTGTGCTGCAGCTAGTATGGTGGATAGGTGCAATTGCTGCGCTGGCTAATATGCTGTTAAAAGCACGCAGTAAAAATAACTATCAATTTTTAGCTATTTTAAGTGTGTTGTGCTCCCTCAATACACTTTATTTATTACTTGTTTTAAATAACAACATGCAGCTTGCTTTGGCTGTGGTTGACACCGCTGTACTCGTTATTAGCTTACTGGTAGGCATTGTTGCAGGAAGGGTGCTTCCCTTTTTTACTGCTAAAGGTTTATTGCTTAGCGAGCAAACACGCACTCCTAAAATTGATAAAGCACTGCTGTATTTATCAATATTGGCAATTACTTTATTTTTTATCAGTAAGTTATTTTTAAGCTCAATTAGCCCTGCATTAATTGTTGCAATAGTTGCTGCGCTTCACTTAATTCGATCAGGGTTTTGGTGGAACGCAAAAGTGCTAAAAGTGCCTTTATTATGGTCTCTGCATTTTTCTTATCTTGCTTTAGGTGTTGGCTTGATGATGATTGCATTTAGCTTTTACACAAGCGTAATACCCTTCAAAGATGCGCTCCATCTTATCACTATTGGCACAATAGGGATGATGATTTTAGCCATGATGACCCGTGTATCGCTTGGTCATACAGGGCGTACGCTTAGCACCCCTAATTATATATCTGTTGCTTTTGCTCTTGTGCTGGTGGCAGCTATTACTCGCTCAATACTCCCCTTAATTATTGGGCCACACTTTGCTTGGCAGGTAAGTGCTTTGCTGTGGTTAGTGGCTTTTTTGTTATTTTTAATTTACTGCACACCTATATTAACGCGGCGTCGTGTTGATGGGCGTCGTGGTTAGTTTACCTACAGGAATATATTATGTTATCTGATAAAACCATCGAGATTGTTAAAAGCACCGTTCCGTTATTAGCGCAAGCCGGCACGGTTGTTACCGATCATTTTTATAAGCGTTTGTTTAGCCATAACCCAGAGCTTAAAAATATTTTTAATATGGCGAATCAAGACACCGGCCGCCAGCAATTTGCTTTGTTTAACGCCTTAGCGGCATACGCCCAAAATATTGATAACTTAGCAGTGTTAAAAGAGGCATTAGCGCGCATTAACCATAAGCACACCAGTTTAAATATTTTACCAGAGCACTACCCCATTGTTGGTGCTCATTTAATTGGCACCTTAAAAGAGCTTATTCCTGATCAATTTACGCCAGATGTAGAATACGCATGGCGTGAAGCTTACGCATTGCTTGCTGATATTTGTATTACCGAAGAAGCGGCTTTGTATGAACACAGTAAAAACACACTGGGTGGTTGGGTGGGTACTCGCCAATTTGAAATAACCAACAAGCAAGTTGAATCTGAGTTAGTAACAAGCTTTACACTTACGCCGGTTGATGGCGAAGCTATAATTACCCATAAACCTGGCCAATATTTAGGTATTAAAGTTAAGCCAGAGGGCGCTGAATATGAAGAAATTCGCCAGTATTCTATTTCGCAAAAAAGTAACGGTAAAAACTACCGTATTAGTGTTAAAAAAGAGCTACAGCCAAAGCCTGGCATGGTGTCTAATTATTTACACTCACTAGCTCAAGGTGACATAGTTGAACTATACCCGCCTGCAGGAGATTTCTTTTTACGCAATAGTACTCAACCGACGGTACTTATTTCAGCAGGTGTTGGGCAAACGCCAATGCTTGCTATGCTCGAAACGTTATTAAGCGATAACCCTAATCACGACATTCTGTATTTACATGCGTGCGAAAATACTCAGCAGCACTCGTTTGCACACTATTTAAATGAATTAAGTACGGTTTATAACTGTTTGCAAACTATGACGTGGTTTAATCAAAGTAGTGATGGGGCTGATTTTACTGGGCTAATGGATTTAACGGCCATAAAAACACAGTTACCTCTTACAAATGGCAATTTTTACTTATGCGGCCCCGCTGGGTTTATGGCGTTTGTGAAAAGCCAGTTACTGGCACTAGGCGTTAAAAATGAGCATATTCATTACGAAGTGTTTGGTCCGCATCAAGACTTATAAACCAAGTGAAAAATGATAAAGGCACACAGTATTAATGCTGTGTGCCTTTTTAATAGTATTTTATTGCGCTTTACAGCTTACGTTTTTAAGCTCAATGGCCATATCTTTTTTAGGATAATAAAGCACGCACTGCTCGCCGATTATTTGTAAAACAAATTTTTCAGACTTTATATTATGCGCGCCCATTATGGGCATGCCATTTGGGTCTTTACTATTTCCATGGCTTAGTAAAAGCTCGCTACGTTTGGTAAACACAGTGTCGGCAAGTGTAACTAGCGTGCCACCTTTGGCTTTTATAATGGCCTGTTGTAGCACAGTAATAACGCCCGGGTTAACCTCTGTTAATAGCGCAGGTTTTGCAACGACATTACTCATACTATTACACCCCCCTAGGCTAATTAATACCGTGAGTATTGCCAATAACTTTACCATTATTGCTCCTTAGACAACGTAGGCCATGTTAGGTCCATGTTACCGCGAGTGAGCTCATTTGGTGCGTTTAAAGGCTGCAGTTTTTCGCTGGCTGTGGCAAAGCTTGGTACATCTATTTTACTATTAGCGACCGTTGTTGTGATTGGGCATGCACCGTTATTATCTATATGAAAAAGTGCCGTAGATAGTAAAGCTTCGTTACTATCACCAAGTTGATTATCAAAGTCGTCGTTAACAACACACCCTTGTACATCGGCATTAAATTGTGGCGTTGGTGTAGGGGTAAAGCCAGCGGCATATTCACCAAAGCCTTTGCTGTTAACGCCACTAAATTGAATGGTGTAGTAGGTTGTTCCACAGTTGTGTGTAGGCGTAAATCCGTATGGTTTACCACAGGTTGTATCGCCAATAAGTATCACCTCTGCATCTATCCCTTTTAAGCCATTTACAAACGCTTCAGAGGCTGAACAGGTACCTGATGTACTTAATACATACACTTTAGATAAGTTTAAATCAGGTAATTTATCGCCAGTACTGAAAAACGTTGAGTAGTCTATTTCTTCGTCAATAAACGGGAATGGAGAATCAACAGGCTGTTTATCATTTTGTTGCGTTTGATAGTAAAAACGGTTTTGTACATTTGCGCTCCCCGCCACCATATATGCAAGCTGCGAAGACAGTGCTAATAAACCACCGCCGTTGTATCTAAAATCAATAACGAGTTCGTCCACGTTATCGGTTCTAAATTTATTTACTGCATCAATGAGTCCTTCTTGGGCAATACCTATGTGACTATTAAACTGCATATACCCAACGCGCGTGTTATTGCTTGTTACAATCGTTTGTACATTTTGAACTGGAGTCTGCTCGATGTTACCTGCAGTGACATTAAACGTTTTTTCCGTGCCGTCGTTACTGCGTACAATAATTGTATGTGAGTCACCGTTGGTTGGGCTAAATAAGCCTTCGTTTAAAGTGTCTATGCCTGCTTGGGTATTGGTATTAATACTCACACCATCAACTTCAAGTACAGTATCGCCTCGTTGAAAGCCAATTTGGCTTGCTGGAGAGTTATCTTCAAGGTAAGCAACACGTAAAATTCTATCGGCTGAATCACCAATAAATGCCCAGTTAATACCATAGCCAGAAGTGACGCCCGACTGTGCTTCTTGGAAGTAATCTTCAGAGGGTTCTGAAAAATGAAAGTTATCTTTTTTAGCACCCGAATCGGTTAGTTCTTCAGTTTTTAGTTGAGCAAAATAGTCAGCCACGGTATCGAACGATTCAGGGTTGTTATCGGTAATTTCATCATACCAAAGGTATGTTTCGTCGCTCCATGAACGAAGCCATAGTTTTTCGTATAAGGCTGAACCAGCTTGGTCTGGGTATGGTTGGTTATTATTAAACGGATCGTTACCTGTGCGCGGTGTTTCACAAAAGTTTTTAAGTTCGTCTGAAGGTTCAAATACACCAGCAGTCCATGTCGGTGTACTACTTGTTGGTGGCGTGACAGGAGATGGTGTATTGTTGCTACCTCCGCCTCCACCACAACCTGTTAAAGCAAAAACTGAGAGCACGCTGATAATTGCAAGCGATAGTGTGTTGTTTTTAAACATGCTAAGTACTTCCTGTAAATAAGTTATTTAAAATACTACAACACCTGATTATTTATTCAACGTTTAGCTTTTTCTTTATGTAAATAAGTGTGTCATTTTTATTTGCAAAGCAGGAGCTTGAATTTCTTTATTAGTGGATAGGCGCTATTACAGTTTATTGGTCATGTTTTTTAGTGCTAGGTCTTGTTTTTGCCAGGCATTAAAGAGTTTTTGTTGTTGTTTTGAAATTTTTAAACCATACGTTTTTTGCATGTAAGCATAGGCGTCGGCAATTTGTTTACGGGCATAAAATGGTGGCTCAACAACACGTTGCTTAAAGTTTACTTTTACATGACATTGGCCGTATTGAGTCGCGGGCTCACCCAGCATACCAAAGCGGTAATTAGAACGGTCAGCGTTTATTTCGCCAATGGCGGGGGCTAAATTGTTTATGTCGGCTTCCATCTTCCTAAATTTAGCACTGACCTTACGGCAATTTTTTCGCCCGCCGTTTTGCCAACATTGTAGTTGATGGCCAAACTCCCATGCCGGCACTATGTGCTCCCATTCAATACGTAAAGCGCGCTGATTTATTTTGCCAGAGCGCGTGAACGTATTACGAGGTACATAGCCACAACCCGTTGGATCTGGCACTAGTTTTTTACCTTGTTTGTTAATATCACAACCGCAATACAGGCTTTTTGCATTGTTCGGTAGTGTTTTTATTAAGTGCTTTTTAGCAGTAGAGAAACGAGTAAAGTCTTTACTTGATACCGAAAAACAGACACAGCAAGCCAGTAAGGCCAAAATCAATCGGGTCATATCCATCACATACGTGAACTACAGGAGCGCCTAGTTTACTGGCTTAACAGGCAAACATACACTTATTTAAAACTGCGTTTAATCCTTATATTTTGCAATAGCAGCAAAAAACCACTTAAACAAAAAAGTACACTGGTTGCTGCAAAGCTAATTAATAAAGGATTATTAAAGTTTTCACGCTCATCATAATCCATAATATGAAGCATCCAAAAAAAGTCGAAAATTCGCCACAGTGTACTGCGCACAGTAATCACTTGGCCTGTATCTGATGACAAATAGAGGGTGGTGCTAAATGTATCGTTAAATTGTACTTGCCATACATTTTTTTTATAACCGCTTTCTCGTGGTCCTACAGCTAATAATGCGGTACTTTCGGGTTGAGCATCAATAAGTAAATGTGCGTGCGCATTAGCAATTATTTGCTGTTTATTCGGCGCTTTAAATGGTTGCCCAGTAATGCCATTAAAGCTTTGTTGGTTGTCTTTACTGGTTACAGTTATAAGTGGGGTGAATAAGAAATGTGTGAAGGTTATTTTAGTCGGATTGGTTACTTTGGTTGCTATATCATCAATTGATGCGACGTAACTATGGCTTTTAAAAGGGTTGGCTAGAGTGCGTGTTGCTAGGTGTTTACCATGTACTTTTTCAAGCGGAATAGCGCTCATCACTAAACCGCCAAGCAACCAAGCTAGTATTTGTATTCCTAATAGGTAGCCTAACCATTTATGAAGTTTACGTGCTGGCTTAAATATTTTTTTCATAGGTGTTTATCTTATTATTTTTAATAAACATTTTACGCGAATGGTAGGCAAGGTGGGTGCGACAAAATGTCGCACTAGTGCATTAAAACTGAGTTGCAGCACACTAGCGCGAATAGTAAGTAGCAATAACACTCTAAAATAAGAATATTAACTGATAAAGTGTCTATTTATAGGGTGTTGATTTGGTATAACGATAAAACTGCGTTAAAGTTTGCAAGGTAACTATTAGAGGATAAATACGAAACAATGTCGGAAATTCAATTTTTAAATGTAGATCTAGAGCTTGAGTCAAAACAAGATATTAGTGTGCTGGTGGCCGACCTAAAAAAAGTCGCAACGATTTTACATTATGACAAAGACGAATACCGTCAATTAGCGCGTATTGAGGTAGCTGGCGATGTTAAATCACCAGACAAAGCAATAAACCATATTTGTGAGCTTATTGAATCGTGTTCACGCAATGCATTAAAGCAATGGTTAAGCTGTTCACGCAGAACGTTTGATATAGGATTTGAGTCAGGCACATCGCCAAAGTGTTTTAATCAAGCTTTGCATGCAGATACACTACTTCGTATATCTGCTATTGGCGCGGGTATGGAAATAACAATTTACCCTCTCGAGAAGTAACCTACGCTTTTCGTTCAACAACTGCTGCGGTCATTTTTGATACGCAGCACAGTTCGTTACGGCTATTTGTGATTTTTATTTCCCATACTGAGCTACGTTTTCCAATATGAAATGCGCGTGCTGTTGCCGTTAATGTACCATTACGAGAAGCCTTTAAATGGCTTGCACTTATTTCTTGCCCAACACAGTAAAATTTTGTGAAATCGACAACAAAATTAGCAGCATAGCTGGCTACCGTTTCTGCCAGTACAACGTTAGCGCCGCCATGAACCATGCCAATAGGATTATGATGTGCAGGGATTGCAGGCATAGTTGCGACTAAGTAGTCATCGCCTATCTCTGTTATTTCTATTCCCATGGTTTTCATTAGGGTACCTTGGCCACTAATCCCTTCGTCTAATTGTTTACACAGTGCTAATGTAATCGGTTGATGCCAAATACTCATATAGATTCCTTTAAATTTAATGAAGCAAGTTACTATTTTTATAGGCTATTTTAGAAAGCACCTAAAATGTACACGTAAGGAAGTAATTTGGCTATTTGAACGGGTAATTTAAATTTGCGATTTTTATTTAACTGTATATACTCACAGTTAAATGTACTGTATGGAAAACCAGTTGTATGCGCCCATTAACTAAACGCCAAGCTCAAATACTCGAATTAATTAAAGTGTTTATTAAAGACACTGGTATGCCGCCTACACGTGCTGAAATAGCACAAACGTTAGGGTTTAAAAGTGCAAATGCCGCTGAAGAACATTTAAAAGCCCTTGCCAAAAAAGGGGTGATTAAAATGAAGCCAGGCGCAAGCCGAGGGATTCAACTTGTTGAAGAAGAGGAACCGGAGCAATTAGGTTTACCGCTTATTGGCCGAGTTGCGGCAGGCTCACCCATTTTGGCGCAAGAGCATGTTGAGAGCCACTGTAAAATTGATCCATTAATGTTTAAACCAGCTGCTGACTTTTTACTGCGCGTAAATGGTATGAGTATGAAAGATATAGGCATTATGGATGGCGACTTACTTGCTGTACATAAAACACAAGTGGCTGAAAATGGTCAAGTTGTGGTTGCTCGTGTTGATGACGATGTAACAGTAAAACGTATTGAAAAGGCAGGTCGTCAGGTATTACTTCATGCCGAAAATGACGAGTTTGCACCAATTAAGGTCGACCTTGAAACTGAGTCATTCAACATTGAAGGCTTGGCAGTGGGTGTTATTCGTAACGCAGACTGGATGTAGCTTTACCTTATTTTATAAATTGCGCACTATTTTGGTGCGCATTTTTATTTTTTTAAATTTGTTTTTTTTATTCATACTCCTTATTTCATTCTCAGCCCTTACTAACTCTCGATTTTAGCTACTTTTTTCTACGCTAAACTAAATCAACTCTCTACTTTTTACATATTTATTGTTTGTTTTTAATACAAAAAACTTGCATGCTGGTTAAATATTAACTAATTGTTAATGAACTGACGCTGGCAATACTCATCGCTTTTAAGTTTTGAGCACACACAATAAATTTGTTGCTAGCGCAGTGAATGCCAATTTTTTTTATAAATCAAATGGCATTAATACAAAAATAAAAATAACGAATTGGCGTTTAAGCCGTATGCCTCTTCGCTTTGCACTAGCAACAGCATCAAAGGAGTCGTCACATGGGTAAACTTAGTTGTACCTTGTGGCTTATATTGTGTGTTTTTCCGCAGTTAGCGTTGGCCAACAGCCAATATAATATGCGCAAGGGCGTTACAGATATAAGTGAAAATGTTTACGAATTACACATGACCATATTTTTTATATGTTGTGTAATTGGAATAATAGTGTTTGCCATCATGCTTTGGGCACTCATTCATCATCGAAAATCTAAAGGGGCGGTTCCCGCTCAATTCCATGAAAGTACTAAAGTAGAAATTCTTTGGACTGCAATACCATTTGTTATATTAATTGCGATGGCAGTGCCAGCTACAAAAACGTTAATAGCGATGGAAGATGCCAGTAAAGCCGACTTAACAATTAAAGTGACAGGCTCGCAGTGGAAATGGCATTATGAATACATGGGAGAAGACGTAGAGTTTTACTCAATGCTTGCAACCTCTCAAGATGAAATTACCAATTTAGCAGATAAAAACCCGAATTATTTGCTTGAGGTAGATAAACCCCTCGTACTGCCAATTAATAAAAAAATTCGTTTTTTAATGACCTCAGATGATGTTATTCACTCTTGGTGGGTACCAGACTTTGCCGTTAAAAAAGACGCAAATCCGGGCTTTATTAACGAAACATGGACCAACATAAACGAAGAAGGGATTTACCGAGGCCAGTGTGCTGAGCTGTGTGGTAAAGATCATGGATTTATGCCTGTTGTAGTTGAGGCTAAATCTGAAGCTGATTTTAAAGTATGGCTTGCCGACGCTAAACAAGCTAAACAAAAAGCTGCTTTAGCTGATGCAGCTTTACTTGATCAAACATTACCAAAAGAAGAGTTAATGGAGCTGGGTGCTCAGGTATACATGGCAAGTTGTGCCGCGTGTCATCAGCCTACAGGTATGGGGTTGCCGGGCGTATTTCCAGCGCTTAAAGGCAGCCCAATTGTACTTGGAGATATAAAAGGTCATATAGACATACTTATTTATGGTAGCCCAGGTACGGCAATGCAATCATTTGCCAAGCAGTTATCTATAAAACAATTGGCTGCGGTTATTACTTACAAGCGCAATGCATGGGGTAACGATACCGGTGATGTTATTCAGCCTAGTGAGATTCAAGCAGCACTTGATGCCGACGCGGAGGCTAACTAATGAGTAGCATAGCAGAACAACCTAATGCCAACGAAGCGCACCATGCTCATCACCCAGCTAAAGGCTTTAAACGCTGGCTTTATACAACTAATCATAAAGATATTGGTAGCTTATATTTAATATTTTCGCTGACCATGTTTTTAATTGGTGGCGCAATGGCTATGGTGATCAGGGCCGAGTTATTTCAGCCGGGATTACAGTTAGTCGACCCTCACTTTTTTAATCAAATGACCACAGTTCACGGTTTAATAATGGTGTTTGGTGCCGTTATGCCGGCTTTTACGGGATTAGCCAATTGGATGATACCGTTAATGATAGGTGCGCCAGATATGGCATTACCTAGAATGAACAACTGGAGTTTTTGGATTTTACCTTTCGCATTTTTAATTTTGCTTGCATCTTTATTTATGCCTGGAGGGGGCCCTGCTTTTGGCTGGACTTTTTATGCTCCGCTTTCAACCACATACAGTAATGACAATACTGCCTTATTTGTATTTGCTGTGCACATAATGGGCGTTAGCTCGATTATGGGGGCTATTAACGTGGTGGTTACTATAGTTAACTTACGCGCTCCTGGTATGACGTGGATGAAACTCCCTCTGTTTGTATGGACATGGCTAATAACGGCATTTTTGCTCATTGCTGTTATGCCTGTTTTGGCAGGCGCGGTGACCATGGTTTTAACCGATAAATATTTTGCGACTAGCTTTTTTGATGCTGCCGGCGGTGGCGATCCGGTGATGTTTCAGCATATATTTTGGTTTTTTGGTCACCCCGAAGTTTACATCATGATTTTGCCTGCCTTCGGTATTATTTCAACCATAGTGCCTACTTTTTCGCGTAAAAAGCTATTTGGTTATGCATCAATGGTTTATGCCACGTCATCTATAGCATTGCTGAGCTTTATTGTGTGGGCGCACCACATGTTCACCACCGGTATGCCGGTAGCTGCAGAGCTATTTTTTATGTATTCAACAATGCTGATATCGGTACCCACTGGCGTTAAAGTATTTAATTGGGTAGCCACCATGTGGCGCGGTTCGATTAGCTTTGAAGTCCCTATGATGTTCAGTATTGCCTTTATAGTGTTGTTTACATTAGGTGGTTTTTCAGGGTTGATGCTTGCTATTACCCCTGCCGACTTTCAATACCACGATACTTATTTTGTAGTGGCTCATTTTCACTATGTATTAGTGACCGGTGCGGTATTTTCAATCATGGCCGGTGCTTATTACTGGCTGCCCAAATGGACCGGCAATATGTTTAATATCACGTTGGCTAAATGGCACTTTTGGTTGTCGTTAGTCAGTGTAAATGTGCTGTTTTTCCCAATGCATTTTGTGGGATTAGCTGGTATGCCTCGTCGTATCCCGGACTATGCACTGCAATTTGCAGACTTCAACGCAATTATAAGTATTGGTGGCTTTGCATTTGGTTTATCTCAACTGTTGTTTGTGGTGGTTGTTTTTAAATGTGCCAGAGGTGGCGAAAAAGTCCCTGCTAAAGTTTGGGATGGTGCAGAAGGGCTGGAGTGGGAAGTTGATTCGCCAGCGCCATACCACACATTTTCAACACCACCGGAAATTAAGTAATGACACATGCACCACTTCTTAAGCGCCTAATACTTATCAGCATAGGTATGTTTGCGTTTGCGTTTGCCTTAGTGCCGTTATACGACGTGTTTTGTGATTTAACAGGGCTTAATGGGAAGCCATCGTTAGAGCAAGCACAACAAAGTACTATGGTTCAGCAAACAAGGGACGTCAGCGTGAGTTTTACTACCCATGCGCAAAGTGGTGCACCTTTTGAAGTGAAATCAAAAGAGTACAGTGTGGTTGTAAAACCCGGAGAAATGCGAGAAGTCGTTTTTAGCGCAAAAAATAGTAGCGAACTCGATAAAGTTATGCAGGCTGTGCCGTCTGTTTCACCTGGGAAAGCAGCAAAATATTTACACAAAATGGCCTGTTTTTGCTTTGATCAACAACCCCTAAAAGCGGGAGAAGAGCTCGAATTTAAATTGCTTTTTTATGTTGATACAGCGCTTCCAAGTGATGTTGAAGAGCTAACTTTATCTTATACCGTATTTGATATTAGTGAACAGCTAGTAGCCAGTAATAACTAGCGTTTAATACTAGTGTGAAACTAGGAGCAAGTAAAATGAATCAAGAATATGAGCATTATTACGTACCAGAGCAAAGTCCGTGGCCTATTGTAGGGGCGGTTGCATTATTTTTTATCGCCGTAGGCGCAGGCTTAACTGTTATGGAGGTTGGAAAGGAAGGGGGTAGCGGTGTTTATTTGCTTTATGCCGGTATAGCCGTTCTTCTGTATATGTTATTTAGCTGGTTTAAAAACGTTATACATGAGTCAGATCAGGGGTTGTACTCTGCGCAAATGGATCGCTCTTTTCGACAAGGCATGAGTTGGTTTATTTTTTCTGAGGTTATGTTTTTTATGGCCTTTTTTGGTGCGTTATTTTACGCGCGTATGATTTCGGTGCCTTGGTTAGGTGGCGCGGGTAACAATGCTATGACCAATGAGGTTTTGTGGCCTACTTTTGAAGCTATGTGGCCTTTAGTTGTTACACCTTCGGGAGACACAACGCAAGCCATGGGTTGGCAAGGGCTACCACTAATTAATACGTTAATTTTAATCGCGTCATCAGTTACGTTGCATTTTGCTCATGTAGCAATGGAAAACAATAAACGCAAACCCCTCAAAGTGTTTTTAGGGCTTACGGTGCTATTAGGTGTGTGCTTTTTAGCATTGCAAGTAGAAGAATATGTTCATGCATATAACGACCTAAACTTAACATTAGATGCCGGTGTTTACGGGAATACATTCTTTTTGCTTACTGGCTTTCATGGCATGCATGTCACGCTTGGAGCCGTACTTTTATTTGTTATTTTAATACGAATATTGAAAGGGCATTTTACAAAAGAAAAGCACTTTGCATTTCAAGCTGCTGCTTGGTATTGGCATTTTGTTGACGTTGTATGGCTGTGTTTATTTGTATTTGTATATGTGCTGTAACGTTTATGGGCGAACTGTTTGCCTTTATAAAACCGAGCTTAACTGCTGCAATTGCAACCACTAATACAATAACCGAAAACAACACTCGGCGACCTAAAAAATGAGACATAGGTCGTCCGTTTGTTTTCCCTGACACCATAATAAATAACGCTCTAAATAAGTTAAAAAGTATAAACATTAACAACAGTACAATAATAATTTTAATAATCACTGAGTTGACCCTTTATGCAAGTAGTTTTAAGGCACAAACAAAAGCTTAGTTCAATAATCACAATTTGTATGGTTGTGGTTGTTGTGCTGGTATGTGTGCGCCTAGGCTTTTGGCAATTAGAACGAGGTGAAAAAAAACAGCAACAGCTTACTGCCATTGCTCAAATACAAACTCATGGTGTTATGAATTGGTCGCAGTTGCTTGAGTTACCAAAACAATGGAATAAAACCGGCGTATTAGTTGAGCTTAAAGGGACACTTTTAAGCGAACATTACTGGTTGTTAGATAATCAAGTATATAACGGGCAAGTGGGTTACGACTTACTAGCTCTGTTAAAACCAAATAATGATACGCGTGCAGTATTGGTTAATTTAGGCTGGGTCAGAGCCCCAGTATCACGCGATTTTTTACCCAAAGTGGTTTTGCCCCAAGGTGAGTTTACGGTCAAAGCACAAATTAAAGAGAACAACCTCAGTAGTTTTACTCTAGAAGATAAGACCGCGAGTGGTGATCTGCCCAAACGCATTCAATCAATCGACTTAAGTTTTATAAAATCGCAAACAAACATCCCACTAGTTAATTTTATGGCTTACCGCCAAGGTGAAGGTGATGAAATGGCGATACCGCATTACAAAGCGGTTGTAATGAGCCCACAAAAACATAATGCCTATGCCTTACAGTGGTTTTTAATCGCGTTTTCATGTGTTGTTGTTGCCATTTTTGCGAGTAAAAAAAGGAAAAAAAATGAAAAATAAACCCCTTTTATTGTTTGTAACCTGTTGTGCTATTCCTTTGCTTTTAGCTTATAGCGCGCTCAAATTTGATTGGTTACCCGGTGCGGTTACAAATCATGGTGAATTTCTAAATGAAGAAATAAAGCTAAAAAATTGGCAAAACGATAACCCTAAACAATGGACTATAGCGCTTAATTATTCGAGTGAGTGCAGCGCGTCATGTAGCGAGCAGCTTGAGGCGCTTAATAATCTTTATATAGCGCTAGGAAAAAACCAAGGCAAGGTTGATATGGCTGTTATGGGAAGCCCTTCACAAGCAGATTTACCATGGAAAAAAATGGCTCAGCAACCAAATTTAACGCCAGCTAGTTTGTATTTAATTGATCATATGGGGCTTGTGGTGCTTGAGTACCCTTATAAAGTAAAGCCTCAAGAAAACCGCTTAGTTCAAAAGGGGTTATTAAAGGATTTAAAAAAACTACTTAACTATTCTCGTTCAAGCTAACACGGTTAGTGTGAGGTAAAAGATGTATAAAAATTATAAAAATTGGGTTTTATTAACCGGACTTTTTGCTTTAGTGGTTGTTGCTCTGGGTGCTTACACTCGTTTGAGTGATGCCGGACTGGGTTGTCCAGACTGGCCGGGGTGTTACGGTTTTTTAACGGTTCCTAAACACGAAGCTGATATTGCTTTAGCGACACAAAGTTACCCTGACATGGTGTTTGAAAAAGCGAAAGCCTGGAAAGAAATGATTCATAGGTATTTTGCTGGCACCTTAGGGCTGATGATTCTAGCGTTGTTTATTGTTGCTTTTTTAAAGCGTCAATTTCCAACTACCCCATTAAAGCTAACATCTTTATTGTTATTGCTTGTTGTGTTTCAGGCTGCATTAGGGATGTGGACTGTCACTATGAATCTGCAGCCACTTATTGTAATGGGGCATTTGCTAGGTGGCTTTAGTATTTTATCGCTGATTACTTTGCTGTATTTAAGGTTAACAGCAAAACCTATTATGGGCGGAGATGAGGGCGCTAAGCAGCATTTCGGATTGAGTTTGATTGCGCTTTTTGTGCTGATTTTACAAATAGCGCTTGGCGGCTGGCTTGCAGCTAATTACGCAGCACCACACTGTAATGGTCTACCTTTATGTGATTACGCTCAGCCTTTTTCGTTGAGTAGTGTTTTTCAATTACCGCTTGAGCACAGCAACTACGAGTTTGGTGTGCTGTCACAGCAAGCAAGAATGTCTATCCATTTATTACACCGCATTTGGGCATTAGTAACTTGCATAGTCTTGGCGCTTGTTATGTGGAAAATTTACAGCCACGCTTATTCTCAAAAAATTAAAAGCTGCGTAATAGCAGTATTGGTTACTTTATTTTGCCAAATTAGCTTAGGACTTATTTTGGTACATTGGCACTTTCCGTTGGGGGTTGCACTGGCGCATAACTTAATGGCTGCCATACTGTTATTAAGTATGGTTAGGTTGTGTTATTACCTAAAATCACGCACATAAAGGAGAAATATAATGGCACTAACAATAAACAAAAAAACAATACAGCCTGTTCATACTCAATCACTTAGTGTGCGTGCTTACGACTTATTACAAGATTACTTAGCCATTAGTAAATTTAAAGTAGTGGCTATGTTGGTTTTAACAGCCTGGGTTGGATTGGCATTATCCCCTGATGTTGGGCGTGGAATAGGCGTTCAAGTTATTAGCTTATTAGGAATAGGCCTGTTATCTGCTGCGGCCGCCGTTATTAATCATGTAGTGGATAGCGAAATAGATTCTAAAATGGCAAGAACGCGTCATCGCCCTGTTGCTAAAGGGCGTTTAAGTAAAACACATGCATTAACGTTTGCGGCAAGTATTGGCGTTGCTGGTTTTATCATGCTTATGGTGTGGGCTAATACGCTTACAGCAATATTAACGTTATTTGCATTAGTGGGTTATGCATTTATTTATACGTCATTTTTAAAACGCGCGACACCTCAAAATATTGTAATAGGCGGACTTGCTGGAGCGATGCCGCCATTGCTTGGTTGGGTATCTGAAACAAATCAAATGGCAGCAGCGCCATGGTTGCTGGTTATGATTATATTTACCTGGACCCCACCCCATTTTTGGGCTTTAGCTATTGCTCGAAAAAGTGATTACGAGCGTGCAAAAATTCCAATGTTGCCGGTAACACATGGTATCGACTTTTGTAAAACATGTGTGGTTGCATACTCAGTTTTACTCGCTTTAGTGTGTGTGATGCCATACTTAATTGGTATGTCAGGAGGTATTTACTTAGTCGGTGCTTGTGTGCTTAATAGTGTGTTTATGTATAAAGCCATTAAGTTAAAATTTGCAGCTAATAACGACAAGGCTATGGATTTATTTCGTTTTTCGATAGTGCATTTAATGGTACTCTTCGTGATCTTATTTATAGATAAATGGCTCCCTTTATGAAGCGACTCTGGCTTTTAGTAATTGTTATTTTAAGTTTATTTTTATCAGCATGCTCAAGTGAAAACGATCCTCAAAATTTAAATGCACTTGTTTATGAAAACGCTAAATCACTTTCGGATTTTACGTTAAAAAATCAGCTCGACGAACCGGTGACAAAAGCGCAATTTAAGGGACAATGGAATTTAGTATTTTTAGGGTACACAAGTTGTCCCGATATTTGCCCGTTAACGTTAGCTAAGTTAAACGCTGTTTATAAAGAGCTGGAAGCTGATTACCCGTTGCAAATATGGTTTGTGTCGGTCGATCCAAATAGAGATACAGCAGAAAAGCGAAAACAATATATAGATTACTTTAACCCGAATTTTTTGGCTGTTTCTGGTGAACATAAAGATCTTTTTCCAGTGGTGAGAGAACTTGGGCTAATTTACGCAATTAGTGATACAACAAAAGCTGATTATGCGGTTGATCATAGTGCATCAGTTGCGTTGGTTGATGATACTGGAGCGCTAAGAGCTATTTTTAAACCTGAGTTTAAGCAAGGTAGTGTACCGCTTATTAATTCAACTCAATTAACGCAAGAGTTTAAAGTTATTGCAAACTACTACTAAAAACTGACTTTTTAATTTTTCACGTATTTTAAGGGGGCTTTAGGCTCCCTTTCTTGTTTTTTCATTCCTGTTTATAAATTTATTAAAATTTTTTTTGACCCTTTTATGGCAATTTTAACAACTAGAGCTAAGCTTTTGTTATGAATTGAAATGAAAGGGATTACACAATTTTAAATGTTAAAACTTCCAAGCGAACTTGTGATTACCCGAGTTGAAACGCTCCACCAAGACTTACTACAAGAACTCAATAGCAACGACGACATCAGTCTTGATATTAGCGATGTCGTGTCTGCAGATACTGCATCTATTCAGCTGTTATGTGCGCTTCAAAAACACTTACTTACTATACAGCATAAAATTATATGGGTAGGTAGCAGTGCAGCATTAGCACATACCATTAATCAGCTTGGCTTGAGCCATTATTTAACAATCGAAATAAATAGTTAGAGGTTTATATGAAAAAAATCTTAGCAGTTGATGATTCAGCGTCTATGCGTCAGATGGTGAGCTTTACTTTAAAAACCGCAGGCTTTGATGTGACAGAGGCCAAAGACGGCAGTGAAGCATTGGCTATTGCTAAGCAGCAAGGTTTTGATGCGGTTATTTCAGATGTAAACATGCCCATTATGGATGGCATTACATTAATACGGGAGCTACGTACATTACCTGACTATAAATTTACGCCACTACTTATGCTAACCACCGAGTCGGGTTTAGAAAAAAAGGTAGAAGGTAAAGCGGCTGGTGCAACAGGTTGGATAGTAAAGCCATTTAATCCAGAGCAGTTACTAGCGGTGATTAAAAAGGTTATTCGTTAGTCAAGGAGCGCAAAGTGAGCATAGATTTAAGTCAATTTTTTGAAGTTTTCTTTGAAGAGAGTTTTGAAGGCCTAGATACCATGGAAGCTGAGCTTTTAAACTTAGTGCCTGGTGAGGAAGACTTAGAAACTATTAATACTATTTTTAGAGCCGCTCATTCAATAAAAGGGGGGAGTGGGACGTTTGGTTTTTCATCAGTGTCTGACTTTACTCACGTACTTGAAACTTTACTGGATCAAATTCGTCAAGGTGAGCGCACCCTGACAACCGAGCACGTTAATTTATTACTTAAAGCGGTTGATTGCCTTCGATCGTTACTCGCTGGGTTGCAAGCAGAGCAAGCGCCCGACTTAACTGAAGCCGATACATTACGAGCACAATTTGAAGAGGTGCTAGGAATAAAGGGGGGAACACAAGAGTCCATCACTCAACCCTCTGATAACAAACCCGATAGCGATACTTACCAAATAGACTTTAAGCCGCATCATCACTTATTTAAAACAGGCAATGAGCCACTCATTATGATTAGTGAGCTTGAGCAACTAGGCGAGCTAGATACCACGGTTTTTTACGATGAAGTCCCTGAAATAACTGATTTAAGTAGTGATGAGTGCTTTTTACATTGGCGTTTTTTCTTAAACACCAGTCATGGGAAAAGCGCGATTAAAGAAGTGTTCGAATGGGTTGAAGATGACGCTGATATTACTATTGAATTATGCGGTGGCTTATTTACCGAGGATACACCAGCAACCAACATAATCGATAGCAACGCTGTTGGTAATGACGCAGCACCTACCCTAGAGCCTTTGACCCCAGAGCCAATAACAGAGCCGACGAAACAGGCTAAGCCCATAAAGCCCGCCTCTGCGAGTGCCAATAAAAAATCAACAACGCCCGAATCCACTTCCATTCGCGTCGGGATTGATAAAGTTGACTCATTAATAAACATGGTCGGTGAGCTTGTTATTACCCAAGCTATGCTTAATCAGCTTAGCGAGCAAGACATTACGCCGGCTACTATTACTGCATTGCAAGAAGGCTTAGCGCAACTTGCGCACAACACCCGCGATTTGCAAGAAAACGTAATGCGTATCCGCATGTTGCCAATTAATTTTGTATTTAGCCGTTTCCCACGTTTGGTAAGGGACATTGCGCAAAAGCTAAATAAACAGGTTGAATTGAAGCTGATAGGCGAGCAAACCGAATTAGACAAAACAGTAATGGAAAAAATTTCCGATCCTATGGTTCATTTAGTTAGAAACTCATTAGATCATGGCTTAGAAACTGTTGAGAAAAGACTGCAAGCCGGAAAAGATCCTGTAGGAACGGTGACCTTAAATGCATTCCATCAAGGTGGAAATATTGTTATTGAAATAATGGATGATGGACAAGGGTTAAACACCAAAAAAATCCAAGAAAAAGCCATTGCAAATGAGCTAATTTCTGCCGACAACCACCTGAGCGATGAAGAAATTAACGAGCTGATATTTATGCCAGGCTTTTCCACTATGGATGAGGTGAGTGACTTATCTGGCCGGGGTGTTGGTATGGATGTCGTTAAGCGTAATATCCAGTCTTTAAATGGTTCTGTAGAAGTCACATCTGCACCAGGGGTAGGCTCAACATTTACAATTAGGTTACCACTTACACTGGCTATTTTAGATGGTCAGTTAGTTAAAGTTGCCCAGCATACTTATATTATTCCGCTCATTTCTATTGTTGAATCGCTGCAAATTGATATTGCCAAGGTAAGCCGTGTAGGAAAAAACCTTGATGTACTTAGGTTACGTGATGAATATATTCCAATTTTAAGGCTCTACGATATTTTTAATCATGATAATGCCATTGAATCTCTCGATAAAACTTTACTTGTTGTTGTAGAAACCGACAACCAAAAAGTGGGTTTATTGGTAGATGACCTCTTATCGCAACAACAGGTGGTAATTAAAAGTTTAGAGGCAAATTATCAAAAAGTAGATGGCATATCCGGCGCGACTATTTTGGGTGATGGGCGGGTTTCATTGATAGTTGATATAAGCGGGTTAATAAAACTTTCAGGTTTAAAAAAACCGGGCAGTCAAGAGTTAAGTATTGAGTCGCAAGCTGCTTTGGAGGCGCTATGATTTCTGAGCTTAATCTGCAGCAGCAAAAGGGCGTGAAACAGTTTTTAACATTTATTATGGCTGACGAAGAATACGGTGTAGATATTTTAACTGTACAAGAAATTCGTAGCTGGGAAGAGTTAACCGTTTTACCCAACGCTCCCGAGTTTGTAAAAGGGGTTATTAATTTGCGTGGCACCATAGTGCCGATTATTGATTTAAGGCTGCGGTTTGGCTTGCCCAGTATAGAGTACGGACCGCTTACAGTGGTGATTGTAGTAAAAATAGAGTTTGAACAAGACAGTAAAATTATTGGTATTACCGTTGATGCGGTTTCTGAGGTTTACAGTATTGCAGAGCAAGATGCTAAAGCGGTTCCAAGTATTTCAGAAACAAATAACGACGATTATGTGGCAGGGTTAGTTAACGTGGGCGAGAAAATGGTGGCGTTAATCGACTTACAAAAAACAATGAATATTTAGAGTCAGTATTTGCTAAATAAAGTAAAAATAACTTAAAGGTGGTGATGAGCATGGGATGGTTTAGTAATCCAAAACAGTCTGAATCAAATAATGATTTAATTATAAGTGCATTAAATAAGTCATTAGCTGTGATTGAGTTTGAGCCAAGCGGAAAAATTATTACCGCTAATGCTAACTTTCTTCGCGTAATGGAATATCAACTAGAAGAAATTCAAGGCCAGCACCACTCTTTATTTGTGGATGATACTGAAGCTCAAGAAAGTGACTACAAACATTTTTGGCTGCGATTGAATAACGGCGAATTTATATCTCAAGAGTTTAGACGCATTACTAAAAGTGGTAAAGAAGTGTGGATTCAGGCCACCTATAATCCAATTGTGAACTCTCAGGGCCAAGTCATTAAGGTTGTGAAATTTGCGACGGATATAACAGCACAAAAGCTCGTTTCAGCAGAGGCAAGAGGACAAATAAATGCAATTAGTAAGTCTCAAGCAGTTATAGAGTTTAATTTAGACGGCACTATTATTGATGCAAACGATAATTTTTTAAACACCTTGGGGTATCAGCTTAACGACATCATGGGCCAGCACCATCGAATATTTGTTACACCTGAATACGCAGCAAGTGATGAATATAAAACTTTTTGGGCTAAATTAGGGCGCGGTGAATTTGACTCGGGTGAGTATTTAAGAATAGGAAAGCAGGGTCAAGAAATTTGGATTCAGGCTTCTTATAACCCAATTTACGACATGAATGGTAAGCCCTTTAAAGTAATTAAATATGCGTCTGATATAACAGCTCAAAAAGAGTTAGAAAAATCTTCACGCAAAGCTGCAGACCTAGCTAGCGCCTTAAAAGTATGCCAAGCAAATGTAATGATTGCAGATCAAGACCTTAATATTGTTTTTGTAAACGAACGCGTGCAAGACATGCTAAAAGCGCGTGAAAAAGACCTACAAACGGTATTACCACACTTTTCTGTTGATAATTTAGTGGGGACTTGTGTTGATGATTTTCATAAAAAGCCGTCGCATCAACGAGAATTACTAAAAAATTTAGATAAACCTTACAAAGCAAAGCTGCGTTTAGCGGGGCTGATTTTTACATTAATAGCGACGCCATGGTACAGCCAAGAAGGCAAAAAACTCGGTACGATTGTTGAGTGGGACGATATTACTGAGAAGGTTGCTAAAGCTGACGCTGAGCGTGCAATCGCGCAAGAGAACCTTCGTGTGCGCCAAGCGCTTGATACTGTTGCAACCAATACCATGATTGCAGATTCATCAAATGTCATTGTGTACATGAATAAAGCCGTTAGAAGCATGATGAGCATTGCTGAAAATGACCTTCGAAAAGACTTACCTAATTTTGATAGCAAAAATCTGCTTAATCAAAATATTGACGTATTTCATAAAAACCCAGCGCACCAACAAAGCCTATTAGCAACGTTAAAAGATACTTACAGCACGCAAATAAAGGTTGGTGGACGCACATTTGGTTTGGTTGCAAACCCAATAATAACCCCAGAGCAAGAGAGAATTGGCACCGTTGTAGAGTGGGAGGACAGAACCGCAGAAGTTGCAATAGAAAGAGAAATAGCACAATTAGTAAGTGCTGCAGGAGAGGGGGACCTCGATACGCGTGTAATGGAAGAGGGTAAAGAAGGGTTCTTTTTACGCTTGGCACAAGGGTTAAACAGTTTAGTTAAAATTGTAGACGATGCGGTCGCAGATACTGGCAATATGCTAGATGCCTTGGCAACTGGCGACCTATCTAAGCGAATTGAAAAAGAATACAAAGGCTCGTTTGATAAATTAAAACGCGATGCAAACACCACTGCAGATAAGTTAACGGAGGTTATTAATCGTATAAGTTCATCAGCAACCTTAGTGGCCAGTGGCGCAGAAGAAATTTCTCAGGGGAACGCAGATTTAAGTCAGCGCACGGAAGAGCAGGCATCATCATTGGAAGAAACGGCATCAAGCATGGAAGAAATGACGAGTACGGTCCGTCAAAATGCAGACAATGCCAAAGTGGCAAATACGCTCGCAGAAGAAACATGCGATAAAGCGATTCAGGGTGGTGAAGTGGTTAATCGCGCTGTGACGAGTATGTCAGCGATTAATGAATCGAGTAAGAAAATTGCCGATATTATTGGTGTGATTGACGAAATTGCATTTCAAACTAACTTGCTTGCACTTAATGCGGCGGTTGAAGCAGCAAGAGCCGGTGAGCAAGGGCGTGGTTTTGCGGTGGTTGCGGGTGAGGTTCGTAATTTAGCTCAGCGCTCTGCAGGTGCAGCAAAAGAAATTAAAGAGCTGATAAGAGATAGCGTAGGTAAAGTGGCAGATGGCTCTCAGCTTGTGAATGAGTCAGGTGCAACGCTGAAAGAAATTGTGGTGTCTGTACAAAAAGTGACGCAAATGATTTCAGATATTACAGAGGCGTCTGAAGAGCAAAGTGCAGGAATAGAACAAGTAAATAAAGCTATTTCTCAAATGGATGAAATGACTCAGCAAAATGCAGCCTTAGTAGAAGAAGCATCGGCAGCAGGTGAATCTATGGCTGAGCAAGCAAATGAAATGCGTAGGCTTCTTAATTTCTTTTCACTAGGCCAGCAAGACATGGCTATTATGTCGCCTACGATGAATACCCCAAGTTTAGCTCACAAACCACAAAATAACGCAGTACAAAGCAAGCCAAGAGGCGATAACTTTATTGACTCGGCAGACGAGTGGGAAGAATTTTAATTTTTATGATTAAAGGCCTTATTAAGAAAACGCTCAATAAGGCCGCACTTACTGCTATGTATGAGAGCTGCTAATGAAAGAGTTTTTGTGTACCGATCGCGATTTTAAAGACATTGCTAATTTAGTGTACAACGCTTGCGGTATTGTTTTGGGCGATCATAAACGTGAAATGGTGTACTCACGTTTAGCAAGGCGAATAAGAGCGCTGAAATTAAACGACTTTAAAGCCTACTTAGCCTACCTAGACACGCATAAAGACAAAGAATTTGATGCGTTTATAAATGCAATTACCACTAATTTGACGTCTTTTTTTCGTGAATTTCATCATTTTGAATTTATTAAATCTGAGCTTGTACCTAGTTTACTAAAATCAAATAAAGACACTAAGCGCGTGAGAATATGGTCTGCAGGCTGCTCAACAGGAGAAGAGCCTTACAGTTTAGCGATGACGCTAAATAATGCTTTTCCAAGTAATTGGGATGTAAAAATTTTAGCCACCGATTTAGATTCTAACGTGTTAGAAAAAGCGCAAAAAGGTGTGTATACCGCTGCAAACGTAAATGGCTTAGACGACTTTCATTTAAAGCGTTGGTTTTTAAAAAGCAAAGACGGCGAACATTATAAAGTGAAAGACAAGTTACGCGAATGTATTTCTTTTAAGCGTTTAAATCTATTGCAGGACTGGCCAATGAAAGGGCCCTTTGATCTTATTTTGTGCCGTAACGTGGTTATTTATTTTGATAAAGAAACTAAAGATCATTTATTTAAACGCTATGCAAATATACTAAGCGAGCACGGCTACTTATTTTTAGGTCACTCTGAAAGTATGGGTAAAGAGCACTCAAATTATAAAAATTTAGGAAAAACTATGTATCAACTGAGAGCACATGCAGGCTGAATTTAGAAGTGTTTTGCCCAGTTTTGAACACATTAAGCGTTACTGGGATTCAGGAAGAAATCATGTAGTTGCCAAAGTGCTTCCAGGAGAATTTTATGTATCTAAAAATAATGAATTGATTTCAACTGTACTTGGCTCATGTATTGCTGCCTGTGTTTACGATGAAGTATTAGGTATTGGTGGAATGAATCATTTTATGTTGCCGATACAAAAAGGTGTAGAGCTTAAAAGCGCGCATGGTTTAAATTGCCGCTATGGTAATTGGGCTATGGAGTACCTGATAAACGAAGTATTAAAAAACGGGGCGTCTCGTCATAATTTAAAAATTAAGCTATTTGGTGGCGGAAAAATAATTAGTGCAATGACAGATATTGGACTGGGTAATATCAGTTTTGCTACCGCCTATGTTAAAGAAGAAGCCTTAAATTTAGTGGCCCATGATATGGGCGGCCCGTGGCCTAGAAAAATATTTTTTCATCCACAAACGGGTAAAGTGTATATGAAAAAACTTAAAAAATTACATAACGACACCATTGAAAAGCGCGAAGTACGTTACTTGCAAAACCTTAAAAAGCAAGAAGTGGTATCGAATATAGAGTTGTTTTAGGAGTCGCTATGATAAATGTATTAATAATCGATGACTCCCCTTTAATTAGAGGGTTGCTTACAGAGATACTGCAACAAGCCAGCGATATTAATGTTGTTGGTTGTGCAGAAGATCCATACCAAGCACGCGAAATGATAAAAAAACTTAATCCCGATGTACTTACCTTAGACGTAGAAATGCCAAAAATGGATGGGATTAGCTTTTTAAAAAACCTAATGCGCCTAAGGCCTATGCCTGTTGTTATGATTTCTACGCTCACGCAAAAAGGATCGCCTATAACATTAGAGGCATTAGAGCTAGGTGCTGTTGATTTTATTGCTAAACCGACTAGTAATGTAAGAGCGCAAATGAATCACTACGCGTCACTCGTTCAGCAAAAGGTGAGAATTGCGGCAGGTGCACGGATACGAAGCTTTAAAAAAGCGCCACCCGATACTAAGCCCATACTTACGGATACTAAGTTTTTATTAAATAAAGTGATTGCTATAGGGGCATCTACCGGCGGCACCGAGGCAATAAAAGAAGTACTAATAAAAATGCCCGTTAATTGCCCGCCTATTGTTATTACTCAGCATATTCCCCCCGTGTTTAGTGCCTCGTTTGCCGAGCGTATGGATAGAACATGTTTAATTAACGTGAAAGAGGCGCAGCATGGTGACAAGCTTAGTTCTGGTTGGGCTTATATTGCCCCTGGTGGGCTTCATTTAAGTATACAAAAACGTGGGGCTGCTCTTTATTGCCAACTCGATGATAGCGAGCCTGTAAATCGGCATAAGCCGGCAGTCGACGTATTATTTGATTCGCTCGTACATTGTGGGGCAAAAAATGTGGTTGCAACAATACTTACAGGTATGGGCGCTGATGGGGCTAAAGGGCTATTAGCACTTAAGCAAAACGGCGCATACACATTAGCACAAGATGAATACTCGTCAGTTGTGTGGGGGATGCCAAAAGCTGCAATTGATATAAATGCAGCCAATGAAGTGGCTGCACTTGATAAAATGGCTGAGAAGTTGTTAAGCCATGCAGTTATAACTAAGTAAGTATAGGCTTAAATTTATTGAATAACCCAAGGCTGAGAAAACCAATAATAGCTATTCGGTTTTTTAATTGAAGGCGCTGTACAATTAAAGCGTGAACGGCCTTTGTTAAGTGTTTTAGGAGAGGTTACTTCTACTGTTGTATCAGTTAACCAGTCTAAATTAGCTTTACCAATACCTGAAACATAACAAGCCAGTTGAGCTTTTTTAAAATCCTCCACTTTAAACGAAATAGTTAACGCAGGCGGGTTTTGCTTTGTTACGCTATTACCGTAGCTTAATTGAGTGATATTAAATGCCTGAGAATTTAATTTGGTTGCCAGTGTTTTTATGTCACTGTAAACGCCAGATGCAGGAAAGCGGGGTAAGCGACTAAAGTTAGCGTGTTTGCTTAGTGCACCTGAATGCTGGCCAATGCCTATATAGCCAAGCTCTGTCACTAAAGCTTGTAACTCGTTATCAAACTCTCCGTAGGGGTAGGCTAAATACTTAAAGTCGTGGCCTATTTCATCTTTTATACGTTGTTGTGAATTAACAATATCTTGAGTTATACGCTCTTTCCATTGCGCATTAGTTTCACCGTCAAGTTTTACATGTAAATAGTCATGCTGTGCGGTGTGGTTACTTATAAGTGCGCCTTTTTTGCTCAGCTCTTTCAGTTTATCCCACCCCATCACATAGCGTTTACCTTCGTCTATTAGTTTAGGGTTAACAAAAATTGTATAAGGGTAGCCAAACTTTTCTAATATTGGAGCAGCTTGATCATAATTATTATTGTAACCATCATCAAACGTGATGGCGACGGTTTTATCAGGTAAGGTATGGCCTTGCTTTAAAGCATCAAGTAGTTCATTTAAGGCAATAACATTAAAATCATTATTTTTTAAATAGTTTAGATGCTCTGTAAACGTTTCTTCGCTCACACTGGTAACCGCCGGAAGGGTTTCACTTACATGGTGGTACTGTAAAATAACACCAGCATGAGCACGTAAAGATAACCCAATAAGAGTAAATAATACCAAATGAAACAATTTCTTATACATAATAAAGCACACCATAAAAGCTTGCTGTTGTTAGCAGGACCAATGATATTATCAAATATCACCGTGCCACTGTTAGGAATAGTTGATACCGCGGTTATTGGCCATTTAGGCAGCGCACATTATTTGGCTGGTATTGCGCTAGGCTCAGCCGTTATATCCATTTTATTTTGGCTCGCGGGTTTCTTAAGAATGAGCACGACCGGCATGGTTGCACAAGCCTATGGCCAAAATGACTTAACCCAGCTAGCGGCTTTACTCAAGCGAAGCCTATTACTTGCCAGCATTGTGGCATTATTTCTTATTGCTATGTCTCCTTTAATAAAGCACGCCATAGCGTTTTTATCAGACGCGAATAATGCGGTGCTAAGCGAAGCCTACACTTATTTTAGTATTCGAATTTTTAGCGCGCCAGCGGCATTATGTAATTTAGTTTTATTAGGTTGGATGCTAGGCGTCCATTATGGACGAGGACCTTTTTACCTATTGTTGGTGACAAATAGTGTAAACATTGTGCTCGATATTTATTTTGTTGTTTTTTTAGATTGGGCTGTTGCAGGCGCTGCATGGGCATCGTTAATCGCTGATTATACTGCGCTCGTATTTGCGCTGTTTTTAGTGACTAAACTGGCAAAAAAACAAGGTGTAGCTTTAAGTACTCCGCACTGGTTTAGCTTCAAAAAAATGGCAGGGTTATTGAGTTTAAATCGCGACATTTTTATTCGGTCTTTAATACTTCAGTTGTGTTTTAGCTTTATGACTTTTTATGGTGCGCGTATAGGCGAAACAACCCTTGCAGCGAATGCCGTGTTACTAAATTTTTTGATGTTAGTTAGTTTTGCGTTAGATGGCATAGCTTACGCAAGTGAGGCTAAAGTAGGCCAAGCTAAAGGTCAGCAGAGTGTAAGTAAAATACAACTGTGGGTAAAAATAAGTGTATTTTGGGGAATGTTGTTTGGCGTGGTTTATAGCTTGTTTTTTGCTGTGTTTGGTGCACATATAATTACGCTACTGACCAATGTACCTGAGGTTATTAATGAGGCCACGCAATATTTACCGTGGGTAATTGCTTTGCCATTATTAGCTATGAGCTGTTTTTTATTTGATGGTGTATTTGTTGGTTTAACCCGTGCTAAGGATATGCGAAATAGTATGTTGCTTTCGGCAGCTGTTGGTTTTTTTGGTGTGTTTTGGGTATTTATTGATTGGCAAAATAATGGGCTATGGCTTGCGATGAGCTGTTTTATGCTAATGCGTGGAGTTACATTAATAATTAAATATCAAAAACTTAAGGCTAATAATCAACTGCTAGATTAAGGTTTATTTCCATAGATCTGGATCGTGATATTTTGGCCCTATGTCTTTAATTACTTGCGAAAAGCGATTGGCAAAAATGCCACTGTAGCCCCAAAAAGCAAAAAATAGCGCAGGTATTAAAATTAAAACACCAATAATTTGCAAACTATAATGGCTATAGTAACCCGCAAAAATAAAAATCACGGCTAGCACAAACAGTGCTATGCCGCGAAAAAACCGCTTTAAACTTAGCTTAGGGTTGCTCCCTAAGCGGTATATGAGAGGCTTTAGCATTTACTAGGCTTAATAGTAAGAATGGTCGCCAGCTTCGTGATCAGTAATATCTGCAACACCTGTGATCTCGTCAAACTTAGCAATCATTTCTTTCTCGATGCCTTCTTTTAACGTTACATCAATCATAGAACACCCATTACAACCGCCACCAAACTGAAGCACTGCAACGCCAGCAGCTGTAATTTCTACTAGGCTTACTTGGCCGCCGTGATTAGCTAGTTGCGGGTTAACTTCTGTTTCAAGCATGTGCTGAACACGTTCGTTTAATGATGCATCATCACCAATTTTACGTGCTTTTGCATTAGGTGCTTTAAGTGTTAGCTGAGTTCCCATTTTGTCGGTAACAAAATCAATTTCAGCTTCTTCTAAAAAAGGAGCACTTTCAGCATCAACAACGGCATCAAACCCATTAAAGTTTAAGCGAATATCGCTGTCTTCAACGGCGTCTTCTGGGCAATAAGAAACACCACACTCGGCTTGTGATGTACCAGGGTTTACAACAAAAACGCGAATATTGGTCTGTTGTGATTGATCTGCTAATAGTTTAGCAAAATGTGCTTGTGCTGTTTCGGAAATAGAAATCATAAAAAACGGCTTTATACCTGACTAAATTACTCGGATACTGCATATCATACTCCGCTCATCGTGTTGCGGCTAGTGTTGAGCGTAAAAAGTTGGCATCTATTTTAAGCAATGCTAGCGTGCAATTAACAAACATTTTTAGAGTGATCTATATGCGTTTATTAATAACAATAATGGTGGTAATGCTGAGCTTTTCAAGTGTAGCAAAACCGCTTTCGTACTATTTTGAAGACGATGTTGTATTCGATCCAACTATCCCTACACCAGAAGAGGTATTAGGTTATCAAGTTGGTGAGTGGCATGTAAGGCACGACCAGCTCGTACGCTACATGGAAG
Source organism: Pseudoalteromonas sp. NH0006-46 (assembly GCF_057547735.1). Classification (NCBI taxonomy): domain Bacteria; kingdom Pseudomonadati; phylum Pseudomonadota; class Gammaproteobacteria; order Alteromonadales; family Pseudoalteromonadaceae; genus Pseudoalteromonas; species Pseudoalteromonas sp. NH0006-46. The sequence goes on along the minus strand of NZ_BAAJML010000010.1, from coordinate 20,344 downwards.
TACTTGCTCAAAAGAGCGATAGAATAAACTTTGAGATAATTGGCCGCACACATGAGCAACGACCACTGGTAATGCTAACGGTTACAGCGCCAAATAAGTTAACTCAAATAGAGCAAATACGCCAAGCGCACTTGGCTCGCTTAGGTAATAACAGCAAAAAAGCAAAAGATGAACCTGCAGTTGTGTGGATGGGTTACAGCGTGCATGGTAACGAGTCATCGGGTAGTAATGCATCGCTCTTAACGGCTTATTACCTAGCTGCAGCACAAGGTGATGAAATAAACAATTTATTAAATAACACGGTTATTTTACTCGACCCATCACTAAACCCCGACGGACTTGCACGTTTTGCAAATTGGGCAAACAGCAACCGCGGCATGAATTTGTCGTCAGATCCAAAAACTCGCGAGCATACCGAAAACTGGCCAAGCAGCCGCACTAATCATTATTGGTTTGACTTAAACCGAGATTGGCTATTACTACAGCACCCTGAATCGCGTGCGCGTATTGCTAAATTTCATCAGTGGAAACCAAACGTACTTACCGATTTTCATGAAATGGGCCCAAATAGCAGCTACTTTTTTCAGCCGGGCATTCCAAGCAGAAAGCACCCAATTACGCCAGTTGAAAACGTAACATTAACCAAAGCAATTGCTAATTATCATGCCAAAACATTGGATGAAAATAATGCACTGTATTTTACAGAAGAAAGCTTTGACGATTTTTACTATGGAAAAGGTTCAACTTACCCAGATGTAAACGGGGGGATTGGTATTTTGTTTGAGCAAGCAAGCTCTCGTGGCCATATACAAGAGACCATTAATGGCCCTTTAACGTTTCCATTTACGATAAAAAACCAGCTATTAACGAGCTTATCTACCTTTAAAGCGGCGGTTGAAAATCGCCAAGCGTTGCTTGACTATCAAGCTAAATTTTATAATCAAGCAACAGAGCTTGCAGGTGACGAAAACTTTGCAGGTTACGTGGTTGAAGGTGCAAAAGACAGCACCCGCATTACCGACTTTTTAGCGCTATTAAAACAACATAAAATAGAGGCATTTGAGCTTACTAAACCGTTAAAAGCAGGTGGCATAAACTTTACTACCAACAGCTATTATGTGCCTTTAGCGCAGTCTCAATATCGTTTAGTTAAAGCGATATTTAGCGAGCAGAAAAACTTTGCAGATAATACATTTTACGATGTATCTGGCTGGACATTAGCGCACGCATTTAATCTACCTTTTGCAAAAGTAAAAAGTAACTGGGGGCTAGGCGTTGCAGACACGCCTTGGAGTAGCGAACCTAAAGCACCCTTAGCAAGTTTAGAGTCTGCGTACGCGTTTGGTTTTGCATGGGACGACTACTTAGCGCCTAAAATGTTAAATACATTATTAAAGCAAGGTATAAAAGCACGAGTAGCACTGAGTGCCTTAACGGCTAAATCGAGCGCGGGCGACATAAATTTTGAACCAGGTAGTATTATTATTCCGGCTGGTTTGCAAACACAGCAAAACTGGATTGCTTTGTTAAACACTGCACAAAGTGAATTTGGCATTGCCATAAAACCTATTACAACAGGTTTAACGAGTAAAGGTGCTGATTTGGGTTCACGCTCTATGGCAGTTGTTAAAGCACCTAAGGTTTTACTGGTTGGCGGCCAAGGCACTAGCCAGTACGAAGTAGGTGAAGTGTGGTATTACCTAGATAGGTTTGTAGGTATTGCCCCTACGATTGTTGAAATGACGCGTTTAAGCTCGCTTGAGCTCAGTGATTATAGTCACATTGTGTTGGCCCACGGTAATTACACTAGCTTAACCGATGCAGAAAAAGTAGCGATTAAAAGCTGGGTAAGAAAAGGCGGGGTTATTTGGGGTCATAAAGGCGGTGCTAAATTTTTAGTCGACCAGCAATTACTTAAAGCAAATTATTTATCGCGACAGGATTTAGCCGGCGCTTTCAAAACTGAAGGCCTCAGCTATGGCGATAAAGATCATCTAGCGGGGCGTCAGCGTATTGCTGGGGCTATTTTTAATACTAGCGTGGATTTAACGCACCCAATGACCTTCTCACTGACGCGCGACACCTTACCGGTATTTAAAAACAGTACATGGTTACTGGAAGCGTCAGAAGCCCCATTTGTTAATGTACTTACTTATACAAAACGCCCGTTATTAGCAGGCTTTACAGACTCTGTAAATGTAGAGCAAGTAGCTGAAGGCGCTGGTTTAATAGCACATTCGTACGGACGCGGCAGTGTTATTGCTATGACCGACAACCCTGTATTTAGAGGTTACTGGTATGGTACAAGCCGATTACTCAGTAATGCACTGTTTTTTGGCCATACATTCCGCGCGAGTGGGCAGTAAAATAAATTAACTAAATTGGCGTTAAACAGGTTGTAAATGCCCACACCTGTTTGGCGCCTGCCTTTTTTAAAGCCTGAGTTGCGGCATTTAATGTTGCGCCGGTTGTCATAATATCATCAACAATAGCAACTGTTTTGCCACTCATGTCTTCAGTACATATAAATGCATTAGTCAGATTTTTAATACGCTTTGCTTTAGTGAGTTGCGATTGTGCATGGGTTTTTTTATTGCGAATAAGCGCATTACTTAAAACAACGCGAGAGCGTAAACAAGGGTGCCATACTTGGCTTACTTGATTAAAACCTCGCTTTAAAAAGCGGCTTTTGTGCAAAGGTAAAATTATAAATAAATCAGGGGATTGCGTACTACATGTAAAAAACGCATCGAGCTGCTTTTGTACAATTTGTTGAAGTGTTTTTTTGTAATGTATTTGGTTACTAAATTTAAGTTGAGTTAACCACTGTTCAAATGGAGGGCGGTAAAAAGCGCAAGCAAATAACCTTTCAAATTCGCAGTTAGGAAACATATCAACAATATCAGGGCGATGAAGTAAATTTGGGTGTTTGGTTACATCTATTAATGCTAAATCTTCTAAGCAATAACCACATAAACCCAGATCAGCGCATACAGGGCTTTTGCATTGTACGCAGTAGGATGGAAATAGCCAATTAAACAGACCTTTCATGAGATAGTGCCCTGCATTGCAATCATCTTTTTAAACGTTATTATGAGCCTAAGTTTGGTTAAGATTATGCAAATATGCAAAAAGAGTTAGTACTTTTACATGGTTGGGGAATGAATAAAGGCGTTTGGCAGCTTATACTGCCAGAGCTTGAAAACGTATATACAGGCGTAGTGCGTAGCCTTGATTTACCAGGGTTTGGCAATAGCGCAACCACATTACCAACCCCGTATAATTTGCATGATGCCGCTATGCAATTAAGCCAACATTTAAAACCTGATTCTATTTTAATGGGGTGGTCTTTAGGTGGTTTGTTTGCTTTATACATTGCAAAGCATTGGCCTGAAAAAGTGTCTAAGGTTATTTTAGTGGCATCTACGCCTTATTTTGCAGAGCAGGACGAATGGCCAGGAATTAGTGAAAAAGTACTAACTCAGTTTAAAGACCAATTGGTTAATCATAGAGAAAAAACCATTGAACGCTTTTTGGCTATCCAGGCTATGGGAAGTGAGTCGGCCAGAGACGACATAAAACAGCTTAAACAATTGCTAAACCAATATTCAGCACCCAATAATGAGGCGTTAGCCGCCGGTTTAGATATTTTACAAAATGACGATTTACGCGATTTATTTGCAACGTGTCCGGTAAAAATTATGGGTATATTTGGTCGCTTAGATGCATTAGTGCCGTATAAAGCAATAGCTACAATGTCAGTACTAAATGCTGAGTTTGAATACCAAGTAATAGATAAAGCATCTCATGCTCCGTTTATTTCTCACAAAGGTGAGTTTTTATCTATCGTTAAATCAATGCTTTAAAAATGCAACGGTCATTGTGCCTAGTAAAGCTTTATTTTGCGCATAAACTGAGCGATAATTAAACAATATTTAAGTGGTGGAGGTTTACCATGTCAATCGGATCTGTATTTAATAATGGTGTTGAAGGGTTTAACCGTGCAAGCCAAGGTATTGAAAAGGCCAGCGCAGAAATTAACCGTGCCAGTATAGAACAGCAAGACGATGCGCAACTTGCACAACAGCGACAGTTAGTCGCAGCAACGCCGGATGAAGCTGTAACAGCACCGGTTGCTCAGCCTGCGCGTATTGACGAATCACTTGTTAACCTAAAAGTTGAAGAATTTAACGCTAAAGCCAATGCGCAAACAATTCAAACAGCTGATGACGTACTGGGTACGTTAGTCGACATTAAAGTGTAATGTAATGAATATTGTCACGCCATTTCCATCAATTAATATAAACACAGCCAATGTTTATACGGAAACCGCTCGGCGTGACAACCAACTACGGGAAGTGATCCCTGCTCCGTCTGCAAATAGCGCAAGTAATACCGAAACCAAAGCGCAAAGCGATGCTGAAAAAGCTAAATTACCGGGCAATAATGAAGGTGCAACATATAGCGCGTCGGGTAAGTTAGCTGACGAAAAAGTCGTTCAAGCACGCGATGATGAAAACGCCGAAAACCCAGAGAGCTCTGAAGAGCAAAAAGCGCAGCAACAAGAGTCTGAACAAGAACAGCAAGTTTTAGAGCAAGAGCAGCAGCAAATAAAAGAGCTAAAAGCGCGCGATACTGAAGTGCGTATTCATGAACAAGCGCATGCTTCTGTAGGTGGTAAATACGCAGGTTCGCCAAGTTACGAATACCAGCGTGGCCCCGACGGCACTAACTATGCAGTGGGCGGCGAGGTACAAATTGACGTTGCTGAAATTCCAGGAGATCCCCAAGCAACCATAGAAAAAATGCAAACGGTTAGAGCTGCAGCCCTAGCTCCTGCCGAGCCTTCGGGTGCTGATCGATCAATAGCGGCAGACGCAACTCAAAAGCTGGTAGCAGCTCAGGCTGAACTTGCAGCGCCTCAAAATGATGAAGACGACAGCGCTGAAAACAACAGCAAAGCGTCATTCACAAGCAGTGAAACGCAAGAAACTAAAACGGCAGAAAGTGAACAGCAAACACGAGATGCAGACGTAGAAGCACGCGCAGGACGAATTGCTAATTTTTATCAAATGGCAACTTCGCCATCCACACAAAGTGGTTTTTCAGCAATCTCTTAGCGAATAGCCTTAACACCGACTATTATACTCTCCTCAATAAATTACTTTTAATGCTTACTGATTTGAATTGAATAAAAAAACCGCTTTCGCGGTTTTTTTATTTTATAACGTGTAGCGCTTTCCAGTTTTTACTTAAAAGCTAAACAAGCTATATGGCCTGCTATTTTTTTACTTTGGCATTCGCAAATGCATCGGCAAACGCGTTACCCATAACCGCATTACCGCTATCGCGTTTAGGCTTAGCTGCTTTTGGTTGCGCGTTGCTAGTGCGCGGCTGTTGTTTTTGTGCAGCCGGGGCTGGTTTGTTGCTGGTGTCTATTTCGTCATTTAAACGCATGGTAAAGCTAATACGTTTACGCGAGGCATCAACCTCTACTACTTTAACTTTTACAATGTCGCCCGCTTTAACTACTTCGCGAGGATCAGATATAAACTTATTAGTAATCGCCGAAATATGTACTAAACCATCTTGGTGAACACCCACATCAACAAATGCACCAAAGTTAGCAACGTTCGATACAACACCTTCTAAAATCATGCCTGGTTTTAGGTCACTTATTTTCTCTACACCCGCTTTAAACTCAGCAGTTTTAAACTCTGGACGTGGATCGCGGCCCGGCTTATCAAGTTCAGCAATAATATCGGTAACCGTAGGTAAACCAAATTTTTCGTTGGTGTAGTCGTTAGCAACAAGCTTGTTTAAAAATTCGCTGTTACCTATTAACGTGGTTACTTCTGCGTTGTTCTTTTCGCAAATTTGCTTAACAACAGGGTAGGCTTCAGGGTGAACTGATGAGTTATCAAGCGGGTCGTTGCCATTGTTTATTCGTAAAAAACCAGCAGCTTGTTCAAATGCTTTCGGCCCTAAACGTTCAACCTTTTTCAGCTCGCTGCGTTTTGAAAATGACCCATTAGAATCGCGGTAATTTACAATGTTTTGCGCTAAGGTTTTGTTTAATCCTGATACGCGTGTAAGTAAAGGAACCGACGCCATATTTAAATCAACACCTACCGAGTTTACACAGTCTTCCACAACCGCGGTGAGTGTTTGCCCCAGTTGGCTTTGTGACACATCGTGTTGATATTGTCCTACACCAATTGATTTAGGCTCTATTTTAACAAGCTCAGCAAGCGGGTCTTGTAAGCGACGTGCAATCGATACCGCGCCACGTAAAGACACATCTAAGTCAGGAAATTCGTTAGCTGCAAATTCAGATGCCGAGTAAACCGACGCACCCGCTTCGCTCACCATAATTTTATTTAGTTTTAACTCGGTATTTGCTTTCATTAGCTCAGCAACCAATTTATCTGACTCGCGCGACGCTGTACCGTTACCAATGGCAATCAGTTCTACTTTGTGTTGGCGGCAAAGTTGCTCTAATGTACGCAGCGATTTATCCCAATGGTTTTGCGGGGCATGAGGAAAAATAGTTTGCGTAGTTAGCAGTTTACCTGTGCTGTCTACAACAGCAATTTTGCAACCGGTACGTAAACCGGGATCAAGTCCAAGTGTTGTGCGTGGACCTGCAGGTGCGGCCATTAGTAAGTCTTTTAAGTTTTTAGCAAATACATCAATAGCGCCTGCTTCTGCTTTTTCGCGCATGGCTGCAAAAAACTCGTTTTCTAAGTGTAAACCTAGCTTAATTTTCCACGCCCATTGCACCACGCTTAAAAGCCAAGCACTTGCTGTTTGGTCGGTAATATTTAAGCGGTAGTGCTGTGCAATCATGTTTGCACAAAGTTGAGCGGGGTTTTCTGAGCTTGGCTCTGGGTTCACATTTAATTGAAGTATGCCTTCGTTGCGAGCTCGCAGCATGGCTAATGCACGATGAGAAGGAACTTTGGTAAGTAACTCTTGATGATCAAAGTAATCGCGATATTTAGTGCCCGCTTGTTCTTGACCTTTAATTACCGTGCTTTGGATTGCACCGTTTTGGCTTATGTGATTTCTTAATTTAGCGAGTAATTTTGCATCTTCAGCAAAACGCTCCATTAAAATAAACTTAGCACCATCAAGCACGGCTTTTATGTCATTAAAACCATTTTCGGCATTAATGTACTGCTCAGCGTGTTGCTCAGGGTTTAAACTCGCGTCGGTAAATAACGCATCGGCTAGGGGCTCTATGCCTGCTTCTATGGCTATTTGGCCTTTGGTGCGGCGCTTTGCTTTATAGGGAAGATATAAATCTTCGAGTTCTGTTTTACTTTGCGCGCTAGTGATGTCGGCTTTAAGCTCTGCGGTGAGCTTTTTTTGAGATTCAATGGTCGATAAAATAAAGCTACGACGTTCTTCAAGTTCTCGAAGGTAAGATAAGCGCTGCTCTAGCAAGCGTAATTGAGTGTCATCTAAACCGCCGGTGACTTCTTTTCTGTAGCGTGCAATAAAGGGAACTGTTGCGCCTTCATCAAGTAATTTTGTTGCAGCAACAACTTGTTGTTGTTGTGCATTTAGCTCACTGGCTAAACGTGCAGAGATATCGCTCATGCAAAAACCTTTTTAAACAAAAAATAAGACCAGAAATAAATATCTGGGTCGGCTAATTGCTTGAATAATATCACATGAAGTTGTAATAAAAAGCTCTTAAAGCAAGCTATTTAACTTGCTTTAAGACGGTTGCTTTGGTTGAGACAGTTAAGCGATAAAACAGCCTCTAATGAGGGTGGTCTACGCTTTCTAGTACGTCGCTAAACGAGTTGGCAATTGGGCTAATATGCAGCGGAATATGCAATGTTTTAGCTATTTGGCGAGCTGAAATTAATCCACATATTTCGTTATTAGCTGTTGTGACTAATAAAAACATCGACCCTTGATGCTCCATTGTTTGCAAAGCATCGCCCACACAGGCATAACTTAAGCTTTGCATGCTGACACCCATTAGCTGGTTTATTGGTGTCATTATATGGCGAAGGCTTACTTCATTTCGTGGTGTATTTAAACGTTGAGCAATAATCGTAATTTTAGCGCTTTGTAAATCAGCACTTGAAACAATACCTATTAGCTTGTGGCCATCATCTATCACCAATACAAAGTCAGACTGCTGGCTGCTCGTTTGTTTAAGCGCATCAGCGATTGTTGTTTCGTGATGTGCTCGAACAGGTGTTTTTTGCGTAAAGTTATTCACCATTTTTAAAGCGGGTGAGGCTAAATCGATTAACGGTTGATTGTCAGCAAATGGTTTTGCAATAACCCCATGAGAAACATTTTGGGTACGTAATTCTTTAAAGTTAGACATAATATCCACCTATTAGTTAAAAATTTAATTAAATTGAAAGTAATAAATTAAATTAAATAACAGGGGGCCCACGTTGGTACGCAGTGCTAAACGGTCTACTAAAAGATGAACTCTTGTAAAAAGAGTGAGCGCCTTTAGGGAGTGGTTGAGCTGCCTTAAGGGAAGTGACATCAACAAATGAATCTTCGTCAAAGTCAGGGGTTGCCTGATCGGGAATATCTAGGGCAATTAAACTATTTAAAACGGTTGGGTGTTCTAGGGTGGTGTGTTGGTTGCTGGCATGCAAAGTCAAACTCACACTCATAAAAAGTGCAAACAATACGGCATTACTAAATATGCGCTGTACTACGTTTGACATAACCATTACAACCTTTGCTAATCTCACATTGAAATTATGTGCGAGCTATTTATATATAGCCTAATGCCATAATTTAAACAATCAAAAGTTAATATGATCTGAATCAAATGCTACTTAGCCTTTTTTTGATACTCAATTGAGTTTATGTACCATTCTTTTTTTCCCTGCGGGGTCATTACTACAAAATCGTCATCAACTTGTTTTTTAATCAGTGCCCGGGCCATGGGTGAGTCGATAGAAATATAGTCTTTTCGGTCGTAAATTTCGTCTGGGCCGACAATTCTGAACTTTTTTATGTCGCCTTGCTCATTTTCTATTTCGACCCACGCACCAAAAAATACTTTTCCGTCTTGCACGGGTGAGTAATCAATAATATTTAAATCGGGAATACGCTTTCGTAAATAACGAACGCGTCGGTCTATTTGGCGCAGCAGTCGCTTATTATATTGATAGTCGGCGTTTTCAGAGCGATCGCCTAAGCTTGCTGCCCAGCTGACTATTTTTGTTACTTCAGGGCGTTTTACATTCCACAGGTGGTCGTGTTCTTGTTGTAGTTGCAAATAGCCTTCACGGGTAATTAAATTTGTTTTCATCGACTTTTAATTATTAGCTTCAATGATGGGCACGGTAATAAACTTAGAAAAATTTGTCGAGCTTAAAGTGTTTAAAGCAGCCATTATTGTTGTTTGAAATGTTCAGTAACAATCTAAGGCCGTAATTAGTTTTTGATTATTTGGTTTTTCATTTATATTAATACTTAATTGGATATAAAAATAAGAAACAGGTAATGGGACACGAAACGACAAAAGTATTGGTTGTAGACGACGATATGCGCTTACGTAGCTTATTGGAGCGTTATTTAGTAGAGCAAGGTTTTATTGTAAGAACCGCTGCAAACTCAGAGCAAATGGATAGGCTTTTAGAGCGAGAAAACTTTCACTTAATGGTGCTCGACTTAATGCTTCCCGGAGAGGATGGCTTATCTATTTGCCGTAGGTTACGCCAAAAAGAAAACGAAATCCCTATTGTTATGCTCACCGCAAAGGGCGACGAAGTCGACCGTATCATTGGTTTAGAGCTTGGCGCAGATGATTACATTCCAAAGCCATTTAATCCTCGTGAGTTACTTGCGCGCATTAAAGCCATATTACGCCGCCGCGCTAAAGAAGTGCCAGGTGCGCCCGCCGCAGAAGAAAACCTAATTGCCTTTGGTAAATTTACGCTTAATTTAGCCACTCGTGAAATGAGCGAAGGCGATAAAACAATATCGCTAACCAGTGGCGAGTTTGCCGTACTTAAAGCGCTTGTATCACACCCAAGAGAGCCGCTTAGCCGCGATAAACTCATGAACTTAGCGCGTGGCCGAGATTACAGTGCCCTAGAGCGCAGTATTGATGTGCAAGTGTCGCGCCTTCGCCGCATGATTGAAATAGATGCGGCTAATCCGCGTTATATTCAAACCGTGTGGGGATTAGGGTACGTGTTTGTTCCTGACGGTGAAAAGTAGTTTTTATGGGATTTTTTCCACGTAGTGCGTTTGGGCAAACTGTATTTTTGGTGGCGGCGTTATTACTTATAAACCAAGTTGTATCTTACGTAACAGTTAGTTTATATGTTGTAAAACCCACCATAGAGCAAGTTAACTTAATGCTTGCTAAGCAAGTTAAAACCGTTTTTATTGACTGGGAAGACGGTATAGAAATAAACGACGACTTATCAGAAAAGTTTTTTGAAATAACCGGTATTGATGTTATGACACAGCGCGAAGCCATGCGCCAAGGGCTTGGTCAAACCCGTGAGTACCCGATGCTTTCACGTAGTATGTCTGCGCAGTTAAATGGCTCGGCGCGGGTGCGTATTACGCAAACTGGGCCACTCGTTTATTGGATAGAGGCCCCGCAAGCGCCTGGCTATTGGGTTAAAATTCCGCTTTCAGGGTATCAAGAAAACAACCTCGAATTTTTAACGTTTTACTTATCAAGTATTGGCTTTTTGAGTGTACTAGGTGGTTGGTTATTTGCACGCCACCTAAACCGCCCGCTTAAAGCACTGCAACAAGCGGCAGTAAAAGTAGGTAAAGGCGATTTTAGCACCAAGCTAGAAGAAGAAGGCTCTACCGAAGTAATCGAAGTAACGCGTGCGTTTAACCAAATGTCGCGCGGTATCGCTGCCCTTGAAAACGACCGCCGCTTACTTATGGCGGGTGTATCTCACGATTTACGCACACCACTTACCCGCATTCGTTTAGCAACCGAGATGATGAGCGACCAAGACGAGTATCTTCGCGAAGGGATTATTTACGATATTGAAGATATGAACGGTATTATCGATCAATTTATTGAATATTTACGTCACCACAAACGCGAAGAACTCAGTTGTGAAGATATAAACGCGTTAGTGGGTGAAGTCGTTAATTGTGAGTTAAAGCATCAGCGTTCTATTACCTTTAAAAGTAACCCAAGTATAGAGAGTATTCCGCTCAGCAGCGTGGCTATAAAGCGTGTTGTAACTAACATGATTGAAAATGCTATTCGCTATTCTGACGGCGATATAGAGGTACTTAGTTATTATAACTCCAATAAGAAATACGTGGTCATTGCTGTAAACGATAATGGCCCAGGTATCCCTGAAAGTGAATTAGAGTCGGTATTTGAACCGTTTAAACAAGGTGATGCTGCGCGAGGCAGTGAGGGCAGTGGCCTAGGCCTTGCTATTATTAAGCGCATTGTTGATATGCACGACGGCAAAGTAAAACTTGAAAACCGACCTGAAGGGGGCTTAAGTGCACAAATTTATCTGCCTATAAAAATACAAAACTCTGCACAGTAACCTGTGCAGAGTTTGCTATTTGTAACACTTAAATATCTGTAACGCTGATATAACCGTGAAGCCTAAAGTACTTTAAAGCGGATGGCAGTGCCACCGCTGGTGGCAAGTGTTAAGTAAAAGTAAGTCATTGACTAAGCTTGTAAACACAAGTCTATATCCCATACACCTAACTCCTAATTATTTTTAAATAGCCTACTACAGTAAACTGTTAACTTTTAAGGTTTAAAATGTTGATGTTTGTTTGTTTTTTGTTAATATGCGTCGGCTGTTAAACTTTAAGGAACAAAGTGTGAAAATCTCGTTTTATCCCAACAATAATCTTGTACCCCTTGTTTTTTTTACTATATTGCTAAGCGTTTTTTGCTTTCCTGCAAGCTCTATGGGGATGTTTTATCCAGTAGAACCAATAACAATTAATCCAAAAGCTCCAACAGCTTTCGCATTTACAAAAGATGAGAGTTCAATCAGAATTTCTTGGAGTTGGGGAGGCTATGATGATGGTGGAGGGTTGTTATATGGTAGTGGTAGTTCATCAGCAGTAGCACTTCCGTGCAGCGGTTTTTGCGATTCAGAAACCACTTTTTCGGTCGAAGTATCTGAGGATGATAGTTCTTTTAGGGTAGTAGCAGAAGGGTTAAGCTACAAGAGTTATTACTTTTCATTAGCGGGATATAGCAAACACGTATTTAGGGTTCGAGCTGTAAAAAAAATTAATGGCGAAAATAAGTACAGTGATTATTTAGTTAGCCCTCCCATAATAGTTCCTGAAGTAAAAAAACTACCTAAGCCAATTATTGCTCCGTCGACAAGTACTATTCGGTACAACACTTATGTTTCAATTACTTCTGAGCCTTCTGCAACAATATTTTATAAAACTATTGGTTTAGGTTCATCATGCTCAAATGGTGATGGTTGGACGGTTTACAAAAATGCATTTAAGCTTTCTTCGTCAGCTAATGTATGTGCTAAAGCTCATAAAAGCGGGTGGAAAGATAGTGACGCACAATCTAAAAGTTACACTTTGCAATTAGAGCCTCCAATCATTAATGTAACAACCCCATTAGTTGATGGCGCCAAAGTCTCAATTTATTCTCAACAAAATGCATCTATTAAATATAAATTAGTTTCTAGAGGGAGTAGTTGTACAAATGGTTCTGTAAATTCTTATTCGTCACCAATTACTCTTAGAGCAAGCCAAAAAGTGTGTGCATATACAGTAAAGGCTGGTTGGAAAAGTAGCGACACTGTAAGTAAAGACTATTTACTTAAATTAAATAAACCATCTATTAAACCTGACTTAAATAAAGTGACAGCTGGCGACAATATAACGATAACCTCCAATCAAAACGCAACTATAAAATATAAATTAATATCACTTAATGCTAGTTGTACTAATTCAGGCTGGCAGTCTTCTGCTCCTGTTTTTTCTTTAACTCAGAGCAAAAGAGTGTGTGCAAAAGCAGTTAAATCAAATTGGAGTGACAGTGACATAACATTCAAAGACTTTACTGTTTTGTTAACCCCACACTCGACACTTACTACACAGACCCCAAATGATGCAAGTAACTTTATTGACACCGTTGCTCCTAGTAGCCAATTAATAGGTACCTTGGAGGGACAAGCTGGTGTAAGTGGTGGCGCCTCAACGTATCATATTCCAATCCAATTACCGCCGGGCAGAGCTGGCATGCAGCCTGAAGTATCACTTAATTATTCATCCCGCAGTGGTAATGGTATTGCCGGAATGGGGTGGTCGCTATCTGCGAGCTCAAGCATTACAAGGTGTGCAGCCACATATGCACAAGATGGCTTCATACAAAACCCACAATATAATAGTAATGACAGGCTGTGCTTGGATGGTCAGCGTTTAATTAATACATCAGGTAGCTATGGAAGCTCAGGGACTGAATATCGTACTGAAATAGATAGCTTTGTGCGTGTAACACAAAGTGGTTCACTAAATGGCTCATCTACGTGGTTCAGAGTTGAATATAAAAACGGTCGAGTTGCTTATTTTGGTAAAACGACTAATTCGAGGCTAATACATGGAAGTAAAGTGGCGGCTTATTCCTGGTTACTCGAGTATCAACATGATGTTATGGAAAAAAACTATATACATTATGAGTATGACGAATTTGGTCTAGGTCAGTTAATGCTGAAAAAAATTCTTTATTCTGGTAAAAGCAGAACGGATAAAGGCGACAGGATAGTTGAATTTAATTATTCTACTGATAGAACTGATACTTCGTTAAACTACTTAAATGGCGGGGTAAGCTACACAACAGTTTTGCTCAATAGTATTAAAACATATATGGGAAATACTTTAGTGAAAAGGTATGGGTTAAGTTACGGCGAGAGCCAAAGTACAGCTCGTTCCCATTTAAAAACAATTGAGTTATGTGATTATAGTGGTTCATATCATTGTACTCCTAAAACTCACTTTAGCATGTCTGACCCGACCCTGAATTGGGCGGGCGTAAATATCGACTCACTTGCAGATAGTGTATTTTCTAATGTTGGAGGTCTGAACTCTTCATCAAAAGGTGAATTAAGTCAAAAAAATCGTGTTATTTATAAAGACTTAAATGGTGATGGTATAGCTGAGTTGCTAAAGATTGTTAGAAATGGAAGTACATCTATTGATGTTGATGTATATACGTTACTAAATGACAGTTACACCTATTTAAAAACCTTAGAGGATAATATAAGCCACTTAATTTTCACTGCTGTAGAGGGTGACATTAATAATGATGGCATAGCTGATTTTACAACTTCTGAAAATAGTTATTTAGTTTATATACAGTATGATGATCATTTTAACGCCACAAAGGTAACTACAAACTTTCAACTAAATCACGGTTATGAAAATATACAATCAACAAATGCACGGATTTTCGATATCGATGGGGATGGTTGGCAGGATATTGTTTTAACAAATTATTTTAATAATGATGAAAGCTATGTTGGGTATTACAAGAGCCGTGGTGAAGGGCAAATTAACTTTTATAGCTTTAGTGAATTATATAAATTAAACAAAAGAAGTTTTAATACAGGTCAAAGTTTATTTCAACAAGCTAGTTGGGATGATATGAATGGTGATGGATTACTTGATTTAATGCTTACATATCAAGCCGATGATAGCATTAAAGAAATTTCAATTGCATTTACAGAAATAATCAATGGGCAAGCTCAATTAAATGAATACTTCTCTGAAGAGTTAGGTCTACCTATTAACAACTTTTACAACCAGTTTGTATTTGCTGACCTAAATGGTGATGGGCTTAAAGATTTTGTGAGAGCTGCAAAAGCTGGAAATACCTATGAATGGCAAGTGCAACTCAATAATGGTAATTATAGTTTTTTGCCTCTTAGCAGCTTGGGAACTGGTATAGGTATACATGAATGGCAAATCAATAGCCTCTTATATACAAATAACTCGTTGCAATATCGTGTTCAAGCGAAATTTGGCGGGCTTCAGGTAGGAGATTTAGACTCAGATGGAAAGGATGAATTACTTGTTGCAACTAATAGTGAAGATGATTACTGCGTCAATATTTTAGGAAGGATTGTACAGCGTGATTATTATATAGAAAGTTGTAACGATGACATACAAATGCACGAGCATCGCAATACAGAAAGCTCAGCCGAAAAATTAGAAATAGACTTAAGCAACCTTGATTTACGTCGTTTTAACTGGACGATGATCGATTTTGAAAATAATAGTAACAGTACAGAAATTAGGCGTAGCTTTGCAAATATAGTTAAAGCCCCAATAGGGCGTGCTTCTATTTATGGCAATGAGGTGTTCCGACCTTTAGAAATTACAGACTATAACAATGATGGTTATTTAGATTTTTCTTTTTCAACATTTAAAAATATTACTTTTGCCAATGGCAACTTCACTATAAATGGTTATTCCTTTGAGCAAGGAGGTATGTCAGGTAACCTTCGCTCAACTGGCGTTAATGGTTTTTTTATTAAGACAAATAAGCTAACTGATAACAATGAGCTACCAGAAATTTTGCATAAGGTTACTGACGGATTAAAGCGAGAGTCAACATGGGAGTATGCAAATTTATCTACGCCGATGCATGAAGATAACTTATCGCTTTATGATACTCCGGATAATAGAGCAGAGCGTTATTTGAGCGGCGATATTGCTCAAGGGTATATATATTTTACTTCGAGTATGCCTATTGTTTCATCTTTTATAGATCTTGATGGCACCGATATTGCGCAGCATAAAGAGTACTTTTATAGGGAAGCGGTCTATAGCAGGCAAGGCCGTGGTTTTATGGGTTTTAAATCAATTATAGAAAAAGATGTAGATCGTGCTTTAGTCACTCAAACTGATTTTGAGCAAATTTTTCCGTATCAAGGCAAGCTAAAGCGACAAGCTACATTTACCGAAGATGATTATACAACAAGGGGAAGCGGGCACCTAGGTATTAGTGATAATGAAACCTATGCGGTAAGTTATTCAAATACTGAGTGGCAAGAGAACTCAACTCACAGTGTAACTGACGTTTATAATTTATACCCAATTGAAACTACACAAATTACTCGAGATTTAGTTACTAAACAAGATCTAACACGCATCGAGAAAAATATTACTAGGTTAGATCAATATGGCAATGTAACTGCATCATCTACGCAAGTTGAAGACGCTTGGGGTACGTATACCACAAGTGAAACACGCGAGTATGAGGGTAACGAAAGTAACTGGTGGTTAAATAAACTTAATACTAAAATACAAACTAAAGCTCGTGTAGCTGGGCGCAGTACAAACGACCCAATAACGGATGCAGACTTAGATCAAGAAACGCGCATTAGAAGTGAATACAGTAATTACCATGGTAGTAGACAGCCACAAACAATAACAACTACAGCAACACTTGGTGGCTCATCATCTGGTTATGGGAGTGAAATAGATACTATCTATAATGCCTACGGCCTTCCATTATCTGTTAGTCAAACCACAAAAGTGCGTAATAGTAGTGGTAGTTGGATTGACCAAACACGTACAACTTCAACCACCTACAGTAAAGACGGAACTGTTGAAGCTACTGACGGTTATTTTCCATATAAACAAACTAATGCTAAAGGGCATATTAGCTACACCGAAGTAAACCCTGCAACAGGGCAGATAACCCAAACTCGTCAGCAGCTTAGTAGCAATAGCTATCAAGTGACAAACTTTGGTTACGATGATTATAACCGCCCTTACAGTATTCAGACTGATGGCAGTCCGGCCCGTTACAGTGCAATGCAAACACCTGACGAACAAGCACCAGCGAATGCAATAATGCAAGTGGTAAATGTCTCAGCAGGGCAGCCTATGCAAAAAATCTATCAAGATGCGCAGGGACGAACATTACGTACAGCTGTGCAGAATTTCGATGGTGACTGGGTGTTTAGTGACGTTAATTATAACAGCCTTGGCTATAAAACGTTTGAATCTATGCCTTATAAAGAAGGAGGTGCGGTTTATGGTACGTCATACACCGAACACGATGCACTTGGCCGCGTAATCGAAAAAGTAACCAATCAACATTGCGGTAACATGACTACTAATTACAGCTACAGTGGACTTAAGACAGATATTGAGGTCTATGATAGTTGTTATGGCATCACCTTGGATATGTCGCGTACCTACAATAGCCTTAAACAGCTTATGCAAACGGTGGATGCTGATAATGGTGTTACTCGTTACAGCTATAATAATCAAGGCTTACCTATTGTTATTCAAGATGCAAACAGCAACAACATAGTGGCAACCTATAATGCCTTGGGCCAAAAGACGCAGGTGAATGACCCTAACCAAGGCGTTACTAATTTTGAGTACAACGGCTTTGGAGAGTTACAGCGAGAAATACGCGTAGGTAGTAAAACATTGACTTATGTCACCGACGTATTAGGCCGTGTAACGCGGCGCACCGCCACAGGTGAAAATACGTTAACGTATACCTATGACGGTGCAACGTATGGCTTTGGGCAATTAAACCAAGCCGTAGGCAATGGCGTAACCAAAACCTACACTTACGACAGTCGCGGTCGCCCAAGCGGTCAAACCATTGCAGGCAGTGGTAAAAGCTATACCACAACCACCTTCTACGACAGTAATTATGGCCGTGTAAAAGGGCTGCGTTACCCCAACAACCTCACACTTGAATACAGTTACAATGACGTAGGCTATCAAACGCAGGTAAAAAATGCGGCTAGTGGTTATGTGTATAAAAATATAACTGAATTCGACATATTTGGTAATGGCTCTCAAAATACGCTAGGTAATGGACTCACTGAAAATACTGCTTACAGTAACAAAAGTGGGCAAATGCTCCTAAAAACAATAGCTAAAAATAATAGCAACATTATGAACATCGATTACTCCGCGTACGATGGTTTTGGTAATTTAAAAGCAGTTGATATCACGACAGGTAATATTGGCAATCAGCATAGCTTTAGTGAAACATATGATTATGACGCACTACACCGTTTAGAGAGTAATGCCGTTAATGGTATCACCACCATTAACTATAGCTATGATGCGGTGGGTAATTTGTTATCAAAATCAGACTATGCAACGCAGTATGATTATGAAAACGGCGCAACAGGCGGGCCCAATGCAGTTAAACGAATTCATCGCAGCGGCAGCTGGAAAACCTTTGCTTATGACGCCCGAGGCAACATGGCACAAGGTGACGGGCTCACAAGCGCCAGCTATAACGCGATGGATAAACCCACACAAATAGTAAAAGACGGTAAAACTCTCAATTTTACCTATGGACCGCAGCATATGCGCTTTAAACAAGTAAATGGCAGCGTGACTACTTTTTACAGTGATAAATTATATGAAGAAGAAGTTACTGGCACAAAAACCACCTGGCGGGCTTATATAGACGACATCGCCGTTATAAGCCAAACAACAAATGAAGGTGCTACAATCCGCTATACCCACCGCGATCGCTTAGGCAGTGCGCGGGTATTTACCGACCACAACGGGCAAGTAGAAGTAGAGCGAAACTACGACCCATTTGGCAAACCACGTTTAGCCAGTGGTGGCTTAAAATCATTTGGCAATTCAAAACTTAGTGATTTGGCGGATGCAAAAACGAATCGAGGCTTTACTGACCATGAGCATTTAGATAGTGTGGAGCTAATCCATATGAACGGGCGGGTGTACGATTATAACCTTGGGCGTTTTATGTCGGTTGATCCGTTTATTCATGGAGCAGGAAATAGTCAAGGTATTAATCCATATTCTTATATATTAAACAATCCATTAGCGGGAACCGATCCTACTGGGTATTCACCACAATGTGATGTTAGTGGGGAAGCTCTTTGTGGCCCATTTGGGTATGGTGATGAATGTTCCGTATGTGTTCAAGCTGGAAGTGAAATTGGTAGTAACAATGGTGGTGATACAATTCAAAAAACTGAGGTTGCTTCTCAAACTCCTGCAAAAGAAATAGGGGCACCAGCTAGTAACAATAAAGGGGCTAATAGTACCAATGTAGTTGGAACTGGTGATGCAGGGTTTGATGAAGCCACTCAGAATCTCGATTTATCCAATTACCTAACCGCTGGATTTAGCTTGCCACAAAGCGGAAGCACCGATGATTCTTGGAGCTTTGGAGACCCGCTACCTCAAGGGGTTGTAGATTTTGCCGCCGGATGGGGTGATACATTAAGTTTCGGCTTGACCAGCTTGATACGAACCCAGATGGGGACAAACGGAGCCGTCGACCAAGACTCCGCATCATATTACGGAGGTATGGGTTTCGGTGCGGTGAATGGCCTAGGTTATGGCTGGGCTGCCGGATTAAATGGAGGAGCTAAGACCGTATTCTGGTCGGGGGCTGGTAACCTAGAAAGGGCTGGAAAGCTGGGTACTAGCCTAGAGAAAACTCCCATAGGAGCACTTATGAATAAGATTGGCGAACCCGTACCTTACTTTATGTGGAAGGCAGCTTCAGCAACATTTGCCGCTAACGCCAAAGGTACAGCAATAAAGGTTGGCGCCAAACAAGGGAACATCTGGAGTAAAATTGAAAAACCTATTCTGGAATTTAGAAATATTCCCGTAAAGCAAATCAAATAAGGTAGGGTGAACATGAAATCAACCAAAAAATTTGATGATGGAAGCACTCTGTCTTGGAAGGATAGGGAGACCTTGGAATATACTGAAGGAGATTACACTTTACTTGTCTGGGTTGATTTTATGCCCGGCTTATTCTCCTCAGGCAGGATACTAAAACTTGAATCACTGTCTGAGTGGACCTCTTCACCAGAAGGTGCGGCCGCCCCCATCCCTAATGGAAAGAAAGACGAGATTAAGAGTAAGGTGATTTCTTATTATAAAGACCATAACAAGAAGTGTATTACTCAGTGAGTAAACTGATGAAAAAGCTAGCCGCAGGATGTACTAATCATTATCGTGCGGTTTAGCTAGCCCTGTAGTGGTACAGTGATTTTGGCCACCCATTAAGAAAGAAATGTTATGCTAATAAGCATACAAATTTGGGTGAAAAAAATGACGAAATTAAAACGCGCAACGTATTCTGCGGCAATCAAATTAGAAACGGCCCAGCTTGTCGTTGACCAGGGCTATACGCAAGTAAGTGATTAGGGTCACCCATTAGAAAGTTCCGGTCAAGCAGGCAGCTGTGTTTTCTTGATCTTTTTATTCAAAAACCAAGTGTTCTTATCATTTAAACTCACTTTAAATATGACTATGCATCCAGTAATGACGTCGATTGGTGTGAATATGCACCAGTCACCCATATGAATTTAGGCGGTTTAAT
>NZ_BAAJML010000009.1:0-186340 GCF_057547735.1 Pseudoalteromonas sp. NH0006-46 | reverse complement strand
GACATCAAGTTATTGGCAAACCAGTTTTTCTTATTTTAACTTTAGGTAAAAGCCAATACGCTGGGGGCGATTTTTGTAATTTACTTTTTAACGTTGTTAGCTAGTAAGGTGAGCATTATGAAAATAAGATTGGCTAACGGCTAACGGCTAACTATTAACCATAACGTTTTCTTTGAATTAATAGCTATCCCAATATGGGGTGTCTCCGAAGTATTTGCTTGAAAAATCAACAAACGCGCGTACTTTACTCGGTAAAAATTGCCTGTTTGCATACACCATGTAAAGCCCCATAGGCTCGGGTTCAAGGTGTTGTAAAATACGTATTATTTTTCCTTGGGCTAATGCCTCACCTGCGATAAAAGTAGGCTGCATGGCAATGCCGCCGCCTGCTATGGCTGCGTTTAGTAATATATCGCCATTGTTAGCCACTAAATTACTATTAAGTTTAAACTCACCTTTTAGCTGATCTACACCTGCAAGCATTTTTGTTGGCTCTGCGTTGGCGTAGCGCAAATAGTTATGTTGTTGCAGCTCTTGTAATGTAGTGGGTGTGCCGTGCTGTTTTAAATATGCCGGCGATGCAAATACCGCTAACTGTATAGGCGCTATTTTTTTAGCAATAAGGGATGAGTTTTTTAACACGCCTATACGCAATGCTATATCAATGCCTTGCTCAACTATATCTATAAATTGGTCTGTTAGTTTTAAATCTAACTTTAAATTTGGGTACTGTTTTTGAAACTCAACCAGCAGTGGTGCTAAATGCCTTGTACCAAACGACATAGGCGCGCTAATACTTAATACGCCAGATACACTGGTGCTTAAATTATTAAGAGAGTTTTCCATATCATCAATATCAATAATAACTTGCTGGCAGCGCTTAAAATACTGAACACCCGCTTCGGTAGGGCTTACTTTACGTGTAGTGCGGTGCAGTAAACGAGTATGTAAATTATCTTCTAGGGCTGAAACATATTTACTAACTAACTGAGGAGAAATATCGAGCTTATCGGCAGCTTTAGAAAACGAACCTTCTTGCACAACGGCTAAAAAGGTTTTCATGGTGGTCAGCTTGTCCATAATTAACAACAATTTGTTTTTAATATATAAATAAATAGCATATTTATCGTCAAAATAAAAACCAATATAGTGCTTAAACTCATTGTTAGTTAAGGTTTTTAGTATGACTCAGCCCGCATTATTTTTATCTCATGGCTCACCAATAATGGCTATAGAGCAATCGGCTACTGCTAATTTTATAGCGTCTTTGGGGCAGTCACTTATTACACCCAGTGCTATTGTGATTTTTTCAGCGCATTTTGATCAAGCAAGCAATATTAAAATTACCGCAGGGGCAGCTCCTAAAACTATTCACGACTTTTATAACTTTCCAACTCAAATGTACAACATACATTATCGCGCTCCTGGTTCACCAAAACTTGCCAATACTATTGCTAATTATTTTAATAGCGAAGGGTTGAATGCGGTACTTGATAAAGAGCAAGGGTGGGATCACGGTGTGTGGATCCCATTACGTTTAATGTACCCACACGCTAATATTCCTATTGTTCAGGTGTCTATTAATACACGCTTAGGCGCAAAAACTATGTATAAATATGGCCAGTTACTTGCTCCGCTTCGTGAACAAAATATATTAATTATTGGCTCCGGCGGCATTAGCCATAACCTAGGTGAAATATTTAAAACCCCAGCTACCCCAAACCGAGTGCCCATGGTAAAAGCATTCACCCATTGGGTTGAACAAACGCTTTTAGCGCACGATGTTCCAAAACTATTAAACTACTTAACCGAGGCGCCATTTGCCTTATTTAACCACCCTACACAAGAGCACTTTTTACCATTATTTGCTGCTATGGGTGCAGGGGGCAGCTATATTGAAAAAATTCATGAGCAAACCGAAATGGATATTTTAGCGCTTGATGCATATAAATTTGATTAATTTGAGCAAGTGTTCAAAGTAAGTTAAGCTCGTAGTCACTAATCTACAAGTATCTTAAAATTTTTGGGAGTAAACATGGCAACCACACTCGCATTTGACGTATACGGCACGCTTATAAATACCCATGGTGTGCTTACATTACTTAAAGATATGATTGGCGATAACGCACAAAACTTTTCAAATACATGGCGTGAAAAACAGTTGGAGTATTCGTTTAGGCACGCCTTAATGCAAAACTATGTTCCGTTTTCAGTTTGTACTAAACAGGCACTTGATTACGCGTGTTTAGCGCATAAAACGCAGCTTAGTGACGATCAAAAACAGCAATTGCTTGAGCAATATAAAACGTTACCCGCCTTCGACGATGTTAAAAAAGGGCTTGAGCAACTTAAAGCACAAAATTACCGATTGTTTGCGTTTTCTAATGGCGCGGCCGCTGCGGTAAATACCTTACTCGAAGCCGCTGGCATTAGTGAGCTTTTTGAAGGCGTTGTAAGCGCCGACGACATAAAAACTTTTAAGCCAAACCCGGGCGTTTACAGCCATTTTTTACGCGAAACCAACTCAACGGGTGCAAATACGTGGCTTATTTCGAGTAACCCTTTTGATATAACCGGCGCTATTTCGCATGGTATGCGCGGTGCGTGGATAAAACGCTCAGAAGACTCTATTTTTGATCCATGGGAAATTCAACCAATTACCACAGCAACCGATTTAGTTGATTTAAAGACCAAATTGGTGAGCTAATTAACATTGCCTTTAATGCACTTATTGGTGCAAAGCCAAGGTTTTATTAAAAGGTTTTAGGGCGTTGCTGTTAACGCCCTTATTTTTAAGTATTTTTAAATACCCAACCTCCCCTTTTTATGCATTTTATTCAAATTACACATAAACTCGACTTCCAAACTTTCAATATAAAACGTGTTTACATTATTTCTAATGTAATTCTTTGTAATTAATTATCCATTTCTTAACCCGAAAAAAAACATAGAAGTAATCCATTTTCATTATTGTAAATAAAAATCATTACCATTAAGATCCTTGAACCCAAAATGAGTACCAAGGAGCGAAATATGTCACAATTACAAACTGCACAGCTCAGCCCTATCCAAAACCAAGCTTTATTTGAGAAAAATGGCCTTCCGCCGCAATTTAATCTTGATCAGTTTATTAATTATCAAATAGCGTCGTTGCAGGGGCTTTCGGCTGTGCAACAAGCTATGGCAAAAGCGCAAAAGCCGTTTTCTGGCGTGTCTGTTAATACACTTGCCGCCACTGTTAATGATGTAGATTTAGCCAAACCTCTCGCTGATTTTCCTGCTGTATTAAACGAGCTTAAAAGCGTGTATTTGGATCACGCTGTGTATTTTCATCATCCGCGTTACATGGCGCATTTAAATTGCCCTGTTACGTACCCTGCGGTTGTGGCAGAGCACATAATTGGCGCAATCAATACCTCGGTAGACACGTGGGATCAAAGCGCTGGCGCGACCCTTATTGAGCAAAAATTAATTGATTGGAGCTGTGAAAAAGCAAAATTACCGAGCACTGCCGATGGCGTTTTTACAAGTGGTGGTACGCAATCGAATTTAATGGCTATGCTTGTTGCACGCGAAGTCGCAGTGAGCCGTTATGCCCCTGAGCATCAAGTAAAACTTCAAGGTTTGCCAAACGTTGCCTCGCGTTTTCGTATTTATTGCTCAGAGGTGGCGCATTTTAGTATTCAAAAGGCTGCGGCGTTATTGGGCTTAGGTTATAACGCGGTAGTGCCTGTGGCTACAAACAGCAAAATGCAAATGGATATGGATGCGCTTAACCACGCAATTGAGGATTCTAAAGCTAAGGGCGATTTACCTATCGCTGTGGTAATTACCGCAGGTACAACCGATTTTGGCTCAATTGACCCTATTGAAGACATAGCAAAACTTGCTAAAAAAGAGCAGCTTTGGTGCCATGTTGATGGCGCATACGGCGGCGGGTTACTAGTAAGCGAGCATCACCGAAGTGCTTTAAACGGCATAGAAAAAGTAGATTCAATTACCATTGATTACCATAAATCATTTATGCAGCCGGTTAGCTGCAGTGCTTTTTTATTAAGTGACAAACGCCATTTTAGCCATATAACCCTTTACGCCGACTATCTAAACCCGCTTGCTGAGGCCGGCAATGGCACGCCAAATTTAGTTGATA
The DNA here is from genome assembly GCF_057547735.1 of Pseudoalteromonas sp. NH0006-46. Taxonomy (NCBI): domain Bacteria; kingdom Pseudomonadati; phylum Pseudomonadota; class Gammaproteobacteria; order Alteromonadales; family Pseudoalteromonadaceae; genus Pseudoalteromonas; species Pseudoalteromonas sp. NH0006-46. The sequence continues at coordinate 182,190 of NZ_BAAJML010000009.1, read as the reverse complement.
AAAGCTTACAAACCACACGCCGTTTTGATGCCTTAAAACTTTGGTTAACACTGCGCACTATGGGCGAAGCGCCACTTGGTCGAGCGTTTGATAAAGTAATTGGGCTTGCTCGTCAAACCCACATTGTGCTTAACGACCACCCTGATTTTGAAGTTATAAATTACCCAGAGCTTAGCGCGCTAGTATTTCGCTTTGCGCCAGAAGCGCTAAAACATAATCCCGATTTACTCGATATCCTAAACCTGCACGTACGCCAAACATTTTTAAATACCGGTGAAGCCATGATTGCGCGCACCAAAATTAACGGCCGTCACTACCTTAAATTTACGTTACTCAATGCGCAGTGCCAATTGAGCGATGTGCGCGCCGTGCTTGAACAAATTAGCACTATTGCGTGGCAAACGTATAAGGAGCAAAAATAATGAGTAACCAACCTTATGATTTTATAGCCATTGGCCTTGGCCCGTTTAATTTATCGTTAGCGTGTTTAAGTGAACCATTAGAGGGCGTTAAAAGCTTATTTTTAGAGCAGCGTAGCCAATTTGATTGGCACCCAGGAATGATGCTAGAAGGTGTTACTTTGCAAACGCCGTTTATGTCTGACTTGGTGACCCTTGCAGATCCTACTAGCCAGTACAGTTTTTTAAATTATGCCAAGCTTAATAATCGCTTATACCCATTTTATATTCGCGAGAGCTTTTTTTTACTGCGTAAAGAATACAACCTATATTGCCAATGGGTGTGCTCGCAGTTGAGTAACGTAAGCTTTGAGCAAAGTGTAACTAAGGTTGAATTTTGCCAGCAAACTCAGTGCTATACCGTTACCTGTAATACCCCAAATGGGGAGCAACACTATGTTACGCGTCACATAGTGCTTGGCACCGGCCCTGCCCCATATATTCCTGATTGTGCAGTGCACAGTAATTCTAATAACGTAATGCACAGTAGCGACTTTTGCCACCGCCTTGATGAGCTAAAATCTGCTAAGCGCGTAACGGTTGTAGGAGCTGGACAAAGTGCTGCTGAAATTTATCACACCTTATTGCAGCAAGCCGTGCCACAAGGTTTGCAACTAGATTGGATAGCTCGCTCGCCGCGTTATTTTCCGCTGGAATATACCAAGCTCACCCTTGAGATGACCTCACCTGAATATGTTGATTACTTTTATAATTTAAAAACTGAGCAACGAGATTGGCTTAACCAAAATCAAAAAAACTTATTTAAAGGCATAAATGGCGATTTAATTAACGACATTTTTGACACCCTTTACGCGCAAAGCTTAGATGGACCCATTTCTACCACATTTAAAACGAACAGCAAACTTACTAATACGCGTAAGAGTGCTGGGCGTTTAGTGACTGAGTTTTACCATCAAGAGCTAAACGAAGCCTTTGAAATAAAAACCGATTACTTAATTTGTGCCACGGGCTTTAAATACAAGCGCCCCGCTTTTTTAAACCCCATTGCACAGCAGCTCCCAGAAGATGATCAAGGCCGTTATATAGTAAGCCGTGAATACGCAATAGATACCGACCAAAAACGTATATTTGTACAAAATGCAGAGCAGCACACCCATGGTTTTGTAACCCCCGACTTAGGCATGGCGTGTTATCGCAACAGTATAATTTTGCGCGAAATACTTGGTTATGCGCCGTATCAGGTTGAGCAAAAAATTGCATTTCAGTGCTTTGATTTAAGCGATGTAGAAACTCATTCACAGCAAAAGAGTAACGCCGCATGAGTTTACGTTTAGCGCTTATTTTACTTACGGTTACTTCGGTGGTGTGCGATACCTTATTACTGCCGTTTTATCCGCAATTTTTTGCCAGTGAATTTTCTGTAAGTAACCCCACGCTTATTGGGGTGTTTGTAGCTAACTGTTGTATTACCGTTATGCTCGCGCTGCCCCTGTGGGCAAAGGTTGCTAAAAAATACCACGAGCTGGCGCTTTGGCTTGTAACGCAAGTGATTGCCGCCTGCTTTGGGTTGCTTTGTTACTTTGCAACTAATGTGTGGGAATTTTGGTTTTATTACCAACTTATGTTGGTGCTTAAAGCCAGTTACCTGCTTATTTATCCGTTTGCACTGCGTTTAGAGCAGCAAAGTAAGCACCTTTCTATTATTGGGTTGTTTTCGGTACTTATGCACTTTGGCGCTATTGGTGGCGCGTTAGTGGGCGGGTACTTTTTTGGTTTAAACGAACCGCGTTATGCACTGTTATTAAGTGCTGCAGGCGATGTAATACAAGTGCTGCTGTGCGCCTATTTAATGCTGAGCTTAAAGCTAGGTATTTATCAGCACGCTATTGAAAGCGAAAAACCGCGCACTCGTACACCGTACTTTATTTGGCAATTTTGCTTTATAAGCGTGGTGGTTTACTTTAGCGCCTTTTTAATTAGGCCATTTTTTACGACCCATTGGCAGGGAATTAGCGCGCAAAGCAGTGCGTTTCGAAGTGCGCTTGTGTACGCCATTCCTGCTTTTTCAGCCCTACTAATGCTGCTGTTTAACCATTTTAGGCAGCACTTACCTCTTCCTGCATTTAGCCGCACCAGTACGTTTTCGTGCGCGCTTATTTTTGGCGCTATTGGGCTTTATTTACAGGCGCAAGAGTCGGTGTGGCTAGTTGTCGGCTCTCGCGTTTTATACGGTATAGCGCTGTTTCAAGTCATGGTTTTATTAGAGGTTATGTTATTTGCCAAAAGTGAGCCTGCTCACTACGGCAGTGATTTTGCCAAAGTGCATGTTGCGCAAAATATTGGCGTTATTTTAGCGTCGTTATTGGTGGGTATGAGTGTGGAATATTTTAATACAACCGTGCCTTTTTACTTTGCAGCCATTGGCTTTGCAAGCCTTGGCGCTATTTTGCTATGGCGGGTTAAATTTGTTGGCCGCACTGCACATACAGCCACTTAATAATTAAAAAGATTTAGGAGTTTTTATGTATTTTTCATCTTTTGTAACCACGTTACAACACACAGGTAATGTGACTATGCGGTTACTACAGCAAAGCGACATGCCTATTATTTGTCAGTGGCTTACACTGCCTTATGCGCATTTTTGGGGTATGAGTAAACACACACCCGAGCAAATGTGCAGCGCCTACCAAGATATAATTAACAACCCACATCATCATGCGTATGTTATTGAACAAAATAATGAGCTACTTGCCCTTGTTGAGCTTTACAGTCTAAAGCATGACGAGCTACTCGCAGCTGCCTATGAGGTAATGCCAAACGATACGGGCATGCATATTTTACTTGCCCCAAATACAAGGCCCAAACGCCATTTTAGCTTTGAAATAATGCAGTGCGTATTGCACAGTATTTTTACCCATAATGATAATGCACGGGTAGTGGTAGAGCCCGATATTGCCAATAGTAAAATTCATACCTTAAATAAGCGTTTAGGCTTTGTGCATATTAAGCAAATAATCCTTGGTGATAAAAACGCATACCTTGGATTTTGTAATAAAGCCGCGTTTGAAACGCATGTTGATTTACATTACAAATCGCAAACGCCAATAAACACCGACTATGTAAAGTTTGATCACTGGCAGTGGGCAAATAGGCACTTACAAAGTAAAGCCATTAGCGAGCTTGTACACGAGCGCTTATTGGTTGCGGAGCAAACCCCACACGGTTTTAAAGTCAATATTGAAGGGGGTTACTTTATATTTAATGGCTGCGCTATGGCGCTTAACCACATAGATATAGACGAGCCAAGCTTATGTTTTTATAACCTTAACAATGAGCAAGTAGCGCTTGATGTACTACACTTTTTTAGTGTGCAAGGCCCTGCGCTGGGTTTAACTGGTGAGCGTTTAGCCACCTACCTTGAAGAGCTTAACGCCACACTTGCCAGTGCCTGTTATAAACGCGAAAACAACACGCTTAGCGCAGCCGAACTTGCGAAATTAGGGCTGCAACAAATAGAGGCTGCAATGAGCGAAGGCCACCCTGCATTTGTGGCTAATAATGGCCGAATTGGTTTTAGCAAAAGCGACTTTTTACGCTATGCGCCAGAAGTGGGTAAACCGTTTAAAGTGCTGTGGTTAGCGGCGCACAAAACAGTATGTGATTTTGCTTATAGTGAATACTTTAGCGATTATCCAAGCCATATTAGTGGCGAGCTTGATTTAACCACTCGTGATGCGTTTAATAAAGCGCTAAAAGCGCAAAATCTAAACCCCGACGACTACCTATTTATGCCGGCCCATCCGTGGCAGTACCAGCATAAATTAAGTGTGGTGTTTGCCAACGAGTTTGCCAATAACCGCTTAGTGTATTTAGGAGAAGGCGACGACTTATATCAAGCGCAGCAATCTATTCGTACATTATATAACTGCTCGCACCCGCATAAACCGTATTTAAAAGTGGCGCTGTCTATTTTAAATATGGGCTTTATGCGTGGGCTTTCGCGTGCTTATATGGCAGTCACTCCGGCCATAAATGATTGGGTGTTTAATAAAGTAAACCACGACCCAACACTTAGCGCGTGTAACTTTACAGCACTTAGAGAGTACGCCACTTTAGGGTATGCGCATCACACTTTTGAGCAAAGTGCACTCGGTGATACACCGTATCGTAAAATGTTTGCGTGTTTATGGCGCGAAAACCCAAACCATAATTTACAAAATAATGAGCAGCTCACCACCATGGCCGCATTGCTGCACCTAGATAACAACGGTAAAAGTATGGCAGGTGCATTAATAGATCAAAGCGGTTTAACCACACACGCTTGGCTGCAAAGCTATTTTAACGCCTACCTTATTCCTTTAGTGCATTGTTTTTATGCCCATAAATTAGTGTTTATGCCCCACGGCGAAAACCTCATTTTAAAGCTTAAAAATTCAGTGCCTGTGGGCGCTTACATGAAAGACATAGGCGAAGAAGTCGCGCTGCTTAATAGCACTGAGTCTTTACCTGAGGAAGTGTCGCGTATTCATATTGCTATGCCTAAAGAGCTTGAATTACTAAGTATATTTACTGATGTATTTGACTGCTTTTTTAGATACCTAGTCGCTATTTTAGTAAGAGAAGCGCGCATTACCGAGCACGATTTTTGGCAAGGCGTTGCGCAAAGTGTAAACGCGTATCAACAAGCCAACCCTGCCTTAAATGAGCGCTTTAAAGAGTATGACTTTTTTAGTGATGAATTTGCACACTCTTGCTTAAACCGCTTACAGCTTGGCAATAATAAGCAAATGGTTGATTTAACCGACCCCGCAGGCAGCTTACAGTTTGCAGGAAATTTAGATAACCCGGTATCGGCAAAGCTGTATGGCTAAGCCTAACACCCTTTCGCACTTTTTGTTTTGCCCAAATGAGCCGGTTGCTGCGGCTCATCCAAGCTTAAATTTAGTGTATGTATTGGCTTCTCATTGCAAGGCGCACTACCCCCATGCGCCTACGCAATTTATTAGCCGGCATTTATATTTGCAGCTTTGTTGGCAAGCTATTCATGCATATTGTTATTGGCATACGTGCAAACACAACGCGCATAACCCAATACATTTACAGTTAAAAATGAGCGGCGCGTATAGCCGAGGGTTTACCCTTACAGGCGCGCCTTTATTAAGTAAAGCTGAGCAAAATAATGCACTAATTGAATTTGTAAGCTGTGTAGGTAAGTGGATAAATATTAAGTATGCGCTGGGTAAAAAAGAGCAAGGCCGGTTGTTAATCGACACCCTTAACAGTGCATTTGAGCGCGCTCATAGCTTAAATTTAGCAAGTGCTGAGCACATTACACATTGCCATCAACAGTTACATAACTTAATCAGTAATCACTTTAATTTAAACACCCCATTTAAATTAACGCCTAAGCGCTTAACGTGCTGTCGTTATTATTTAGCAGGTTATAACAAATGCCAAACCTGCCCAAAAAAGGATATTAAAACCAATGAACACACGTCTTAAAACGATTGACCTTGCCCGAGGTGCGAGCGTTTTTATTATGATTTTAGTACACACTTTATGGATGTACTCGAGCACGGAGCTTCAAAGTGAAAGCCTATTTGGCGCTGTTATTCATATACTTGGCAAAGGCACAGCCTCGTTTTTGGTGGCAATGGGGCTATCTATGGCGCTTTCGCGTAGGCAAACACCCATGTTATTAATTAAGCGCGGCATACAGCTTTTACTACTTGCGTATTTAATGAATGCGGCAAAGTTTTGGCTACCCATTGAGGTATTTAACACCATGCCAGAGGCATTTATAAATGCCTATGGCTGGCAAAGTCCGCTCAGTGCGGGGCAATTACAATTTATGGTGCTTACAGGTGATATTTTACAACTTGCCGGAGTAAGCTTATTGCTGTTTGGGGCGCTTAATATTGCCCGTTGGAAAACCGCATGGATTGCATGCTTAGCCATTGCTATTGCACTTATAAGCCAGTTTTTAAGGGGGCAGCAGTTTGCACTTTCGCCTTATATTAGCGATTTGTTTTTTGCTAATAACTACCAGGTTTATTTTCCGGTGTTTCCGTGGATAAGCGCTATATTAACCGGCTACGTGCTTGGGCGTTTATACATAAATAGTCAGCATAGTGCTGCGTATTTATTTAGTGTATGCGCAAAGTTAGGTGCTGCATTATTAATTATTGGCACAGCGTGGCTTATTACTGATTTTAAGGGGCAGTTTGGCAACTTTTTTCATTTAAATGGCGGCGGTATTATTTATTTAATCGGTTTAAATTTATTTGGATTAGCGGTAATAGAGTATGTGTTTGCTAATAAATTCAACGGCCCTATTACCCGCGCTCTTTTGTATGCGAGCAAACATGTAACTGCTTTGTATGTTATTCAATGGGTGCTAATTTGCTGGCTTATGGGCGTGTTTGGTTATCACACTCAGTCACTATGGCCAACACTGTGCTTAATGGCCCTTATGGGTTTACTAACCTTTGCAGTGCACAAAGTGTATTTGCAAACTAAGCAAAACATACTCGCAATTAAGCAAAAGCCTAAGCGCACAGCTTAAGTTGTAAAGGGGCTTTACGGGCGCAGTTACACGCGCCCTAGCCTGCCTTTATTGCTTCAATTACTGTATTCATGCGCTTTGCCATTGGCCTATTTCGGTGATGGCACACATAAATATTTTCGCTAATCGGATTAGCTAAGTGGTGCGTTTTAATTAGCGCAGGTTTATTAAATGCGCTAACGGCATGCGCAGGTAAAACCGTAAAACCTAGCCCTAAACTTACCGGCTCCAGTATTAAACTTATCTGGTTAGAAAACCCCGTGCGTTTAATTTGATCAACATGTTCAAACTCACTGTAGTTTTCGCTTAGTAGGAGCTGTGCGTGGTGTTTTGCATCGGGGTGGCCAATAAAGCCAAGCTCACATAAGACCTCCCACGTTGGGTTTTTAATATGTGCGGGTGTGACAAGTAATAAGGCTTCTTTACCAATTTTGTGGCTGGTGACTTCGCTAAGCGTAGGGGCTTGGGTTAAAAAGCCTATGTCGGCACTGTGGTTTGCCACAGCTTGCTCTACACTTGTATTGGGTGCAAAGCGATAATCAATATTAAGCTCGGTATGCTTTGCCTGCAGCGCTAATAATTGGCTATAAAATTGTAGCCCACAACTACCAGGCGATTGTATTTTTACCAAGCCGCTGTAAGGTGAATCATCTTTTAATTGTTGTTCTAAAAATTGCCATTCCTTTAATAACAAGCTGCCTTGTTGATACAAGTTTTGCCCATGTACGGTAAGGGTAAATTGTTTGCCGTGGCGCTCTAATAGCGCGCAGTTTACTTGCTGCTCTAGCTTTTTAATGTGCTGACTTACGCCCGATTGGGTCATAAAAAGACGCTCGGCGGTTTGGGTAAAATGATTTACCTCAACCAAAGTACAAAACGTGTTTAACCATGTTGGATTTATCATTACAAAACGTACTCAAAATGATGATTAATGATAATTTTACTTAATATTGTTCAATTCGTAAACTAACTCCATCAACTAGTCACAAGATAAGTCACAAGTTAAAGAGGAAGTATTATGAGTCATACATATCCACGTAGTTTTTCGCACATTGGTATTTCGGTTCCCGACGTTGAAAAAGCAGTCGAGTTTTACACTAAGGTGATGGGTTGGTACACAATAATGAAACCGACTTTAATTACCGAAGACAAAAGCCCAATTGGCGAAATGTGTACAGAAGTATTTGGCGAAAAGTGGGAAAAATTCAAAATAGCGCACCTATCTACAGGGGATCGTATTGGTGTCGAAATTTTCGAATTTAAAAACCAAGAAAACCCAAAAGACAATTTTGAATACTGGAAAACAGGCATCTTTCATTTTTGTGTTCAAGACCCTGATGTAGAAGGTTTAGCCGAGCGTATTGTAGAAGCTGGCGGTAAAAAACGTATGCAAGCCCCTCGTTATTACTACCCGGGTGAAAAGCCGTACCGCATGATCTACATGGAAGACCCGTTTGGTAACATCCTTGAGATTTACAGCCACAGCTACGAGCTTATTTACAGCGCAGGCTCTTACTAAACTTAGCTAGTTTAAAAAAGTTTAGCTAAAAACAAAGGCCGCAGTATTTATTACTGCGGCCTTTTTGTTTCAGTTATAGAGTTTTTAAATACACTTCACCGTCTTCTTATTCTCTATAACTTGTTTTTGCTTAGCTTGTGCAGCATGTTTTGCCCTGAGTTGAAAATATTATCAACCTCCAGAAAAACACTACCAATCGAACTGTGTACTAGTGAATTTATGAACGACATAATGTATTTGTCAGGAACTTTTGCTCTTATCCACAAACAGGCTACATGTCAGTACCGCTGAGATTAAAAAACAAAACATTACGCTTAATGTAAATAATATAAAGTTTTCATTTTTTGATATAGCTGCTCCTTTAAGGAGTATTTCACCGCTATTAAGTGCATCTACTCCTACATAGATCATCAACGGAATTACAAAAAATGCATTGCTGAGCTTAATAAGTAAGTCCTTCGATGAAAGGCTTACTAATTGATAAGCTTCATGGTCTTCTTCGTCTCTATTTAATAGTTCGGCTTTTAATAGCTCAAAGCGTTCAGGGTACAAAGCCCTATCAATAGACGTGATAGCTTCTTGCAATTCAGTAATAGAATATTCTGAATAATTTGGTTCCATCTATTAAACCTTCTCCAGTGCCTAGCGCTTACATAAGCGGAAAAATATAGTTGACAAAAATGGTTTTAGGAACAAAAAACAGCCAACTATAATTTTTTCATTTGATATTTACGTTAGGTTTTTTCAGTTAACTGTATATAAAACAGGTGCATATAGCTAATGGACCAAAGTAAGAATATGGAAGCTACTAGTTTAAAGTGTCCATTTTTATATGAATGTGCTTGTGCTGAAAACCAACTTAACAAAACTCCAATTACACATAAAATCTGAAGAATGTTACCAAACCAGTGTTCATTAAGGAAACTCATAAAACTGGTGTTTTGACTTGCAAATATAAATAATAAAAGAGCTGAGGTACCAAATAAGAGACAGCTTCTTGATTCAGAAGATTTTAGTAAGAATAGGCTAAAACCATCTTCCATGTTTTCACTAAAAAGTGGATGCTTCATAGAACTCCATTTAACATCTAACAATTTTATAGACCGCGAATCGAGCATACTTCTGCCGATGTCACGCTCATGTTTCTACTTTATACAGTTTTAACAAATTACCTAAGGCATTGCTATCAAATGCTATTTAATATTTACAAGCAAAGTTAAGACATATAAATACACGTTTCGCTCATTTCCTTGATTATGTAAGTAAGCTGCAGTTTGGCTGGCTTAGTACGCATTATAAATATATGATATTGATAATTATTTGCATTAACGGATTTTAAAAGGTGTGTATGAAAAAGTCTATGTTAACTCTGGCGTTAGTTGCGGGTTTGAGTGGTTGTAGCACAACAGCCACGGTGCCTGATAAAAGCTCATCATTATATTACTCAGCGCTTTATAATGCACAAGCAAAGCCTGTTAGCTCTGTATTATTAGAGCCCAAGCTATTAAATGCCGATGTGGTTTTAGTAGGAGAATGGCATACGCACCCGGGTGTGCATTTATTTCAGGCTGAGTTATTTGAGCAATTAAGCAAAAGCAATAAACGCACTGCCCTTTCGCTTGAACAATTTAGCCGCGCCGATCAGCTTACTTTAAACCAGTATGTTAAAGGTGAAATTGGTGAGCAATACTTAATTGACAACACCCAAGCGTGGCCAAATTACAAAAGTGGTTACCGTGCGCTGGTAGAGCTGGCAAAAACGAACAATCGCGATGTAATAGCTGCAAATGCCCCTAAAAATATAGTCACCTGTATTGGCAGGCAAGGGGTAAGTTATTTAAGTAAACTTGATGAAACACAGCAGAGCTATATTGCAGCCGCTATTGATACGTCTCCCAGTGATTATAAACAACGTTTTATGACCTCAATGCACCACGGCTCGCCCAGTCAAAACGAGAATTATTATGCTGCGCAAGTTACATGGGATGAAACCATGGGGGAGTCTATCGTTAACTATTTAAATAATCATAAAGATGCGCAGGTAATGCATATAGCGGGCGATTTTCATGTGAAAAATGGCGAAGGTATAGCGCGCGTTATTAAGCGTTTAGCGCCAGAGCTAAATGTTGTGTGGATATCGCCGGTAACGAATGTGCAAGCTAATCAAAATGGATATCAGTTGCAGGTTAACCCTTTGCCACCCCGTTATGTACAAAAACAGCATCAGCAAGCCGCTTTTAAAGCGTTAGGCAAGCGAAGTGAGCGAGGCGAGCAAACAGCTTGCTTATAAAATAACGACATAGTTAGTAAATCTCTTAACCAAGGCTCAGGTTAACTATGTCGCCATGTATTTAGTTTAGTTATTTCGGGCTTGGTTGGTTAGCTCAACCAGCGCTTTACGTACCTCTAGCGGGCTGTTGCACTGGGTTTTAAAATTAATAAAGTAATTACGCTTTTGGCTTTGAATATAAAAGCCTGTGGGTAATAAGCCGCTCATTATTGGTGTGTTGTCGGCAACGTTATAGTGCTGCATTAATATGAGCGACATAGCATCTTGGTGATCTTCATTCATATGGTTAATCATGCTTTGCTGTTGGCTTTCGTCCCACTTTTTAGGCTGAGCTTGCCATTCGTTTTGCTCAAGCCAAAATATTTTTCCAAAACCGCCAATATAACGCACCCGTACTACATCTAATTGCCAAAGCTGAAAATCATGCGCATTGCGATAGCTTGCAGCCTCAGGATACAAAGCTATATATTTATCAAGTAGCACTTCGCTTCGCTCCTTTGTCACAATAGAGCCATCACCTACGAGTGTTACGCGGCCGTGCTCGTTTTGATCGCCACTGTCGGCGGCGTCAAATACAGTAAGGCTCATACGCGAGTCGTGCTTTAAATTTTTAGTGTGCTGGGCTATATCGCTAATAAAAAAGTATATTCGGCCTTGTTCGTCGCACATATAGGGGGTTACTGAGCCAAACGGGTAGCCGCGTAAATTATTAGAAATGGTCGACATGACACCGGCATTGGTTTTGTAAACCAAGGTACGTGCATCTTTTAACGCTTGCTCTCTCATAAAAACTCCTGACGTTGAGAAAAAACCATGGGTGCATCGTTATAAGGATGAGGGTTTACGTGCAGTTTCATGGCATACATTTGTTGTAAGTTTTGTTCAGTTAATACGGTGTTTATAGGCCCGCTTTGCAGCACTTTTTTGTTGTGCAGTAAAATAGCATCGGTTGAATACAGGCTGGCCAAATTTAGATCGTGTATTGCTATAATAGCGCTGTTACCTTGCTCTACAAACGCTTTAACACAGCTGAGCAAAGCATGCTGATGGCGCATATCTAGTGCTGATGTAGGCTCGTCGAGCAGCATGATTTTTGGCTCAGCCGATTGTGTAAAGGCGTTTAGCTGCGCCAAAGTACGCGCCATATGCACACGTTGTTGCTCGCCGCCCGAAAGCGCACTTATGCGGCGAGTTAAGTAATTACTTAAATCCATAATGGCGGCGTATTTATGTACTTTTTCGCTTTGCATTTTTAATGACTCTACATACGGGTAGCGGCCCATGGCAATAAGCTCAAATACTGTAAAATCAAACCCGACGTGGTTAGCTTGCATCATTACTGCGCGCTGTGTGGCTAGGCTCTTTTTATCGTGAGCGGCCAGCGGCTTATTATTAAAAAGTACATTACCTGTAAAGGCATGCATACCAGCTAAGGTATGCAGTAAAGTAGACTTACCCGCGCCATTTTCACCAAGTAGTGCAACAAGTTGGCCTTGTTTAGCACTGCCATTAATGGTGTTTAAAACGTTATGGTTGCCAAAGCCAACACTTAGGTTGTTAAACGCGATCATGACCAGCCTCGCTTATTTTTAACGATTAAATAAATAAACAATGGCGCACCCAAAAGTGCGGTAATAATGCCAATAGGTAGCTCTGCTGGCATAATAATAATACGTGCTAACCAGTCAGAAAGTAGCAATACCACTACGCCAATTAACATACAAAGCGGCAGCATATTACGTAAATGCGGCCCCACCATTAAGCGGGCAATATGCGGGACTACTAAACCAACAAACCCTATTAAACCAGTAAGTGCCACAACCGCACCCACGCCTAATGCAACAAGTATAATTACATATAGTTTGAGTTTGCTGGTGTCTACTCCTAGGTACTGAGCTTGTGATTCGCCAATAAGGAGCAAGTTCATGGGCTCTTTTAACCGCCACAGGCCAATAAGGCTAATAAGCAGTAACGGTAAAGCTTGAATAATAGTGCCCCAGCTTGCTCCGCCTAATGAGCCCATGGTCCAGTAATTTATTAATCGCAGTGCGCTGTCGTCGGCAAAAAAGCTCAATAGCCCAATAACCGCAAAGGCTAACGCGTTAATAGCCACCCCCACTAATATAAGTGTGGTGATATTTATTTGCCCTTGTTGCTTGGCAATAAAATATACCAGCGAGGTAACACCAAGCGCCCCTAAAAACGAGGCATAAGGTAAATACAGCTGCGCGTTAAAATTAAACTGCGCGCTAAGTGCTATAAACGCCACAGCAACCATGGCTGCACCTGCACTAATGCCAATAATGGATGGGTCGGCCAATGGGTTGCGACAAAGCGCTTGCGTTGACGCGCCTGTTTGGGCAAGTACCAACCCTACAAGCACAGCAAGCATAAAACGTGGCAAACGTATTTGCATAACCACATTAATTTGCAGCGCATCAAACTGATTAAAGCGCTCAGGCGCAAGCCAAGCAATGGCTAAACGCCAATCCCATCCGGCAGGCCCGTACCCTATGCTTAGTAGCGCCAAAGCAAAAATAAAAACTGAGGCTAATAGCATCCATTTATAGGGTTGGCTAAGTGTTACAGGGTTAAAACGGCTCAATGTTAGGGTGTTCATAAGCGGGTTTTATACTCGCTAAGCTCATTAATTGCTGTGGCAATACGCGGCGACATGCCAAGCGAAAGTAGGCTATCCATTACAAGTAAGTTACAGGTTTGCGCCGCTTTTAATAAACGTAGTGTAGGCTGCTCACAAAAGGCCTGCTTACCGCCAAGGCTGTGTACAACATGGGCTGGGGCGACTAAAAAATCGGGTTGATTTACAGCCAGCACCTCAGTGTTAATTGCTTTAAAGCCTGAATGCGTAGCGCCTATATTGGTAATGCCTGCATAGCTAAATAATAAATTAGGCACGGTTTCCTGCCCGGCAGCAACAAGCCCGCGCTCATTAGCTGAGAGTAAAAATAGCGCGCTGTGTGTTTGCGCTTTTGCTTTTTCAGGTAACGATTTTGTAATGTGTGTAATAAGTGTTTGTGCTTTTTGCTTGGCGTTTAAATCGTCACCAAGGCGTTTAATTAGCGCAAGTAGCTCGTTAACTGAAGTAGGCTTTTTATAATGAATGAGCTTAACCCCAGTTGCCTCAATTTGCTTAAGTGCTTGGCTTCGCCCTGCGCCTTCAAGCGCTAATAAAGTGGTTGGGCGCATAGAAAGCACGCCTTCTGCTGCTAAATCGCGATAATAACCCACCTGGGGTAATTGCGTGGCTTGGTGCGGGTACATGCTCGATTGATCCACAGCTACAAGGGTATTTTGTTTGTCTAGCGCATAAATTATTTCAGTAAGGGTGCCGCCAGCGCTAATAACGCGCTCTTGTGCAAGTGCAGATTGGGCCATTAAAGCAAACAATATAAATAGGTATTTCATTACACACTCCGGTTTTATTTTTTGGCTATTATAACCAATTAAATCTAAATGAAAATGATTATCATAATTATTTGATCTTATTTTGACTTAGTTGTAACATCTCCGCCATAAATAATAACTATTATCATTTGGAGTTAAAATGAATCCCTCTGCGTTTAGATTTACTGCTATAGCAACCTTACTACTCGGCTCGGGCACTGCCATTGCCGAAAACATAATTGACGATCATATTGTTGTAAGTGGCTCGCGCTTTGAGCAAAAGCTTAAAGATGTAACAGGCTCAGTCACTGTTATTACCGAGCAAGACATAGAGCGTCAGCTAGCTGTAGATTTACAAACCATGTTTAAGTACGACCCAAGCATTGCAACGACAGGCAGTGGCGCAGGCGCGCAAACACTTACAGTACGTGGTGTTGGTGGTAACCGGGTTGTATTTATAAAAGATGGCCGACGCACCAACGATGGTTATGCAGGTGGAGGGGGCTATTTAGTTGGCCGTAATTATTTTGACGTAGCAGGTGTAAAACAAGTAGAAGTAGCCAAAGGGGCTGTATCGTCATTATATGGCTCTGATGCACTTGGTGGCATTGTGGTTATAACCACTAAAGATCCTAGTGATTATTTAAAAAATAACAGCAGCTTTGTAAAAATGGCGCTTGGGTATCAAGGTCAAAGTAATCAAGTTGCCGCCGATATTACTGCGGCAAAAGACTTAGGCGACTTTGCAGTAAGTGCCGTGTATAGCCACCGCGATAGCGAAGAAGTACAAAACTATGACGAAAACTTACCCGGTTATGATGCTAAGTCGGATGCTTTATTAGTTAAATTTGAGCAACAGCTTGATGAAAAACGCACACTTAAATACACCCTTGATTACTTTAATCAAACAACTGAGCAAGTAATAACCCCCGCTGTTCAAGAAACCGAAGAAGATGACACGAGTTGGTCACTGGCGCTCGATTACCATTCAGAAGTAGCAACCGCTGCGTTTGATAAATGGTACGGGCAAGTGTCTTATAGTAGTTACGAGCAACAAAGCGATCAAATTAGTGGCGCAAGCACCTACACCGATTATAACGACTATCGTTTTGAGCAAAATATTTTAGGTTTAAAAGCGGTATTTAATAAAGGGTTTAACGCAGAGGGTGCCGATCATGAAGTGGTATACGGGATTGATATAGACTTATACGACACCACCCGCCCACGTTTTAAAACCCGTATTTTAGCCGATGGCACTGTTGATTTTACAGACCAAAAACAAAAAGCATTCCCGGGGGCTGATACCTCTTTAATTGGCGCTTATGTACAAGACAGTATCTCGTTTAATAATAGCGCGTGGTCGGTTATTGCGGGTGTGCGATATGATTACTACACCCTAGAGGCTAAAAATGATGAGCTATACGCCGATGCGCAGCTTGGTGATATTACCGAATCTGCTTTTTCGCCTAAGCTAGGTGCTATATACCAAGTGGATGATAACTTGTCGTTGTACGGGCAATACGTACGAGGCTTTAAAATACCACCACACGACCAAGCCTATCAAAGCCACGGCGTTGAACCGTTTTATCAAATATTACCAAACGCCGATTTAGACCCTGAAAGCAGTGATTCGTTTGAGCTTGGGCTAAGATACGCCAGCAGCGATATTAGCGTAAATTTAAGTGCTTTTTATGCAGCATACGATGACTTTATAGAAACCGCCGTAGTGGGTGTTGAGCCAACGTACATTCCTGGCGTAAACAAAACGCTGTATCAGTACCAAAATATTAGCGAAACACAAATAAGCGGTGTGGAAGCCGGAATTGCCATGTATGTAGCTGAAAATATACTACTAGAGGCAAACGTAGCCTACGTTGATGGTGAAAATAAAGAAACCGATCAGCCACTTACCAGCATTAGCCCGTTAAATGGCTCAGTATTGTTAAGTACAGAACAGGGTAATATTAACTGGACCGCCGCGTTGCGTTTGGCTAAATCGCAATCGGATGTAGTACTTGATACAAACGGTAATAAAACTACGCAAGGACATGGCTACGGCGTTGTTGATTTATACGCAAACTCCGAATGGCAAGCGTGGCAGCTAAATGTAGGTGTACTTAACTTGCTCGATAAAGAATATGTACCTTTTGAATTGATTGCAGGTCAATCACAAGGTGCTGATTTTAGCCAATACACCCAACCTGGGCGTAACTTTTCAGTCAAAATAAGCTATGAGTTTTAATTAGCTCCTAGAAAATTAAATAGCAACAAACGGTGCATGAAGCTGCAGCGTTTGTTGAGTTTATTTTTATGATGACACCCAACCTAATTTTTTATTTATTGATTCCTAGATTCTAATTGGAAGTGCACCACCTAATTCATTATGGCTAAAGTACAAAATTAACGGTGGGTGTCATCTCAAAATTTCATCTTAAAATTTACTAAAAACGAAGCAACACTTCATAAAACCAGCGATTTAAAGCCAAAATTACTGGTTTTATAAATTAATTAACTGCAAAGTCTTTGGTTTCTAAATAGCTTGGTACAGTTTTAAAACATGCCTCTAGTTTGCTTTTAAGTGCAGTGCTTATCGAAGCATCACACTTCAATTTCCCGTTATATTTACTCATAGTAAGCGGTACTAAGCTTAACGAGTCATAGCTTGGCTTGCTTTGTATTTTATGAATTACTAAACCTTGCTGCTCTGTTAGCTTTATTAATGCAAACACATTTTTTTGTGCTTGATTAGTCGTTATTTTTTCAACATATAGCGGGTTTTTAAAGGTTAGCTTTGTAGTAAAAAGTGCGTTGCCACCGCGTTCAAAATGGCCGTTAAATACAGTTACATTTAAGGTGGGTGTCTTTTTATTTATTAATAAATTTAGGTCAAACTTGGTTGGTAAAATAGTGATCTTTTCTTGCTCGTCTGCTGCTTTATTTAAAATATTTTTGATTGTTTTTAAGTGGGTGTCATCCGTAGTTACTTCATACACTATTTGGTAGTTGTGTGGAGGGGCGTATAAAGGCATGTGGCTGGCAAGTACTTTATCGCCGGCTAAAATAAGCGCCATACCATGGAAGCCATTATAGCTTTGGGTTTTGTGTGAATTGTGTTGAGGTGTATTTGCGTGCGCTGCACTCGATAATAAAATAAAAAATAGCAGTATGTGTTTCATGTTAGTGCTCAAAAAATATATATAGCGCCACTATAAGCTGATTTTTATATACAAATAATCGATAATAAGTGATTAGTTGTTTCCTTTTGGTTAATACGGTTTGGCGCTATGCATTTAGATGACATTGAAAAAGTAATTCATATGGCGGGTTCGCAAAATCTGCATACAACCGCTAAGCACTTTAATATTACCCCAGGTGCGCTGTCTAAAACGCTAAAAAAGGTTGAGGCAAACTTAGCCACGGAGCTGTTTAACCGTGTGGGTAAAACCTTAGTACTTAATGATAAAGGCAAAGAGTTTGTTAAGCACAGTAGCGATTTAGTTCATAATTACCAGCAGCTTACTAGCCGCTTTAAAAGTGAAAATCATAAATTTAATGCGGTTATTTCAGGGCCTGCCATTTTACTTAAAAGTGGCCTTAGAAAGCTACTTACACCTCTTAGCCAACTGCCCTGCTCGGTGCGTATTAATAATGTGTTTGAAGGTGAAGCCATAAACCAAGTTGCGTCTGGCTCGGCGCATATTGCGCTAGTAACTCGCGAGGCACTAAATAATAGCTCTCATACTAATTTAGTGGCGGTTGATGTATTTAATACTGAGTTTAGTGTGGCTGCGCATGCTTCGCATCAGCTAGTACAACAAGGTGCATTAACGCTTAATAAAAATCAATTACTGCAGGCGGCTTTTGCATGCCCTTTGTTTTCGCCGTTATGCGGCTTAGAGCAAGGAATAGGCTCCGACGGCTGGCAAGATCATATGGCCCCGCGCAATATTGTATTTAGATGCAGCGACTACAGTGCATTAATAGAGGTAGTGCAAAGTGGCTTGGCGTTGGCGTATTTACCTAACTTTGTGATTGACGATTTAGGGCTTACAAAATTAACTGTAAAGGGGGTTAACAGTCACTACAGTGAAAGCATTGTAATGATATATAAGCCATCAAAGGCCGATGGTTGGCTTAATAAACTTATGCACTCTTTATAAAATGAAGCCTAATAAATAAAGCGCTTTAGCCACTACACTAAAGCGCTTTAGGATGAAAACTACATTACAAAATAAGTAAGGTGGTTAAAAATAGTAATTCGCAATAATACTTCATCACTTTGCGGGCTAAAGGTGGCGCTACTTGCGTTAAAAATTTTCATTTACGACTGCAGGATGCAGAAGGTACAGCAATGCAGGAGCAATTGCCTAGAACAATTAAATAGTAAATTTTTTAGCTAGCTATCAACACATTTTTTTAGCATCAAAGTAGGTCACGTAATTAAGCGAAAATATACAACTACAATTAACCGACAACACAACAAAATAAATTATGTTATATTGTAACAAAAATAATAGCATAACAAATTAATAAGCAATACTCTTTTTTATTCCTGGAAACGGCTAATTATTACACTGGCGACTCTGGTGGCATCACGTTAGTATGGTGATCTACTTATAGTTACATAACGATAAAAACATGACTTTAAAAACAAACGCTTTGATTTACTTTTTAGCCTTTTGCAGTGGCTTTTGCATTATGGGGATTGAGCTTTTAGGAGGGCGTATTTTAGCGCCTTATTTTGGCAGTAGTGTGCATATTTGGGGCAGTATTATTACTGTATTTATGCTTAGCTTGTCGTTTGGCTACTTGCTTGGCGGTAAGCTGAGTACAAAAAATGCGTCGCTAACAAAATACGGATTAATATTTTTAGTGGCGAGTATTATGGTTGTGCCTATTACATTGTTTGCTGAGCCTATAATGGAATTTATTTTTACTCATATTGAAGACAGCCGTTATGGCTCGTTACTCGCCTCTACGGCTTTATTTTTTATTCCAACCATTATTTTAGGCATGATTTCGCCTTACTCAGTAAGGTTATTGGTTACCGACAGCGAAAAAAGCGGCCAAGTTGCAGGTATTTTATATTTTGTAAGCACGCTAGGGAGTGCCCTTGGTACTATTATTACTTCGTTTTACTTTGTACTCGCGTTTGATGTAAACACCATTATTAGCGCCTTTGCTTTAACGCTTGGCTCACTTGGCGTACTCGCTATTGGTGTTAATAGCTTTGCTGGTAATAAGGAGTTGGCTCATGCTTAAATATTTATTGTTAGCTGCCAGCGTCTTTTCGGGTGCAGCAATGAGCGAGGTCATTCATGAAGAACGCTCTTTGTATCGAAATATAATTGTTGATGAAACTCGCGACTTACGTTGCCTAAAATTTAACACTAAAAGTAGCCAAACAAGTCAAAGTTGCATGTACAAAAACGACCCCGACAAGCTCGTATTTAACTACACCAAGCTTACTTTTGCGAGCTTGTTAGTAACCGAAAATCCTAAAAACGTGTTAATTATTGGGCTTGGCGGGGGCACACTGTCTAATGTTATTCATGAGCTTTACCCTGGCGCTAAAATTCATAATGTTGAAATAGATCCGGCAGTATTAAAAGTAGCCCGCGATTACTTTAATTTTATAGAAACCGATAACGTGACATCAAGCGTGCAAGACGGCCGTATATTTATAAAACGCGCGGCTATTAAAAAGCAAAAATATGATTGGATCATTCTTGATGCATTCAATGGCGATTACATTCCTGAGCATTTGCTTACCAAAGAGTTTTTTGAAGAAGTACAAAGCGTACTGGCTGATGGGGGCGTGATTGCTGCTAATACGTTTTCGAGCAGCAAGTTATACGAGCATGAGTCGGCAACGTACCACAGCGTATTTGGCGATTTTATTAATGTAAGCCGCGCTAATCGGAGCAACCGTATTATTTTAGCGGGCATTAAAATTATGCCAACACAGGCGCAACTTAACGAACGTGCTAAAGCGCTTGAGTCAAAGCTTAAAAAATATGATGTAGATATAAACGCCATAAGCAATTACATGCAGTACACAAAAAACAGTCAAGATTGGCCTAAAAATACCAAAATACTGACCGATCAATACTCCCCTGCTAACCTACTTAACTTTTAATATGCAATGTGCCTAACCATTGTGTTGTTAGGCGCAGCCATTTAGGTTTGTTGTTAAAACTTAATATTACCGCGCAGTGCTTTAGTTTGGCCGTGTTTGGTTTTTTTATCCATGCGTTTACGCTGCGAGTTACGGCTTGGCTTGGTTGCGCGGCGGGCTTTGTTAACCTTTGTTGCGCTTAATATGAGATCTTTTAAACGTTTTAACGCGTCTTCGCGGTTGAGCTCTTGAGTACGGTGGCTTTGTGCTTTAATGATGAGAACCCCCTCTTTGGTGATCCTCGAATCGTTTAAAGCAAGTAAACGTTCTTTGTAAAAGTCAGGTAATTTAGAGCGATTAATATCAAAACGTAAATGAATGGCGCTGGCTACTTTGTTAACGTTTTGGCCACCGGCACCCTGAGAACGAATAGCGGTGAGCTCTAATTCCCACTCATCAATAGTGACTGTATTTGAAATTGTTAACATTGCGTTCAGTTTCCGTTGTTAAAAATGCATTGTACCATTTGTACATTGACTTAGGGTGAATAAGCCTAATGGGCAGTAATGTTAAGTTGAGTAAACAATGACGCCAAGAGACAAGTTTAGATTGGCATATGCAATTATTTAGTTTTTAATTGCGCAGCCCTTATACGGGCCTAATATAATAATCGATTTTCGATAATAGGAAGTACCTGCATGAAAAAATTACTTGTATCACTGAGCTTGTTAGCGATGAGCTTTTCTGGTTTTGCTAAAGATATCACCGAGGGTGACTTACAAAGCTACATGAAAGCTCTACCTGCTGTTACAAGCTGGGCGAGCTCGCAAGATGCGTTAAAAAACGTTGACTTAGGTAGCATGCTAGGCGCAACCGCAGATCAAACTACAGCAGAACAAGGTGCGCTTGCAAATACAGCCCTTAACATGATTAAAGAGCAATCTTTGTATAAAAGTTTTGCGAGTGTCACTACTCGCTACGGGTTTACGCCTGAGCAGTTAATTACTGTTGGTTCAGAAGTGTCTATGGCGTACATAGAAAATCTTAAATCGGGTTTGTCTGATGAAAATAAAGCAACAGCAAATTCACTAATGGGTGGCTTTCAAAGCATGAAAAGCGCTAAAGATAAAGGCGCTACATCGTTAATGGGGTCGTTAGGTAATGCGTCAAGCGCTGCTGATACAAACGAACCTCTTGTTAGCGAGAGCAACTTGGCATTAGTAAGTGAATACATGCCACAGCTTAAAAAGTTGTTTGCACTTTTATAAGTTAACCAGAGTTCTCGTTAAGTTAATAAACACTTTAAGGTGGCATTTGCCACCTTTTTTAATGCCTAAAATAAGTGCATAAAGCTTATTTAGTTCTACAATTTAGGTATGTTTTATTTGGGTATGACTTTATGAAAACGTGGTATGTAGTTGTAAGTATATTGTTATTTTGCAGTGCCTACTTTTCGGTGTTTGCGCTTGCTAAATCAAGCAAAACATTTAGCGCAGGCGTTATAGCTCAAGAGCAGCACTTCCCTATAAAAGAATTAAAGCTGGGTAACTATGCGCGTTGCACCGTTATTTCAGCTCAAAAAGAAGATGCTTTTTATTCTGCTTGTTATTTAAAGCGTGAACAAAAATCAAATTGGATTGCAGAGTCGGCGGGCGCGCGCTGTGAAATAAAATGCGAATCTTATGCCGATAGTAATGGAAATATTAGCGAGCATTACTTCACTACCTTAAAGTAACAATACTTTCCCACGATTTTTTTATTGGTGTGGCCAGTTCTTTTATTTGCTTACTGATGTTTGTATCGCATGCATCTTGTTGTTGCGGTTTATGTGGGCCAGAAAGCATTAACAAGTGTTTTTTACCTTTTATATTTTTATCAAGCACAAACAAGGATGGGTTTGCGTTTAGCACATGAGTTTTTAGCGACTTTTTAGAGGTGTAAGCTGCATATTGGCAAAAGTATAGCGTTGCTTTGTTCGCTTTTTCAGTTTCCCATAAGCCCATTAGCTGCCAATCTAAAGAGGCATAGCGCCTCGCATCAACCATAAAACTTCCATAAAGAGCTGGAGTTGAATAAACCGCATTAATGGTTGTTTGCGCCTTTTTAGCATTTGAATAGGGGCCAGCTACTAAATAGTAGTTATCTCGATTTTGATGTTTGTATAACCTCAATGGGTATTTATCCCAATCTACTTTATTAGCAACAATAAGGGCTGATTCAAACTGCTTAAACACGCCTAATTGAACAAAATACGCAGTGTTATTTGCGTTTATTACTGGCGCTTTAGGTGTGCTGGCAAGCATCGAAGAGCTTTGAGTGTACAGTACAATGTCTTGTAATATTATGGTGTCACCGGTTTTAGAGGTAATGATATGCTCTGGTAAGTTTTTAACACTCAGTTGAGAGGTGTCAGTGTTTGTGTTTTGAACAGAAAGAGTGTATTCACCCTGCGTTATATTGGCAAAATAATAGTAACCATCGTATTCGGTCACTGTGCTGTATGTTTTATCTGAATCTATGTCGTGTAATTTAACAGTAATACCTGCAGCAGGTTTGCTCATTCCATTAACTGAAATATAAACGGTCCCTTCCACCTCATTAAATATCACCATAGGTATGCTAACTTTAGTTTGCCCTCCCCTGTGGGCGTTTGTTTTAATTTTTCTGCGTGTTGGCTGTAAATAAGGATTAGGTAAAGAGCGTAAATCCACATCTAAAATTTGTCCGCCATGGCTACTGGGTAACAAAATTTTTCCATCTCTATTTGTATATTTATCTCGCCATTTGTAGTTACCCGTAAACTTTACATCTTGGAGTGGCTCATCGCCGTCATCAAATAGTTGATTTTCGTTCCAATCAATAAACGAAGAGGCTTCTATTTGCCCTGCACTCAGCGACCTAGGAGTATCAAATACAAAATCTGTTTTTAGGTGATCAAAGCTAAATGTACCATTTAAGCCAAACGATAAAAGCCAATCGCCATGACTGTCATATTGCCCCGAAAGTTGCACGTTAAACGCGTCGTGTCGATAAGTATATTGATGACTCAGTTTGGTACTTGCTGCCAAGCTTGGGTTATATGAAATTTGTGTTTGGTTAAAAGTGTCTTGAGTTTGAGGCCAACGTAAATTACTGCTTAAGCTAACAATATCGTTCCCATTTGCGGGCATCCAGTCTAGTGTGTTTGTTAACTTCCAGGAGTCAATATCGATTGATGCGTAAAGCTGATTGGTTAGTTCGTTATTCTCATCGTTATAAAAAAGTCGGCTTGCCCAAGTGCCGCCTACAAAATTATTATTAATACCAAACGAGTACGTATTTTTAGCAGCAGTGTTTTGGCGCTTTTCGTTTTGCCACCTCATAGTCCAATTTAACGAGTCAAACATACTCGTTTTACCATTTAAGCTCAGAAGTAGCTTATTTTTAAGAATAGTACTTTGTGGTAAATGTAACGCGCTCGAAAAATTATTTAATAGGCTGTACTCAATATTTACGTTTATGTCGTTGTATAAATCGTTTGAAAGTAGGCCCCTAAAGCCTGCAAAAAGAGCATGCCCCGCCTCAAGTTGATTAGTTGCTAATAAGCGATAGCTGCCATGTTCAGACAGTATATTAAGCCCAGAAGAGATATAACCATTGCTATTTTTATCACCATTTAAGTGGGTTAGTTGCGCGTCAAACGTGACGTTATCGTTAACCCCATAGGAAACAATACTTTTAAAAGAGTTGCTAAAGGGGGAGTTGTTAGATGCCGCTTGACCAAATACGCTTTTATCTGAATCTATTAACTCAACCTGATAACTTATTTTTCCTGGCGATAGGGCGTCTAAGCCTATGGTATATTTTTGGGTCCGTGTTATTTGCTCCCCTTGCGGACCGAAAAGTTTAATTTCAAAAATGTTGTTTCCGTAAAACGTTTCAATATCGGTAAAGGTCACCAAGTTATTATCGTTTGCTTGTGTGGTTGCTATAAATTGACCGTTTCGGTACAGCTCGGCTTGCCAGCCTGGTAAGGCCGGTTCTTCAATGGTAATAGCTGAAAAGTTTTGTGTAGAGTGTGGATTGGCATTAGAAATATAAAACCCCATACCTTGGCTTGCACCTGCAATAAGTGGATCTGATTGCGATTGAATGTCACCTATTTGATAGTGTATACGCTCAAGAGAGTGATCTTGCGAAGTTAGGTTAAAGTCTTTACTCACTTTAAAAAAGGTATTGGCAGTGTTCTCGTTTTTATTAAATCGGATCTCCGCTTTATGATGAAATAAATCAAAGTAACTATTAAGCCTTATTAAGCCCTTGTAGCGGTTTTGTTTGTTGCGATAGCTAGCAGAAAGCGCGTATTCAGATACAGGGTAAGTGAGTGTTTGATACTCATCGTCAATAACGTGTTCGTACGCGGGTTTTAAAACTTGTTTTTTGCTTGAGTAAGGTGCCGCTTTATTGCTTTGTTCGCTGACTAATGAACTTACAAAAGACACCTGCATGAGTGAGTAATCAAAAACAGCCTCGGTTTTTAAAAGTGTATTAATAACCGACAGCTCAACATAATGATCGTAATCATCACGCGCCCACAATGTGTCGTTTAATTGCGAGGTATTTGCTTCGTTAATTGGGATATTTAAAGTGTGCTTTGAATCGTCAAGGGTGGCTATTAATTCGCTTTGGGTAATTTTAAAACTAATTCCCATCGTTGATTTTAATGCACTAACAGGCAGCAAAAGTTTATTTGTTTGCGTGTAGTAGGCCTCTAAGTCAGATACAACAGAACGGCCATTAACTCTTACATTGACGATCACAAATGCCTCATCATCAATAGGCCATTGATAAAGAGGCAATAATTGTGTTGCATGTGTTGTTGTAGGTACTATAAAAAATAAAATAATCAGTAAGCTAATTAAAGCGCTACAACAATATGCGCGTGGTTTAAACACGTTTTATTGAATATTTACAGGGATAGCCAACTCAATATTTCCGCCATATAAAGCGTTTTCTTTATATTTTAAAGTGAGCGGCCCTGATATAGGTTCTTGAAGTGTTATATACACTTTACGACGCGACAAAGGGGTGTAAACAGCGACGTTTGTTAATTCACCAACAGGTAAGTTGTCGCTATTAACGAGTTCAAAATTACCATACACAGAACGATTACCGGTTAATGTTTGCCAAAATGTAAGGGTTGGATGCCCATTTTGAGTTATTAGCTGCGGGTTTATTAACTTCGAATCGGCTTCTAATTGCCCGTGGCGAACAATAACAGGCACGCTGTAAGCAACTTTAGGGCGTATGCTGATACCTGTTGAATTAGGGTTTTGAGATTCAGAAGCGATAATTCTTAAAACAGCTCGGTACTCTCCCGCAGGGAGTTGTGCTTTTTTTCGCACCGTCATTCTTATTGCTTGCATGCCTTTAGGAGCAATTTTTCCGCGTCTGGGCGAGAACCTCAACATGTCTTTAGCTGAGCGACCTTCAACTTGTTTGGGCGAAACATCTATTAATGCGCCTTCTTCAGTCATGTCTTTGTGGGTGATCTCTAGTTTAAAGTCGAGATTTTTGTCAGACGTATTTCTGATCATTAAAGAATTGTTTTTTGTACGTCCATCAAAGTATAAACGGTATTCAGACAAAGCAAGGTTGGCACTACAAATTTGGGGAAGTAGTAATGTTAAGCACAGAGCGGCCCAACAAAAAAATTTAAAAGTCATGGGAGTCAACTAATTCATAAAACATATAACATGTGGGGTAATACCCCCACATTATGCGTGTAGTTAGTTATTATTTACTAACTACATAGTGCTTATTACTGAAAAGATACATCTACAGTGTAATCTACTGTGTAGCTTGCACCAGCTGTAAGTGCTGTATCTACGTTCATAGCGCCGTATACGTTAATACCAATATCTGTTGCACTGGCATCTGTTGTAAATGCTGATGCTACGCCGTCAGCAGTTGTTACAGTTGTTGTACTATCGGTTGCAGTTGTTACTGGAGCAAATGTTAGATTGCTGCTTGAGCTACCTGAAACAGTGATGTTCATCGCAGAATTTGGTGCTAATCCTGAAACAGTTAATGCACCTAGTTGAATGTTTGCATCTGATGCATCACAGTCACCCGTAATTGCGCCAGCATTATCCATTGTACACGTAGAGCCTGTTGCTAAACGAATTTTACCAAAGTGTAATGCGCTATTTTCTGCAAACGTTGGCTCGCTCCAACCATTTACACTTGCTTGAAATGTTTGGTTAGATGCTAATAAAGAAGTAGATGAAATAGCTAATAAGGCTGAAGCTGCAAGGATTTTTTTATTCATAATTTTACCATTTTAAATGTTTATTATTTTATTTACCTCCGTGTGCGGTCTTATTTGTAAGTATTTTATTCCATTGCGGCAATTTAAACATAGTATGTACCTGTTTGAAATAAATAATTAACATATTGTGCTTTTAGAAACAATAAATGATTAAAAAGTATTGGTTTTTGGGGCTTTAATTTATATTTGGTATGAAAATTAAGCGGTTATAAGTTGTTTGTTGAGTTTAGGATGAAGGATGCAAACTATTTTGTTAACTTTTTAATTTAGTAATTGCAATACTGGAATGACCTAAACATTATTTTTTAGGCCATTAAACTATTACATTATTCTATCAACTAGCGCTATGATATTTTACGAAGTGTACTTAAAGGCACTATGCGTAAAACCCAATGTAAAAACGCCCACGGCCAGGTTGGCACAAAGCTGTTGGCTTTTTCTTTATTTATGGCTTTTACAAGCGCTTTACAGCCGGTTTCGGTATCGACTATAAAGGGCACTGTTTTTACTTTTTCGTTTATTTCGCTTCTTATAAAACCTGGGTGTACACAGCTTACTTTTATAGGTGTGTGCATTACATCTATGCGTATGCCTTCGCTTAATGAGGTAATGGCCGCTTTTGTAGCAGCGTAAACGGTCATGGCGCGCCTAAAACCTCGCACCGCACTAATAGACGAAATAGTCACTAAGTGGCCATGGTTTTGCGCTCTAAAAATTTCCATTGCGGCCTCAGCCTGGGCAAGGGCGGCTACAAAATTGGTTTGTGCGGTTTGTTTGTTGGCATTAAAGTAACCCGTACCAACAGAGGCTCCTTTGCCCATACCTGCATTTATAATGACTCTATCAAGGCCGTTTAGTTCTTCTTTAAAGGCGTTAAATACGCTAAACACTTGCTCGTGATCGTTTACATCAAGCACTTTTATGCTAATGGTTATATTAGGGTTTACCTGTTCAAGCTCACTTTTTAGTTGCTCTAGTAGCTCAAAGCGCCGAGCACATAAAGCAAGGTTACAGCCTTGTTTTGCAAACTCTTTTGCCATGCCTTTGCCTAAGCCTGAACTTGCACCTGTTATTAGTATATTTTTGCGCATAATTAATTCCTTAGGTGTATGTAATTAATTTTTGTTGTGGGTGGCACTCTAAAAAGTGATGCTCGTTTAAACTGCTAATGCCTAATTTACGGTTTGATCCTTTGCCGCGCGCCACTACTTTGGTTACGCCTGCGTTTACTAGGCTCCAATTTATATCAATAAAGTGCTCGAGTTTTAGCCCCATTAAATGGCTGGTAATAATGCTAATAGGTCCGCCAGAGGTATAAATAAGTACTTTTTTACCGTGGTTTTCATTGGCTATTTGCTCAAGTGCACCTAGTACACGCGCAGTAAATGCATTAAAGCTTTCGTTGTATAGCGTGCTATCGGGGTTGAGCACCCACTGCTCAATAGCGCTAATAAATACCGTTTTAAAATATTCCATTGGGTCGGCTTGTTTGCTAAGTGCAGCACGCACTTGGCTTGCGGTGGCAAGCTCTGGGTTATAAACCGCTAAAATGTGTTCGTGATCGTACTCGTTTAAACGCGCATCGTTTATTACCACTGGCGCATTATTAACACTGGCTAAACTTAGCTTTGCAGTTTGATTATGGCGTAGCATACTCCCTGCAAATACCACATCGGGCGTTAGCTGCTTTTGTGCTAAATACTCACCCAATAATGTGGCTTGCTGCTGCCCTTTTTGTGAGAGCATATCGTAATTATCAGCCGAAAAACTAGCCTGCCCATGGCGTACTAAATATAAAATACACATTAGGCTTTTCCTTGATTTTTAATGGCTTTATTGCAGCGCCACAAAAGGTAATGTACAAACACCCAAAAGTTTTTAAAGGCGGGGTTTTTAGTTTGCCCGTGGTGATAGCGGTAATAAATTTGCTGCACTATGCCTGCAAGCCTAAATAGCCCGTACACTTCGTAAAAGGTAAAATCGTCTACGGTTATATCCATTTTTTTACAGTAGTAGGCCACTACTTCTTTGCGCGTTAGCATGCCCTCTAAATGGGTAGGTTGGCGGCGCGTGGCTTGGGCTAAAAAGTCATCGCCGGGTTCTACCCAGTAAGCCAATGTGTTGCCTAAATCCATGAGTGGGTCGCCAAGGGTGGCAAGCTCCCAATCTAAAATACCCAGCACTTTGGTGTAGTCGGTTGCATCAAGTACGACGTTATCAAACCTAAAGTCGTTATGCGTTATACAAATGCGCTCGTGGCTTGGCATGTTGTTTTCAAGCCATTTAATTACTTTTTTACCGCTTGGTACGTTCCACGTTTTAGCTTTAGTAAAGCGTTCGCTCCAGCCGCTAATTTGGCGCTGCGTGTACCCTTCGCCTTTACCTAAATGGCTTAAATTGGCCTGTTTGTAATCTACTTTGTGTAGCTCTACCAGGCAGTCGAGTACGTTTTCGCACAGCTGTTTGGTGCGCTCGGGCGTGGGCATTAATCCGCGCGGTAAGTTTTTACGCGGAATAATCCCCGTAAGCTTTTCCATAACGTAAAAGTCGGTGCCAAGTATGCTTTCATCATCGCAAAACGCCTGCATAGTAGGTACGTAACTGTAAACCGGCTTTAGCGCCTGCTGTAATTTAAACTCGCGGCCCATATCGTGAGCGCCTTTGGCTTTTGTACCTTTTGGGGCACGGCGCAAAATAAGTGATTGCTCTGGGTAGTCTAGGCAGTAGGTCCAGT
Source organism: Pseudoalteromonas sp. NH0006-46 (assembly GCF_057547735.1). Taxonomy (NCBI): domain Bacteria; kingdom Pseudomonadati; phylum Pseudomonadota; class Gammaproteobacteria; order Alteromonadales; family Pseudoalteromonadaceae; genus Pseudoalteromonas; species Pseudoalteromonas sp. NH0006-46. Next base: position 152,830 of record NZ_BAAJML010000009.1, on the reverse strand, counting down.
TTGACGCGCCCCCTGCGTATTGTGTAACGTTTGGATCGCCAGTTAACTGTGTAATGTGTTGTTTAAGCCAGACATCTACTTTTTGGGTGTCGAGCTCTTCGCCTTGGCGCACGCTTTTGGCTTGATCTAATAATTGTGTGTTCATTGTTAGCCTTTATTATTTTGATTTTAAACGTTGCATAGAGCGTGTTTTTTTAAGCATGTTTTTAATGTACCACTCAACGGGGAGTAGTTTTTTCATTAAAAAGGCCTGTTTACCTAATTTATGGGTCAAAATTAAAAATGGGCGTTTAAGTGACTGCTTATAAATAATATCTGCAACTTGTTGGGCATTAATGGGAGAGCGCTCAAAGGCGCGGTTTAACATAGTTTTCATAGCCGGTTCGCTGGTGCGCATAGATTCATCAAGGTTGGTTTTAAAAAAGCTGGGGCACACTACGCTTACATCTATATTATCGTAAGCAAGCTCGAGTTTTAGGGTTTCGCTAAAGCCAATTACGGCGGCTTTTACGGCGTTATAACTGCTCATAAACGGAATAGGTGTAAGCCCCGCTTGCGACGCTACATTAATAAAGTAGCCACTGCCTTGTTGCTTAAATAGCGGATAAAACGTTTGGCACACCCGCACCATAGAGAGCAAATTAATATCCATAATCCACTGCCATTGCTCAAGCGATTCGCCCTCAAGCGAGCCGCCGGTTGCAACGCCTGCATTATTTATAACAATATCCACGCCTTGCCACTTGGTTTGAATTAAATCGTAAAGCCCCTTTACATCGGCTTGTTTTGTTACATCGCAGGCGTAAAAAAAGGCATCGGCTTTTAATGCTTGTAGCTCGTTAATAGTTACGGCTGCGCGTTCGGCGTTTATATCGGCAATACAAATTTGTAAGTTTGCGCCCAAATTACTCGCGTAACTAAGTGCTAATGCTTTGCCAAGCCCTGTGGCTCCACCTGTTATTATTAATTTTGTTTTCATGGTGTTACCTTAGCGGTATTTGTTAAGTTCGAGGCGCGAAACCATGCCCATGTGTACTTCGTCTGGGCCATCGGCAAGGCGTAAAATTCGCCCCATTGCATTAAACGAGGCAATAGGGAAGTCGCTCGACACCCCCGCGCCACCAAATACCTGTATGGCCATATCAGACACCATTTGTAGCATATTGGGCACCACTACTTTTATGCTCGATATTTCGGTCATGGCGTGTTTAACGCCTTGGATGTCTATTTTCCATGCGGCGTGCAGTGTTAATAAACGGGCTTGATCTATTGCTATACGCGCTTGCGCTACGCGTTCTAAATTGCCGCCTAATTTAAGTAACGATTTACCAAAGGCGCTGCGCGAAAGCCCGCGTTTAATCATTAGCTCTAAACAGCGCTCTGCAGCGCCAATTGCGCGCATACAGTGATGAATTCGCCCAGGCCCTAAACGCCCTTGTGCAATAGCAAAGCCTTTGCCTAACCCTAAAATAAGGTTTTGTTTTGGTACACGCACGTTATTAAATTCCATTTCGCCATGGCCGTAGGGGGCATCAAAATCGCCGCAGGCACTTAGCATGCGTTTAATATTTACGCCGGGTGTATTTAGCGGCACAAGTACCATGGAGTGCTGGCTGTGTTTATCGTTTTCGGGGTTAGAAAGCCCCATAAAAATAGCTACCTGCGCATTGGGGTGGCCAAGGCCTGTGGTCCACCATTTTTTGCCATTTAAAATGAGTTCGTCGCCATCAACATCTATAGTTGCTTGCATGTTTGTGGCATCTGATGAGGCTACATCGGGCTCGGTCATGGCAAATACAGAGCGTATTTCGCCATTTAATAAAGGTGTTAGCCATTGCTGTTTTTGCTCATCATTTGCAAAGTGATACAGCACTTCCATATTGCCGGTGTCGGGGGCGTTACAGTTAAATATTTCTGATGCAAATAAACATTTACCCATTTGCTCTGCAATAGGGGCGTACTCTAGGCAGGTTAAGCCTTGTGCTAGCGCTGCATCGGGTAAAAATAAGTTCCACAGGCCAGCGGCTTTTGCTTTCGCTTTTAATGGCTCAATGTGCTCACTTAGTTGCCAAGTGGTCCAATCGTTTGAATTATTTTTTGCGTGATTATGCGCAACTACCGCCTGCTCAATAGGCAATACGTGTTCATCCATAAAGGCGGTAACACGCGTTAGGTAGTCTTGGCTTTTTTGGCTTGGCTCAAAGTTCATTAGGGTTGCCTGTTTATTTTTTAGTTAACCCAGCATAAAACATTCGCCCTAATGAATTAAATGAAATATATTACCAATTAAATGTGAATTGTATTCATAGTGTGGGCGGGTAATAGTGATTGAAGCTAAAAATATTCAGCAGTTAGACTTAAATTTACTTAAAATTTTTGAGTGTCTCTACCGTGAAAAAAACATGAGTGAAACCGCAAAGGTGCTTTACATAACGCCTTCAGCGGTAAGCCATGCTATAAAACGCCTGCGCAGTGTATTAAACGATCCGTTATTTGAGCGCCAAGGGCAATTAATGCTGCCCACCCCAGCGTGTCAGCGCATGGCACCAGCGCTAATAGATTTGCTCGAAAAGTTACGCCAGGTGCTGCAAGCCTGTGGCGATTTTGACCTAGCCACCACAGCGCAAACCTTTAAAATTGCCCTGCACGATGCCATTGAGCCCATAGTGCTGCCAAAGTTGCAGTTAATAATTGCAAAACACGCCCCTAACGCAAGCCTTGCAAGCGTTAAGCTAAACCGTGACGACATGCACAAGCAATTGGCTAATCATCAAATTGATATGGCCATAGATGTAGCGCGGCCAATAAAAGCGCCTATTAGCCATGCTGTGCTTTCAAGCGATCACTTTTGTGTATTACTAAAAAAAAATCACCCGCTAAAAAATAAGTTAAATATAGAAAATTACTTAAGCGCTAAGCATGTAGCGGTTTCAAACAGAGCCACCGGCACCGTAATTGAAGACATAGCCTTATTGCAGCTAAGCTTTAACCGCGAGGTAGCCATGCGCTGCCAAACGTATTTTGCCGCAAAAGAGGTAATAAAAAACTCGCCATTTTTACTCACCCTGCCCTCAATGGTTGCAAGCCAATTGCTAGACGACACGCTAATAGCGCGCCCCGTACCGACCACTATGCCTGCTATTTATCAGCATTTATATTGGCACCAAAATACCGATAAAGACGACGCCCTAATGTGGCTACGTAGCCAAGTAGAAAATATATTTAAGCGTTAATTTATACAAAAAAGCGCCAAACTTAGCAGGCTAAGTTTGGCGCTTTGTAAGCATTATCTAAGGGGTTATAACGTAATTAGTGCGCGTTTGTTTTTAATTTTTAGCGCAGCAATTAATAACAGTGGGCCTATAAACATGGCAAGGCCATATACGCCGCCTGTTACTGCGTATTCGGGCTTATTTAAAAAGCTTATAGCAATTAAAATAGCCAGCGATGCGTTTTGAATGCCTACTTCAATACCTAGTGTAAGCGAATCGGTAAGGTTAAGGTTTGAAAGTTTTGCTATGAGCAAACCAATAATCATTGAGCCAATATTAAGCGCTATACACGCCCAAAATACATCGTTAAACGAGTTTACCAGTAATGCGCGCTCTTTTATTACAAGTGCGGCTATCATGGCGAGCATAAAAAATAACGAAAAACGCCTAAAAAACGGCTCGCTTTTAATCGCAAATTCGCTTTTAAAATGGCGCAGGCTTATGCCTATTGCTACCGGTACTAAGGTAATTAAAAATAGCCCAAGTGATGTGGTTAATATAGAAAAACTGGCATCAGTTTGCGGGGCAAATTGGTGCATGGCAAAACCAATAATAAACGGTGTGGTAATAATGCTAATAGCGGTTGAGGCCGCGGTTAAGCTTACCGAAAGCGCTAAATTAGCCTTTGCCAGTTGGCTCACCACATTTGACATAGTACCGCCTGGGCACGCGGCTAAAATCATTAACCCTATTGCAATTGGTGTGGGTAAATTAAGTAAATAGCATAAGCCTAAAGCCAGTAGCGGCATGGCAATAATTTGACCCACCAAGCCCATAGCTATTGCTACGGGCTTTTTAAAAAGCCGAGTAAAGTCGCCAAGTGTAAGCCCAAGTCCCATGCCAAACATAATGAGCGCTAAGGCTAGGGGGAGTATGATTTCTGTTAAAAATGATGCATTCAAATTAGGCAACCTCGTATATTTTTGTTTTTATAGCGAGTACTTCGTAGTTAAATGAATAAGGCGTTAGCAACGTTTTTATTTGCTCGTGTAGTACGTTTAACTCGTCTTCATTTACTAAAATATTCGCTTTGATGCCTAACTTTTTATCAGCAAAAACATTTATTTGCACGGTTTTGTTGTTTAAATGCTCGTTAAGTGCCTCTGTAATGGTTTGTTTTATTTCGAGGCAAACCAGTTCGGGTTTATAAATTTTACCTACAGCAGTTAGCGGTATTTCATCAATTATATGAATAGCCTCAGGAATTGAAGCTCGTTCAGGTATGTGGGTACTAACATACGTGGTGAGCTCATCAAGGTTAAGCGCGCTATTGCGCCTTTACATTCCACGTAAGAGCTGTAAATGCTGAGTAGCTTTTTTGGTCTTGATCAAACAGGGCATTTACGCTCAGTGATGTACCCACTAAATCAGGAATAAGTAACGAAGCGCCAAATAATATATTGTTTGGGTGCTCAAGCTCGCTGCGCATATAAAAAATGCCCGCTACGTATTCAAGCGTGGTTTTACTTTGCTCATTTAGCCCACCGGGGTGGCAACCTCCCGATACCGAACTTGTATAATCAAGGCCTGAGTTATCACTTAATAAAAGTGAGCGATAGCCCACGTTGCCCGGGTTTGTTGAATCGCTTGCTATTTGTAAGTCGCGGTTGGGAGTATCAATAATGTATTGATAGCGCGAGCCATGCGATTCAAACTCACCGTGTTCCCACTTAAACAATGCGTTTATATCATCGTTTACTTGCCAATCAATAGACAAACGCGCGCCTGATGAATCGTTAGATTGCTCATTGCTTTGGCGCGCTTGGTTATATAAAAAGCCATCAACAGAATGATCAAACGCAGCAATACGAATGGCTAAATCATCATTTATAGGAATATTTATAACGCAGGTGAAGCGCTTTTCGTTATTTGATCCAAACTCTGCCGATACATTGCCTTCAAGTACATCGGTAGGCGAATTTGAAACCATACTAAATGCGCCTGCCGTGGCATTTTTTACCAAACATAACCGACTGCGGGCCTTTAACAAGCTCAAGGCGCTGCATATCTAAAAATGGAAATTTAGCCTGATGGCCGCGCCCTAAATAAACGCCATTTTTAACCATAGCAACCGATTGTTCAAAACCGGAGTTAGTGCCCGAGCCAATACCGCGTACAAAAATACGCTTACTACTTGAGGTTTCGGTAATGTGTACGTTGGGTAGGCTTTCACTTAGGGCGAGTAAATCGTCAACGCTGTTTTGCTCGAGGTAGTCACCCGAAAGCGCTTGGATAGAAGTAGGAATATCTTGCAGTGATTGTACCCGCTTTTGCGAGGTCACGGTGATGGTTTCAAGCTCGCTTTTATTTACCTTATTCTCGGCAGCTTGTGCCATGCCCACACTGAGTGCGCTTAGAGTAAATAAAGTAAGTGCTTTTTGCTTTAAAAAAGCATGATTTAAACGTGTGTGTGACTGTGTGTGTTCAGTTGTCATAGCTGCAACTCCATTATAGAGGTTATTTTTATTGGATATTTTTGCGTCTATTTCATACTGACGAGTCTTAAAATAAATAACAGTGATGTTTATTTATTCAGCACTATTAGTAATATTTATAGTTGAGCTAAAAAAGCTTAGTGTTAAACGGGGTTAGTGCGGAGTTAGAGCGGATTAAAAAATACCTGTGGATTAGCAATTTTATTTAGCTCGTTGTTGCTGTAAAGCCCCTTTACAAGCATATAACCATTTGTTTTGTAACTTTTCATTGTGGCTCTTTGTTTAATATTTTAGCTACACGGACGCTTAGCTCTGGTAATACTGTTTGCTCAAACCACGGGTTTTTTTTAAGCCAAATATTATTGCGTGGGCTTGGGTGCGGTAACACTAAATATTGTGGCCAATACTCACGCCACGATTTTACTAACTCGGTTAAAGGCCTATTTTTAGTATGCGGTAAATGATACGCCTGCGCGTATTTACCAAGCACTATTGTCAGTTCTAAATTTGGCAGAGCGGCCAGTAATTGCGCTCTCCATGCGGGCGCGCATTCTTTACGAGGTGGTAAATCGCCCGATTTACCTTTACCAGGATAACAAAAGCCCATAGGTAAAATAGCTATTTTTTGTGGATCATAAAACTCATCAACACTTAGCCCAAGCCATTCGCGCAGGCGGTTTCCGCTGGCATCGTTAAAGGGCTTGCCAGTTTCATGTACTTTTATGCCCGGCGCTTGGCCGGCAATTAAAATGCGGGCGTTAGGGTTAAATTGTATTACTGGGCGAGCGCCCAAAGGTAAATGAGGTTCGCAGATCACGCATTTACTAACTTGCTCAATTAAATTGATGGGAACCATATAAATTTGGCCTTAAATGCTTGAATTTTGTTCTAAATGGCCATTTTGACCCAATGAGTTGGTAAAAAATCGGTTTATTTTAATTAAAACGGACCGTAGTTGGTAAAATCGTGATCTCTGTTTAAAACAGCGCTGTAGCCCTTGTAATACTTAGTGTTTTTCAGACCAAACTGCAAATTCGTTACCACTGGGCTCTGTAAAATGAAACCGGCACCCACCCGGAAAATCAAAAATAGGTTTTACTATTTCACCGCCAAACTGCACGACTTTTTTATAAGTTGCGTGAATATCGTTACTGTAAAAAACCAGCAAAGCAGCCCCATTTTGAGTAAGCGATTTAAGCGGCGCATTAAAAAATCCGCCATCAAGCCCTTGGCCGCTAAACGCCGTGTACTCTGGGCCGTAGTCGGTAAACTGCCAATTAAACACGTTAGTAAAAAAGCTTTTTGTGGCTGTTAAATCGCACGCTGGAAACTCAACATAATTTAGTTTTTCGTGGTTGCTCATTATAATTTGAACTTTTTTTATTGTTTGATTTTACACCTTAGTCTTTAGTAACTCGTTGTGCAACGGTTACTTCAAAACATAGATCAGTATTTTACTAAGTAATATACGTTATTTACTAGTGAATCCATTTAATTGCACGCTAGGTTGAGTTTGAAATTACAATACATTAATCTAAATGATAACTACTATCTTTTGCATCTTTCAAATGTATAATAGCGTCCTAAATTTATTCTTCATGCTTAAAGAGAAACAATGCTATGCGTGCAGCGTCTTTCAACGCATTACTAACCAAGCTGAGCTCATTTAGTCTTTTAAATAAACGGCTAAGCCGTTATCAGCTATTAGTATTTTTACGTTTTTTTATCGCTATTGTTGGCGGGTATGTGTTTACCTCTACCCTAATTGCATTACTGAGCGTTGTATTGCCTATGGCTAAACAAGACGCCGTATTACTTTGCGTTTCGCTTAGCATTTTAATTTACGCGGTTGTGTTTATATGTGCCTTTTGGGTTAAATCGTTAACAACAGTATGGATCAGTATTTTACTAAGTAGTGGAGTGTTTTTAGCCATACTTGCAGTATTAAAGGATTGGCTATGAAAGACAGTTTTTTTAGGTCGATGACCTGGCTACACACCTGGGTAGGCTTACTTACTTGCTGGATTATTTACGTAGTATTTTTTGCAGGCACGGTGAGTTTTTTTAGAGACGAAATAAACCTGTGGAACCAGCCCGCAATTCATAATGTGCAAGCGCAAACCGACAGAGTGGCCGCACAGCGTATGCAAATTGTTAAAGGCTTTGATTATTTAAGCCACTATGGTGCAGGCTCTAACAGTTGGCGAGTAACGCTACCAGAGCAGCGTATTCCCTATTTAGTGTATGGCTATGCCAAACCAAAAGAGCCAGGGCAGCGGCGTAGCAAATTTGTAAATACCCAAATAAATCCTAATACGATGCAAGAACTACCACCTTTTGTAGAAACCAAAGGCGGTAACTTTTTTTATCGGCTGCATTACCAGCTTTATTATCTAGATGCCATAACAGGGCGTTGGGTGGTGTGTTTTGCCAGCTTTTTTATGTTGCTTGCGATTATATCGGGTGTAGTTATTCATAAACGTATTTTTAAAGATATGTTTAGTTTTAGGCGTAATAAAGGAATGCGTAGCTGGTTAGATGCGCACAACTTAAGCTCGGTGCTTGCTTTGCCATTTCATTTAATGATTACCTACACAGGCATTATTACGCTTATATTTATGTTGTTCCCCTACCCTGCGCTAACTACCTACGACAATGGCATGCGTGGCTTTTTTAACGATGTATCACCTAGCAATAACGTGACGAATAAAGCGCAAGGTAGCGCGGCAATGTTGCCTATTAATACCATTTTGGATCAGGTTTATACTAAGTGGCCTGATGCAGATATACGCAGTGTAAGAGTTAGCGAGCCTAATATGGCGGCCTCAACGGTTACTGTTTTGGTAGACTCAGGTAAGGCGCTGCGCGATCAAACGCCAAGGCTTTTATTTAGTGGCGCTACAGGTGAGTTAGTTGCACAAAGCGATGATGAACTCACTAACAGTAAGGCGCTTTACGAGTCACTTAACTCTATGCACACAGGGCGTTTTGCCACACCGTTATTACGCTGGTTGTATGTATTAGGCGGTATTGCAGGCTGTGTGATGATAGCTACTGGCTGCATAATGTGGGCTAAACGTATACGCGAGCGCAGTAAAGGTAAGGCATCGTTTGGCTTACAATTAGTAGAAGGTTTAAACCTTGCCACTATTATGGGTTTACCGCTTGCTACTTGCTCATTCTTTATTGCCAATAGGTTACTTAGCCCTACCCTTTCTGGGCGCGACGATAAAGAAGTAACAGCGTTCTTTTTAGCTTGGTTAGTGGCGGGGGTTATTGCCCTAACTAAACGCGATAAACTGCAATGGCGGATAATGGCTGCTATTAATGCACTTGCATGTTTAAGTGTACCTTTAGTTAATGCGCTTACAACTAATGGCAATATTGTTAGTTATTTAATGCATAAACAGTGGGCGTTATTTATATTTGATGCAGTGTTTTTACTTTTTAGCATATTGTTTTTTGTACAAACCGAAAAATTACGTACTGCGGAAAATGCCCAAAGGAAAACTAAATCTAAGCCAGTGGCGAAGCCTGTAAGGTCAAAATTATGATTGATCTACTTAGTTTTAGCCTATGTTTGTTTAGTTTTAATTGCTTTGCGTTGGCTAAATTTAACCACTTTAAAGATGTTTTAAAAAAACGCCTTACCGAATTACAACGCAAACAGCTTCTAACTATTGCTTGGATCAGTATTTTACTAAGTTTAGCGATTTGTGTAGAAACACAAAGTGGCTATGGCGGACTGCTGTTTTGTGGTTTTATGAGTTTAAGTGTTTTAATTATAACGATTTTTTATAATTTACTAACTAGGCTTGTAAAAGTATTTAGTGTTTTAAATGCGGTATTAATTACAGTGAGTGGGCTATTTTAGCGTTAAATTAGCTTTAGTTAGTAAAACCGTGATCCGTAACTATAAATTTTAGGCAAAAAAATGGCAAGCCATTAGGCTTGCCAAAAATAGGGGGGATATTCAGTATGTCCAACACTCGCTGTCTCACGGCAAGTACAAGCAGTATAGCCAATTAATATTTAAGTTAATTTACAATGACATTATACTTTTATTACAGCTGTAAAGGGGCTTTACACACCTTTTTGTTCTACCCATATTATTTGCTCTGTAGCAAAACCAAGTTTTTTAGCTTTAGCTATAAAATGTTGTTTAAGCTCGTCGCTAACTTTAGGCGTACGCGATAAAAACCATAAAAAGTCGCGGTTATAGCTCGTTATAAACGCGTATTGGTAATCGGCTTGGTCGAGCTCAAAAATTACGTAAGCACCATAAAATGGGCCAAAAAACGACACTTTAAAATGGCCCGTGTCACTGCTTTCTACAAATTTAGCTAAACCTTCCGCTTCATCCCACTTTTGCTCTTTAGTAATATACCCTTTGTTAAGCACCTTTACTGTGCCGTCGTCGTTTACTGTGTAAGTCGCGGTTACTTGCTCCATACCTTCTTCAAATGAGTGATTAAGGCGGGCAATTTCGTACCACTTACATTTGTATTGCTCAAGGTCAAAGTTTTTAACAGGGGTAATACCTTCAGGTGCACTTGTGCAGGCAGTGAGTAAAAATAACCCTGTAATAAGTAAAATAGTTGTAATGGCCTTCATGAAAGCTCCTTTTTAAATATGATGCTGTTTGTACGGCTATAAGCCAATAAAGTTTGCTAGCCGATTAAAATAAATTGCTATAGGATCAGCTAAATACTAGAGCAATTAAAAGATTAAAGCATGAAAATATGGGTAGATGCCGACGCGTGCCCCGTGGTTATAAAAGAAATTCTTTTTAGAGCCGCAGAGCGCACACAAACACCAACCATTTTAGTGGCTAACCATGCAATGCGCATTCCGCCTTCAAAATTTATTAGCCGCGTGCAGGTTTCGAGCGGGTTTGATGTGGCCGATGACGAAATAGTAAAACGTGTAGAAAAAGGTGATTTAGTTATCACGGGCGACATACCCCTTGCCAGCGAAGTTATAGACAACGGTGGCCAAGCACTTAACCCGCGTGGCGAGCTTTACACGCCAGAAAACATTCGCTCGTTACTAAACGTGCGCGACTTTATGGATACTATGCGTTCAAGCGGCGTTGAAATGAGTGGCGGGCCACCACCACTTAGCCAAACTGACCGCCAAAACTTTGCTAATAACCTTGACCGCATTTTAGCTCAAAACAAGGCCAAGTAAGTGACAGAGCAAGCTGTTGGCTTAGGCGAGCATGATTTTAATGTAGCTGTGTATGTCGCAAAAGCACCGCCTATGCCCTACTTTGAAACCCTGCAAAGTGTTGAGCCTGTAATCAACGAGCAAATAAATACCATAAACCAGCACTGTGGAAATGGTTGGCGCAAGGTGTTTAACGTATACGCTAAAGTGTTGTTTGCTCTCCCGAGCGAGCATTACAGCTTTGCTAAACAAGCCGATAGCTGGCAAGCGTATCGCGATAAATTTTTACTGCAAAATAACAGTAAAACAGCCCTTTTATTTAGTGCGCCTATTATTAACGGCACTAACAAAAACCAGCTACATATAATTGCTGGGCGTACACACGCTAAAAACTTACTTCAACAAGGTAAGCTTAATGCGCAATTTAATTGGCTCGACGATGAGTTTGCAATTGATACAACCAACCACATTATTGTGTGTCCATATTTTGATTACAGGCAGTTAAGTAATATTAAAATAGCTCGATTAAGCGAGCTTGTAGCTAAGCTTAAAACAGCTAATTGAAAATGTAAGGAATCCACATGGCGGGAATTTTAGAACTGAACACCTTGCTTAAAACAATGAACCCTGAGCTTAAGCAAGGTGAATACATATTTTGCTGTTTAGCAGGTAGCCTTGCCGACTACGTTCACTTAAATCCACTTGCCAGCTATGTTGAAGAAGAGGGGTTAACCCTTATTTTAAATGTAGATACTGCCGACAAAGCCGGTATTACTTATGAGGGTAAATATAATTTAATTACCCTTAATGTGCATTCAAGCTTAGAGGCTGTAGGGCTAACTGCTGCGGTATCGGCTAAATTAACCGAGCATAATATTAGCGCTAATGTAGTGGCTGCGTTTTATCACGACCATATTTTTGTACAAACCGATAAGGCACAGGCAGCATTGCGAGCACTTAAGGAGATTGGTTAAATTAAACTTAACTATAAAATCACTCGGTTATGGGTTGTTTACTGCCCTAACCGAGTTTTTACTTTTTGTAATTACACAATCGATTCAACTATATTTAATGCTTTAATTTCGTTTTCATGGGTTATGCCATCAGCTTCAATTACTTGCTTAAGTAGCTCTAAAACAAACACCCTCATTGGTTGGTCAATTATGTGCGACATACGGTGTTGAATAAATGACTCTATTTCGTTTGCCTGCACAGCTGAAACACATTTTTTAGTCATTTCTATAATATAATTGTCTATTTCTATTGCTGAGTTCCATTCAATTTTTTGTGCCCAAGCACTCACTACATTTAGCTCTTCGTCAGCGATAGAGCCATCAACGGTAACAAAAAGTAAAGCAAGATCTAATAGCGATTCTTTTTGAAGTTGCTCAACACAAACGCCCATATCAAAATTATTTAATAACTGTTCAAACTTCATAGTGCTTCCTTGATGGATAAATATACTGCTAAAGAGCTTATAACAAAGCACACCAAAAAGTAATTTTAATGGGTTGGTTTAATTGCAACATTTTGTAAGTAATAAATAATACAACTTTTTTCGCTAGCTTAGCTTTCGGTACTTTTATTGTTTATGCAAAAGCTGTTATTAGCCGCTTCTAGCTGTACTTTATTTCCAGTTTTAACTCTTACACAGCGAGTGGTATTAGGCAGTTTTTTCTTTTGAATAACTATAAAATCGCCGTTCTCTGCATCGTTAAGTGTGTATTGATATGCTGTGTTTCCGCCTTCAAACAAAGCCGTAAAGAGTCCGCCAACCAATGCTCCCGCAATGGCGCCGCTGATCATGTCTTCGGTGTTACCATCTAAATCTTCGGCTAAACCAACGCCGGCACCAACCATGATTCCGGTCCCTACTTCAGATGACAGCTTTACCTTTTCAATCGATTCGACTGTTGCATAGTAATGCTTAATGATATGACCTTGGTCGTCACGGTCAACGCCTTGAGAAGCACAGCCAGACAGTAATAAAAGGGCAATTAAACTTTTTTTCATGATTATTCTCTGTGTTGATAATGAGTACAATCATAATCGCTAATTCGTAATAAAACTGTGAGAGCTTTGTTTGTAGCTGTTAGAAGTTGTAAGAATGTGTTCAGAGGAAAACATCGACTCAGGATAAGCCGATGTTTAAATTAAGGCGATTAAACAACGTATCCGCTAAAACCAAGCGCTTTAAAATACAGCTTAGGAATACCGTATTTACACTCGTTAAGTAACTCGCTAAAGCGCATTCTATCAAGTGGATAAAATTCACTTTCTAAGTTTTGAGCTGTGTAGGCTTGCCCTGCATCACTTAGGCCTAAATCGGCACACACAGTAATTTGTGCTTCGCGCTCAAACTCGGTTTCGGGTTTCATTAAATCGCTAATATATAAATGCGCGCCTTTATTTAAATTAGCTTTAATGTTTTTAAGTAGCTGTTTTTTACTGCCGTCGTCTTCTAAAAAGTGCATTACGAGTAGGCATAGTGCGGCATCTGCCTTGGTAGAAAGTTTATCAAGTTCGCCTTCAGTAACGTTAACGCGCTTTGCTATGCCGTGCTCTTCAAACGCTTGTTTAGCAATTGCAAGCATATCACTTGAGGTATCTTGCGCGGTAAATTGCCAAGTAGGGTTAAGCGCGGCAAGGGCGAGTATTTCTTTGCCTGTGCCTGCGCCCACAACTAAAATATGTGCGTTATCGTTAAGTGATGCTTTAAGTTGTGCAGTGGTAAGTTGGTGCAATAGCTCATAACCAGGTACTAAACGCGTTATGCGGCTGTTGTAATGGGTTGCTTGCTCGCCTGTAAATGTTGGCATTTTTAACTCCTTTAATCAGCTTATAAAACTTCAACAGTGGAGTATCCACCACTTTGTTTACTTACATGTACTTGCGTGGCTACACGTTCGCTCATTTCACTCACATGCGATATAACCCCAACTTTGCGCCCTTGTGCTTGTAATGAATCGAGCGCGTCCATAGCAACGCTGAGTGTTTCGCTATCTAACGTACCAAACCCTTCGTCAATAAACAAAGAGTTGATTTGCACTTTATTCGACGAAAGCGACGCAAGCCCTAACGCCAGTGCCAGTGAGACTAAAAATGATTCACCACCAGAGAGTGTATTAACCGAGCGTTGTTCGTCGGCCATGTCGCGGTCAATAATGGCAATATCAAGCGATTGCGCAATGGCTGTGAGCTCGTAGCGTTTGTTAAGGGTTTTTAAATGGCTATTTGCATAATGCAGTAATATTTTTAGCGTTTGTGTTTGCGCTAAATTACGCATGGTTTTACCGGTTGCATCGCCTAATACTTTATTAAGCAAGTGCCACTGCTCTACCTGCTTTTTAAGGGCAGCTAGCTCAGTTTGTTTACCCTCAAGCGCTTTGGTATTTTGATTATGCTGCTCTATGGCGGTATTAATGGTAAGTAAACTATTTTGCTGCTCAGTTTGCTTTGTATTTAATGCCGCTAATTGCTCGCTAAGTTCAGCGTGGTTTTGTGATGGCTTGTTAGTATTTTGGTGATCTGTATGCGCACTTTGTTGCTGTTTAAGCGCTGCATTTGCATCAGTAAGTGCAGCTTTTAGCTGCTCAAACTGGGTTAAATGGGCTTTAATTTGCTCACTACTTAAAGCTAGTAAAATTGTGATCTGCTCATGCGTTGCCTCACTGTACTGGGCTTTAAAGTCGCTAAACCACTTGTTATAACGTTCCTCAAGGGTTGTAAGCTCTGTGCTTTGCTCGGCTAAGCGAAGCTCTGCGTTTTTAAGCTCAATTGCATGCTCGTCTCGTTTTTTAACTGCACTATCATAAGCTTGCTGATTCGCGTTTAACTGTGTTTGGCATTGCTCAAGCTGGGCATTTATTTTTGCTTGATAGTCGTTTGCGCTTATTTGCTCGTTATTAAATAAGGCAAGGCGCTCACTTTGTGTTGTATTTTGTAACTGCTGAGCACTGGCTAAATCATCTTTTAGTGTTTTTAGTGCACTTTCGCTTTTAGTAATTAGCGGCGTAAGTTGCTGCAATTGCTGATTAGCAGTGTCTATTTGTTTTTGACTTTGCTCGAGTTGCGCATGTGTTTGTTGATACTGCTCAACCTGCTGGTTTAAATCGCTTAAGTTAAGTGAGCCAGCTTGTAGCTGCTGCCAAAAGTTGCTGTGTTTAAATTGTGCATTAAGCGCTGTAGTTAGCTCACTAATTTGCGACGATAGCTCAGCGTGCTTTGTATTTATTTGGCTTAGTTTATTGGTTAATTCACTATTTAAATGATGCAATTGCTGCTGTGTTTGTTGCTCTGCTTTTAGTGAGTTTTGTTGTTGGTTTACTTTTTCTTGCAGGGCATTTTGCTGTTTTTGCGATTCAAAATACTGCGCTTTTTGCTCATTAAGCTGTTTATAGGTTTCTTCTAGCTGTTCTGCTGTAAGGGCATTTAAGTGAGTACGCGCAGCCTCCATGGTGGTTTTTATTTCATTTCGTTTAGCATTGAGCGCTTGAATGGTTTGGCCGTGCTGAGCGTGTTCGTTAACGAGTACGGCATGCTGGGTTTGATGCGTGTGTAACTGCGTTTGGGCACTATCGTGCTGCTTTTTGGCATTAGTATAGCTGGCTTCAAAATCGGCTATTAAGCTGTTTAATTGCGGGTTTTGGTTAGTAGCATAGGGGTGCTCAGTTGCACCGCACACTACGCAGGGCTCGTTAGGGTTAAGCTGCGCGCGCAAATGCTCTACGTTTTCGCTGGCACGAAGGCGAGCTTGGTTTAGCGCGTATTCGTTATGTTTAAGTGCTTGCTTGCACGTTGCTAAGTTTTGTAAAAGCAACTGCTGCTGTTGCTCACTTTGGCTAAGTTTAGCTGCAATGTTATTTTGCGTTTGTGTGCTTTGCTTAAGCTCTTGGGTAAATTGTGTGTAGCGTATTCGCTGTTCTTTTAAGTAATCAATATTTTTAAGCTCGCTGTCGCATTGCTCAATATTAAATTGGCGCTGTTGCTCATTCAGCTCGTTTAGGTTTTTTTGATCATGGCTTAGTTGCTGCTCTTGCTGCTCTACTTTTTTATTTTGCGATGTTAAAAGCTCGGCCTGTTTGCTTTGCTCTGCTTGTAACTGCTGGTTTTGAGTTGCAGCTGCATTAAGTTGCTCATTAGCGCTTAGATACTGATTAAAGCTATGTTGATAATAATTCCAATCATTGGCTAATGGCATAAGCTGCGTATGCTCAGCAAGCCATTGCTGATGCTGCGTGTTTAGCTTAGTTGCTTCATCAAGCGCGGTTTGGCTTTGTTTATGTTGCGCGTGTAAATCACTTAATTGCTGTTGTTCTTTGTTGCGTTGCTGAGTAAGGCTAGTAATATTTTGTGCGTGTATAGCAAGCTGGCTGTCGAGAACGCGGGCTTTTGCAATAATTGGCTCAGCAGATTGCTTTTGCTCTTGCGCTATTTTTAACTCGCTTTGCTTTGTATTAAGTGTTGCGGTTTGCTCTTCAATAAGCGCTGCATGGTTAATAATTTTTAAGTCACGTATTTGTGTATTAAGGGCGTTATTTTGCGCCGTTAAATACGCATGCCGCTTACGGTTATCTTTTATTTCAAGCGCGCTTTGTGCTTGTTTTGCTTGCTCACTTTGCTGTGCAATTGCTGCAAGTTCGTTGTTTGCATGCTGCTGATTTTTTGTGGCTTCTTCAAGAGCTTGCTCAAGGGTATTGGCTTGCTTGTACCAATTTAAATTTTGCTCTGCGCTTGTTAGCACTTTTTTAGTGTGTTCTATTTGCTGTTTTAGCTCATTAAGCGTGGTGTGCTTTAGTGCTAATTCATCTTCACTCAATAAGGTATAGCTTGCGAGGCTTGCTTGTAATAAATCAAACTCATCTTTTAGTTCTTTGTTGCGCTCAAATATACGCTTACCAATCAGGCTAAATTTATCGGTGCCCGTCAGGCACTCTAATAATTGCGCGCGTTCATCGCCTGTGGCTTTTAAAAATGCAGCAAATTCGTGCTGCGCTAGTAATACTGCACGGGAGAATTGCTCAAAGCTTAGCCCTATTTTGCTTTCTATTTGTTTTAGTGTTTGGCTTTTGTCAGCTATGAGGGTTTCATCTGGCAAGGTAACTAACGTATGCTCGGCTACTTTTAATTTACCTGTGGCTTTTTTATGGGTGCGCTGGATTGAATAACGGGCGCGGTAAAGCTCTTTGTCTTGCCCTACAAAGTCAACTTCTGCGAAGCCTTCCCATTTTCCTCGGCGCAATAAGTTACGGGCATCGTTTAATTTTATGCTGTCGCCATTAAAATCAATCAGGTTACCTTTATCGCCCTTTAGTCGTGCTGTTTTTGTGTAAAGTGATAAACAAATGGCATCTAAAAAGGTACTTTTACCCGCGCCGGTGTCGCCGGTTATAGCAAATAAACCTGCATCTTTAAGTGGGGCTTGTGTAAAGTCGATTTCGGCGTCAACTATCGACGCTAAGTTATGTATGCGTACTGCGGTTATTTTCATAGTTGCTCTTGCTCCGCTAGTTCACTTATTACTTCGTTTAAAAGGGCTTTTAGTTCATCGGGTACACTTTGCCCTGCCATGTCTTTATCGTTTGCAAAAGCTTGCTCTAATAAATTTTGTGGGTTGAGCATTTCAACCTCACCTAAATCTTCAAATACAGCGTCGCTGCCGTTGTTATCTGATTGTTCGCGTACGCGTTCGATACCGCAAAATTTTACATTTTTGCCTTCCAGTGCCTGTTCTATTTGTTCTCTGAATGTGGTGTCGGTATCACTTGATTTAAGCTTTACGCGTAAATAAGGTACTACGGTATTTTGCGATGTATCGAGGGTTTTAATTTGTTTGCACAGTTCATCTAATGGTACACACTCCCCTTTTGGTAAAATAATAACGTCGGCTGAGCGCGGAATGTAAAGGGGGTTTACAGTTGTACTAATGTTCTTTTTTTCATCGCTTATAAATTCAATAATATTAACTTGGTGAGTATAATTACGCTCTGAAAACGACATAGGAATAGGCGTGCCGCTGTAGCGAATAGCGTCATTTTTAGCAACTTGTTGCGCTTTGTGTAAATGGCCCAAAGCGACATAATTCGCTTTACTGCCAAATACATTGGCCGAAATAGACTCTTCACCACCTATCACTAAGTTACGCTCTGAATCACTTGATATGTCGCCTCCTTTAGCGTGTAAGTGGCCCATAACTATGAGTGGTGCGTTTTGCTTGTTAATTTTATAAGCATGATTTAAGGCAAGTTCGTATGCTTTTGCAACGCCTTGTGCGTAGCTAGGGCCGTTTTCTGTTTGGCTTAGTGAACTTATATCGCTTGAGCGTAAAAAAGGCATAGCGGCGATTACAGCGCGTTTATTATTAGTATTTATTTCTAAAATAATATCGCTAGGCGCTGATACATCAAAACGACCTACTACGTGAGTATCAAACTGAGCAAGTAAAGGTTGAGCCGCCAATATACGGTTAGCAGAGTCATGGTTGCCCGCAATAATAACAACATGTAAATGTGGGCACTGTTTTTTGGCGTCTTTTATAAACTGATAAAGTTGGTTTTCGGCGCTAGCGCTTGGTGTTGCCGTATGATAAATGTCGCCTGCAACTAATAATAAATCTATTTGCTGCTCAACAAGTGTAGCAAGTAACCAGGTAAAAAATGCTTGATGCTCTTCACGGCGGTCGTGTTCGTAAAATTGTTGGCCAAGGTGCCAATCTGAAGTGTGGAGGACTTTCATGTCGCGCTCTTAAAAACCAGTAAGAGCGCCAATATACCCAAGGCAGTTAAAGATGCAAGCCTCTGTAGTACTAAACTGTTAGCTTAAGCTGTACCAAATGCCAAAAATCATCGGCAAAGCAATTAATGCAAGTAGCAGAGGTTTTTTTAACGTTTTTGTTTGCTTTGTTTGTAGCCTTTTAAGCGCATTCGTTTCATTACAAGCGGCTACTTTGTCAATGTAAAAATAACCTGAATCAAGATACTGCTTACAGCTGTTTTCGTTGGCTGGGATTGCAATTAGTTCTTGTTGTTTTTTTAGGATATAAAAATCCATAAGCCCACCGCATTTCTTACTAGTAATCGATACTGTATTTGAGGATAAATATTAGTAATTTATTTGCCTCAAATAAAAAGGTGGGCGATTTTAAATACAAATGGCTACAAAGATCAACCAAAAACTACCGTATTTTTAATTTATCGTACAAATAATTAAAATTAGTGAAATCACCGCAATATTTGCGCCAATTATTAGCCGTTTTTTACTGTGTTTTTGTTCAGTGTTAAGGCGTTTTAGTGCATCTTCTTTATTGCAGGCAGACACAACATTAACATACGAATAATGATTGTTTTTGTAGTGCTGTAGTAGCTCTTTATTGGCAGGGATCGCTTCTAACTGTTGGGCCTTTTTCACAATGTAAAATTTCATATGGAGGACCTAAAAAACGTCACTTAATTTTACTGTAATTTAGGGCGTGTTGACCTTTGCGGAGTGAAATTTGTTCAATCTAGGGGTGATTAAATCGCGGCGCGAGGTTTGTAACCTAGTGGGCTAAGTAAAAACCGAGTAACAAAGAGTTTATCGCCCCTAGGCAGAACCCGAAGGGCAGCGCCTGTTTGGCATTTATGCTGCGTTATCGCCTATTTATGGGGAATAACCACACTACATAGACTCTGCCTTGCCTAAAAGCCAAACATGCTGCTGCAAATTCAACCATCAAAGATCAACACGCCCTAATTTGATGAACTTGACCTGAAGCTATTAGTGCGGTTAATACCTTTGCTTTTTAATACCCTATTCGGCTTGTAAATTGTAAACCCCCTTTACACTTTCTTATGAACTGAAATAGGTAACATATTATTCTTATTTTATTGTTTTAATTATCAGTGAATACCACCCTAAAAATAGGGTGTTTGGTCGCTATTTAATTGAAGAAAACGACTATATTTGACACAGTATGATCACAAAATTAATTTAGGACTAACAATGAAAAAAATAAGTCTTACGCTAAGTGCGCTTTTATTGCCAGTGGTAATGTCGGGCGGTGCTTTTGCGTCTTCAGTTGAACAAACAAAAGGGTCGTTCGTTGATAAGTTTCGTCAATTAGACGAGGCATTACCTACACCAAATGTGTATCGTAGCGCAGCGGGTGAGCCGGGTGAAAATTACTGGCAACAAAAAGTAAATTACGATATTGACGTGAAATTAGATGAAAAAAAACGTCGTTTGAGTGCAAGCCAAAGTATTGAGTATAAAAATAACTCGCCGCATACATTAAAATATTTATGGTTACAGTTAGATCAAAATATTTTTAAAAGCGATTCAATTGCTGAAACTACAAAAACATTTAAAAGCACACTTGAAAGCTTACCAGCGCAAAAGCCAGCAAAACTTAGCTTAGGGCAGTTGCGTCGTCAGCAGTTTATGAGCGATAACGAGCTTGGCTTTGCAATTAGCAATGTTAAAGACGAAGACGGCAAAGCACTACGTGTAACAATTGTAGATACATTAATGCGTATCGACTTAAATGAGCCGCTAAAGCCAGGTAAAGAAGTTGAGTTCAGCATGGACTTTGCGTTCAATATTGTTGAAGAAGATGCTGTAGGCGCGCGTTCAGGTTATGAGCACTTTGAAAAAGACGGCAACGATATATTTTTACTTGCACAGTGGTTTCCGCGTTTAGCAGCGTACACAGATTACGAAGCTTGGACAAACAAAGCCTTTTTAGGGTCGGGTGAATTTACCCTTGAGTTTGGCGACTACGATGTAGAAATTACAGTACCCGCTGATCACATTGTTTCGGCAACAGGTAAGTTAGATAACCCAAGTAAGGTACTTACAAGCACACAGCGTAAACGTTTAAAGCAATCGGAAACGGCTAAGCGCCCAGTGTTTATAGTGACCGAAGAAGAGGCACTCGAAAACGAAAAAGAAGGCACAGATAAAACTAAAACGTGGCGCTTCAAAGCCGAAAATGTTCGTGATTTTGCGTGGGCGTCTTCACGTAAATTTATGTGGGATGCAAAAGGGTATCAGCAAGGTGGCGATGTTCAGCCACTTGTAATGGCAATGTCGTTTTTCCCTAAAGAGGGTGGCGACTTATGGAAAAAATACTCTACAGAATCAGTAGTACACACAATGGAAGTGTATTCAAAGTATTCGTTTGATTACCCATACCCAACTGCACAATCGGTAAATGGTCCGGTAGGTGGTATGGAATACCCAATGATCACTTTCAACGGTCCGCGTACTAAGTTACAAGATGACGGTACACGCACTTATTCTCAATCAGAGAAACGTTTTTTAATTGGCGTTGTTATTCATGAAGTGGGTCATATCTACTTCCCAATGATTGTTAACTCTGATGAACGTCAATGGACGTGGATGGATGAAGGCCTAAATAGCTTTTTAGATGGCGTTGCTGGGCGCGAGTGGGACCCTACTATTCCGTGGGGTGTTGAGCCTCGTGATATTGTGTCGTACATGAAATCTGAAGTTCAAGTGCCGATTATGACGCAATCAGATAGCGTACTTCGCTTAGGTCCTAATGCGTATACTAAACCTGCTGCCGCGCTTAACATTCTACGTGAAGTGATTTTAGGTCGTGATTTATTCGACTTTGCGTTTAAAGAGTATGCTCAACGCTGGAAGTATAAGCGCCCTACTCCTGCTGATTTTTTCCGTACTATGGAAGAAGCTTCAGGTGTTGATTTAGATTGGTTTTGGCGTGGTTGGTTTTACACCACAGACCATGTAGATATTTCGCTGGATAAAGTGTATCAACTTCGTTTAGATACTAAAAATCCAGATATTGACTACAGTCGCCTACGTGATATTGAAGCCGATAAGCCAACATCGTTATTTGTTGAGCGTAACCGCGCTAAAGGTAAAAAAACATGGGTTGAGCAGAACCCTGATATTACCGATTTTTACGACGAAAATGACCGTTTTACGGTAACGAATAAAGAGCGTAATGCTTACAACAAGTTTTTAAAAGGGCTTGAGCCGTGGGAGCGTAAAACGCTAGACCGCGCATTAAGTGACGATCAAAACTATTACGTAATGGAATTTTCAAACCTAGGTGGTTTGGTAATGCCTATTTTACTTGAGCTCACGTACGAAGATGGTAGCAAAGAAGAGCGCTATATACCTGCTGAAATTTGGCGTCGTAATCATAAAAACGTGCAAAAGCTTATTGTTACAGATAAAGATAAACCGCTTGTATCAGTAAGCGTTGATCCGCGATGGGAAACAGCAGATGTCGATATAGAAAACAATAACTACCCGCGTCGTATTATCCCTTCACGTATTGAAGTGTTTAAAAAGAGTAAGAGCAAAGCTAAAGTGAGTCGCGATATCATGCAAGATATTAAAACAGAGCTTAAGAGCGATGAGAAAAAAGACGAAAAAGATGACGTTGAGGAACAGCAATAATGCGTTTTTTGCTTATTGTTGTTTGCCTTTTAGTTGCTGCGCCAAGTTTGGCGCATCAATTAAAGTCATCTGTTACAACCGTACTTTTTAACAAAAGAACCCACAACGTTGAGCTTATGCATCGATTTTACTTGCACGATACAGAGCATGCGGTTGGTAGTTTGTTTAAAGGCAAAATAGACATAATTAGCAATAAAACTGATCAACAACGCTTTGCCAAATATGTTGAGTCACATGTGGCTTTGCAAACATTAAATGGTGACGCTGTGCCCCTAAGCTTTGTTGGCGCGCAGGTTGACGGTAAGTTTTTTTGGGTTTACCAAGAGGCGCCTATCCCAGAGGGAATTGAAGGGATAAAAATGAGTAACGGTGCGCTGCGCGATTTGTGGCCATCGCAAGTAAATATGGTCAATGTTGAAGGCAAAGGTAGGGTTAAAACCCTCAACTTTGCTCAAGACGATACCTGGCTTGAAGCTCGCTTTGAGACTAACTAACTCATCATTAATACACAATGCGCACTTTGTTTAAGTGCGCATTTTAATGCGCTGTTTAAGCTGTGTTCATAATTGATCGGTAAAATATTGAGATACGTAAAAATCTAGGTTGTTTATATTTACCTTGTTTTGCGCAACATACAACTAGCTGCTAAGCTTCTTTTCATTGGTAGTTGCTTTGAAGTTAATGTACACCTCGCACTATTAATTTAAATATAATTAGTATTAACTGTTCCCATTTAAGGGTGTAAGTTCAGAGAATTTTATGTTTGAAAAAAGCTTAACTAATTATTTTCACAAACAAGGATTGGTATGGCGACTCAGGTAGAGGCTATCCATGGTGTTATTTTTGATCTAGATGGTACATTAGTATCGTCAGAGCTCGACTTTTCACTTATTAAAGCCCAAATTGGCTGTCCCGATAACGAAGATTTACTCGACTTTATAGCGGAACTTCCTTCTCCTTACATGCGCGAAGAGGCAATGAACATTGTTCATCAGCATGAATTACTAGACGCCCAACATGCCACGTTACTACCTGGCGTAAGTGAAGCCATTGCACTTTTACATGAACGAAATATTCCGATGGCAATCGTGACGCGCAATTTTGACAAAGCCGCTGCACTTAAATTAAAAAATAACCCCCTTCCTATCAGTACAGTGCTTACACGAAGTGATGCACCCGCTAAACCTGATCCGAGTGCATTAAATGCCATTGCTACGCTTTGGAGCATAAGTGCTGATAACCTGCTGTATGTGGGCGATTATTTGTACGACATTCAGGCAGCACACAATGCTAAAATGCGTGCATGTTTATACGCTCCAGATGAAACGCCGTCTTATGCAGATCAAGCCGATTACGTTTTGCATGATTTTTACGACTTAGTTGCTTTAGTTGAAAGCTACGCTAAAAAAGTAGAGTTATGTTAAATTAGCCGCTGATTAATTTCAGTTGTATACATTACCTATAAAATGCACGTAAGGTTTACTAGCCCAACTCGCTTTGAATTGTTAAAATATTAAAAAGTAATGTATTTATTAGAGGCACATAATGGGCAGAGCATTTGTAGTTCGTCAAAGTTCTATGATCAAAACAGCCAATGCAAAAACAAAAGTAAATTCAAAGTACGGTAAAGAAATTTACGTTGCGGCTAAAAATGGTGAACCCGATCCTGAAGTAAACCAAACTTTGCGTCGTCTAATCGAAAAAGCTAAAAAAGATCAAGTTCCTGCACATGTTATCGACAAAGCAATAGAAAAAGCAGCCGGTGGAGCAGGAGAGGACTATGCTGTTGCTCGATACGAAGGTTATGGCCCTGGCAACTGTATGGTAATTGTTGATTGCTTAACCGATAACCCAAACAGAACAATTAAAGATGTGCGTTTGCCGTTTACTAAAACTGACTCAAAAATAGGTACACCTGGTTGTGTAGCGCACATGTTTGATCATTACGCGGTATTGGGTTTTGCAGGCGATGACGATGAAGTTGTATTAGAAGCGCTAATGATGGCAGACGTTGACGTTGCTGATGTAGAGGCTGAAGATGGAAAAATTTCGGTTTTTGCACCGCCTACAGAATACTTTAAGGCTAAAACAGCGCTTGAAGACGCATTTGAAGGTATTAACTTTGAGGTAGACGAAATTACTTTTATCCCTCAAGTTAACATTGATATTGAGGACGAAGAGGTTATTGCTAACTTCGATAAATTTATAAACATGCTTGAAGACTGTGATGATGTACAAAATGTTTATCACAATGCAATTATAAAAAAATAACCTAACTTCGTTTATTTATAGCAAATAAAATTAAAAAGCGTGTTTTGTGTATACAAAACACGCTTTTTTGTATTTACAGAAATGTTAGGTATTCATAGAGGTTATTGATTTATGTGTTTCTATTTTAAAATGTGCACTTTTTATTGTATTTATACACATTGATATGAATACCGGTGTGCTTATTATTTAATTTAAATAATAAAAAACCAGCCCTGAGGCTGGTTTTGACACGAAATAAACAATTAAGATACAGCGTTAAACATTTGGAGTGTATTAACTTTGCTGTAACTTATACTGTATACGGTAGCTATGTAATAACGGTTCAGTATAGCCACTAGGTTGTGTTGTTCCTTCAAGTACTAAGGCGAGGGCAGCTTGAAACGCAATACTATTGTTTAGTGTTTCAGGGCTGCTGGCCATTGGGGTATAGGCTTTATCGTGTTCGTTTTGGCCGTCTACTACCTTAGCCATTTTTGCCATTGTGGATGTAATTTGTTCTTGTGTACATATACCATGCAATAACCAGTTAGCCATATGTTGGCTTGAAATTCTAAGTGTTGCTCTGTCTTCCATTAGTCCGACATGGTTAATATCTGGCACTTTAGAGCAGCCTACACCTTGGTCTATCCATCTTACGACGTAACCTAAAATACCTTGCGCATTGTTTTCCAGCTCACTTTGTATATCTTCTTTTGAAAGTGACGATGGGTCTTGCATCAGTGGTGGAGTAAGCAGGTCGTCAAGGCTCGCTATGGCACGCTGAGCGATTGCGTCTTGCTCGCTAAAAACATTTATATCATGGTAATGCATAGCATGCAGCGTTGCAGCAGTAGGCGAGGGCACCCATGCTGTATTAGCACCCGATTTAGGGTGTGCTAACTTTTGCTCCATCATTAGCGCCATTTTATCAGGCATAGGCCACATACCTTTGCCTATTTGAGCTTTTTGGCTTAATCCACAGGCAAGGCCAATATCGACGTTGCGATCTTCGTAAGCACAGATCCACGGCTGTTGTTTTATTTCGGCTTTAGGGAGCGCAACACCCGCTTGCATTGATGTGTGAATTTCGTCGCCTGTACGGTCTAAAAAGCCAGTGTTAATAAATACAACACGTTGTTTTGCTTCATTTATGCATGCTTTTAAGTTTACAGATGTACGACGTTCTTCATCCATAATACCCATTTTTAAGGTGTTTTTTGGTAAGTTTAATGCCTCTTCTACATGGGTAAAGAGTGTACTTGTAAACGCAACTTCTTCTGGGCCATGCATCTTAGGTTTTACAATATTAATGCTCTGTGCACTGCTATTTTTTACACCAGACGTTTTATTTAAGTCATGTAGGGCAGCTGTGGCAGTAAACATTGCATCCATTATGCCTTCAAAAACCGGCTCTCCGTAAACGTCAGTAATAGCTGGGTTTGTCATTAAATGGCCAACGTTTCTGACAAACATCATACTACGGCCCTTAAGTGTTATAGCGGTGCCATCAATAGAGGTATATGTTCTGTCGCTCTGCAGCGTACGCTCTACGACTTTATCGCCTTTTTTAAACGATTCAACCAGATTACCTTGCATTAAACCAAGCCAGTTTTTATAAACCTGTACTTTGTCTTGTGCATCGACAGCGGCTACAGAGTCTTCACAATCCATAATAGTGGTTAGAGCCGCTTCAAGTACCACATCTTTTAAACCCGCTTTATCAGCTTGGCCAATAATATGATGATGATCTATCTGTAATTCTATATGTAAACCGTTGTTCTTAAGTAATACAACGCTTGGATTTTGTGCTTCTCCCTGGTAGCCAATTAACTGAGATGGATCAGCTAACGTGGTTTGAGAGCTGTCACGTAGCGTAATAACCAGTGCGCCGTTTACAACAGAATAGTTAGTGCTTTCTATATGCGAGCCGTTTTCAAGCGGGAGTGCTTTGTCTAAAAACTGGCGTGCGTATGCCATTACTTTAAAGCCACGAACAGGGTTATAGGTAGTGCCTTTTTCGGCTCCGTCATCTTCACTTAATACGTCAGTCCCATACAAGGCGTCGTATAAAGAGCCCCAGCGTGCGTTAGCCGCATTGAGTGCAAAGCGTGCGTTACTTACTGGAACAACTAACTGTGGGCCTGCTGTAACAGCTATTTCGGGTTCAACCTGTTGTGTTTCAATTTTAAAATTAGCAGGCTCTGGTACAAGGTAGCCAATGTCACTTAAAAAGCGTTGGTATTGCTCGCTATTCCACGTTTTATTTTCATTGTGGTATTGATCAATTTGTTGCTGCAGTTGTTCTCGTTTGGCCAGTAATGCTTTGTTTATTGGCGTAAGTGTTTGAACAATTTTTGCAAAACTTTGCCAAAATTGGTGTTCTGATAAGTGTGTACCAGGTAGTAGTTGAGTTTTAACAAAGTCAGCAAGCTCTAAATCTACGCTGAGTCCTGAATGTGTGAGAGTGTGGGTCATAATTGCCTTCCTTAAACGGTCGCCATAGTATTTGTGCGTTTGAGCAACAATAACGTAAAAAAGTCATGTTGAGTGTGTTTTTGATATTCACAAAAAATATAGTCGTAATAAAAACTATAAATTTACTAAATCTGAAAAATAAGCCTAATGTTGAACTAAGCGCTACGGAGCACTAGCAACGTTGCCACTCTCACAACATAAATTATTTATATACCCGTTCGAAGGACTTTATTATGACAACATATCAACGCGAAACCGATACACTTTCTACTTTATGCCAATCTCAAGGTAGTGCATGGCAGGCAATTAACCCAGAGTATGCAACTCGCATGCGTTTACAAAATCGTTTTCGCACTGGGATTGAAATTGCTCAATACACAGCAGACGTAATGCGTGAAGATATGGCCGCTTACGATAAAGATACAAGCCAGTACACACAGTCTTTAGGGTGTTGGCATGGATTTACTGCCCAGCAAATGATGATGGCTATTAAACGCCACCAAAAAACAACTAAACGTAGTTATGTTTACTTAAGTGGTTGGATGGTTGCTGCACTTCGCTCTGCGTTTGGTCCGTTACCAGACCAAAGTATGCACGAAAAAACATCTGTACCAGCGCTTATTGAAGAAATTTACACATTTTTAAAGCAGGCCGATGCCCGTGAGCTTGACCACTTATTTAATGATCTAGACGAGGCAAAAGCGAATGGCGGCGACGTTCAAGCTGTGCTTGATAAAATCGACAACTTTGAAACGCACGTGGTTCCAATTATTGCTGATATTGATGCCGGTTTTGGTAACGAAGAAGCAACCTACTTACTTGCTAAAAAAATGATTGAAGCCGGTGCATGTGCTATTCAAATCGAAAACCAAGTATCTGATGCTAAACAATGTGGTCACCAAGCGGGTAAAGTAACCGTACCTCACGAAGACTTTTTAGCAAAAATTAATGCGGTTCGCTATGCATTTTTAGAGCTAGGTATCGATAACGGTATTATTGTTGCTCGTACTGACTCATTAGGTGCTAGCTTGACTCAAAAAGTACCGGTATCACAAACTCCAGGTGATTTAGCAAGCCAGTATAATGCCTTCTTAGAGACGACACCTATTAATGGCGTAGAGGACTTGAACGAGGGTGATACGGCGATGAAAATTAACGGTGAGCTTTGTAAGCCAACTCGCCTTGAAAATGGTCTGTACCAGTTCCGTGAAGGAACGGAGAAAGACCGCGTAGTACTTGATTGTGTTACTAGCCTTCAATCGGGCGCAGATTTATTGTGGATTGAAACTGAAAAGCCGCACGTAAAACAAATTGCTGAACTTGTAAACCGCGTTAAAGAGCAAGTACCAAACGCTAAACTAGTTTACAACAACTCACCTTCATTTAACTGGACGCTTAAGTTCCGTGAGCAAGTTTATCAAGAGTGGGCCGAAGAAGGCCGCGACCTTAGCGCATACCCAAGCTTAGGCGACAACAAAGCATTGATGGCGCCAGAAATGGATGCAACAGAGCTTGCCGCTGCTGCTGACGTACTTGTACAGAACTTCCAACGTGATGGTGCACGTGAAGCAGGTATTTTCCACCACTTAATTACGCTGCCTACTTACCACACAGCAGCACTTAGCACAGATATTTTGTCAGAGGGCTACTTTGGTGACCTAGGCATGCTTGCTTATGTGCGTGATGTTCAACGTCAAGAAATTCGTCGTGAACAGGCTTCTGTTAAACACCAAGACCTAGCAGGTTCAAACATTGGTGATACACATAAAGAGTACTTCTCTGGTGATAACGCATTAAAAGCCGGTGGTGAAGATAACACCATGAACCAGTTCTAAAATTTCTAGATAGTGTTACTCAAGGGCCGTAAGGCCCTTTTTTTATGCGCAATAAAGTCTTTCTTAATAACAAGGTCTTTAGCCATATTTAAAGCGATTTTTTATGAGGAATAAGGCTTACATCAGGTTACTTAGGTATTGTAGATCATAGTTTTACTAACAACAGATACACAGATCACGATTTAACTAGCTAACCGTATTTGTAGATCAGAGTTTAACTAACCGCTTAATTAAAGTGTTTTGTAAGTATTATTTTGCTGTAAAGGGGCTTAAAAGAGCAATGAAAGTATTGAAATGCGTTAATTTTTGCTGTTTTTAGCGCTTAAACTTAATTTATAAACCGATTTTTTACCAACGCTTACCTTCCACAAAACAAATTTTTACTAACTGAAAGGCTATAAACAGTGACTCAAACCGGTTTTTTACTAACTCAAGTTATAAAAAAAGCTATAAACCGAAATTTTACTAACTGAGAAATGGGTTAAGTCCGATATGAGATGTGTCATTAAAATGTAAAGGGGGTTTACACTTTGCATATATACAAAAGCCACTTTAAAAAAGTGGCTTTTAATAATCAACTCAAATGAAAAGTTATTTACTGTGCTTATCAAACCACCATTGAATATAAGCCACTTTAGTCATTAAGTTAGACGGGCGCGCTGTAATGCCATGTGATGCAGCAGGTATACGAACCATAGCGGTGTCTACACCTTGTAGTTTTAGCGCTTGGTAGTATTGCTCTGTTTCAGAAATGGGTGTTCGGTAGTCAGCTTCACCTGTTAGTAGCATTGTAGGGGTAGTCACATTACCTACATAACTAATTGGCGAGCGTTTCATATAATGCTCAATGTGGTCCCAAGGTTTGCCTGGAAACCAGTAATCAGCAAAAAAAGGATAAAAGTCAGCAGTTAGTACAAAGCTGATCCAATTTATAACGGGTTTTGCAACAACGGCAGCAGCAAATCGGTCAGTGTGACCAACAATCCAAGCAGTTAGTACACCTCCGCCAGAGCCTCCGGTAACAAATAGTTTAGATTCATCAATAAATCCTTTTGCAATAAGTGCATCAACCCCAGTCATTAAGTCATAAAAGTCATTACTTGGGTAATTATGATGAATAGTTTGTGCAAACTCTTTCCCATATGAGTCACTTCCGCGCGGGTTCATGTATAACACCACATTACCTTTTGCTGCAAAAAGCTGAACTTCGGCACTAAAGTGAGGGCCGTAATTAGCCACTGGCCCGCCATGAATTTCGAGTACGAGAGGGTATTTTTTAGATTTATCAAATCCTGGCGGGTAGGCAATCCAGCCCTGTATAGGTAATTGGTCATGGCTTGATTTAAGCCAAATCTCTTCTACTTTAGCCAGTTGTTTATCACCCAGCGCATCGCTATTAAGCGTGGTTAAACGCTCAGTTTTACCGCGTTTAATAGTTGCTATATCTGCAGGGCGTTGAGTGTCGGCAAGTGTAAAAGCAATATCGCCGTTATTGCTTACATCAAAATCCCCGCCTGAGTATGGTCGGCCGAATGCCACACTGCCAATTTTTTCGGTGATCACCTTACGTTTACCACTACGAGGTTGGTAGGCGAGTGCGGTTTGGCCTTCATCGGCATAGCTAAAATAGAGGCCTTTTGAATTTGCGTTCCATTTTATTTGGCCAACGCTGCGATCGAAATCGCTAGTTAGGCTTTGGGTATCACCGGTTTTTAAATCACGAATATAAAGTTGAGTGTTCTCGTAATTAGTGCGCTTGTCATCGTAGCCAGTATAAGCAAGGTAACGACCATCAGGCGAGACTTTTGGCTGTTGATCTGGGCCATTTCTATCAGTGATGGCTTCAATGGTTAATGTAGTAAGGTTTAGCTTATATACTTCAGTATTTGTGGGTTTAAGCTGGTTATTTTCATGCCTATTAGCTGAATAATACAGTGAGCTACCATCTTTACTAAAGCTGACATCGCCAGCGCTATCAAATTCATCACGGGTAAGTTGCTTAGCATTTCCGCCGTTAGCATCAAGTATAAATAACTGATTAAAGCCTTTTTGTGAGTAGCCGCCGCCATCAGCTCTATAGTATACATCGTCAATAAATTTAGCAGGCTCTGCCCACGTAGCCCCTTTAGGTTTTCCTGGTAAATTGACAGGTGTTACGGTTTTGCTTGGTACAAACATACTGAACACAAGCTGGCTTGAATCGGGAGTCCAGTTAATAGCGCGAGGGCTACTGGTTAAATTACTTATTTTGGCAATAGCACCGGTTTTAAGCCACTTCATATAAATTTGGCTGCTACCATCGCGGGTAGAAATAAACGCTAAGCGCTCACCATCGGGCGATAAAACAGGGGAGTAGTCCATATGCACGCCAGACGTTAGTGGCTGCATTTGTTTGGTTTTATAATCAACAGACCAAATGTTTCCGACTTTTCGGTCTGTTTTTATATCCATGCGGTTTCGCACAAAATAAACGGTTTTGCCGTTGTCGGTAATATCTATTTGGTTGGCGTATTCTAAGTCGAATATATCTTGAAGTTGCAATGTGTGTGTATCGTCTTTTGCGCTGGCTAAATGGCTTGCGCTTAATATAAGACTAAGAGCTAAAAACTGTTTCATTATTAATCCCTGTTGTTAACGTATGTACAGTTATAAGTGAGGAATTATTAAATTAACAGCACAATGCGATGAAGCTCATAATTAACTCTATGATTGCATTAATTTAGTAGAGTTATAAAAGCTGTAAAGGGGGTTTACAGCTTTCACGTATTAGTAAACTTTAGTCACAAAGTACTTTTATTTCTTTGATGAGTTCAATTGCATCATTATTGTCGCCATGAACACATAGGCTGTGCGCATTAAGCATAAGCTGCTTACCTGAGCGTGTGGTTACACTGCCATTTTGCAATAGCTGTTTTACCTGCGCCAATAAGGCGTGCTTATTTAGCACGCTGCCATCGAGCTTACGAGAAACTAAATAGCCTTCATCGGTGTACTGCCTGTCTGCAAACGCTTCGAGTATTAATTCAACATTAAACTGTTTAGCTAACTGAACGTGTTTTTCAGCGTTTTTGGTGGCTAAAATCATCAGTTTTAATCTGCTTGGGTAGCTCGCGACAGCAGATATAACGGTTGCTAATAGGTCGTTATTAGCCATCATATCGTTATAAAGCGCACCATGTGGTTTTACATAGCTTAAAGTTAGCCCCTGTATTTTTGCCATGCCTTCAAGAGCCGCTATCTGATAATGAATACAATTAGTTAGTTCGCTTGTTGATAACGCCATAGAGCGTCGGCCAAACCCCTGAAGATCGGGGTAACTTGGGTGTGCCCCCACCATTACGTTGTTTTGTTTAGCTAACTTTAATGTTGTTGCTATTACATCTGGGTCACCGCCATGAAAACCACAAGCAATATTAGCCATATTAATATGCGGCATAACTTGATCATCCAAGCCCATTTTCCATGAACCAAAGCTTTCGCCTAAATCACAATTGAGTTTCATGTTAATGGCCTTTTTGCGGTTTAATGGTAACAGGCAAGGTGCCATTGGCAGTGGCTTGCCCCACTATTACTTTAGCGAGTGCGGTAAACGCTGGGCCTGAAACACGCTCATGCTTGTCTACATCAATATTGTAAGCATAAGAGGCCAATACACTGTGAGCATAGTCGCCAAATTTGGCGATATCGTAAGGGGCTCTCAAACTTATAAATACAGTACACTTATTAAATTTATTAGCCATGGCAAGCAGTGACTCAAGCGCCTTAGGTTGCTCTGCGTTATTTAAAGCAAAGCTTGGGTTATCGGCTAAGTCATCCATACCGCCAATCTCAACCGCACTTTGATTGGGCGTGGCGTTACCCGCTATAACAACATCAGCGGTTTTAATGCTCAGGGTTGCTTTCGCAGAGTCAAACCCTTGTAAGCTGCTACAGCTGAACGTAATAGACGATGAACTTACCGATTCAATTGCTTGTTGCATAGCCATACATTTGCGTGTGTCGGGCATAATAATATGTATGTGTTGGCCATCATTTAAATTTAGCGGCAATGTATTTTGTGTGTTTTTTACTTGTGTTATTGCTGCTAGAGCAAGCTCTGCTTCTACTTGTCTGTGCTGTTCGTTACCTATTATACTTTTTGCATGAACGACTGCATTGATAGGATCAAACTCAGTGGATAACTCAAATGCATTTTTAAGTGAAACAATACGCGCAGCCGATTGTGATATTTCTTGCTCATCTAACTGATTTGATTTAACAGCGTTAACTAACGACTTAATAAGCTCATCAAGCTTTGTTATATCATCGGGAGTTCTTATTTCTATTGGCATAAGCGCAATATCAACACCAGCTAAAAACGTATTTATAACCGCTTGAGTGGGTGAAAAAAACTGACTGATCCCTGCCATATCGAGTGCGTCGGTAACTACCACACCTTTATAGTTAAGCTCACCTCTTAAAATATCGGTAATGATAGTGCGCGACATAGTGGCGGGTTTAACCATTGTTTTGCCTTCTACAGAGACAAACGTTGAACTATCAAGCGCCGGATATTGTATATGCGCTGTCATGATCATACCGGGGTTTTGTTCGGCAATAATATGTTTAAAGGGGGCTAAATCTTGTTCGTAAATAATACTTTTTGAGTGGCCAACATTAGGAAGCCCTGTATGGCTATCAACGTGAGTATCGCCATGCCCCGGGAAATGTTTGAGCGATGTAATTATGCCATTACTTTCAAAGCCAGCAACTTGTGCTGCGCCGAGCTCACCCACACGTTGTGGGTTCTCACCAAACGAGCGTACATTTATTACCGGATTGTCTGGGTTCATATTTACATCAATGGTGGGTGCATAATTGACGTTGATACCCAGTGCGCTTAGCTCCTTGGCAATAACGGTTGCTGATTTAGTCGCAAAGTCAACGCCGTGCTGTTTATAGGTTGCACCAATAGACATATTACCCGTAAACGAGGTTGCAACATCACGCGGCAGCCGTGCAACTCGGCCGCCTTCTTGATCTATTGATATAAATAGCGGCAGTTTGCTTGCTGATTTACTGGCAGCGGTTTGTAGTTGGTTATTAAGCGCAATAGTTTGTTCAATTGACTGGGTGTTTTCTGAAAACAATATAACGCCACCAATGTTATAGTCGCTGATTGCTTGTGCCAATGGTTTTGGTAACTCTGTCATTGGTGTTCTGCAATGTGCACGTGCGCCTTGTTCACAAAAATAACGAAAGTCGAGTATTAACTTTTGTCCTAGTTTTTGCTCAAGAGAAAGAGCCGGTTTTGCAACCGTAGTAAGTGATGGCATTAAGCACCCAGATATAAAAATAATTGACGATAAAACATACTTATTTAGCAAAATACACTCCAAAGCTAAATAAAATGAACAAGTGAAAGCAGCTTATCTATTTTTTTATATAACTGCAAAATAAGCGCAGCCTAGTTACTACGGGGAAATATAACGTCACAGTGTAATAGATGGTTATTTGGCTGGTTATTAAAAATACACTATGTGCTCAAATATTAGATAATTAATGAGTGACGAGGTATAATCGTAGATACTCTTTAACAAAGTACTTGCTGTAATGGCAGTGTACTGTGGGCAGTTTACTTTTGCTGAATAAATTATTTCCTGTGCTTAATCTTCGTCTTCTTATTGTGCTGTTGGCTTTTTCTGCGTCGTTGGCAACGCTTATTAGTAGTTTTTATTCCACATACCAAGTACAAAAAGAGCAATTGATAAATCACACATTAAAAAGTAATTATGCCTATGCTAATAAACTTGCCTCAGCAACCGATAATTTCCTAGAGTCAGCAAAACAACAGCTGGCCTATTCTGCAAATAAAATTGAGCAAAACATTAACGATGCTTCACTATTACAAGAAGAAGTAACGCGCTTAAATTTGCAAACAAATAGCTTTAATTCAGTTGTTATAAATAAAAATGGAATCATACATGTTACGTCTCCTTATTTACCTGAAATTATAGGGAAATCAATTTCCTCACCAGGCTCATCACAAGCTTTGAAAGAAAAAAAACCATTAATTAGTATGCCGTATATGTCGGCGGCTAAAAATTTAATTATTTTTATTTCGCATCCCTTGTTTGATAAAAACGGTAATTACTTAGGGTATGTTGGCGGTTCGCTCTATCTAAAAGAAAGAAACATATTAAATGATCTTCTAGAGCAACATTTTTATGAAGGAGGCTCGCACATATATGTGGTCGACGGGAGTAAACAAATATTATACCACCCAGACAAAAAACGCATAGGAACAAGCGTTACCAATAACAAGGTGATCAATGCGGTTATAACAGGGCAGTCGGGCCAAGTTACAGTATTAAATAGTAAAAATGTAGAAATGCTTGCAGGGTTTGCACCTGTAACAGCTGCGAATTGGGGGATTGTTGCTCAGCGCCCAGTAAAAGCAACGCTTTCTTCTCTAGATACATTAATTATGGAAGTATTTGCAAGAACACTTCCCATGGCATTAGTGACTTTTATACTCATTGGTGTTTTCTCGCATTTTATTTCCCGGCCATTAAAACAGTTGGCTAATAGCGTTAATAGGCTCGACGAAGCAAATAGTATAGATAAACTAAAACGCATTAAATCGTGGTACTTTGAAAGCCAAAAGCTAAAGCTCGCTATGCTTAACGGCGTAAATATATTGCATACACAAATCGGCCAGTTAAAACACGATGCTCAAACCGATCCGCTCACAAACACACATAATCGCAGAAGC
Source organism: Pseudoalteromonas sp. NH0006-46 (assembly GCF_057547735.1). NCBI lineage: Bacteria > Pseudomonadati > Pseudomonadota > Gammaproteobacteria > Alteromonadales > Pseudoalteromonadaceae > Pseudoalteromonas > Pseudoalteromonas sp. NH0006-46. The sequence goes on along the minus strand of NZ_BAAJML010000009.1, from coordinate 117,213 downwards.
TTAAATGGTTTGCTCAGCCAGCTTATGCTTAACAACACGCCGTTCGCTATTTTAGAAATAGACATCGATTTTTTTAAGCGTGTAAACGACACTTTTGGGCACGATAAAGGCGATGAAGCACTTAAAATATTAGCTGACATTATAAAAAATATCTCTCGAAAAGGGGATATTGTCTCGCGTATTGGTGGTGAGGAGTTTTTACTTGTATTGCCTCATGAGGACAGCCAAAGCGCCCTAAAAATAGCAGAACGATTACGCACCACGGTGGAAACAACTCAAATGGAAACAATCGGGTTCATTACCGTTTCAATCGGAATTGCAACTTGGCCAACCCACAGCAATAACATAGACCAAGTATACAAATGTGCAGACAAAGCCCTATACCATGCTAAAGAGCATGGCCGTAACCGCTGTGTAGTGGCAGAGCCCAGTTAATTTACACATGTTAAACCTTAATTAACCTTTAGCTGGAATAAGGTTTACTTTAAAAGCCCTTAAATTTATTTAGGGGCTTTTTTATTCCTTAAGTTTTCTTTAAGTTTCGCTCTTTAAATTATAAACATACTCCTTAAACGGGCGATGTTTATGCAATTAGCACAGTCAAACTTACCACTAAATTACACATCTAATCCGACACATTATATCAGTGCTCGAGTGAATGATGAGCATCGAAATGAACTAGAGGCCGCAGTAAAAGAGGGGTTTTTAGTGGCTTACAATGCAACGCTTAAATCATTTATGCCGCTACTTTGCCAATACACAACAAGTGAGGGGCAATGTACGTTAGGTTTAAGGCAAGCTACCTCTTCCTTATTTATTGAGCAGTACACGGCAGAGCCCATCGAGCACTTTTTATTAGAACAAACTCCGCGTAGTAAAATTTTTGAGCTAGGTAATTTATGCTCTACACATCGAAAGGCAACGCTTGGGCATTTTATTGTTGTTAACGAGGCGCTTTACCATACTGGAGCTAAATATTTAGTATTTTGCGCCACTAAAAAAGTACGAGCTATGCTTCGACTGTTAGGTGTTAACTGCACTGAAATTGCTGTTGCTAACAGCTTTGTAGTAGAAAACCCATTAAGTTGGGGAAGTTATTACGCTAATCAACCAACTGTCTGTGTTGTGAGTTTAGAGCAAGCTCACCAACAAATCGTAAAAACAACAGAGCTTTATAGCTTATTGCGTCAAAACCAGCATGAAATTGATACATTAGCGAATGCATTGGTGAAAATATGAGTTTATATGATACGCAATCAAATGCAGCTATTGTTGTTTCACACAGTAATAATAAAACCCATGAAATAAGTGGAAAAGAGTTTGACCAACAAACCACAACGTTGGCTAATACTTTAAAGGCTTTTGAAGGAAATGTGGTTGCTTTTCAGCTTGATAACACCCCCGCATGGCTAGCCTTAGATTTTGCAACTCGAATAATCGATAAAGTGGCTATACCTATCGCTCCATTTTTTAGCGAGCAACAAACGCAGTATGTACTCAATCAATGTGGCGCTGCTATTTTTATTACAGATACTCTGCCTGGTCCTAACCAGCATCCAGCGCTGAGTGTTATGTTATTTGATTGCTATTGTTTGTATATATACTCACAAACAGTGAGTAAAGCAGTTAACTACTTCGATACGACCCAAAAAGTAACGTTTACATCAGGCTCGACAGGTGAGCCAAAAGGGGTGTGTTTGTCTGCTCACAGTCAAATGCAAGTGGCGCAATCATTGTGCGATAAGATTAATATTAATCAGCCTGTGCATTTATGTTTATTACCACTGGCGGTGCTTCTTGAAAACATAGCAGGTGTATATGCGCCTTTGAAAAGTGGCGGTCAAGTTCATTTAATACCACTGAACGAACTCGGTTTTGTAGGGTCTTCGTTAGCGCAACCTAATGCACTTATTAACGCTATTGATAAAGTAAATCCTAATACACTTATATTGGTGCCAGAGCTTTTAACATGCCTTGTTACTTTTGCAGAACAAGGCTGGCAGCCGCCTAAATCACTCAAGTTTATAGCAGTGGGTGGGGCGATTGTAGATAAAACCATAATTGTTAAAGCTAGAAGTTTAAATTTACCTGTTTATCAAGGTTATGGACTATCTGAAGCAGCGTCGGTAGTTAGCTTAAACACAGTCAAAAACGATAATTACCATAGTGCAGGTCGTGTTCTTCCTCATATTCAAACCAAGATTACAGACAATCAATTATATATTAAGGGAGACCTGTTTTTAGGGTATTTAAATCACCCGCCACACGATCAAAACCAGTGGTACGCCACCGGGGACTTGGTTGAGCAACAAAATAATACATTATTTATTAAAGGGCGGATAAAAAATCTAATTATTACCAGTATGGGGCGAAACGTGAATGCTGAATGGCCTGAATCATTATTGCTAAGCCAAAGCGGCATTTTACAAGCGGTTGTTTTCGGCGAAGGTAAACCCTTTTTAACCGCCATTATTTACGTCAATTCAACACTAAACAAACAAAGCTTAACTCTACTTATAAATAACGTAAACCAACAATTACCTGATTACGCTCGCATAAAAAAATGGCACTGCATAGCTGAGCCATTAAGTGCTCAACAAGGGTTGTTAACAACTAATAATCGTCCAAAACGACAAGCGATTAGTCGCCATTACCACCATGTTTTCGAACAATTTTACCGACCTGGAGAAGTAATTAATGAGTAATTTTTATAATACATTAAAAGCACAAACACAAAACGAGCGTGAGTACTTATTAGCTGCGCCAATTATACAGCGTGTATTTAACGGACAAGCAACGCTTGAAGAATATGCCTCTTTTCTGGTGCAGGCTTATCATCATGTAAAACACACGGTTCCTTTAATGATGTCAGTTGGCGCGCGTTTAACTGATGAGCAAGAATGGTTACGCGAAGCGGTAGCAGAATACATTGAAGAAGAAATTGGCCATCAAGAATGGGTGCTTAACGATATTGCCGCTTGTGGTTTTGATAAAGAACGCGTGCGTCATTCCAAGCCACAGTTTGCAACAGAAATAATGGTGTCGTATGCCTACGACAGTATTGCTCGTAAAAACCCATTGAGCTTTTTTGGTATGGTCCATGTGCTCGAAGGTACTTCTATAGCACTGGCCGACGGGGCTGCATCAAATATTGCAAGCGCCGTGGGTTTACCAAAAAAAGCGTTTAGTTATTTAACCTCTCATGGTGCCTTAGATATTGAGCATGTGAAGTTTTTTGAAGACCTGATGAACAAAATAACCAATGAGGCCGATCAACAAGCAATCATCCATGGTGCAAAGTGTTTTTACCGTTTATACGGGAATATATTTCGCGATTTAGATAGTGAACCCTTTTTTAAGACTACTACGCAAAGTGCATCTGTATGAGTGGGGCTCTATGTGTATTAACCGGTGCCTCGGGTGGAATAGGGCAAGCTTTTGCAAAAATGTTACACGATCAAGGTTGGTCATTATTGTTGGTGGGGCGTAATAAACAAGCCCTTAAAGCCTTAAACAAAACGCTCCCAAATAGTGAGGTTTTTATTGGTGATTTAACCGATGAAGCTACCCGCGTTAATTTAGCTATAAAAGCAAACCAACTCGGTGGTACTAAATTGTTGATTAATAACGCAGGCATTAATGTTGTGCAAGGTTTGAAGCAAACCAGTTGTGATCAAATAGACTCGGTATTGAGCACCAATTTATTGGTCCCCATAAAATTATGCCAATTGTTTTTGCAACAGCTAGAAAACTCAAAAGGCATAATAGTAAATGTAGGATCGTCGTTAGGCAGTATTGGATACCCCTATCACACACTTTATTGTGCAAGTAAATTTGGTTTACGGGGTTTCACCGAAGCCCTTTCTCGTGAGCTTAATGGCTCTGGAGTTAATGTGACTTATTTAGCACCAAGAGCTACAGATACAAGTATTAACAATGATCAAACCCGTGCAATGAACAAAGCGCTTGGTAATAAAATGGATACACCTGAACGCGTAGCAAAAGAGTTATTAACGTTAATTAATTCAAGTAAAAAAAGACGCTTTATTGGTTTTCCAGAAAAATTATTTGTGCGTATTAACGGTGCCTTTCCAAGTATTGTGGATCGCGCAATTGGTAAACAACTATCAATAATAAAACGATTTTTAAGTTAAAAATAAACGAATACACGAGGATGAAGTTATGTATAAAATGACCCTAGCGTTATATTTAATTGTATTAAGTATATTATCAATATCAGCCAAAGCAGATGAATCACAAGATCTACTCGCCATTCAACAACAATGGGCAATTGCCAATTATGAACTTGAAGACGATGCGCAAATAAAAGCATTCACAGATCTAACTGAGCAAACAACATTATTTGTGCAAAATTACCCAAATTCTGCACAATCACATATTTGGCATGGCATTGTACTAGCCAGTTTTGCCGGAGCAAAAGGAGGGATCGGGGCTCTGGGATATGCAAAACAAGCAAAAGAATCGCTAGAGCATTCACTTGAAATTGACGGCACAGCACTTGGAGGCTCTGCGTATGCGAGCTTAGCCACGCTTTATAGCAAAGTACCTGGTTGGCCTATAGGTTTTGGCGATGATGATAAGGCTAAAAAGCTTTTTAAACAGGCACTTGCATTTAATCCGCAAGGTATTGATACTAACTACTTGTACAGCGAATTTTTGTATGGTGAACGTGAATACAAAGAAGCTAAAGCACGGTTAGAGGTCGCGCAAAAAGCGGGTATACGAGAGTACCGACGTAAAGCTGATGAATATCGTCAACAAGCCATTAGCCAATTACAAGTAAAAGTAGATAAAAAACTTAAGAGATAAATAATAAGCATGCATTTACTGTTAGTAGAAGATGATCAACTTGTGGCGCAGGGACTTATCCGTTCATTGCGCCAAGAAGGCTACAGTGTTGAACACAGTGGTACAGTAAAACATGCGCTTCAATGCATATCTGGGGGTGAAATAGAACTCGTCATACTCGATTTGGGATTGCCCGATGGCGACGGTACTCAGATTTTAAAACAAATAAAACAACAAAAAAAAATAATACCTGTCGTTATTTTAACGGCACGTAGCAGTATAGATGACAAAGTACTTGGGCTCGACATGGGAGCTGATGATTACTTAGCTAAGCCTTTTGATCCAGCAGAACTATTTGCACGTTTACGGGCCGCGAGTAGGCGAATAAACCATACCCATTCAAGCCTATTAAACTGTGGCGATGTTGTCCTTGACACATCAGCCCACAGCGCCAGTGTAAGTGGGGAGCCATTAACCTTGCCTCGCAAGGAATACATGCTATTAAAAGCATTAATGGAAAATCAAGGGCGTGTGCAGTCAAAGCAGCAGCTCGAAAATAAACTTTACCAATGGGGCGAAGAGGTCGGCTCTAATACCATAGAAGTTCACATACACCACTTACGAAAAAAGTTTCCAAAAGATTTTATTAAAACTCTTCGTGGTATCGGGTATGTGGTAGGAAAACGTTAGTGTCTATTCGTAAACGCCTTACCTTAATACTACTGTCGATGATGGTGCTTATCTGCTTTTTTGCGCTTGTAAAAGGGTACCAAAAAAGTATGCGTGAAGGTGAAACTCTGCTCGATAACGAGTTAAAAATAGTGGCGCTAGTACTGGGTGAACAGCCCTTAGTCAAAACAGCACAAGCTATAAAGTTAAATAGCGCTAATACCCAGCTTCTTTACCAAATTTGGTACCAAGATACGTTATTAAGTGGATCTGCTAGTTTAAAAATAGAGCCCATGGATTTTGAAGAGGGCTTTCAAACTGCCAATATTGCAGGGCAGAGAATGCGAGTGTTTGTTTTAACACAAAATAACCGAAAAGTGATAGTGGCTGAGCCAATATCAAAACGTTTTGAGTTGGCAGAAGCCGTTATTTTGTCTGCGATGCTACCCATGCTTTGGGCTGTGCCAATACTTGCCGTGTTTATTAGCTTTTTTATTAAGCATGCACTGGCGCCCCTAACACAATTATCGAAACAGCTTGCTGAGCGTAAAGCAAATGATTTTAGCCCTATAAGCTGGCACGTTACCGACCAAGAAATTAAGCCCGTAATAAATAGGTTAAATGATCTATTTCAACGAGTAGAGACTGCCTACCTAAGAGAGCGCTTTTTTGCCTCAGACGCAGCCCATGAACTGCGAACCCCACTCAGTAGTTTAAAAATAAATGTGCATAATTTAAAAAAATTGGAAAACGATCAGTATTATGAGCAAGAGTTAGAGGCTATGTCACAGGGGGTCAATCGACTGGGTAATATAGTGGAGCAAATGCTTATCTTGGGCCGTACCCATCCAGAGCAATGGCAAAAGCAATTTACTGAACAATGTTTACTGGTAATTACCCAGCATGCGGTATCTGATCAATACGACAAAATAGATGAAAAAAATCTAACAATAAGCTTAGAGGGTGATGACTTTAAAATTAATGGCGATGAGTTTACGCTTACTACGCTTATTTCTAACTTATTAAGTAACGCAATAAAATACACCCCTACAAATGGTAAAATTACAATAAAACTTGTCAATAATGATGGGTGTTATTGGCAAATTGACGATTCAGGTTCCGGCATGACTGATGAGCAAAAACAGCGTGTATTTAATAGGTTTTATCGTGTTGGAGGGGATCAGCATCCATCAGGAGAGCAAGGAGCTGGATTAGGCATGGCTATAGTGCAACACATTATTGCTATATATTCAGCCCAAATAACATTAACAGATAGCCCTTTGGGCGGACTAACCGCGCGTGTCACCTTCAAGGGGGAGCAACATGGGTAAGCGCATAATTAAGCAATGCTTATGCCTTTTAGTGCTTATATCGTCTGAAATTAATGCAAAAGAGTACCTGATTGTACTAAAAGATCACTTATTTTACCCTTCAAAAATAACGATCCCAGAAAACCAAAAAGTTAAATTAATTATAGAAAACCAAGACGACACCCCTGAAGAATTTGATAGTTTTGATTTGAATAGAGAGAAAGTTCTTTATCCGCATCGAAAAAGCGTTATTTATATAGGCCCTCTAAAAAAGGGGCGGTATGCGTTTTTTGGCGAATTTTCGCCAAATTCTGCAACAGGTGTTGTAATCGTAAACAACAAAGAGGCGCAACATGCTAATAACTAGTTTAGTAGTTAGCCTTAACCAATTGCTTCCAATTGCAATTTTATTAGTACTATTACAAGTTTTTGCAAAGCAAAGCGCCCACCATATATGGATCTGTTTGATGGTTGGTGTTGCAATGTCGTTTTTATATATGTACAGCGCGTTGTGGGCTAGTCAGTGGTTTGATCATAAAGGGCTGGAGTACATTCAAATCGCTATGTGTATTGCAATATTCATTGCGGTACTCGTTTTTGTTACACAGCAAAGTGTTACGGCTTTTAATTTTGCAATTATTACTACGATAGTCATGTACTTAAGCCACTATGTTATTTATCTCAATAGCTTTTGGAAAAATAGTGATGCAGCTGAAAGCTTATTTATAGGCACATTCTTAGGCTCTGGTATTTGTTTAAGCTTTTGTGTGTTGTTGTACTTTTTTATGAGTGGCGTTAAGCACCGTTTTGGTAATTACCCAATACTCATTTTAATTGCCTTAAATAGTGCATCTAAGCTGCTGGGGGCTCTTGATTTAGCAAGTCAAATAGACTTAATTACAAATACTAATCCTATTTGGGATTTAAGGCATTGGATTAGTGAGCACTCAGAGCTTGGTCGAGTGCTTCGCGCTCTAATTGGTTACGAGGCTACTCCTGATCTCACTACGGTGCTTACCTACATCGCAAGTACAGCGTTATTTTTAATATTTTGCTACGTTATTCCAGCTTCAATATCTAAGGAACGAGTATGAAAGCACTCAACCTGTATTCAGCACTATTTTTAACCGCTTTTTGTATGCTGTTAATTCCAAACCAAGCGAATGCCGATGGTATTGTCGTTGATAAGGTTTACCATCCCTATGTATTGCCGCTAGAGCGCGAGTTTGAATGGCGTTTAGTTTCTCATCAAACCGACAATGGCAACCTCTTAGCACAGCGAATTGGTGGTGGTGGAGCAATCAACGATACGATGGCTGTAGAAGGCTATTTTGTAGGAGAGCGAGATGACAATGGTGACTTTGGTTTAGAATCATATGAAGTTGAACTGCGTTGGCAATTAATAGAACAAGGTAAATTATGGGCTGATTGGGGCGCGTTATTTGAACTTGAAAAAATGCACAATGAAGACATCTACGAAGCAACGACGGGTTTTTTAATAGAAAAAGAGTTTGGTAAAACGAGTTTAACTATGAATGCATTTTTAGTGTACGAATGGGGTAAAGATATTGAAAACGAATGGGAAACCCAGTTCAGGGTACAATATCGGTATAGATACCTATCTGCGTTTCAACCTTCCATTGAGTTGTATGCAGGAGAGGATTTCATTGGGATTGGGCCAGGGTTTATTGGGTTATACAGGTTTGAAGGTCAAAAGCAGCTAAAATGGGAAGCCGGTTTTATAAGTGAAATTAGCCAAGCTGAAAAAAACCATAGTTTTAGACTAGCCCTAGAATTTGAATTTTAAGCTAGTAAACACAATGTGGTTATTTATTGCTCAGTAATTAAAGGAAGTGCTTGACTTATATTTGGTTATCTATATAGTGGGCCGCAGCTAGAAAGAAAGCATGTAAGCTATAAATCTCCATTTCGATGTTGTATAAGTAATACTTGTAGTACCGTCCTGAAGTTTTTAAAGTACCATCTCATTTTTTGCTACACCCGCTCATATGAGCATATTTTTTATTTTTATATCAGGATATTACAATGTCTAACATCGTATCAGGTACAGTTAAGTGGTTTAACGAGTCTAAAGGTTTTGGTTTCATCGAGCAAGAAAATGGCCCAGACGTTTTCGCACATTTCTCAGCAATCAAAAGCGAAGGTTTCAAAACTTTAGCTGAAGGCCAACGTGTAGAGTTTACTCTTTCACAAGGTCAAAAAGGTCCTCAAGCTGATAACATCACAGCTGTATAATTTTACTTTTTAAGTAAAATGAAAAAAGCGCCTAGGGCGCTTTTTTTGTGTCTAAAATAAACCTAACTTATGTAACAACCCTACCTACTACTAACAAGCACAATTTAAGTGATTCTATTTCCCCCTAAACACCACTACTTTTTGGCAGGAATACGTGGCAATAAAATGTCGAAATAGCCGGTTTTAACAAATAATACCAACTCCCTTAATTAAGTGATCTTTTAAGGATGAAAAAGCGCGTGAAAGCTGCTCTAAATGAGTTTTTTACGCAGATAACGATACGTTTTGCATTGCAGGTTGGTATAAAAGCGAAGATGGTAACAAGTGCTTGCAACGCTTATTAAAGTACTAATTAATACGATGAGGTAACAACACTTGTTATTGGTTTACAGCACAGTTAAACAATACAAATTAAAAGTTTGCTTATTTACCGTAAGGGCTTTTTTTAGTTTTATTTATCTCTTTATATGCTGTTTGCATTTTTTCTATAAGAACTGTATCTGTATCTTTATTTGCAGCTAAATAAGCAACCGTTGTTAGTGCATCTATTTTAAAAATAAACTTTAAGTGGCCAGGTTTAAGTTTGAAGTAATCACTGTATTGGAGCATGTAATGCGGGTCATCTAATATTAGATCTACTTTTTTGGCTAGTAGTAACTGATAAGAATGTTGTATATCTGAAGTTATAACGCCCTCAACCCCCATTTTTGTGAGAGTTTGTGTTGAAAAGTCGTTATATTGCATCGCTATTTTATAATTTTTTGCTTGGTTAGTATTATTGATTACTATATCTGTTCTGTCTGATAGCCCAACAAACCCCATTTCAAAGCGACCAATTTCGCCTACCCACTGAAATTGATTTTCTCGTTCAGCTGTACGAGCAATACTGTATATAAACGTGTTTTTCTCCTCGCTTGCCATTTTATAAGCGCGAGCCCAAGGATACATTTGTATGTCTGGCGTTAAACCGGCCTGTTTAAATATATCCCTTATGTATTGTGTCCCTTGACCTTGAACAGTGCCGTCTATTAAAACTTGATTAGGCGGTGCTAATTCTGTAACTACCAGTAACGGTTTTTCAGCTAAAGTAGAAAACGATAAAACAAGTATAAAAAGGGTCAGAATGTATTTCACAACAGCGAGTCATTATTGAATTAAAAACACTAACTTAAGTGTGGAACAAAATAGAATAATTACAAAAAAAAGTGATTAAAATAGAGCATTATAATGATTAAGTGGTAGTTAGGATAAGATAAAAAGGCATAAGGTAATTTACGCCTAAAACGATAAAAGGGCCTTGCGGCCCTTGGTGAAGTATCGTTCAAGTCAGATAGCACTTTAACCCCTTAAAGTACTAACTTCTTGTTTTGCAACACCGGTTCATCTCTTAAGTTTCTAAGCTAGCGAGAGGAAAAACCCAGCAATTGCTGCGCTCATAAGGTTAGCCATAGATCCTGCTAACACTGCTCTGAGCCCTAAGCGTGCGATATCCTTCCGCCTGCTAGGCGCCATACCGCCTAACCCACCTAGTAAAATGGCTATCGATGATAAGTTAGCGAATCCACACAGAGCAAACGTAACAATTGCTTGTGTGTGCGCACTTAACGTATCGCGATAATTTATAAAGTCTAAGTAAGCAACAAACTCGTTTACTACTATCTTTTGACCAATAAAGCTGCCGGCTATAATTGCCTCATCCCACGGTACACCGAGTAACCATGCAACAGGAGCAAATACATAACCTAAAATTTCTTGTAGCGTTAATGTTGGATGATCAAACCATCCGCCCACACCACCTAATAAACCGTTTAAAAGCGCAATCAGTGCAACAAAAGCCAGTAGCATTGCACCTACGTTTAGCGCCAAATGCATGCCATTTGCAGCGCCTGATGCTGCCGCATCAATTACATTTACCGGTTTATCGTCATCGTTTAAATCTAAATCAGCTAAGTTATCTTTAGGTGTTTCGGTTTCTGGCACAATCATTTTTGCCATTAAAAAACCACCCGGTGCCGCCATAAAGCTGGCTGCAATTAAGTACTTAAGCTCTACACCAATAATTACGTAACCCGCCATTACAGACCCAGCTACAGTGGCTAAGCCACCTACCATCACAGCAAACAACTCAGACTTGGTCATTGTTGCTATAAAAGGTTTAACAATTAACGGTGCTTCAGTTTGGCCAACAAAAATGTTTGCCGTTGCTGAAAGTGATTCTGTGCGCGAGGTTTTTAAAAGCTTTTGTAAACCACCGCCTAAAATCTTAATAATCCAATCCATAATGCCAATGTGATATAAAACAGCAACTAGCGCTGAGAAAAACACAATAACGGGCAAAACCTGAATTGCAAAAATAAAACCAAGTGTGTCTTGTGAAGCCAGAGGGCCAAACAAAAAGCCAATACCATCGTTGGCATAGCCAATAACCGATGAAACAGCGGCCGACATACTTGCTAATACGTTTTTTCCTGCGTCAAAAAACAGAACAAAGCCACCAATAACAACTTGCATTGCAAATGCTATAGCAACGGTTCTTAAATTAATTGCCTTGCGATTAGTTGACGCGGCAAAGGCAATGCCCAGCAGCACACACATGCCTACTAAGCTCATAAATGTTGTCATACAAATGTTTCCCGTTGTTATTCTTGTAGTAAATATTTAATTTTACTTTTTATAATATCAATCGCAACGCGGTTCATGCCGCCTCGAGTCACAACTAAATCTGCATTATGCTTAGAAGGCTCAATAAATTGATAAAACATCGGTCTTACAGTTGCTTGATACTGTTCAACAACAGATTGTAACGTTCTGCCTCGCTGCTCCATATCACGTTGCATACGACGCATTAAGCAGATATCTAAAGGGGTGTCTATAAACACCTTAATATCAAATTCTTTATTAAGCGCTTTATCGCTCAGTAATAAAATACCTTCCACAATCAAAATTTTTGCAGCAGCTACACGTCGCGTTTTATCGCTGCGAGTATGTTGTGCATAATCATATGTTGGTACTTCTACTGAGTTTCCACTACGAAGCTGAGTTAAATGTTCAAGCATTAACTCATGTTCAAATGCATCAGGGTGGTCGTAGTTCGTTTGCGTACGATGAGCCATCGGCAAATGCGACTGATCCTTGTAGTAAGCATCTTCTTCAATAATGGCAATTGCGCCCGGTTCAAGCTCATTAACCAACTCATTGTATATAGTTTGGCTAAACAGAGATTTGCCCGACGCAGACGCGCCAGCAATAGCTATAATAGTTGTTCGTGTCACTAAAGTTCTCACCCACACAGAAGGATATATTGTTGGTAGATCACAATAGCAAAAAAGACACGATTAATCTCTTTTGCTTCGCTTAAGAACGCAAATTTATAATGTTTAGGTTTTATGAAACAGGACTTTTGTCCTGTACGGAAAAATCGTTCAGCAGATAAAGTAACCACCTAGAAACAAAGTGAGGTCAAAATGGCAAGAGCAATTATCTTAATGGCAGATAGCCTAGGAATCGGTGCAGCACCAGATGCAGATAAATTTGGTGATCTTGGCGCCAATACATTCGCTCACTTACTAAAAGCATATTACGACGAAACAGGCAGTGCACTTTCGCTTCCTAATCTATCTAAATTAGGTTTAGTCGATGCCTGCGAAGCCGCCGGTGGCGAAACGTGTTTAGTTTCAGACCGCCAAGCACCAAAGGGTGCGTGGGGTTACGCTAAAGAACTTTCAAGCGGAAAAGACACCCCATCAGGTCATTGGGAAATGGCCGGTGTACCAGTGTTATTTGATTGGGGTTACTTCCCAAAAACACAGCCAAGTTTCCCGCAAGAATTTGTAGACGAGTTTATAGCTCGTACCGGTATTCCTGGCATTTTAGGCAATTGCCATGCATCAGGAACCACCATTTTAGAACAGCTAGGTGAAGAGCACGTAAAAACAGGTAAACCAATCTGTTACACCTCAGCTGATAGCGTGTTTCAAATAGCCGCGCATGAAGAGTCATTCGGCCTAGAGAAGCTTTATCAAGTTTGCGAAATCGCACGGGCGCTTCTTGATGAAATGAACATAGGACGAGTGATTGCGCGGCCATTTTTGGGTTCAAATAGTCAAGATTTTGCACGAACAGGTAACCGTCGTGACTATTCAGTACTTCCGCCAGCACCTACCTTGTTAGATGTACTAGCAAAAGACGGCGGCGAAGTAATTAGTATTGGTAAAATTTCAGACATATACGCGCATCAAGGCATAACCCAAAAGCACAAAGCACCAGGGCTTATGAACTTGCTTGAAAAAACCAGTGAGGTAATTTCAACAGCACCTGATCGCAGCTTAATTTTTACCAACTTAGTTGATTTTGATGAAAAATTTGGTCATCGCCGTAACCCGGTAGGTTACGCTAAAGCATTAAAAGAATTTGATGACTATTTACCAACTATACTAAACCAGTTAAATGCAGATGATGTATTAATGATCACTGCCGACCACGGGTGTGACCCAACCTTTCCAGGTTCTGAGCACACACGTGAATACGTACCTGTGATAGCGTATAAGCCTGGTATGGATAATACACCGCTAGGTGAACGAAATAGTTTTGCAGATATTGGTCAAACACTAGCACAGTGGTTTAACTTGTCTGAGCTTGAATATGGCGACAGCTTTTTAACTCAATTAAACGCGCCAAAATAAAAAGGAAACAACGAATGAGTACTCCTCATATAAATGCAAATGTTGGTGATTTCGCCGAAACAGTTTTAATGCCAGGCGATCCGCTACGTGCGCAATATATTGCTGAAAACTTTTTAGATGATGCGGTACAAGTAACGGGTGTACGCAACATGTTTGGCTTTACAGGTACTTACAAAGGTAAGCCAGTAAGCATTATGGGTTCAGGCATGGGTATTCCATCAATGTCTATATACGCACGTGAGCTTATTGTTAGCTTTGGCGTAAAAAACATTATACGCATTGGTACATGTGGCGGTATTGGTACCGACATTAAAATCCGTGACGTAATTTTTGCACAAGGTGCAAGCACAGATTCAAACGTAAACCGTGCACGTGTTCGTGGCTACGATTTTTCTGCAATTGCAGACTTTGACCTACTGTTAAACGGCGTTAACGCAGCAAAAGAACTAGGTATTAAAGCAAAAGTAGGTAACGTATTTACAACCGACACTTTCTACCAAGCAGACGACACTTTCTATAAAGATTTAGACAAGTTAGGCGTACTCGCTGTAGATATGGAAACAGCCGGTTTATATGGCGTTGCAGCTGAATACGGCGCAAACGCAATGGCATTATTCACCGTAAGTGACCACGTGATCACGGGTGAAGCAACACCTGCTGACGAACGTCAAAGCACGTTTAACGAAATGGTTAAAATTGCATTAGAGTCTATCTAATCGATAAAACAGTTCCTTGGTAACGTATTCACTAAGTTTTGGAGACACGCCCAAAGTGAAGTGAGACTAACCTCCAAAGCCGCATTTTATGCGGCTTTTTTTATGCCCTAATAATTATAAAATCAATATGTACCAAATTCTAAATACGCAGCGCTTTTTGAACTCTTTGTGAAAAAATGGGTTTTAAATCTAAATCCACAAAGAGAAGCGAATGAGAAAAAATGAGCAGCCCTAAACTAATGTTTAGTTTATTTTTGTAGACGTAGAGCGTGCTCACGTTAGAAGCGTAGCTTCTTGTTACTTATAAAATTATCACCACCGAGCGCACCGAGGTGCTTCGCGCTACACAGAGTTAAAAAATATTGATTAGTCACTACTCCTGTTCTTCTCCTTTACTTCTCGGTGGTGAAAAAATCACTTTTATAGCATAAGTAATACGTTGCTTTAAACAAAAGCAAAGCGCGTCTTCAGGCTGTATTTAGCCACGGCATTGTAAATACGGGGCTTTTTTACTATCTCTAAAAGCGCAGCGTCTCTTAGCCTCTTTGTGAATCATTGGCTTTTAAAATCTTAATGCACAAAGAGAAGCGAATGAGAAAAAATGAGCAGCCCTAAAGCAATGTTTAGTTTATTTTTGTAGACGTAGAGCTTGCTCACGTTAGAAGCGTAGCTTCTTGTTACTTATAAAATTATCACCACAGAGCGCACCGAGGCGCTTCGCGCTACACAGAGTTAAAAAATATTGATTAGTCACTACTCCTGTTCTTCTCCTTTACTTCTCGGTGGTAAAACAGTCACTTTAATAACATAGTAAAACGTTGCTATTAATCGAAAGCAAAGTACGTCTACAGGTTACATTCAGGCACTGTTTTGTGAATAATGGCTTTTAAATCTAAATCCACAAAGAGAAGCGAATGAGAAAAAATGAGCAGCCCTAAAGCAATGTTTAGTTTATTTTTGTAGACGTAGAGCTTGCTCACGTTAGAAGCGACAGCTTTTTGTTACTTATAAAATTATCACCACAGAGCGCACCGAGGCGCTTCGCGCTACACAGAGTTAAAAAATATTGATTAGTCACTACTCCTGGTCTTCTCCTTTACTTCTCGGTGGTGAAATAGTCACTTTTGCAGCATAAGTAATACGTTGCTATTGAACGATAGCAAAGCACGTCTACAGGCTATATTTAGCCACGGCATTGTAAATACGGGGCTTTTTTACTATCTCTAAAAGCGCAGCGTCTCTTAGCCTCTTTGTGAAATTGGGCTTTAAAGCAGTATGCAAAAAAAGAACCAAATGAGGAGTAAATGAGAAGAAAAAAGCCAATTAGGTTAACTTATTTACCACAGAGCGCACCGAGGCATTTCGCTCTACACTGAGAAAACAGGAGTAACAATTAATCATGGCTCCTTGCATTTTCTTTACTACTTGGTGGTGAAGCAATCATTTTTATACCCTCATTAAAAATTATGTGTTTTATAAAATTATTTTAAAAGCTGGGTTAAACTCAAGCTAAACTACGCAATGAAAGCCAAGGTTATTCATTTAATTGCTACCCGAAAACGTTAAAATTTGCTATGTTGCAATACAATACACGCTTAGTGTTTTTATTAGGAAAGTTATGAAATCGTTATCTATTTTTTTTGCTTTATTTACCCTAACGCTAGCTTTAAATAGTTATGCCACAGAGCCCACTAACGAACAGCAAAAAGCTGACGAAAAAGTAAACACACTTGAATATAAAGCCCCTGAGCTTAAAAAACCTGTTATTGATCCAGCAAAATCAGACGACACGAAAGTGTTAGGCGATGAAACACCAAAGCCCGTTGTTAAACCAAAAAATAAAATAGAAAAAGCTGCAGCCGTAGCCGAGGCAGAAAAAGCCGTAGCGCAAGCAAAAGAAGCCTTAACCGCTAAGCAGCAAGCTAAAGCTAAACAATCTCGCGAATCACTAGCCGTGGTTGAACAACTTATAAAAGCATACAACGCACGAAATATTGAAGAGTTCATTCGTGTTTACGATGAAGATGTAGAGTTTTATATTTTTCCCAATGAGCTATTATTTAAAGGAAAAGAAAAACTAATAGCACGTTATGGGTTAATGTTTAAAAAGCTAAAGTGTATTCACTCATCGCCTATTAAACGTATAGTCCATGGCGATATAGTAATAGATCATGAGCTATCAGAAACCTGTTCAACAGACGAAAACGTAATAGATAAACGCTCAGAGCTTGTATCGAGCTACCAAATTAAAAACGGAAAAATAATCCGCGTATTATTTTTTCGTTAAGGATTATTATGCAAATTACTGACGACAAAAAACTTCGCTTAATGTACCGAGTTGAACCCGGTTGTTTAGGCCCTGAAGGCGCAGAATATATTGAAGATTTTTGTCGTTATGCCAATAAGCATATTAAGTCACCGTACTACGCACAATTTGTCTTTTTACCGCGTTACGATAAACAAAAAGACGAACGCCAATACAGCGTAAACAGCCGTAACCTTTCACAATTACAGGTTAAAAAGTACTTTAGCTATTTTGAAATTGATATGGATGGCTTTGAAGAGCAACTCGACGAGTTACTCACCAAAGCAATCGACTTGTACTTTAAGCGTTAACACCTAAAACTTCGAACAAAAGTAAAGCGGCTAAGGTATACTGAGTACGTATGCTTTATACCAAAGCCTGCTCACGTAACCCTTTATCAAATCACTTAGCACCTACCTTTAAAAGCGCAGCGTATCTTAGCCTCTTTGTGAATCATTGGCTTTTAAAATCTTAATGCACAAAGAGAAGCGAATGAGGAGTAAATGAGTAGCCAAAAAGTGACAGGGTAAGTGATCTTTTATCACCACAGAGCGCACCGAGGCGCTACGCGCTTCACAGAGTTAAAAATATTGGTTAGTCACTACTCCTGGTCTTCTCTTTCACTTCTCGGTGGTGAAACAATCACTTTTATAGTGTAGGTAAAACGTTGCTATTAAACGAAAGCACAGCGCGTCTTCAGGCCATATTTAGCCAAGGCATTGTAAATAATGGGCTTTTTCACTAACTCTTAAAGCGCAGCGTCTCTTAACCTCTTTGTGAATATTTTTTAAAACAGTAATGCACAAAGAGAAGCGAATGAGGAGAAAATGAGAAGCCATAGTAATCAGGGTAAAGTTATTCTGTAGACGTAGAGCTTGCTCACGTTAGAAGCGATAGCTTCTCATTTCAGGTCAAATATTAAATTACTTAGTCCCTAACTCTAAAAGCACAGCACTTTATTACAGCCACAAAAAAAGAGCTTTCGCTCTTTTTTAAATACTATATAAACAGGCTAAACTTACTCGCCCGCCACAATAGTATTAAAGCTATTATTATCGTGCAGGCTTGCAAATGCACTTTCGTGAAGTAACTCATTACGTAAGTTAGGCGAGTACTCAAGTGCCATTTTTATATCGGCCAATGCATCGGCGTGCTCGTGTATTAGCGCAAATGCACACGCACGTTGCCAATAGGCATAACCATAATCGCTATCTATATCAATTGCTTGGTTACATAAATCAATCGCTTTGGCTGTTTGATTAATTTCAAGCAACGCATCAGCCTTATAGGCAATAGCTTCAACGTCTTCAGGTTTACGTTTTAAAATTTCATCAAAAATTTCAATTTTGTTAGCGTAATCACTTTCTAAATTTGCGCGCATCCACAACGAGTGAACCTCGTTTGTAATAGAAATACGTTCTTGGTTACTGAGTATTTCTTCAGAACGTACACGCAGTTTTTCTTCTAGAATTTTTAATCGGTCTTCGTATTCGTCGGTAATAACACTCACGCGCGTATTTACAATATCTTCTACTTTGTTTTTAACATCACGAAGCGAATTCCAGCCAACAAGCACCAAAATAGATGCCGTGGCGGTAATAATAAAAAACACATTATTTATAGTATCGGTGGTGTAAGTAAGGGCTCTGTCGGCCGTGTCTAATTGCGCGTGCGTAACTTGTTTAGTTACATCTTCACGTAGTTTTTGCTGATCTTGGCGAACCGCTTTTAGCTCATCTAAAATGTAGCGTTCCATAAGCGGTTTATACATAGGCTCTTTAAGTTGCTCGAGCGCTTGCTGTTCTTGTTGCTTTGAGGGGGCTTCTGTTTGTTGCTCAGCGGCATTAGCCGACGCTAAAAATAAAGTAAAACAAATACATAGTAAAGAAAAGTAATAACGCATCAACATGCCCAAATAAAATAATTAATTGCAAAAATAATATTAACACGCACAACCTAAACTCACTAGGGCAGGTTTTGTTTTGAGGGCGAGTTTACTACGCATTATAAATTATTATTACGAAAACATTGTGTGGTGGTAAATTTTAGGCAAAAAAAACCAGCTCTGGGTGAGCTGGTTGAAACTGCTAAAACATCAAAGGTTAGGGAAAACTTAACTACTGTTAGCTAATTATTATCAACTAACATAAAACTGATAAACTGAGTTTATAAAGTAAAGGTGTATTGGGCTTAGTAATACACCTTTAGCATTATAACTACAATTTCATGGCGAAGGGGGGTATTCCTATGTGCGCTATGGTAAACCAAAGCCACTTTCAAACCCTTCACATACCATTACGCCGCTACTTTTTAATTCGATCATCGTTA
Organism: Pseudoalteromonas sp. NH0006-46; assembly: GCF_057547735.1. Lineage (NCBI taxonomy): Bacteria > Pseudomonadati > Pseudomonadota > Gammaproteobacteria > Alteromonadales > Pseudoalteromonadaceae > Pseudoalteromonas > Pseudoalteromonas sp. NH0006-46. The sequence continues at coordinate 98,138 of NZ_BAAJML010000009.1, read as the reverse complement.
TTTAAAAAAAGATCAAAATATTAAACCCACTTGTTTGCTGTACTAACTCAGGCCTCTATTTACCAGAGCTTGTTTTTTAAGTTCCAATCAAAAATACAAATTGGGCCAATCGTTTTAAATACGGTGTATTCATTGGCATAGCTCAAAAAATAAGCCTATATTGGTAATTCAAAATAAGTATAAATATATAAGTAGTTGATTAAGCAACATTTGCATTAGTTAAAAATAGTATTACTTAAACAAATTAAATATCGCTTACGTAATTTTTACACCAAGAGGATTGAAAAATGAGCAACTCTAGCGCCGGAAAATGCCCAGTAATGCATGGCAGCAATACACAAACAGCTGGCCAAAATACAGATTGGTGGCCAAACGCACTTAATTTCGACATCCTACATCAACACGATACAAAAAGTTCTCCCTACGGCAGCGACTTTAACTACGCTGAAGCATTTAAAACCCTCGACCTAGAAGCCGTAAAAACCGACTTAAAAAACTTAATGACCCAAAGCCAAGATTGGTGGCCAGCCGACTGGGGCCACTACGGTGGTTTAATGATCCGCATGGCATGGCACTCAGCAGGATCGTACCGTTTATCTGACGGACGTGGCGGCGGTGGCACTGCAAATCAACGTTTTGCGCCTTTAAACTCGTGGCCCGATAACGCCAACCTCGACAAAGCGCGTCGCCTACTTTGGCCAATTAAAAAGAAATACGGTAACAAACTCTCGTGGGCCGATCTCATTATTTTAGCGGGCAACATGGCATACGAATCAATGGGCTTAAAAACCTTTGGGTTTGCCGGTGGCCGTGAAGATATTTGGCACCCAGAAAAAGACGTATACTGGGGCGCCGAAAAAGAATGGTTAGCACCAAGCGACGAACGCTACCAAAATGTAGATAAACCCGACACAATGGAAAACCCCTTAGCGTCTGTTCAAATGGGCCTAATTTACGTAAACCCAGAAGGAGTAAACGGTAAACCCGATCCGCTTAAAACCGCAGCACAAGTGCGCGAAACATTTGCCCGCATGGCAATGGACGACGAAGAAACAGCAGCCCTTACCGTTGGTGGCCACACCGTAGGTAAAACACATGGTAACGGAAAAGAGTCAAACCTAGGCCCAGAGCCAGAAGCGGCAGATATTTCAGAGCAAGGCATGGGGTGGAACAACCACAAAACACGGGGTATTGGCCGCGATACAATGACATCGGGCATTGAAGGCGCATGGACCACGCACCCAACAAAATGGGATAACGGCTACTGCGACCTTCTTTTAAACTACGAATGGGAACTGACAAAAAGCCCGGCAGGTGCTCATCAATGGGAACCTGTAAACATTAAAGAAGAAGACAAACCGGTCGATGTAGAAGACCCATCAATTCGTTTAAACCCAATAATGACCGACGCCGACATGGCCATGAAAATGGACCCAGCGTACCGTAAAATAATTGAGCGTTTTCATAACGACTTTGAGTACTTTTCAGACGTGTTTGCACGTGCATGGTTTAAACTCACGCACCGCGACCTAGGGCCAAAAGCACGTTACTTAGGTGCCGATGTACCAAGTGAAGATTTAATTTGGCAAGATCCAATTCCAAGCGTTGACTACACCTTAACAGATGCGCAAATCAGCGATTTAAAAGCAACATTGCTTAATTGTGGTGTAAGTGCCAGCGATTTAATTAACACCGCATGGGACAGTGCACGTACCTACCGAGGGTCTGATCACCGAGGCGGTGCAAACGGAGCACGCATTCGTTTAGCACCACAAAAAGAGTGGCAGGGTAACGAGCCAGAGCGCTTAGCAAGCGTGTTATCAGCGCTTGAAAAAGTGCAAGCAGAGTTAAGCACACCTGTAAGCATGGCCGATTTAATTGTACTTGGCGGCACAGCCGCGGTTGAACAAGCCGCTAAAAATGCAGGGGTAGAGGTTAACGTTCCGTTTGCGCCAGGGCGCGGCGACGCAACCGACGACATGACCGACGCCGAATCGTTCGACGTACTTGAACCGATTCACGATGGCTTTAGAAATTGGCTGAAAAAAGATTACGTGGTATCTGCTGAGGAGTTATTACTTGAGCGTAGCCAACTAATGGGTTTAACCGCCCCTGAAATGTCGGTGCTTATTGGTGGTATGCGAATGCTGGGTACCAACCATGGCGGCACACAGCACGGTGTATTTACAAATAACGTAGGCGCGTTAAGCAATGACTTTTTTGTAAACCTAACCGACATGGCAAACCGCTGGGAGCCAACCGGCAATGGCCTTTACAATATTGTAGATCGCGCAAGCGGCGCAACTAAATGGACCGCAACACGCGTAGATTTGGTATTTGGGTCAAACTCAATTTTACGCGCATTGGCAGAGTTTTATGCTCAAGACGATAATAAAACACGTTTTGTTCACGACTTTGTAAATGCATGGGTAAAAGTAATGAACGCCGATAGGTTTGATATTTAATAAACCTGAGCAACAGTTAAAAAGGAGCAGCAATGCTCCTTTTTTGTTTTTAAAAACAAGGCTGAACAGATGCACAAAGAGAAGCCATAGTAGCAGGATTAACTTATTTTGTAGACGTAGAGCTTGCTCACGTTAGAAGCGCAGCTTCTTAGCGGTTTAACAATATTTGTAAAAGCGTTGCTTTTAAACGCCAGCAAGCGGCGCGTCTACAAGTTAATTTAAACACTGCTTTGTAGACGAAGAGCTTGCTCACGTTATTAGCGTAGCTTCTAGCTTTATAAGTCATTTAGCTTAAATAAATACAATCCCAATATGGATATTGTCCGACATTTTTTGCAACGCCTGCTCTGAGTGGGTTAGCAACAATATAACGAGCTTGATTGATTAAATCTTTTTCAGAACGAAGCTGATGTTCAAAATAATTTTGCTGCCAAATTTTGCCTGTTGTTCCATTTAGCTTATTTATTTTTACAGTCGTTACACTTTTAAAGATTTTTATTACGTTGGCTAGTGAGCACTCTTTAAGCTGAAATAACCAATGTAGATGATCAGGCATTAATACATAGCAAATTGTATTAACTTTATTTTGCATATCCACAATAGCCTTTGCTGCAATACATGCATTGCCAAATTCTTTAAATAGAGATGCTCTATTTATGCAGCATATAGTCACAGAGTAGAACTCATTATTATTTGAAAAACGATGTGCTAATAATTTTGAGGAGTCATGCATCGGAGAGTCATATATTTTGGCTTTGTATAAACATAGATAAGAATTAATCTAAAACAAGTTTTAAAACGCGTTGCTTTTTCACGCCAGCAAGCTGTGCGTCTACAGGTTAATTTAAACACTGCTTTGTAGACGTAGAGCTTGCTCACGTTAGAAGCGTAGCTTCTTGTTTTTTAATAAGTTACCACCACAGAGCGCACCGAGGCGCTTCGCGCTACACAGAAAAAAACCGAGCAATAATTAGTCACTGCTCCTGCTTTTCTCCTTCACTTCTCGGTGGTAAAAAAATCACTTTATAACCCTTAAAAGCGTATTGCATAAAGAGAAGCGAATTAGGAGTAAATGAGTAGCAAAAGCAAAAGGGGTTATTTTAGTTTGTTTTTGTAAACGTAGAGCTTGCTCACGTTAGAAGCGTAGCTTCTTGTTTTTTAACAAGTTACCACCACAGAGCGCACCGAGGCGCTTCGTGCTACACAAAAAACACGAGCAATAGTTAATTACCTTTTGGTGATGATCTAATTACTTGTTTACTAATGCATTTAACCACGCACAAAAAAGGCGCTAACTAAGCGCCTTTTAAAAATAAACACCCAACGGGCTTATGCTTTTTTCTCTTCACAACTTGCAAGGTACTCATCAAACGTACCCTGAAAATCAATAACCTGCTTATCTTTAATATCAATAATGCGCGTAGCCAACGACGACACAAACTCACGGTCGTGGCTTACAAAAATAAGCGTCCCTTCAAAGTCTTTAAGCGCATTATTTAATGCCTCAATGGCCTCCATATCCATGTGGTTTGTTGGCTCGTCCATTACAAGTACGTTCACGTCTTGCATCATTAACTTACCAAATAACAAACGGTTTTTTTCACCACCTGAACAGTTACGCGCTTTTTTGTTTGAATCGTCTGAGGTAAACAACAAACGGCCCAACATACCACGAACCATTAAATCGTTATGCTTAGCTGTACGCCATTGCGACATCCAATCAAATAACGTTAAATCGTTATCAAAGTCTTTAGTGCTGTCTTGCGGGCAGTAACCAAAGCTCGCATTTTCAGACCACTTAATTTCGCCTTCATTACTTTTAAGCTCGTTAACTAAACAGCGTAAAAAAGTAGTTTTACCCACCCCGTTTTCGCCAATTACCGCAAGCTTTGCACCGGCTTCTAGTAAAAACTCACCGCCACTAAACAGTGTTTCACCATCAAAACCATGGCCAAGTTTGTTAACTTCAAGCGCTTGGCGGTACATTTTTTTGCCTTCGTCAAACTTTAACGACGGGCTCATACGGCTCGACGCTTTCACTTCATCAAGCTTAATTTTATCCATTTTTTTAGCACGCGAACTAGCTTGTTTAGCTTTAGAGGCATTAGCACCAAAGCGGTTAACAAAGTCTTGTAGCTCGTCAATTTCAGCACTTTTTTTAGCGTTTTCAGCCAATAGTTGCTCGCGTTGCAGGCCCGATGCCTCTAAATACTTTTCGTAGTTACCCGGGTAAATACGCAGCTCGCCGTAATCAATGTCGGCCATGTGTGTACAAACTGAGTTTAAAAAGTGACGGTCATGCGAAATAATAATCATCGTACATTTACGCTTGTTCAGCTCGTTTGCAAGCCACGTAATAGTATGAATATCCAAGTTATTGGTCGGCTCATCGAGTAGCAGTATGTCTGGGTTTGCAAACAAAGCTTGCGCCAAAAGCACACGTAGTTTCCAGCCCGGTGCAACATTTGCCATTAACCCGTAATGAAACTCTTTATCTATACCTGCTTCTATAAGTATCTCTTCAGCGCGGCTTTCGGCAGTGTACCCGTCCATTTCGGCAAATACACTTTCAAGGTCGGCCACTTTCATGCCGTCTTCTTCGCTCATTTCAGGTAACGAATAAATACGGTCGCGCTCTTGCTTAACTTTCCAAAGCTCAACGTCGCCCATAATTACCGCATCTACCACCGTGTATTGCTCAAATGCAAACTGGTCTTGGCTTAGGTTACCTACTTTTAAACCTGGCGTAATCGACACATTACCCGCACTAGGCACCAGTGCACCGCTTAAAATTTTCATGAAAGTCGACTTGCCGCAGCCGTTAGCGCCAATTAAACCGTAACGGTTACCGTTACCAAATTTAGCTGAAATGTTTTCAAACAACGGCTCTGCGCCAAACTGCATCGTAATATTTGCGGTGGAGATCAAAAAAGGTAATCCTAGAATTAGTACTGACAGGAGCTCGTTGCAGCAAAAGGCCACAAACAACATCAAGCAATAGGGTAAATTAGCTGGCGAATTATACAGATCAGCCACTACTAATGAAAGGTAAAAGGCAGCTAATTTATAACCAAAGCTAAACGCACACAAACGGTGCAAAAGGCCTTAAATTTACCCAATAAGCACGCAAGGTTAACTAATTTAAAGTATTAGTGGTTTTGGTAAATACGCTCAATAACTGCCTTATTATTAATAATATACGAGTTAATAACCGTTATATCGTCAGTGGTTACCGTTTTTTTACTCAGCATAAAATGCACATTATTTACATTTATAGGCTTAACCAACGCCGCCGGCATAATGTTTGAATACTGTTTAGTAAAGTGCTGCGCCACTAACGAATCATCAATTAAATAATTAATACGCTGCTTGTTAAGCATACCAAAACGTTTTTTAGACTCGCTCGTAAGTACAACCTGCTCAGCATACTGTAAGCGCAATTGCTCAAACGCCTCACCAAAAACACTTCCCCTGTTAACCCCTACAGTTAGCGACTGACTAAATAGCTGGTTAATACTGTGTACGTTGGGCGAGTCGGCATGTTTGTACAGCAGCATTTTTTCAACACGATAAGGTAACGTAAAGTAAGCATACTCTGCACGCTCAGCAGTTTTGCTAGCAGCAAAAATTAAATCAACACGGCCCTGTTTTAGCTCTTCAAATGCACGTAACGAGTTAGGCAGCACACTAAAATTTAAACAATAAGGTGAGCCTTTAAAAATAGCGTTAAGTACGTCTATTTCGGTACCACCCAGCGTATTGTTTTTTAATATGACGTAAGGCGGCCAGTAACTTTCGTTGGTAGCCACCGTTAACGTTTTAGTGCATCCCCAGGCATTAAATGCACTAAAAGTAACAAGGGTCATAAACAGCAATATTTTCAAACTACAGCCTTTTGTGAAGGGTTTTTAGTGTATGTATAGTTATAATTTTTCAAACAGTTCTTCTAATTGTGCTTTTCTGCTTTGTATTAATTTATTAACTTCAACTACATCTTGCAAGGTAGAGGTATTTTTACTCAGCATTAAATGAATAGAGCCTTTGTTAACATAGGTTGTGGTATTTACCCGCTTAATATTGTTTGACTGGCTTATAAAATACTCGCCCACTAACTGGTCTTCAATTATAAAATCGACCCGCTGTTTAGCTAATAAAGCAAAACGCCTTTTTGCCGCACCAGTAAAAATAATTTGTTTTGGGTAAATACGTTTTAAACGCTCAAATTGCTCGCCATAATAACTACCCGCATGAGCGGCCACGGTGTAGCCTTGTGCAAACGCATCTTGCAGGTTTTTAACGTTGTATTGTTTACTTGTATGCTGATACAACCACATAACCTCGTTGCGGTAACTATCCGAAAAATAAACATGCTCTGCACGTTTTTCAGTAAAGCTTGCTGCCCACCCTAAATCCATTCGGCCTTTAGTTTGTTCAACAAATGCGCGCTCTGTATTGGGTAAAAACTCAACCTGAACGCAATAAGGCGACCCTGCAAAAATAAGCCAAAGCGCCGTTACTTCTTTACCTTGTGCGTGGCCGTCAACATCAATAACGTAAGGCGGCCAATAGGTATCGTGCGACGCGACAAAAAACTTTTTTTCGCAAGCCCCACTCCCAAAAGAGAGGGCTACTAACAAATACAAACCGTATTTTTTTAATCTATGCATAATATCCCTCATGCTAGCAACGCAATAGGTACAGTATAAACCAGCCTTAAAATTTAGCCGTAAATTTTGTATAAGCATGTAAATAGCATCACTGGGTTTATAAAGTTATGTATTTATAATCAACGTGTTGGGAAGGCTAAGCTAACATGTTAAATTTTGTAATCGTTAAACTTGCAATGTGCGCGGGCGATTAATAAAAAGGGCGTATTAATTTAAAATATTCTACTACTAAGTCTATATTTTATTTATATGTTCCTGTAGATTAAACACCAATGAATTTAATATTAACAGCGGCTTAGCTGTTAAACGATTAGCCAAGGAGCGGGTGTATCGTGCCAAGTACCACACTCACTTACTACAATAACAACGCGCAAACCTTTAGCGACTCAACGCTTAATGTTGATATGTCGGCGCTTTACGCTGAGTTTTTACCGCTTACCCCTAAACACGGCCATATTTTAGATGCAGGCTGTGGCAGTGCCCGCGATGCTATGTATTTTAAACAGCAAGGTTTTACGGTTAGCGCGTTTGATGCAAGCCCAGCGATTGCAAAGTTAGCCAGTAATTACTTACAGCAACCTGTAGCGGTTAAAGCCTTTCAACAGCTTGAATGTGTAAATAAATACGATGGCATTTGGTGCTGCGCTAGTTTATTGCACGTACCAAAAGTAGAGTTACCTCAGGTGTTTTTAAAACTACAAAATGCGCTTAAACCGAATGGTGTTTTGTATGTATCGTTTAAATATGGCACGCAAGAGCGCGTGCATAATGGCCGTGAATTTACCGATTTAAATGAAGACGGCTTAACCGCGCTAATTACTCAGCACACCGAGCTTAAAATAATAAAACACTGGCAAACGATAGACCAACGACCAGAGCGCGAAAGTGAAGTGTGGCTTAATGCGTTAATTAAAGCTGTGCCTGTTTTATGATTGGCGCAATGCAGCAACAACTCGATTTTATTGCGTATATTCAACGCATGCTCGTTGAGGGTGATTTTAGCGCTACCTATAAGTTTGCGCTTTTACATGCCATTGCTGATGTATGTGTAGAACAGCCGTTGCTATCAGAGCAAAGCCAATTAGTAATCGAGTTGCCAACCCTTGCCGACAAACTCATTACCTTATACTGGCATCATGCAATGCCGTTTTCATCAGAGCACACCGGCGAAAGCGCCTTACTTAAGCAAAATACAGGCGCGCAATCAAAAGTAATTAGCGTATTGTTTGAATGCCAACAAAACAACATACGTAACTTTCGCCAGCTTAAGCAAAGCCCGTTTTATAAGCCCACGTTTAATGCGGCTATGGCAACACTAAAATCAGGACCGCTTTGGCGCTTACAAATCCTCGCCAAACAAGAAGAGTGCTTTTTATACCCACATACAAACAGCGCTCAATTTATTACGCTAAATGCAGGTATCGCGAGCTGCTTTAGGCGCTTTTACGATTTAGTTGTGTACTTAGCTAAAAATGCATGGCTTCAAAAAATTCAGAGTATAAAGCACAACCAAGCGCTAATTGGCCCGCAAAGCCAACTACAAGAGTTTTTATTTGGGGTAGACCGTAATGCACTTACCAAGGCAAAGCCTGTTTTAGTAGAGCTGCAATCAAACACGTGTTTTTATTGCCAAAAGCCAATGAAAAACGATGTGGAGGTTGATCACTTTATACCGTTTGCCCGTTACGCTAACGATTTAGGCCATAATTTTGTGGCAGCGCACCGAGCATGTAATAACAACAAACGCGACTTTTTAGCGGCGCAACAACACCGCGAACGCTGGCAAAATCAAAACTTGGTTGTTAACAGCCAAATTATTAGTAACGAACTAAATGCGTATTTTCACTGCGATGCCGATAAGTCACTCGCAGTGAGCAATTGGGCGTACCAAGTAGCGCAAGCAAACAGCGCTAAATTATGGCTCGCCAATAAAGACTATTTTGAACAAGCAAAGCCAACAGCCGATATAGTAACGTTTCCGCACGAAAACTTGGCTAAGCAAAATCAAGTTGCAGAGCCCGCAGTAAACATTAAGCCCATTGAACAAACATTAAAACTGCCGTATTTCCCCAATATTAAAATTGCTTGCGGGCATTTTAAAACAGGCGATAGCAGCGATGTTGAATATTTAGACGCGCCATTTGGTGCAGGCAAGCTTGACCCAAACGTGCATTTTTTAGCACGCGCTTCGGGCAACTCTATGAATGGTGGTAAACACCCAATACTTGATGGTGATTTACTGCTACTTGAGCTTATAACTTCCGATAGAGCCGGATCGCTACGCGGCCAAATAGTCGCGATAGAGCGAGATGATATCAGTGGAGATGGGCAGTATTTACTGCGCAAAGTTAATAAATTACCAAACGGGCAATATGAGCTAATAGCTCAAAACCCAGATTACGAGGTAATGATTGCAGATGAAAGCATGCGAACGTTCGCACGCTTTAAACAAGTGGTTGCAGAGTAGTTTATAGTCGCGCTTTAACTTGTAGGCGCAGAGCTTGCTCGCGCGAAAAGCGCAGGTTTTTGTTGATGAAGTTTACGGCGTTTATAAATTATGTTTTGGTGTGAAGATTTAAGGGATTAAGACCTCTATTCGAGGTTTTATCGCGTTGGCGATAGCAACCAAAGGGCGGCTGCCGCCGACCGCCCTTTGGAATCCCACGGCGCGCCCGAGGATCACACTTGATCTTCAACTTGCGTTAATGATGTGAACGTAACCAGCGTAGATAGGCCATCCATGGCCAAGCTACGCTTTGTACAGCATCCATGCTGTAAATTACTCATCATTAACTCAATTTCAGGTGTGATCACGGGGAATTTGGAGTGTGCTGGTAGATTGGTGTTCATAGCAAAATAAAGATATTTTAGATTCGAAGAAATCAAGGTGAAAAATGAAAATATTTAAAACTAGATATGTAATTGGTTTTCTATTATTTTCTTCGGTGTGTTGTGCGCAGCAGGATACTGAAGTTAAAATCAAAAAAAACGAAATTGATATAAAGACAAAGTATGAGCAACTTGAAAAGCAGTACCAAAGCTTAGAAACTCAACTTAAAGATTTACATCAATCTGTTAATGCTATTCAAGCCAATAATACTGAAATTGTAAATCACACTAGCGGCCTAGCAATAGATTTAGTCAATAATAGAAAAAAAATATCTCAAAATAAGCAGGATATTCAGCTGAATGTATCACAACATAGTTGGGGTAGTTTTTTACTTGCTTGTGTAGCAGTTATAGTCACTGTTTTAGGTGTCGGTATAGCATTACTGGCATTTTGGGGTTATAGAAATATAAAGACAGCGTCTGTAGATGCTTCGGTAAAAGATTCAATCATGCAATCAGAAGCTGCTTTAACTTTGGCGATTGAAAATGGTGATTTTAATGATGTTATAAATTCTGCTGTTGAAAGAGCTGTATATAGAGGTATTTTGTCAACAGAAGACTTTCCTGATAACTCTGAGGATTCCTAATATGAAAGTTTGTCAAGAATGGTACAGGTTAACCGATGAACAAGTTAATATTATTCTTAGTTTTCAACGCGAATTCCCGGTTAAAGTAGGTGCAATTGCTAATGCTTTTAATATAGTCGTTAAAAGGTCAACTTTAAAACCAGGGATTTCGGGGCAAATAAAAGAAGAAGATGGTACAGTGTTAATTAAGATCAATCGACATGATTCTTTAGGTCGTCAACGCTTTACTTTAGCTCATGAAATTGCACATTTTTTACTTCATCGAGATAAATTGAAGGATGGTATAGAGGACACTATTTTATTTAGGTCTGCTTTATCGGATAAATTAGAAGTTGAGGCAAATAGACTCGCAGCCGATATTGTGATGCCATTTTCTTTGATTGAAAGCATTGAATTTCCATCTAATACAAGACTGGAAGTTAAAACAGAGTATTTGGCTAATCTTGCTGAACTTTCAATACCTGCAATGGAAATACGACTAGGTAAAAAAGGATTTTAATATGTTTACAGATTTCAAATATAAGTATTCCCCAATTTTATCTATTAGTCCATCAGAACTTAACGCGTTGAAGGAGCTACCAAACAAAGATAAAGATTTAATTCTGCCGATATTCCCACTAAAGTCTTGGGCGACAACTAAGGAATTGAGCAAGACCATTGAGAAGATAGAGTCGACGATTGGGAAAAATAACTATTGGATCGCTGATATTGATTATTTAGATTTAGCCAAGAGAGATAAGGCTAAATACAGGCAGGTACATTTTGAACTTGAAGAGCTTATTGATTCGAGCAATGGTTATAAAAATTGGTGTGACTTTATAAAAGAGCATGATAACTGCATACCTTCTGTTCAATTGAAAGATTTAAGTGGGTTTGCTTATCAATTAAATACATTAGCTTCTTTGCAAAGAGGGGTGGTCGTTATAATTAAGCCTTTCGATATAGAATCAAAAGTAACTCAAAATATTTTACCTGAGCTCGTAAATATTCAAGACTTATTTATTGTCTTGGACTTAGAACAGATCACAAAAGCACAAGTTGATGCAAAAGAAGATATAGCTAATTATTTAAGAGTTATACAAGAAGCTTTACCAAATGCATTATTAAGCGTCTCCTCAACGTCTTTTCCTGATGGTTTTGGCGGTTATTATCGAAGCGTAAATACTATTTATGAACGAGCATTATACAATAAGCTAAAAATAGACTTTCCAGACTTAATATATTCTGATCGTGGAAGTACAAGAGCTACAAAAATGAGTGGTGGCGCGGGAGTCCCACCACCTAGGATAGATTATTCATGTAAGGATGAGTGGAATTTTATTCGTATGGAGTTTAGCGATGATAATGCAAGCTTATCTAGTGAGCTTAAAAAAGAAGAAAAGAAAGAATTATATACCTTAATTGCACAAAAAATAATGCTTGAGCCATATTGGGAGAGTGATTTAGGACTTTGGGCTAATTATATAATAGAACTAACAAGTAAAGGGGATGACTACGGTATTAATAACGCGATGAAAGCAACTGCTGTTCGAATCAATAAACACCTACATACACAACTCCATTATGATGAAATTCTGACTGTAGATGATACAGATGACGATTGGGTTGATTAATTAAGTGCTAAGTCAGGGAGTTCATTGACTTAATGTCATCTTTAAGATGCTGTATGTGAGAGTCGAAATCAAGCCAAAAGCTTCTAGCTTTATTAGCTTCTTCTTTTTGTATTGCTCTATCCCTGTGGTAACGACTTAAATAGCGAATGTGATTATTAGAGATACAATCATTACCAACCATTGCTAAAAAGTTACTGGATATTAGTGAAAATTTACGGTCAATCGTAGATAATACTCCCTTTCTTAAAGTACTATTGGGGATTGGCAGTAGTGCATTTTCAAGAGAGCTACGGGAGTTGTTTGAGTCGATTTTAACTTGAGAAGCTAATTTTTTCATATCAACTACATCCATGAAATCTAAGAGCTTTGAGTTCTCAATTTTTTTATTTAACTTTCCCCTTTTGATTACTTTTATTATCGGTTTTTTTACTTCCCATAGCCCTATATTATCAGGCACTAGAACTTTCAATTTTTTAATGAATTTGGTGTCAGCAACGACAATTACCTTATCAAAATACTTTTGATAAGTGCTCAATTGACCATTAAGCCTTGTTAGAGAATCAGCTTCACTTTTAATTTCAAAAGCGATAAGTTTACCTTCATGCAAAATTGCAAGATCTACTCGTCGAGCAAAGTTTCCAATTGTTAATTCATTCATCAACAATGTTTTTGAATTAATTAATTTTTTAGCTTTTAAACGGTTCAATATTAATGCTTTAATATCACTCTCAAGTAACCTTTCAGAACGACTCATCTATAAACTCAATACTTACAATCACATCTTAGATTTTAGCATAGATTTGATCTTTGTTGAGCTATAAATATTACTTGTAATGAGTGCTGAGGTTTATATTTCTAATACTTCTTTTTCTAATTCTATGATAGCTAAACGACAGCTTTCAAAGAGCTCATCTAATTGTGTAAAGTCGAACCCATGTTCTGAAGCTGTTTCCTGCTTTAATTTTTGCCACTTTCTTAACTGATTTCGCCCACAATATCTAGCTATTTCATGGATAGCATCATCTATATGCTGATTACTTTCTTTTGCTACACGGATAAGCATTATTTTTGCAATACGTTCTAATAAAGCTTTTTCAATATCAGATGATAACTCCGTATTTGGTATGGCAAAATTCGTTATTTGGGTCTTTGAAGTCTCAAATAGTTTTAAAAAATTATCTCGCCCTCGAATTTTAAAAGCTAGGATTGGGTTATCTTCGGCTAAGTCAGTTAATTTATCATTGAGTGCAGGTATTACGCTGTCAGTAAGGCTTTCTTCTATAGACGCTAGTTGCTCTGAAAGTTGCTTCTTTATAGGTTGAAGATCAAAATTCTCTACAGAGATATTTGATTCTTCAGGAATAAATGAACTAAGTTTTTTGGCAGCATACTCGCAGTACTCTTTAGCAACTTGATCAATGGGTAAAGTTTTTAACTTGATAGCATGACGTATTTCTAGTAGTAGGAATAATACTTTTTTTGCATTTCTTTTATCATCTCGTCGAGATCTATAAAAGAAAGCAAGTGCACCTGTAGTCGCAATTATTAAGGCCGTTGCAGCTGTAATTAGAGCTGCAACAATTTTGGTGTCTTGAAAAAAATCACTCATTTACAATCCTCTAATTAAAAATCATCACCCAATCGCTAACTTCCCAGCCTCATGCCACATTTCACTTGGCATTGGGTTGGTTAACTCCCACGTTATATTCATTGGCTGGCTGCCGTTGTGGCTTTGGTATTTAACCTCGCCATAGTTTACAAATCCCATGGTTCGGCCGTTTTCGTCTTTGCCTTGTTCGCGCACAAATAACAGAATGGTTTTACCTGTTTTTTGATGTTCAATATAACTAAAAGCGGATAGGGTCAAATCTTGACTTCACACATTAAGAGTCTTCAATATCTGCTCATGGCACGGTTCAGAATTTCGGCAAAGACTGAAAAGCGAACTATGGTAGTTCGAAACCTTGCAAGATATGCTACCTTCTAGAGTATCACTAATAAAGTGTTATATGTTTTGACATGGAAAAGGAGAATTTAATGGCTAGACATCGTGTTGGAAATTCATATTTATCAGATGAAGAGCTCTCTGAGCATCAATCAGAAAATTGGAAAGTATGGATATTTGTCATAGCTGCATTGTGTACTGGGTTTGTTGTAGCAAATATTACAGATGGAAAAATTGACCTAAAATTAATGAGATTTTCCATAATTATTGGCTCGGCTGTTTTAGTAGGTGTTATAGCTGCAAAATTAAGTGAGATTATTCGCTGGGCAGTGTATTTATCTATCGTGCTTGGAATAACATTTTTTGCAGGCTCACTTATTTGGTCGTCGCTGTGATACATATAGCAACCACTGAAGTCAGACTCCCGGAAAAGCGTGTCTGCCGCTTATTGAAGGGTTACTAAAGTCTGCTATCGGCACATAGCAGTTAAGGGTGATCAAGCTTAAAATCCATCACCCAACCGCTAGCTTCCCTGCCTCATCCCATATTTTACTTGGCGTGAGGTTTGTTAACTCCCACGTTATATTCATCGGTTGGCTGCCGCTGTGGTGTTGGTACATAACTTCGCCGTAGTTTACAAATCCCATAGTTTAGTTAGTAGATACAAAAGCTGTCTTTTTGTTTAATATCCTAAAATTTCAAGGATTATGGTTTAATTTCTTTGCTTAACTCATCAACTAAGTCATGTGCAAATGGCCAAGGAATACCGGCTTTGCGTGTTAACTCTTTCAAATCGGGCGTAATTCTTTCAATATTTTTTGCTGCATTTAGATAAAGCCGATTTTGTTTTATGATGCTTTTTTCTAGTAATTCTAATCGCTCTCTTTCACTCTCGATTTCGTATTTTTGTACTGTGATTGATTCTAGTAGCAACTCTTTCTCA
Source organism: Pseudoalteromonas sp. NH0006-46 (assembly GCF_057547735.1). Taxonomy (NCBI): domain Bacteria; kingdom Pseudomonadati; phylum Pseudomonadota; class Gammaproteobacteria; order Alteromonadales; family Pseudoalteromonadaceae; genus Pseudoalteromonas; species Pseudoalteromonas sp. NH0006-46. The sequence continues at coordinate 83,029 of NZ_BAAJML010000009.1, read as the reverse complement.
TTTACTAGCAATTGAACTGCATCTCTGTCTTCATATAACTGCACTATTTCGGATTCTAATTTTAACTTCCTAAAAGAAAGCTCACTGACTTCACTCTCTAGGCTTTTATTAAATTGTTCAGTTAAAAACTTTTTTTCTTTTTGAAATGCCTTAATAGCATTTTCTTTATTTTCTTTAATGGTAAAACTTTTAACACTGTTTAATTGATTAATATCTTCTAGTAGTTTTTTCTTCTTACTTATTAAGTATTGGTTTTTCAGATTCAGTTCGCTTCTTAGTCTAGTTTCATACGCATCTATTTCATTTTTAAGATTTGATCTGGACGCTATGTTTTCATTTATCTGAGCTAGTTTTTGTGAAGCATATTTAATATTTTCTACAAGCCCTTTATATTCTTTTCTATAAGCACTACGAATTTTTTCTTCGTCGTTTTTTACAAGCACCTCAAGATTATTTTTGGTATATGATAAATCTTGTAGTTGTTCTCTGAGTAACGTTACGGCTGAATATAAACTTGTTTTTTCATGTTCGAATTCACTTAAAAATTTATCTCGTTTACTCATCAGATCTTTAATTAATTGACGCTCATGTGCATGACAGATCTCACCGATATAACCAGCGGGAGCTATACTTAGCCATTTTGCATTTGAGTTTTCAAATAACTCACTCACTTCTTCTAATGTTATTATCTCAGAGGTAGGTACAAAATTACTAAAATCGAACTCTATAGCATTTTTATTTAAGCTTTTGTATTCTTTGACTTTATCAGCCTCGCAGAAATGTGATACCGCTATTTCAATTAAAATCTGTTCACCCTTCGAATAGCCAATAACGTCAGGAATTCGTTTTGAATTATCAATGGGAGTTTCAATATCAACATTATCAAAAATAAGTGTAAAGTTATAAGGGTCAAAGTTACCAATTGGTATTGTTAGTTTTTTATTGTTGTTAAGTATTTCTTTGGCTAACAAGTGAAGCTCTGTTTCGTAGCTCCATTTACAGTGTTTTGCTTTTTGATCATCTGGAGCATGGGCGAAATGGTTTGCTTGTATAGCTCCTTTTTTGGCAATTAACTGTGATCCGCAATCAACGCAAGTACAATTACATTTTAGGCCTCTTTGAACATCATCAATACTCGTGATCCAGTTTTGCTCATTGTATGCCCTCGTCATTTTATAGTTATGGCTCATTAAACATCCTTATTTTAAATTATCACCCAACTGCCAATTTTCCAGCTTCATGCCACATTTCACTTGGCATGGGGTTGGTTAATTCCCACGTTATATTCATCGGCTGGCTGCCATTATGGCTTTGGTATTTAACCTCGCCGTAGTTTACAAATCCCATGGTTCGGCCGTTTTCGTCTTTGCCTTGTTCGCGCACAAATAACAGGATGGTTTTGCTTGTTTGTTGGTGCTGAATATAACTTAGGCCGCGGCCGTGTTCTGGGCGGGCGCTGTTTTGCGTTTGCCAATGGAACAGGCTGGGGCTGATTGCATAGTCATGATACAGCGTGGTGGGCGAGTAGGTTTTTTCACACTTATTAAGTGTTACGAATAGTAGCTCGAGGTTTTGGTCGTTGAATACAAGAACACCCTCACGAGCAGATGACTTTTGCTCAAACGAGTGTGCGCCAAACGCGGCGAGTATTTGTTGGCGCGTGTAGCGGCTGTGTAACTTTACTGCGTGATTAGGTAAGCACGCTAAATCGCTTTCCTGTTGATGAATGCGGTTTATTAAAAACGCGATTACTTGGGCAAGTTCCTGTTGTAGTTCTTTGTGTTTAAGGGCTTGTAAGCTTTGCTCAAGCGTTTTAAAGCCTAAACTTGTGCCTGTGTTATCCCAAAAATTGTAATGCGCCATTAGCGCGTATTGTTGATTTTGTGGCGTTGGGGTAAAGCTAAAGTCGTTATTACATAAATCACGTAAAAAGCTTAAGTAACTAAGTGAAGTGCAGACGAGTAATTGGGTGTTGATTGCGCGGTAATACGCGGCGTAAATATCGGCTTGGTCTGCGGGTATTTCATCACCTTTTAACCAGTGCCAGCCGCCGAGTTTTCTGTCTTTTGGTTTGTATATATCTTCAAGCGTGACTTGTGGGTTTATGCGTAAAAAGTTACTAAGCGTTAGCGCATCATTGGTGTTTTGCGAGTAGCTATTTATCAGCTGCTGTAAACGGCGTTTAGAATTTATAGCTAGCTGTATATTTTTTAATATTGTTTGTTGTGTGCGCTTTTGTAGCTCTATACGGCAACCCAGTGGTAAATGCGGGAAGTTGTTTTCAATCTCGGTTTTTATTGGCTGATTACTTTTACCAATGAGAGCGCGAAACTTACTGGCAAAGTCGTACTCTGGGCGGGCGTTGCCTACAAAATCGAGTACGGTGCAGCACTGTTTTTGGCTGTTAACGGGTAAACGCAAACCACGGCCGAGTTGCTGTAAAAACAGCGTTAAGCTTTCCGTTGGGCGTAAAAATAACAGAGTATCGACTTCTGGAATATCGACCCCTTCGTTAAAAATATCAACCACACACAGTATTTGTATTTCACCTTGTCGCAGTGCTTGTTGTTTGGCTGCGCGCTCATTAGTGTTTTTACTGGTCAGTACATCGGCGTTTATGCCTGCTAAGTTAAACTTTTTAGCCATAAATTCAGCGTGTTTTTGGCTTACACAAAATGCCAACGCTTTAATGTTGTGAACATTGGTTACGATATCAGCAAGGCTGGATATAATTTTGTTAGCGCGGCTGTTCTCGCCTGTATAAAGGTTACTTAGCTCGGTTATATCGTAACGGCCGCCGCGCCATGCTATTTGGCTTAGGTCGGTGTCGTCATCTAATCCAAAGTATTGAAACGGGCATAAATGGCGTTGATTTATTGCCTCGGGCAAGCGAATCTCAGCGGCTATTACGCCACAAAAATCATCGAGTATATTGGCACCATCTTGTCGCTCTGGTGTGGCGGTTAAGCCAAGTAATATTGTGGGCGTAAAGTGATTTAATATAGCGCGATAACTGGTAGCGCTAACGTGATGTACTTCGTCTATCACTATGTAGTCGTAGTAATCGCGGGTTAAATTGAGCGATTCAATTTGGCTGTTTAGCGTTTGGATTGATGCAAATAATTGGTTATAGCGCTGTGGTTTGTAGTTACCCACCCACAGCTCACCAAAGTCGTTGTTTTTAAGCACGCCACGATAAGCGCTTTGCGCTTGTTTTAGTATTTCTTCTCGGTGGGCTACAAACAAAAAGTGTGCATTTGGGTTTTTGTCGTAAACGGTTTTAAAGTCGAACGCCGATATTATTGTTTTACCCGTGCCCGTTGCAGCAACCACTAAATTTTTAAAGCGATTATGCACGCTGCGCTCAACGCTTAGTTTTTCTAAAATAGCGAGCTGATGCGTTTTTGGTGTTATATCAAAATAAAATTGGCTGCTTGCTTGGCCAACACCGCGTTGCTCGTTAAGTGAATTTATGAGCTTTTCTTTACATTCAGCTTTGCCTGTAAACAGTTCGAAATCTGGCGATTGCCAGTAGGTTTCAAAGGTACTTTTGGTTTTAGCTATTATGTGCGGGATTTCTTGTGCGGTAATTTTTAAGTTCCACTCAAGGCCGCTGGTAAGCGCCGAGTGCGATAAGTTAGACGAGCCAATATACCCTGTATGAAAACCCGTATTACGCATAAACAAGTATGATTTTGCGTGTAAGCGCTCTTGCTGATTGTTGTAACTAAGTTTTACCTCCGTATTTGGCAAGTTTGCTAAAAACTCAACCGCCTTTGCATCCGTTGCACCCATATACGAGGTGGTAATAACTTTGAGCTTATTGCCGCTTTTGGTAAAGGCTTCAAGCTCATTTTTAAATATGCGCAGCCCCGTCCATTTTATAAATGAGACAAGCCAGTAAATAGTGTCGGATGATTTTATCTCCCGCTTTAGCTCGGTTTCTAGCGATATACCCGCATTCGCGCCGCTAAACAATTCGCTTTGGGTAAGCCCTGTTAGCGGAAAAATATCGTGAGAGTAATCTTTAAGATTGGCGGCAATGGGGTTTTGGGTATTAAACAGTGCGGTGAGAATACGCCCTTGGCTGTCGATAAGATTTTCGTCGATCAGCTCGTCATCGCGAATATGATCTTTAAGCCAATGCACAAGGCTGTTTGCTAGGTTAATTTGCTCGTGCAAACGCTCGCTTGAATTAGGGATTGCATCGATAGCATGTTCAACCAGCTTGCCTAAAAAACGCGAAAGCCACGTAGCCGCCTCTGCCGATTCTAGTTGGCGTTCGCCCACATAAAATTGGTCACGATTTAAATTTTGCTCAATTACTTGCGTAATTAACTGCTCGTAAATACCAATTTGCTGCATTAAAACCACTCCTTGTTTGCGAGTAGTTAGTTTACTAAAAAATGTAATGCAAACAAGCATTAACTCATTTTGAATTAAAGGCTAATGCCAAGAAAATCCCCCCCGTGATCACACCCGAAATTGAATTAATGATGAGTAATAGCAGCGCATGGATGCGCGTTAAGCGATGCTTGCACACGGACGTGTTTCATCGCGTTTACGTTCATATCATTAATTTAAATTGAGGAAAAAGTGCGATCCTCGGGGCGCCGAGAGATTCCAAAGAGAAGTCGGCGGTTACTTCTCTTTGGTTGCCATCGCCAACGCGATATAAGTAAATACAATTTAAAAGCTGCGCTTTTCGCGCAAGCAATCCCTGCGCCTGCAAATTAATTATTATGCTTATAACTTAATAACCATGACACTTTAGTTATTTTTAGCGTTAGCTCTGGTGTGAGTTTTATTTTTTAAGTATTGTGGTTTAACTATTATGCCGGGCTAATTTAATGAAAATAAAAACACGTCATGTAGTGTTGTTAGCTGTAATGCTGCTGATTTTACACTTTTTTTATAAACCTAATACCGCAGTGATTTTAGTAAATAATGACACGCATAAAGCCCAAAGTGGTGAGAGTTATACGCATGTGTATACTACTGAAACTGTTAATAACAAGCGTGTTGGTAATGTAGCCAATAAAGCTAAAGCCCAGCCAAAAGCTGCTCCAGTGCAACAAAATAGTTGCGAGTTGGTGCACGACCCAGAAGAACTTGAATACGCGCAAAGTGAGTTGTCGCAATTAAACGATAATCTCGATTTCACTAGCGAAACGTTTGATATTGGGCCATATACGTCGGTTAAATTAATTACCCCTAATGTAAATAGCGATTACCATAAAACGCTGCGTATTCGTTTATTTGAAGCATACGAGAAGTATCAAAACTTATTTGGTTTATACCCCGACAAACCCATTTTAATGAACTTGGTTGTATTACCTAATCATTATTACGACGATTATGTGTCGCGCTTTGGGGCTTTACCAAGCAACAATGCGGGGATTTATTTTGGTAAAAATAATACGGCGTTGGTGAGGTTTGACCCGGCCGATCCGCAAGGTAGTTTGCGCGTAGCCATACACGAGGCAATGCATGTTATTAATTTTAATTTAATTGGCAGTACCCCTAGGTGGTTAAACGAGGGAATAGCTGAGGTTTTTGAAAATACGCTGATTTATAAAACCAAACGGACTATTGCTATTCCTACTGACCGTGTGCGCCGAACGTATATGGAATTTAGATCGTTAATTGATTCAGAATCGTTGTGGGAGCAGCAGTCTTACCGTGGTGATTTATACGCAAATGCGAATAATTGGTTGGCGTTTTTTATTCAGCATAAGCATGGCAGAAGGTTGTTAAAGGCGATTGTGCAGGGTGAGGCTAAAAATCCGTGCAATACGCTTGAGAATGAGGTGATTTTAAATGCGCTTTCTACCTATTTTATAGATTACGAGCAGGCGTATTTGGTGTGGTTTAAGGCGTCGCAGCAGGTTAAGGGCGAGTTTATTCCTGTTTATTAAGTTGTGTTGTTGATTTAAAAGCGCGGGGCAAATTTTAATGCACAAAGAGAAGCGAATGAGAAGCCAGAGTGAATTTAGCTTGGTTTTGTAGACGTAGAGCTTGCTCACGTTAGAAGCGGCAGCTTCTTGTTATTTAAAATAAATATCACCACAGAGTACACCGAGGCGCTTTGCGCTACACAGAGTTGAAAAGATTGGTTAGTCACTTCTTCTGGTTTTCTCCTTTACTTATCGGTGGTGAGTTAATTACGTATACGAATAAATCCGCTAAATGTAAAAGCGTTGCTTTTAAACGCCAGCAAGCTGCGCGTCTACAGGTAAATTCAACCCCTTTGTGAATCAATGGCTTTTAAAATCTTAATGCACAAAGAGAAGTGAATGAGGGGTGAATGAGCAGCCAACGTGACAGGGTTAAGTGATCTTTTTATTACCACAGAATACACCGAGGCGCTTTGCGCTTCACAGAGTTAAAAAGATTGGTTAGTTACTTCCTCTGGTTTTCTCCTTCACTTCTCGGTGGTGAAACAATTACTTTATAACCCCTTAAAGGCGTTGCTTTTAAACGCCAGCAAGCTGCGCGTCTACCAGTAAATTTAACCCCTTGTGAATCATTGGCTTTTTAGGGCTTTAATGCACAAAGAGAACAAAATGAAAAGTAAATGAGTAGCCAAAGTGACAAGCGGTATTTTAGTTTGTTTTTGTAGACGTAGAGCTTGCTCACGTTAGTAGCGCAGCTTCTTGCCAAAGGTGCGACTTCGCCATGGGCGGCGAATACACGACGCTTTCGGTTAAAAATCAAAGCGCGAAGTAAAATTGCATCTACAAATATTTAAATTACGGTTGCCTATAATTTAAAAAGTGGTGGTGCTTGCAAAACAATGAGGCAATTAATGTCATTAATCGCCTCATTGAATGAGGCGATTAAATCATATAGACTGAAGCTAACTAACTTAAGGGCAAACGACTATGTGGATATGGCAACAACAAAACTGGCCAAACTTTACGTGGGATGATACGGCGCTTGCTCCCTTACTAAGGGAGCTTTCATATAACCATGGCTTATTAGTGGGCCGTATGGGCGTGCAAAGTGCCCATCAAAAGCAGCAAGCTCTTGATACTTTATTAGCAAATATTATTCACTCTAGTGCGATTGAGGGAGAAAAGCTTAATGCATTTTCGGTTCGCTCTTCGCTCGCTAAAAAGCTCAATATTAACGAGAAGCCTTATCCCACAACAGTGCAAAGCGACAATCTTGCAGAAATTATGCTTGATGCAATAACTAACACAGATTCAGCGCTTGGTTTAGAAAGGGTGCTTAACTGGCATCGTTTATTATTTGCCGATGAGCAAAGCTTGTTTACTAAGATTGAGGGCGGGCAGTTGCGAGGTGACGAGCCAATGCAGGTGGTATCAGGGCGTTTAGATAAACCGGTATTACATTTTACAGCGCCACCTAAAAAGTTAATAAACAAAGAGCTGTCGCTATTTTTTGATTGGTTCAACAAGACGCAAAACGATCCACAAATAGACCCTTTTATTCGTGCTGCTATCGCACACTTATGGTTTGTAACAATACACCCGCTTGAAGATGGTAACGGGCGAATAACACGGCTTATAACAGATCTGGCTTTAGCACAAAAGTATGCTCAGTCTATCCGGTTATATGCTATGTCGGTGGCTATTTTAGGCGATAGAAAAAGCTACTACGAGGTGTTAGAAGCCACACAGCGGGGGGGGCTTTGTATAACACAGTGGATTAAATGGTTTTTAAATACGCTTAATAATGCGATACACCATACGCTTAAAAACATTGAGCAAACAGTTTTTAAAACCAATTACTGGGCAAGTAAAGAGCAAACAAAACTAAGTGAGCAACAAGTAAAAGTAATTAATAAATTACTCGATGGCCAATTTGAGCACGGAATTAGTGCCAGTCAGTATCAAAAGGTAGCTAAAGTCAGTCGTGCGACTGCAACACGGCATTTAGCCGATTTACAAACATTAGGTTTCATATCAAAAACAGCTGCCGGTGGGCGCAGTACACGTTACAAAGTTGCTCAATGAGGCAATTAAATGGTTATTTGACTCATTGGTTGAGGCAAATAGGGGGGTAAGTTAAACAAGTAGTGCTAAATGCTTTAACTAAAGCGTAAGGTAAACATTGTTTCATAATTAAAAGCTTCGCTTTTCGCGCAAGCAAGCTTTGCGCCTACGGGGTTTGTTGCAAGCGCTGGTATTTAATTACAGATCTTGAGCTTGCTGCTGTTAGAAGTAAAGTTTCCTATTATTAAGCACATTCACTACCTCTAAAAGCGCAGCGTCTCTTGCCCTCTTTGTGAATAATTTGCTTTTAAGACCATAATGCACAAAAAGAAGCGAATGAGGGGTGAATTAGAAGATCAAAACCAATGTTTAGTTTGTTTTTGTAGACGTAGAGCTTGCTCACGTTAGAAGCGGCAGCTTCTTGTTATTTAAAATAAATATCACCACAGAGTACACCGAGGCGCTTTGCGCTACACAGAGTTAAAAAATATTGGTTAGTCACTTCTCCTGGTTTTCTTCTTCACTTTTCGGTGGTGAAACAATTACTTTATAACCCCTTAAAAGCGTTGCTTTTAAACGCCAGCAAGCTGCGCGTCTACCAGTAAATTTAACCCCTTTGTGAATCATTGGCTTTTAAAATCTTAATGCACAAAGAGAAGCGAATGAGGGGTGAATGAGAAGATCAAAACTAATGTTTAGTTTATTTTTGTAGACGTAGAGCTTGCTCACGTTAGAAGCGGCAGCTTCTTGTTATTAAAAATGAATATCACCACAGAGCGCACCGAGGCGCTTTGCGCTACACAGAGTTATAAAATATTGGTTAGTTACTTTTTTTGATCTTTTCCTTCACTTATCGGTGGTGAAACAATTTCGTTTATAGCATAAGTAAAAGCGTTGCTTTTAAACGCCAGCAAGCTGCGCGTCTACAGGTAAATTCAGCCACGGCATTGTAAATGGTGGGCTTTTTCATTAACTCTAAAAGCGGAGCGTCTCTTAGCCTCTTTGTGAATCATTGGCTTTTAAAACCTTAATGGCACAAAGAGAACAAAATGAGGAGTAAATGAGAAGATCAAAACCAATGTTTAGTTTGTTTTTGTAGACGTAGAGCTTGCTCACGTTAGAAGCGTAGCTTCTTTTTAAAAAATAAATATCACCACAGAGTACACTGAGGCGCTTTGCGCTACACAGAGTTTAAAAGATTGGTTTGGTCATTTTTACTGATCTTTTCCTTCACTTCTCGGTGGTGAAACAATTTCGTTTATAGCATAAGTAAAAGCGTTGCTTTTAAACGCCAGCAAGCTGCGCGTCTACCTGTAAATTTAACCCCTTTGTGATTAATTTGCTTTAAGACCATAATGCACAAAGAGAAGTGAATCAGGAGTAAATGAGTAGAGCAAAACCAATGTTCAATTTAGGTTTACACACGCCGAGTTTGCATGCTCAGCCATTTATCAAATCACTAACTCTAAATCGCAGCGGCTCTTAAGCTCTTTGTGAATCATTGGCTTTTAAACCGTGATGTACAAAGGGAAGTGAGTGAGGTTGCTACTCTTTTGTTTGTAACTTTTTGGCGCGTTCTTCTGCGTCTATTAATGCTTGTGATTTAGGGGCGCGTTGTTTTTCTTCTATTTTAGGTTTTTCGGCTGAGTTTGGGTCCCAGCTTGCATCAAGTGATAGGTTGGCAAACGGGTTGCTGTTATCTGCTTTTTTAGGCTCAGGTGCCGGCTCTGTAATGTCGGGTTTTGTTTCAGGTGTTTTTTCTGGCGCTGGTGGCTCGGGCATTGTTTGTGCCGGCTCTATATTGCGTGGTTTTTTCTTTTTACCGGGTAGTGGTGCATTAGGGTCGAACGTACGTACTTCGGGCTCTTTAAAGTCGTGTTCGGTTTTAATTGCAGGCGCATCTGATTCGGGTTTATCTAAAGTAGTAGGTTTACTTGTTGGCAGTGGCTCAGGTGTTTGCTCTACTGGTTTTTCTGTGTGTGTTACGGGCTCTTTATTGTTTTCGACCGGCGTTACTGGTGCCGGCTCTGGTTTCACAGGGCTGTGCTTACGCTGTTTTTTTACTGGTTTAGCATCTGGATCAAAGTCGCGCACTTGGGGTTCGTTAAAGCTGCTGGCGTTTTTAATACGCGCTAATGTGGTTTTGGCTGCGGCTTCAAACTCGGCGGTATTAGGTTGTGGTTTTTCTTCGCTTGGTGTTTCATTTTTAATTGGGTCATTAACGGGCGCTGCTGGTTCGGCTGTTTCGGTGGCTAATTGCTCTGTGGGTGCCAATGTATTATGTGTGGTTTTTGGTTGCTGTAGTTCTGGTTTTACTTCGGTTGGTTGTTTTTCAACGCGTTGTATATTTTGCATTTGCGTATTTGCTGTTGTAACGGCGGCGTTAGCATTGGTTTGCTTTGCGCGGCGCAAACGAATGATCACCATTGCGCCAATAAGCACAACCAGTACTAATACAAAACTTGGTAATAATAACGAGCTAGGTTGCTCGCGCGCTGGTTGCTGGGCAATCACTGGCGCTGGCTTTATCACCGGCGCTACTGTTGGTTCTGGGTTTTGTATAACGGGTGCTGCTTGCTCTGTTGTTTGAATTGGCGCTGCTTCTTGTGTTTTTTCTGATGCTTGTTCAGGTTTTAGCGTGGCAACTGGCTCTGCAAGCGTTTGGTCGTCAGCTGTGTTTTTAGACCCGTTTGCTTCAACGGGGGTTGTTTGTGTAGGCTCTATATCAATGGTTACTTCGCTTGCATTAGCGTCAATCATGTCGCTAATTTGCTGCTTTTGTTCATCAGTTAAGTTAAGCGTTTTTTCGTCTATTAGCCCATCGGTTGTTTGACTTTCAGGTTCAATAACCGGAGCGGGTTGCACACTGTTTGGTTGTGGCTGACTTACTATTACACTGGGTTCAGGCTCTTTTACTATGGGTTTAGCTTGAGTAAGTACTTGCTTAGGTTTGTTGCAATTTTTTTTGTAATCACGCGCCGCTTTACGGTATTTTTCGCTTGTTTTGTTATTACTGTATTGCTGTACTTCTTGCTTTATAAGTATGCACATTGCTTCGTTATAAGCAGCGCTGTTAACACTATAAAATAAGGCAAAACAAAGCGTCAGGCGTGTGAGTAAAGTGGTCATAAGGGTGGTTAGCGTTTAATCATTAATAAGTTGATTTTAAGCGTAAAATTAAAAATTATCTAGGGGAGCCTTACGCTTAATAGCGAGCCAATAAGGCAAAGCTCAATTCGTTTTAATGTTAACGCTTAAACAGCGGTTGTTAAGTGGCGCTAAGTAGGCGCCATTTTGTATTAGCTTATTACCATAAGGCTGCGGTATTCGTCGTAAGCAAATTGGTCGGTCATGCCGCTAATGTAATCTTGAATTAGTCGGCATCGGTAATAAAACTCGTAGGCTGCAAAGTGGTCGGGCTCTTCTTGCATAGCGTCTATGGCATGTTGATAGCTGTTTAAATGCTTTTTAGAGAGCTTTTTAACAAGTCTTGATTCGATGAGTAGGCGTTTGTCGCCATTTAGGGCGCGTTTAAAGTCGTCGCTTGTTAGTTGCAGTAGCGGTTTGTAGCTGTCGAGTAGGCCGTTAATGATTCTGTAGCCTTGTAGCTCAAGTTTTTCTACTTCTTTATCTGAAAACACATGCGCTAGGGCAACTTGTTTAAGCGTTTGTGTTACGGCGTGCAAGTGGCTTCGGTCTTCTAGTAGGGCGTGGTTAAAGTCGCCGTGATAAATGGGCTCTATATTTTCTATAAACCGTTTGGCTGCATGGTTAACTAACGGGTGCAGTAGGGCAACACGCAGGTATATAAAAAATTCGCTATTAAAGTTATACGGTTGTGCTTTGCCTCGCTCGAGTGCGTAGTCTACGGCTTTGCTAACAAAGTCTTGGTGGTCTGTGTCGTCAATGGTTAGGTTTATAAGTACTTTTTGATAGTGATTTTTAAGTACAGTGCACAGTAGCTCAATGGTTATTATGCCTTTTTCTACGGCGTCTTCTATGTCGGCTAGGCAGTACGATATATCGTCGGCGGCTTCCATTATGTAACTGGCCGGATGGCGGCAGTATGGCTCTATGGTTAATTCGTTTTGTAATGCCTCTATAAAGGCTTTTTCGCTGTAGTAGTAGCCTACTTTTTTCATTAAGTAGTTTTTATTTTGGGGGATGTCTTTTATATCAAGCCCTGCTGGGCGGGTGTATTTTAAAATACCAGCACTTTGGCTGTAAGTTAGGTTTAGGGTTTGTAATGAATGAATAATACGAATGCCTTGGGCATTGCCTTCAAAGTTGCAAATGTCTTGCGCTAAGTGCTTAAAAATAACACCAATGCCGGTGTTTGGCTCGCGGCATCGCTCGGGGGTAACACTGGCTAAATTAGAATTAAACCAGTGGTTTATTGCGGCTTCGCCAAAGTGCCCAAAAGGTGGATTGCCAATGTCGTGCATTAGGCAGGCCATTTCTACTAGGCTTTCGAGCGGGCGCTCTAGGTCGGTTAAACCAAAGTCTGTTTGTTGTTGGTAGCTTAAGTTGGCAAAAATACGCTGTACAATAAAGCGGCCAACTTGTTGAACTTCAAGCGAGTGAGTTAGCCTTGAACGCACTGCGGCATTTCGCTCTAGCGGAAATACTTGTGTTTTTTGTTGTAAGCGACGAATAGCGGCGCTGTTCATTATGCGACCACGGTCGCTTTCAAGCGCCATTTGTAAATTAGAGGTGGTTCGGTACATGCGCGCGGGGGTTATTTTTTTACTAAAGTCGATAGTCATCGGTGTCCTTGTTTGGTGTTGACGACTGGCAAAGTAAGTGCGCGGTGTCATTCTTTTTTAATACTTACTTGTTAATATATACACCTAGACGAGTTAGGTACAGGTGCTTGTATCATTTAAGGCCCTTCAATTGTATTATAAAGCTATATTTTTCAGTATTTAACGCATTTTAATGTAGGCGAGTATTTATAATGAAGTATGTGTTTTTAAAGGTAATGATATTGGCATCTTTGGTGCTTACTAGTCATTTAGCGTTTGCGGCAAAAGAGCAAACCGTAGTGCTTGTGTCGATTGACGGTTTTAGATGGGATTACATTGAAAAACACGGGGCACCTAATTTAAAAGCCATGGCAGAAAAAGGCGTAAGGGCACAAAAGTTAATACCGGTTTACCCCACTAAAACGTTTCCTAACCATATTTCTATTGTGACTGGGTTATTGCCCGTAAATCACGGCATTGTTGATAACAAATTTTGCGACAAAGCGCGTAATAACGAATGTTACAGTATGGGCAAAGCATTAGGCGACAGCACGTGGGTAAAGGGTATTCCGTTATGGAATTTAGCTAAAATGCAGGGGCTTAAGTCGGCGGCGTATTTTTGGCCTGAGTCGGATGCGCGTTTTAATGGTATGACCCCCGACTATTTTTATCATTATTCTAAACACAGTGAATACCAAGGCCGTGTTGATCAAATTATTCAGTGGTTAAGCTTACCTAAGGCGCAGCGCCCTCGCTTTGTTGCGAGTTATTTTTCGTTAGTAGATAGCATGGGGCACGAATTTGGCCCCGACGCACCGCAAACACGCGATGCAGTTAAACAGCTCGATACGTTAATGGGGCAGTTGCAAGCGCGTTTGAGTAAGCTAGAGCAGGATGTGAATTTAGTGATTGTGTCGGATCATGGTATGGCGGTTGTTGATCCTAATGAAAGTATTTTACTAAACACGTTACCTAGCGATGACGGTTTTATAGTTAAAAACACGGGGCCTCGCTTACTTATATACGCAAAGCCCGAAACCAGCGCAGCTAACATAGCCAATTACAAAGCACGTTTGCGCGATGCGGCTAATGGCCGCTATACAGTGTTAACCGATGAGCAGTTAGCTGGGTATCATTATAATAAAGGGAGCCGTGTGGGCGATATTATTGCGCAAACTAACGCGCCGGCTGTGTTTACAAGTAAGGGTAAATCGACGTATGTTGGCACACATGGTTATGCTTACACAGACGACATGGCGGCCACGTTTATTGCCACTGGGCCTGCGTTTAAACAAGGTGTTAGCCTTGAAAAAGTAAATAACCTCGACATTTACCCGGTGCTTGCAAAAGTAATGGGCTTAAAGCTATTAAATAAAGTAGATGGCGATGGTAAAACGTTAATGCCGGCTATTAAGCAAAAGGTGGTTGTGCATTAAAAAGAGCGCATAACGCGCTCCAAAGGGACTAATACCAATCCGCAATAATACTTGATTATTTTTAGGGGCTAAAATAAATCACTTAATTAAACGGATTGGAATAACAAAATAACGTAAGCGGGCTAATAAATCGGCCCGCTTTTTACTAACTTACTTAAAGTTAGCAATACTTGTTTTTGTTGCCGTTACAGTACGAATTGCGTATGCCTGGTTTGTAATACCGTAAGGAATACCGTTTACGCTCCAATTTGGGTTAGAGAAGTAATCGTACTGAGTTGCACTACCAAATACTTGTGGGTACGCCATGATACTTGCAAATTCATTTTGTACACCGTGGCCCATGCCGTCTGTATAAACACCACCCGACGTATCACCTTGCTTACGTGAATGCGCTAAACCTTGGTTATGGCCTAGCTCGTGTACAAATGTGCTTGCGCCACAGTCAATCGCCGTGATTGAGTACATACGATCGCTCATTGAGCTGTAAAGGTTGCCGTTTGTACCTTGTCCAACCCATGCTAAACCACATGAAATTAAGCCAGCACCTGCACTTTGGCCCATACCCAGTACTGCAACCATATCGGCTTTCCAGCCTGTACGCAGGTTATCTACGTAGCTGCTGTTTGTTACTGCATTAAGCCAGTCTTCAGACGGTGTAATTGCGTAGTCGCCTAAGTTTTGCGAACCCACTAAACGTAATGTGATATCTACACCATTTTGGCTGTAAACTTGATTACTAAACGCAATCAGCTGGTTAATTTTTGTATTAATATTGCTGGTTGCTGCAGCCGATTGGTCGGTATATAAAATACCAATATCGATTGTCTCTGCTTGTGCTGTGCTTGCAGCGCACAATGCAGCGGCTACTGCCGTTTTTATGATTACATTCTTCATTGTTGTATTTCCTTACTCTTGTAGTGGTTAATATAGTTATTATTAAATTTTGCTTAAGCATAACGAGCACGCTTAAGCAGCCATTTAATGGGGCTTAATATAAAAAATTAGGTACTAGTAATCCGCGATAGCACTTAATTGAGCGAGCGGAATAGGTAGTTAGCCGTCGGTTTTAGGGGCAAACATATCGGCAGCGCTATTGGTTTTTGGTTGTGGGGCACTCACGTTGTGCTCAATATGGCTTTTATATAAATCGCGTTTAGCTGCTATCCAGCCGTACTGGCCTTTGCTTTCAAATACGTAGTTACCAGAAGGCGCGGTAAATTGGCCGTATACAGCGTCTTTTCCAACAGTAAGTACCGTGTTGTGCATACGTCCGTCAACGCCAAGTACTTTTCCAAAAATGCTTTTGTCGCCATTGGCTGACTCAATAACGTTAGTGACTTCGGCGGTGTAAGTTTCGGTTGTTTGTGGAATAGCTAGGTCAAAATTTTCGCCTGTTTTAAGTGCCTGTAAACTGGCTAGGTCAAACTCTATGTAGGCTTCGTTATTAAGATCGGTAGGCAGCACCTTGGCATCGGTAAGTACTGCTTTTGCACGGTCAGACAAGCGATTCACCGCGTCAAAGCTTTCAAAAGGGGCTGTTTGCTCTATTTTTGGCGTTGCTTTTATCGGATCTTTGCTCATATCAATAGGCGCTGGTGCTTTGGTTGTGCGTGTTTTTTGCAGATCAATAGGTACAAAATCGATTGCGATTGGGGCAATAGGCTCCTCGGCTTTATTGGTCTCAATTACTACTTTGTAAATGGCGAATGCGAGTACCGCAGTAGCAACGGCAGCAATGATTAAACGCTTCATTTGTTTCTCTTTTGGTGTTTTTGGTTAACTATTTGTTACTTTTATACTAAGTGAGTGATTAGATCAAGTTTGCTTGTTTAGTATTAATGTATTGGTTTTTTGTTTTTTAAGTTATTGTTAAGTAATGCTTAGGTTGTTTTTAGTACATTTTAGGTATTGCTTTTTGTAGGTTTTATGGGGCCTGTGGCGCTTTTATAGGTACTTGTTTGTTTTTTAAAGTGCAATAATTTGAAGGTGTAAAATTTTTTAAAATAAAAATGAAAATAATTCACGATTCTTACACTAATAGCCAATTGCAATGTGAAATTGAGCAACGTATGTTGTTTGCATAAAAATAAATGCAAGAGGGACTTATGACGTTTTCAGATCAATTACTTAACCGAGTAACAGCTGGATTAGTGGCAGTGATTATTGGTTTTGCAAGTTCTATTGCATTAATTTATCAGGTTGTGATCACCCTTGGCGGAACGCCCGATTTAGTAGCGAGCTGGATTTTAATGCTAGGTTTAGTAATGGGAACAACCTCAATTGGATTATCGTACTATTACAAAGTTCCTGTTTTAATTGCATGGTCGACCACCGGAGCCGCATTACTTATATCAAGCGCACAAGGGTATAACTTGAACGAAGCCGTTGGGGCATTTATGTTTGCCGCGTTGTTGGTTTTTTTGTCGGGGATTACGGGTTGGTTTGAAAAAATAATGAACCGAATACCCAGTGAGCTTGCCTGTGCTATGTTGGCCGGTGTGCTGGTTACTTTTGGTATAGATGTATTTAATTTTATGAACGATATGCCCTTAGTTATAGGGCTAATGGTGTTGGTTTATTTTGTGGGTAAGCGCTTTTTTGCGCGCTTTGCGATGTTAAGTGTATTAATTGTTGGTGTGTTATTAGCGTGGCAATTTGGCTACATAGATACCAGCGCGTTACAGTGGAAAATGAGCCACTTTACCTATATTGCCCCTTCGTTTAATGTACAAGCCTGTATAAGCATTGGTTTACCTTTATATATTGTGACCATGACGTCTCAAAATTTGCCTGGTATTGCGGTATTAAAGGCACACAATTATGAGGCGCCTATTTCGTCATCGCTTAATGTTACGGGGCTGGTGAATGTGCTTTGTGCGCCGTTTGGGGCGTATTCAATTAATTTAGCCGCGATTACGGCGGCTATTTGTATGAGTGATGAGGCCGATAAAAACCCGGATAAACGCTATTGGGCAAGTATTGCGGGCGGTGTGTTTTATATTTTAATGGCGTTGTGTGCTGCAACTTTAGTGGGGTTGGTGGCAAGTTTACCGCAAGCACTTATTTTAGCTTTGGCGGGCATAGCTTTGTTTGGCACTATTGCTAATAGTTTGCAGCAGGCGTTAACGGGTTCGCAATATACTGAGGCTGCAATAGTGACGTTTTTGGTGACGGCGTCTGATTTAACGCTGTTTTCAGTAGGTTCTGCTTTTTGGGGAATTATTGCAGGAGTGTGTACCGTGATGATCACTCGTAAGGGTTAATAATGGTGGGGTTTAAGTAAAATAGCATCGCCTCTAATCTTTTTTTGAGTAATGGGCTTTTAGATCTTTAATGCACAAAGAGAAGCAAATGAGGAGTAAATGAGCAGTTAAAGTGACAAGCGGTGTTTTAGTTTATTTTTGTAGACGTAGAGCTTGCTCACGTTAGAAGCGGCAGCTTCTTGTTATTTACAATAAATATCACCACAGAGCACACCGAGGCGCTTCGCGCTACACAGAGTTAAAAAGTATTGGTTTGGTCACTTCTCATGGTCTTCTTCTTCACTTCTCGGTGGTGAAACAATTACGTTTACGAATAAATCGACTAAATGTAAAAGCGTTACTTTTAAACGCCAGCAAGCTGCGCGTCTACCAGTAAATTTAACCTCTTTGTGAGTCATTGGCTTTTAAAATCTTAATGCACAAATAGAACAAAACGAGGAGTAAATGAGCAGTTAAAGTGACAAGCGGTGTTTTAGTTTATTTTGTAGACGAAGAGCTTGCTCACGTTAGAAGCGGCAGCTTCTTGTTATTTACAATAAATATCACCACAGAGCACACCGAGGCGCTTCGCGCTACAAAGAGTTAAAATATTGTTTTGGTCACTTCTCCTGGTCTTCTCCTTTAATTCTCGGTGGTAAGTTAGTTACTTTTATAACCCTTAAAGGCATTTTTAAACAAAAGCAAAGCACGTCTATAGGTAAATTAAGCCATGGCATTGTAAATGTTGGGCTTTTTCACTAACTCTAAAAGCGCAGCGTCTCTTAACCTCTTTGTGAAGAGTGGGCATAAAAAATGGCGTTAATATTAACGCCTTGTTTATTATATTGAGTTGACTACAACATCGGTTTTAACACATCAAATATGGCTTCAATGTGGTCGTCTCTGTCGTTTAAAGCAGGGATGTATCGGTATTTTTCGCCGCCGGCTTCTTCAAAAATCTCACGGTTTTCACCTTCTAATTCTTCAAGAGTTTCGAGGCAGTCGGCGCTGAACGCTGGGCTTATAATTGCAACGTCTTTAATTCCTTCAGCTGGCAGGCTTTCAAGCGTAGCATCGGTGTAAGGCTTTAACCATTCAGCTTTACCAAATCGGCTTTGGAAAGTGCTAATAACGTTGTCTTTATCAAGGCCAAGCTTTTCAACAACAAGTCGCGTTGTTTGTAAACACAGGCAATGGTACGGATCGCCATTGTCTAAAAATAGCTTTGGCATACCGTGGTATGAAAACACTATTTTTTGCGGCATGCCATTGGCAGCTAGGTCTTCACTTATGCTATTGGCCAATGACTCAATATACGTGGTGTTTTTATGATAGCCATTTATAAAATGAAGCTCAGGAACCCAGCGCCATTTGCGTAGTACGCTTGATACGGCGTCAAATGTAGAACCCGTTGTTGGGCTTGAATATTGTGGGTACATTGGCATGATAATAATGCGCGTAAGGCCTTTATCTCTTAGCTCTTCAAGGCCTGCTTCTATTGAAGGGTTGCCATAACGCATGGCCATAACCACTTCGGTGTTTGTGTAGCCTTTTTGCTTTAATAATGTGTTGAGCTTTTCGCTTTGTTGGCGCGTAATGTGGGTGAGGGGCGACCCGTTTTCGGTCCAAATGCTTTTGTATAGCTTTGCTGAGCGTTTTGGACGTACTCGTAAAATAATGCCATGTAGTATGATCATCCATACAAGGCGCGGTATTTCGACTATACGTGGGTCAGACAAAAACTCGCGTAAGTAAATACGAAGTGCCGCGGCCGTTGGAGCATCTGGGCTCCCTAAATTAGTAAGTAGTATTCCCGTTTTTTGATTAAAACGCCCGTCGTGGGGATTGTCGGTTACGGCAGAAAATCGCGACACGTTGTGCTCCTTCAAGCAAAGTTATATGTATGTTTTAGGCTTATTGTAACGAAAAAAAGCCTGCTTTAGATCAATCATTTAGCGCTTTTAATCATAATTCTAAAGGGGGTTGGTTTTTTAGCTTCAAGTAGTTGTAATTTTTCAATTGATTTACGGCTAAATACATGACCTTTTGGTAGTAACATAATGCCGGTATGGCTTTGAAGCGTATTGCCCAGCACCATGTTTTCTTTGAGCTCTTGTGCGTTGCAAATATTAACTGAGCCTGCTGTGCTTTTCTTTTCTTTCATCATATTGTGGCTGGCTTCAAGTGCTCGCACAATTTTAGGGTGATAAAATGTACCGCTGTATAGCTTTATAGTGTCGAGCGCGTGCTGGTGGTGCTCAGCTTCGTTATCGCCCACACTTTGCTCATATGCGTCCCAGTAATCACGTGCAACACTGAGTACCATGGCGCCAATGGGTATTTCGTTACCCGAAAGCCCTTTGGGTAACCCGTTGCCGTTATAGCGTTCATATTGATAGTAAATAGCGTCAGACACGTCGTGTAAATGCAGTGCAGGCATAAGCATTAGTTGCGCGGTGCTGGGGTGAGTGTAAAAGGCTTTGCGTTGTGCTTCGGTAAGTTTGTTCACTGGCTTTTTATAAAGATCGGGGTCCATTGCAAGTAGCCCAATTTGCGCTAGATAACCAGCCGTAGGGGCAAGATCGATACTTTTTTGCGATACATTTAAATACAAGGCTATATGAGTACAGGTATTGGCAATGTTTTGCGCTTTATTACCGTCGAGATAGGGGTTAGCGTTAATAAAATTATAGAGTAGCTCTACAGTAGACTTATGCTCGTTTTTTTCTCGCTCATTCGCTTTTTCAAGCTGTTTAAGTACTTGTTTTATTTGTTTTGTGCGTTTTTCTACTCTGAGTTCTAATGACTGATTCAGTTCGGTTAACTGCGCATTTTGTTTTTTGACATGGGCTTGCAGTAACTCGTTGTGTTTTTTTAAACGAAACTTTTCCACGGCTGATTTTATAACGCTGATTAAGTGATCGTTTTGCCAAGGCTTTTGAATATAGGCGTTGATCCCCCCATCATTGACCGCACTGACCGTTGACTCTAGATCAGAATAGCCCGTTAGCAAAATACGTTGAGTATCAGGAGCTAGCTTTTTTGCCTTTGCTAAAAATTCTGCGCCGCTCATTTTTGGCATACGCATATCACTTATAACCACGTCAAACTGTGTGGCAGACATTTTTTGAAGCGCGTCGTGCCCGTCTGTCGATACAACCACATTAAATTGGTTCATGCGCAACAATCGTACAAGTGACTTTAAAACACTTGCTTCGTCATCTAGGCATAAAATGTGCGCAGGCCGATTGTTAAATTCTTCTAGTTCAGAGGTATTTTGCATTAAATAAAGCCAGCCAATTCTGATATACAGTTAAATTTAGTCTAACCTAAGCGTATAAACAACTGAATTGATAGATTTTAATAATTGTGATGTATTTTACTAATGCGTGAATTTAGGGCCTTTAAAAAATAACAAAAACTCAGCATGAAAGGCTAATTTGTAGGCTAATTTTTTGCAGAAATTACTAATTACTTCTACTCTAAAACAGAGGGTTACGTACTAATATTGTATAGCGAGGACTGTATGCCAATACCGGTTACGATAGCTGATGACTCAGCACTTTCAAGAAAAACAATTAAACGCGCACTCCCTGAAGATTGGGACATAACTATTTATGAGGCTAAAAATGGCGTAGAGGCCTTAGAAGCTGTGCATGCTGGGTTAGCAGAGGTACTTTTTTTAGACTTACAAATGCCACAAATGGATGGTTTTGAAGTATTAAAAGAGCTGCAGCAAGAACACCAAAAAACCATAGTGATAGTAATTAGTGCTGATATTCAACCCGCAGCACAGGCGCTTGTTAGCTCAATGGGCGCTTTTAGGTTTTTACAAAAGCCTTTAAAGGCTGATCAATTACGCGAAACCTTGCTGGATGTTGGTTTGTTATGATTGAAATAAACGAAGATGAACGCGATGCGCTTCAAGAAATAATGAACATTTCTATGGGGCAGGCGGCTGATGCACTTGCACGCCTTATTCAAACTAAGGTGTCGTTGTCTATTCCTGCTATTCAAGCAATGTCTCCTGAAGATTTTCAGGGGATGATTAATAGCCTCTCTAATAATTGGTTTGCACGGCAGTCTTTCACGGGCACCATTCGTGGTGAAGTGATCATGAGCATGCATAAAGATGGCTGTAATGCGTTAGCAGAGGTTATGGACTTTGATTTACCACTTGATGATGCCGCTACAGAAGAGCTTGTTTTAGAAGTTACCAATATTTTATCTGCTGCTTGCTTGCAGGGATTTACAAGCCAGCTTGAGTTATCGACGCAATTGAATATGCCTGCGTTTTATTACCCATTACAATCGGTGCATAGCAACGAGTGGTCGTCGATTTTAATTATAGAAGTAGAGTTTTTTATAGAGCAAATGCAATTTGATGCGCGCATACTCATTGGCTTAAGCGAAGGCTCAATTGAACAACTGTTAGTACCCATAAAAGCTTTATTGGAGGATTAATGGAGAAAAGTGAGTTTGAGCGCGTCATTGAGCAGCTTCCTATTGGTGCATGCATTATAAACCAAGATATGACCATCACATTCGCTAACCCTACATTTTTAGGTGGTTTAACTATTCGCCAGCCCGACCTAGTTGGTCAGCATTTATTAACCGTATTTGAAGAGCAAGCGCGTTTTTTAAAACGTAAAATTGACAGTGTATTTATTTTAAAAAATCCAAGCTTTAGTTACTGGCAACAACGCCCCCATGTATTCCCTATGCGCAGCAGTCGCCCTATTACAGGAGACGAGTCGCAAATGTACCAAAATGTGCAGTTTATGCCGCTTTCGAACGATAATGCAGAGGTTACTCATGTCAGCATTTTTGTGACCGATGTGACTGCAGAAGCCAGTTATTTTATTCAGCAATCTGACTTAAAAAATGTACTTGATGAAGAGCATCAACAATTAAAAGTTCTGCATCAAGAGCTAAAAGTAGCGCAAAAGCAAATGCTGCAATCAGAAAAAATGGCGTCTATAGGTCAATTAGCTGCAGGGGTTGCACACGAAATAAATAACCCCATTGGATTTGTAAGCTCGAACCTTGAAACACTCAAGGATTATGCGTTAAAGCTAATAAAAACGACACAAACACAGAAAAAAATCATTGAAAAACAAGCAGAAGAAAGATTTATAAAATTACTCGAGGATGTATACGAACGTCACGGTGTTGACTTTATTTTAGAAGATTTACCAGAGTTACTTGATGAGTCGCTAAATGGTGCTGAGCGAGTTAAAAAAATTGTGAATAGTTTACGAGATTTTGCACTAAACGATGAAGAAGGCTGGGCAGAGGTAGACCTATGCGCCGAGATTGAATCTACGCTAGTTGTGCTTAAAAATGAGCTTAAATATAAAGTGCAGGTTGAAAAAGACTTACCTCAGGGGCCGGTATTTATAAAAGGTAAAGCGGGCAAAATAAGGCAGCTCTTATTTAATGTGATTTTAAATTCGCTGCAGGCAATGAGTTCTGGAGGAACGCTTACCATTGGCTGCAAGAAAAATGGGGACAAAATAACATTAATAATTAAAGATACTGGTGCAGGCATTGCTGAGTCTGACTTGGAACGCATTTTTGATCCGTTTTTTACAACTAAAGAAGTTGGACAAGGAACAGGTTTAGGTTTGTCTGAGGTGTATACAATTATTGAAGAGCATGAGGCAGGTATAGACGTGTTTAGCAAAGAGGGCGAAGGCACTTGCTTTACGTTTATGTTTAACACTTTTAAAGCGCCTTTAAATTAATCTAGTTAATGGCACTTTTAGCCGTGTACATTAAGAGCTTATACGTATTGCAGTTATTTATTAATATAAGTTAGTCTATTTCTAGTTGTATTGTATTGCTTTTTGTTGCGCTATTTGGTTTTTTAGGATTGTTTTTTGAGTAATAAATAGCAGGTGCTATTTTTGCAATGGGGCTATGAACTAAAACATGTTAACTATAGCCATATCAGTTTAAATGACGATAGGTGCATTATACGCTGTCGTATTAGCTGTTTTAATCTTTATTTAGGATTGAATAACAATGGGAGCCAATAGTGGAACCTAGTATCCTTTTGGTTGATGATGAAGAAAATGTATTACGGTCTTTAAAGCGCGTGCTAAAGCGTGCCGGCTTTAAAAAAGTAGCGGTAGCCGCTAGTGGCCAAGAAGCATTGGCTTACTTAAAAGTGCATGATGTGTCGGTGATTATTACCGATTACAGAATGCCTAAAATGACAGGAGCCGACTTACTCAGAGAAACCAAAAAACATTGGCCAGACATAATAAACATAGTGCTTAGTGGTCATGCCGATTTTAATTCGGTTGTTGAGCTTCTTAATCAAGGGCTGGCGATTAAGTTTTTACAAAAACCATGGGACGAAAACGAGCTGGTTGACACAATTAAACAAGCACAGAAGCTTTATTGCAGACGCATTGCACAGCATGAGCGTGATCAACTACTCCTTGGGAGCGTAACGGCACTTATTGAAATAAATGAGCAAGGCAAAATAACTCGCTTTAATGCCCCCGCCCTGTCTCTTTTTCCGAGCCTATACAGCTATGTTGACGATTACATAACCAGTATAGATTCACAGCAAAACAAAACTGACTTAACGGCTTTTTTAAATAACAAAACTGACATGCTATTTATTGCTCGTAAATGTCCCGAGAGCGAAAAGGAATACGAGTTTATTTTGGAGCGATATTGGTCTGATGATTTTTGTCAGTTACTGAAGTTGTCGGTTAACCCGAGTAAATCGAGTAACAAATTTTTAATAGAAAGCTTTGGTGAGTTTCTTATTAAAGAGCCCGCTTTTTATCAACAGCTAAATGATTATGAAAGTGAAAATACCAGTTACACGGTTATTTTTATCGGTATTGCTAAATTTGAACTTATAGCGGATTTATTAGATTACCAAAGCGCTTACGAATTTACACATTTGCTTGCAAAAGTACTGCACAATACCTTTGGTGAAAAGGTAAGAATGTGTCAAAAGCACTCAAATCAGTTTATGTTATCTGTGCCTCACGCAAGTAACGATGCCACATTACTTGCCGCACTTAATAAAACAATGGCCTTATTTACCGATGCTATACCCCAACGTTACAAAGGAATGAGTTTAGAGCTTTATGGTGTGTACGGCATTTTTCCTGACGATGTTTTAACGGGCAAAGAGTTAGTTAATCACCTTAGTTTGAATATGAACTACTTGGCTAAAAAACAGCAACGATTTTTTACCCGCTTTGATGCAGAGCTTGTGAATGACTACCGAAAAAACTTTGAGTTAAGCCGGTTATTATTTAAAGCGATTGATAATGAAGAATTTAGTTTGTGTTTTCAGCCTAAAATAGATTTAAAAACAAATAAAGTCAGTGGCGCCGAAGTGCTTATTCGTTGGTACGAACCAACAAAGTATGGGTGGGTGCCTCCTGGTTTATTTATACCTATTTCAGAATGCGATGGCCAAATTATTGCTATTAGCCGATTTGTCATTTCTCAAAGTTTTAAGCAGCTTAAAACCTGGCAAGAGCAAAAAATAGAGGTTGGGAAATTAGCTATTAATTTATCAGCTCGGCAAATCAAAGAAGATCCGCAGTGGATTAACTTTATGCTAGCCCGCCTAAAAGAAAATGGCCTGTGTGCATCAAGTATTCAGTTTGAGCTTACAGAGACGTATTTAATGGATGACTTACACGAATGTCAGCTGCAAATAACAAGGCTACGCGACTTGGGTTTTGAAGTGCAAATTGACGATTTTGGCATTGGTTATTCATCGCTTGCGTATCTTTCTAAGTTATCTATTGATGCGATTAAATTAGATAAAGAGCTTATTAGTGGTTTGGACTCATCACTTGAAATGCAAAGCATGATCAGAAACATTGTGCGCATGTCGCATGATTTAAACCTTAAAGTAATTGCAGAAGGTGTTGAAACCGTGCACGAATGTAAGTTAGTTGAAAAGTTGGGCTGTGATTATATTCAAGGCTTTTATTTTTCTAAACCTTTGCATGCTGATGAGTTTTGTCGCTATTTAACGATTAAAAATAAGTGCGATACTCAATGAACACAATGACCATCGTTTTATTTGACGACGAGCGTTTTATTTTAAAGGCTCTACAGAGAACAATTAATCGAATTTACCCTGTTGCAGACGTAATTACGGTTACTGAATTAAATGAGTTTTGGGCAGTCCTTAAAGAACATAAAACCATTGATTTAGTCATAAGCGATTATTTAATGCCGCATATTAACGGGCTAGATGTGTTAGAGCGCTGCTTGACTGAAAACCCGTACCCGGTTAGGGCGCTGCTGACAGGCGATTCATCGTTAACTTCAAAAATGCGGCAAAGTAACGTTGTGCATATGTACCTTGCAAAACCATTTAATAAAGATAATTTAATCTTGTTATTTGAAAATGTTGCCGATTTAAAGGCGTTACCATTTTCAGATACGATGAGACGCAAGTTAGGCTCAATGCCTAGTTTTCCTGTTTACCCTTCACTACTTAAAGAGCTTAACAACCTAATAAACAGTGACGATTACGACTTGGCTAACGTTGCTCAAATGGTAGCTAAAGAACCAATTATTGTTGCTAAATTACTACAGCTTGCTAACACGGCTTATTTAGGGTTTACGCGTGAAACGAGTTCAATTGAAGAAGCGGTGTCTCGCCTTGGAACAACTATATTATTATCAATTAGCGCATTGTTATTAATAGCTCAAAACAGCCAATCATGTTTATCTGCTAGTGAGCATGAACAACATTTATCTCAAGCTACACATTACGCGAGCTGTGTTAAAAAATTTGCACAACATATGAAAATGAGTCAAAAAGAACAGGCGCTGCTTTTTTCTGTTGCACTATTAAGTTTTGTTGGCAAATTAATAAAGCTTGAAGGGGAAGAGAAAAGTGATTTAAGTGCAGAAGAACCGTTACCTGAACACTGCATTTCTTATTTACACATTTCTGCTTATGTGATGAAACTTTGGGGTTATAGCTCTCAAGTGTGTTCATTAATTATAAACTCTAGCGAGCTAAAAGCGCCTGATGACAAGTTAGGTAATGTATTGTTTATTGTTCAGCAAAAGCTTTTTTATAAAGAGTCGAACGAAGCTTTGATTACTTTTTGCCAACACCATGATGTTGACTCATCAATTTATGAAGCAATTGGCACTTTTGATTGGTGATAAATCAAAGCAGTCATTACTTTTGTTTACATTAATAAAGTTACTTAGGTTGCGTGTTTAGAGTTTGCGAACTAAACATTAAAGCAATAGCTATAGGGACTCTGGCATGAATGAAGTAGAAAGTAATTTAGAGAGTGCATTTTTAGACGAGCAAGCAAAACGTAAACAGCTCGAAAAGCAAATAAGCGAAATAGAAGCCGAACTAACTCGTTATAAAAAAATGTTAGTGCAGAGTACTAAAATGGCGACTTTAGGTACTTTGAGCGTTGACGCAGCTTCAGAAATAAACACGCCTTTACTGAAAGCTATTGGTACTGTTGATAGCTTTAATTATTCGAGCCAAATTATCACCTCAGTATTAAATATAAGTGAGCAATACTTAAACGGTGAGTTAAAAGAAAGCCAGTTTAAACACGAGCTTGATTTGCTTAATTTACAACACCCATTTGCTTGGATCAGTAATGATTTGTCACCAAGAATAAAAGAAAGTGCCAGCACCCTAAAGCAGGTTAATTATTGTGTTCAAAACTTGCTGAATTTTATGGACACTAATGATCACCACGCAATGCAACTTGTTAACATGGCTGATGTTGCTAACAACATACTGCGTTTACTCGAAAGCCAGCTTAAATTATGTGCAGTTAATACTCACTTTGAAAATACCCCCCCGATATATTGCAATTTAGCATCAACTAATCAGCTATTTGTTAATCTACTCCTTAATGCCAGAGATGCATGCGAGCATAACGACACTAAAGGGTGCATTGTTGATGTGAGCATTTTTGAAAAAGATAATTATATTTGTGTTGAAATAAAAGATAATGGCTGTGGTATGTCAAACCAGGTTCAAGAGCAGATGTTTGACCCTTTTTTCACAACTAAAGAGGTGGGTAAAAATACTGGTATGGGGCTCACGCTTGTGCAATCAATTATGCAAGAACACGCAGGAAAGGTGCACGTTAATAGTATTTTAGAGACAGGTACGTCCATTTCATGCTTATTTCCCTTAAAAGCATAACTTTGCATATAAATACCCTTTGTAAATAAGGTGTTAATTATTTGTTTTGTAATTTCAATTCTTTATTTGCTTTAATTTTGATCGTTTTGAGGTTGTTTTTTCTTTGGTTGAATTTAATTTGCATACTTAGGTCGTAAATTTAAATTTTTTCATTTCTTTTTGCTTGTATATGTTGCTAGGATGTTCCTCATTGGCGATACACAATCGCTATATAAATTATAAGAACACACATAAACAGGGTCGTCACTATGTCAACATATCGTTTAAATACACTTGCAGTGTCAGTTGCGTTTGCAGTATGCGCACCAGGCGTTGTAAATGCACAAGAAGCTCCCGTTCAAGCTGTCAAAAATATTGAGCAAATATCTGTTTTAGGCTCACGAGTCTCAAATCGCACATCAACCGAGTCATCTTCGCCAATAGATTTAATCGACTCGGATGATTTAAATAAAGGCGGTTATACTGAGCTTGGCCAAAGCTTACAAGCAACAGCCCCTTCATTTAATTTTTCGCGTACGCAGGTTTCTGATGGTTCTGATTTATTTAGACCCGCGACCTTGCGTGGTTTACAACCCGATCAAACACTTGTACTGGTTAATGGCAAGCGCCGTCATAATCAATCTATTTTTGGCCTGAATGGGACGGTTGGTGCAGGTGCTGCGGGTACCGATATGAACGCAATTCCGTTAACTGCGCTTAAAGGTGTTGAAGTACTTCGCGATGGCGCAGCGGCAAAATATGGCTCTGATGCAATAGCGGGTGTAATCAATTTATCACTTAATAATTCAACAGGTGTAACAACGGGCTTTGTTCAGTATGGCGGCACAAGCGAAGGCGATGGCGATACGGTTACTGCAGGCTTAAACCGTGGTTTTGAGTTAGGTAATGAAGGCGGTTTTATTAATTTATCACTGGAGTATCGAGATGCCGACGGCACTAACCGTGCAGAGCGCGATACGGGTGGTTCATTAAATGTAGCACCTGGAACGCTTTCAGAGGACGTTCGTTGGGGACAAGGTAACGCGGATAGCGAATTCACATCGCTGTTTTACAATATGGCATTGCCTGTTGGCGATAGCGAGCTTTACTCGTTTGGTGGTTACTCAGAACGTAGCGCGTTGGGTAATGGTTTTTATCGTAACTTTAACGAAGCGTCTAAAAACGTGACTCAAGTTTATAGTGATGGTTTTTTACCGCGTATATACAATGAAGCACAAGACCTTTCATTTGCAATAGGGTTTAAAGGCGACATAAACCCAGATTGGACTTACGATGTGTCGGCTGTATATGGTGAAAACGAATACGACTTTACCTCGCGTAAAACCTTAAATGCGTCATACGCAGCTGAGTACTTATTTAATAACCCTGATGCAAGCGATGCTGATATTGCAGCCAATGCAGGCCCAACAGGTGGTTATTCAGGTGGGTTTAGATTTGATCAAACTTCATTTAATGCTGATTTTAACGGTCTTGTAGATATTGGTCGCAGTGAACCATTATACGTAACTATTGGCGCTGAGTACCGAAAAGAAAACTACGAAATAGTCCCGGGCAGCCAAGCGTCGTATGCCTGTGGCTTAGCTAATACTGACACTTCATACCCTTCAGTTAATGATGAAAACCAATTTGCGCAGTGTGGTTTTCAGGCTTACAACGGCCTTCGCCCAGAAGCGGCAAACGAGAGCGATCGTAATAGTTATGCCGTATTTGTTGATGTAGAAACAATGATCACAGATGCATGGAATGTCAGTGGTGCACTGCGCTTTGAAGACTTTTCAGATGCGGGTGACGATTTAATAGGTAAACTAGCAACGCGTTATGAGTTTAATGATGACTTTGCTGTTCGTGCTGCGGTATCAACTGGCTTCAGAGCGCCTTCATTACAACAAAGTGGTTATACTGCGTTTACTACGAACCTAGGTTCTGACGGTTCGTTAACTCAGTCATTTACTGCCAACAATGGCACGGCATTCCCTAGTGCATTAGGCGTAGATACGTTAAAGCTTGAAACTTCAACTAACTACAGCGCGGGTTTTGTTTACGATGTAAGTAGTGAGCTTTCGCTTACGGTTGATTTTTACCGTGTAGAGATTAAAGACCGTATAACACTAGGTAGTTTGCTGTCGGCCGACGACGTCTCGTTTAGTCCAGACGCGCTGGCTGCACTGCAAGCAACCGGTGCAGTACAAGCCAACTACTTCTCAAACTCCGTTGATTCTACTACGCAAGGTGTTGATATTATTGCTTCATACCGTACTGAAATCGACGGCGCTAATTTAGGTGTTACTTTCGCTGGTAATTTGAACGACACTAAAATTGATAACGTTAATGCTGAAGAGGGCATTCCAGAAGCGGTTGCCTTTGATGACTTACAACGTAGCTTTTTTACTGATGGGCAGCCAAGTGAACGTGCAACACTGACATTTGATTATGAGCGTGAAGCTTATACTTCTACGCTTCGTTTTAATTACTTTGGCGAGACCGATGTAAAGTATTTTGGTAACGACCACATTTCATTACCCGGTGAGCTTTCGCCAACGGGCTCGTTTAAACCAACAAGTACTGTTGAAGCTGCTGTATTGGTTGATGTGAACGTAAGTTATGACATTAATGAGATGTTTACGCTTTCGGTTGGTGCCGACAACGTATTTGATGAAACACCTGATGAGTTAGGTGATGATGAAGTGCTAAACTTTATCACCAATGGTGCGTTTAAATATCCTGTACGTGCATTGCCTTATGGTTTTGACGGGCGTACTTACTACGCAAAAGTAAGCTTTGAATTTTAATTATTTGAGCTAGAAACTATTTAACTTGAGCTCTGGCTAGAGATAGATTTATTATCCAGCGTTCAGGTTCTTTACTAAGCGCAGTTATTTACTGCGCTTTTTTTATGCCTATTTATTATGAAAAAACAGCGTTGTGTAATGATAAAAATACTTGCAAGGTTGAAAATTAGGCATACAATCGCCACTTCTTTAAGGACTTACTGTTGTTAGTGAGTACTCAATCTATAGGAAATAAAATGGCTAAAAAATCGAATAACAAATCGGTAAATAAAAGCGCAGTAGACACCGGTCGTGGGGTTATTAATCATAATGCGCTGGCGGCTTTAGTAACCTCTAAAGTGTTTAAACCACAAGTGGTAAAAGCTAAAAAAGGGAAAGGCTCGTTTAAACGCAGCAGCAAACACGTAGGACGAGAGTCTTATTTAATCGCGGCTTAAATAGCACCGATCAAATAAGACTTTTAAGTGCCTATTTTTTGCCAAACATACGTGTAAGTGTGTTGTCTTTATCAATAATATGGTGCTTTAAGGCGCCCACAATATGTAAACCTAACGCGATAAGAAGCGCATTTGCTGTAATACCGTGAACGGTTTTACCTAAATCTGACCAGCTTTCGCTAAATGGCATGCTTTTTTGTGGGTTTTCTGGGTTAGGATTATGCGGAATAATTTCTAGCCCAAATAAGTCTACGCCATGCCCGCCCATACCAGAGGTTATTAATCCTGAAATTGGCATTAGTAACATGCTAATTATCAATACGTAGTGAATAACTTTAGCGAGTATCATTTCATACTGTGGATGGGTATTAGTGTGTTTTGGCCAGCCATTTATAATGCGCCACGTTACTCTTAATAAAGCAAAAGCAAAGAGTAATACCCCAAACGATTTATGCCAGCTCATTAGAAAAAACGCTTTAAAGTTTTCCATGTACAGCCCTGAGCCTAATGACCCAATAATAAGCACCGCTACAATCCAATGTAGGCTGATTGTGGTTTTGCTCAGCGTGAGAGGTGTATCTTTTATAAGTTTCATACAGTTTATTCCTAACGTTAATACTTAAAAAGTTTTGAATATGTAGTTATACAGTTGAACAAGCTACATTGATGCAGTTAGCTTAAATTATAGAGGGTCAAAGTAGGGTTAACGAAATTGGCAAATACAAAATAATTTACTCGGTGATAAGTTTGGCGGTAGGCGAAGAGCCTGCTCACGCGAGATGCGGAGCATCTAATTACTTAAATTATTAGATGTTGCAAAGCACTTAAAACCCTATTTTTGACTTATTGATCTTCAATAAAAATGCACAAAGAGAAGAGAATGAGGAGTAAATGAGAAGTGAAAGCTGCAGGCGCGAAGCTTGCTCGCGCAAGATGCTATTTACTTCTCTAAAAGCGAAGCGCCTCTTAATCTCTTTGTGAATGCATTAGCTTTATTTACGAGCTATCGCTCGTCACGCCAGCAAGCTGCGCGTCTACAGGGAATTTTACCGTTGAGTTAAATTTGGCGGTAGGCGTAGAGGTTGCTTACACGGGATGCGCAGCATCTAATAATCTAAGTCACTTTCTTTTAAATTATTTGCTATGGTTTTTGATGGGTTCTCACCAAAAAGCTGCGTATAGTCTTTAGCAAATTGCCCTGCATGCCAAAACCCCCAGTTTGCAGCAATGACTGAAATTGACTTGGTTTGACCAACTAATTTAAGTTCACGCCGTACATTATTTAAACGCGATAAGCGTAAAAATCGCAGCGGGTTAATACCTAATATACTTTCAAAGCTGTACTGTAAAGTTCGCCTGCTAACATGTGTGAGTTCGCATAGCTGTGTAATAGTCACTGTGCTCTGTGGATCAGCTTTAATATATTCTTTTACTTTGTCTACCACGGCTTTGCGATGCTTATAACTTGGCGCAATGTTGTGCTGCTGACTTTCAGTTTTTAATAAATTTAGCGCAAGCATGTAAAGCATTTCTTGTTGTAAATTGGCGTTTAAGCCATGGGCACCATGATTAACCATGCTGTTAATAATACTGCGCGCTCTGTTGAGAGTTGGGCTATTTACTGTGAGTCGCTCTGCGCCGAAGGCATTTATGTTTTGTAAATTAATACCGTGTAGTTGCGCCATGCATTCAATTGATTGCCAGTTAATCACTACCCCATAAATATTAAATTTTTCAGGTGTTATTAATTCAAAATCGCTGTGACTACTGCGGCACATAAATTGGTTATTTAGAACATCTAAGCCATTAATTTTACTTTCGCACGATGTTTTAGGAATACCCAACCAAATAGAGTCATCGGCAATAACACATTGCTGGCGAAGCGCACGCTCTGTGTACTCTTCAAATACGTGAATATTAGAATGGGCAACGCCTTCAATACAACCAAAAAAGCCACCCTCGCTGACCTGATCATACTTTTGTTGCCAATTGATTAGGTTACTTGCTTGTTCATCAATATCGTGAGTATGTACTTTGCTCTTTTGTGGTGCGTTAGATAAATGCTGATGCGCCATTTTGGATTCGCTCTTTATTTTGTATTGCTTATTGAGGAACTTTAACCGTGTTTTAAATGCTTTAAGTTACTGAATTATATTTAAAAAAACGATTTGCCAAAATTCGATAGTGCTTTGGTACGAATTAAGCTTTTAGTACTTAAATGACAAATAACTATAAATAATGCTGCAGCAAAACCTGTACCAAGGTTTGAAAGAGTTAGATGAGGTAAAGAATGGGGCAAACGTATCGCTACACGCTTGGTACAAAAACCTATCAATTTAGAGATTTAGCCGAGTTGATGGCTAAAGCGACCGCGCAGCGTTCGGGCGATAGGTTGGCTGGCGTTATTGCGCAGTCGGCGCAAGAACGAGCCGTGGCACAAATGACATTAGCTGAGGTGCCACTTAAAACATTTTTAAATGAAGCGTTAATTCCTTACGAAGACGACGAAATAACACGTCTAATTTTAGACGACCACGATGCACACGCATTTAAGGCAATAGCGCATTTAACTGTTGGGGATTTTCGTAATTGGTTATTGAGTGATTTTGCCACCCCAGGGGTATTAGCGAGTGTAAGGGCCGCAATAACCCCTGAGATGGCCGCAGCAGTTAGCAAAATAATGCGTAATCAGGATTTAATTTTAATTGCTAAAAAATGCCACGTAACCAGTGCATTTAGAAATACGATTGGTTTTCCCGGGCATTTATCAACGCGTTTACAACCTAATCACCCAACCGATGATATTAATGGGATTGCGGCCAGCATGTTGGATGGCTTGCTTTACGGGAATGGTGACGCGGTAATAGGTATAAACCCTGCCACCGACAATGTAGCTCAGGCCATTAAGTTAATGACGCTAATGGATGATGTTATTCAAAAATACGAAATTCCAACACAAAGCTGCGTGCTGACTCATGTAACTAATACGATTGAATGCATTGAAGCAGGCGCACCAGTTGATTTGGTTTTTCAGTCAGTAGGGGGCACAGAGGCAACAAACACAAGCTTTGGTTTTAATTTAAATACGCTCGCTGAAGCGCAAGATGCCGCGCTTAGTTTAAAGCGCGGCACGGTGGGCAACAATGTGATGTATTTTGAAACCGGGCAAGGTAGCTCGCTTTCAGCAAATGCGCATCATGGGCTTGATCAACAAACATGTGAAGCACGAGCATATGCTGTGGCAAGAAAGTTTAATCCGTTACTTGTTAATACAGTTGTGGGGTTTATTGGCCCAGAGTATTTATTTGATGGCAAAGAAATTACCCGCGCGGGTCTGGAAGACCACTTTTGTGGCAAGTTGCTTGGTATTCCTATGGGTTGTGACGTGTGCTACACCAATCATGCAGAAGCCGACCAAAACGACATGGATAACTTACTTACGTTATTAGGTGTAGCGGGGTGTTCGTTTGTAATGGGGATCCCTGGTTCTGACGACATTATGTTGAATTATCAAACCACTTCGTTTCACGATGCGTTGTATGTACGCCGTGTACTGGGTTCAAAACCCGCACCTGAATTTGAGGCATGGCTGAGTGAGATGAAAATAATGCAAAGCACTGAAAATGTGACTTTGTCAGACTCATTACCTGCGGCGTTTGTAAAGCCACTTAACGCGATTTCAGGAGGGAATTAATGGCAAGTAACCCTAAAGCTTTAAATGTAAACACCAATCATAAAAGTAATGGCAAGGTGGTACATAATCCGTGGAATGATTTACGCCGCTTTACTGATGCGCGAATTGGCCTTGGTAGAGCGGGGATTAGTTTACCGACTTCAGAAATGCTGGCGTTTCAGTTGTCTCATGCCCAAGCCCGCGATGCAGTGAGTTTTCCGCTGGATATTAATCAAATGAAAAATAGCCTTGGTGTTTTAACTCCCCGCACTCATATTTTGCATTTACATAGCCAAGCGGTTGATCGAGTAAGTTATCTTCAACGCCCTGATTTAGGGCGTAAGTTAAGTAAAAAAAGCCAAGATATTTTGCTTGATTTTATGGCAGAGCAAAAGCAAACCACACCTTTAAATTACGATTTGGCTCTTGTCGTGGTCGATGGTCTTTCGTCACTAGCAGTACAAAAAAATGCGCACCCATTTATTAGTGAACTGTTGGCACAACTGGGCAAAAATCAGCAACTTAAACTAGCGCCAATAACCTTAGTAGAACAAGGACGTGTAGCCATTGGCGACGATATTGGCGAGTTATTAAATGCGCAAATAGTCATGGTGCTAATAGGTGAGCGCCCAGGGCTTAGCTCGCCTGATAGTTTGGGGCTTTATTTAACATGGGCGCCAAAAACAGGGTTAAACGATGCGTGCCGAAATTGTATTTCAAATATTCGACCTGCGGGTTTGTCTTATGAAGAGGCGGCTCGTCGTGCAGTGTATTTAGTACGCGAGGCCAAAAAGCTCAAGTTAACAGGCGTTAACCTAAAAGATCGAACACAAGACGATGTAATTGAACATCAGCAGCCTAATACCCACTTTTTAATTGGCTAATAGTAAGCAATTAAAAATTAAAACAATAAAAATGAAGCATCAACGGAGATAACAATGTCGAATAATAATTCAGAATACCTTGCCAAAAGGCAATTAAAAAGCGGTACCGCAGGCTGGTTATTACTAGCCGGTCTAGGGGTGTCGTATGTTATATCGGGCGATTTTGCTGGTTGGAATTTTGGCATAGCGGAGGCGGGTTGGGGTGGTTTTGCCATTGCAGCAGTGCTAATGGCAATTATGTATTTAACATTGGTACTTTCGCTGGCTGAAATGTCAGCAGCTATACCTGCAGCAGGAGGCGGATACAGTTTTGCTCGCCAAGCAATGGGCCCCGCTGGTGGCTATTTAACAGGCCTTGCCGTATTAATTGAATACGCTCTTGCGCCCGCCGCTATTGTTATATTTATTGGCTCTGCGGTAGAAGCATTAACTGGGTTTAATGGCCCGTGGGTTTATGCGCTGTTTTACTTGGCATTTGTGGGCATTCACTTAGCGGGTGTAGGTGAGGCACTAAAAGTGATGATGGTAATAAGTGGGTTAGCGGTGCTTGCTATTGTTGCCACTGCGGTTGTGCTTGTAACTAATTTTGATGCAGCTAATTTATTTGATGTGGCGGTCAGCGACGCCGCTGGCGCAACTGAGTTTTTACCATTAGGTTGGTATGGCGTATGGGCCGCACTGCCATTTGCTATGTGGTTATTTTTAGCCGTTGAGGGTGTACCACTTGCTGCAGAAGAAGCAAAAAATCCCGCTAAAGATGTGCCAAAAGGCATTATTGGAGCAATGGTATTTTTACTGTTCACTGCATTGTTAGTCGTGGTGTTAGTGCCCGGTGCTGCTGGTGCCAACGCCATGGGAGCAAGTGCAGTACCTTTAGTTGATGCGCTGAACGCCACGGGTAATACAAGCTTAGCCACGGTAGTCAATATTTTAGGCTTAGCGGGGTTGGTCGCATCGTTTTTTTCTATTATTTATGGTTATAGCCGTTTAGTGTTTGCCCTTTCACGAGCGGGTTATTTACCACAATCTTTGTCAATTACCACAAAGCGTAAAGTACCGGCTCGTGCGTTAATAGTGCCTGCTATTTTTGGTTTTATTGCCTCACTAAGTGGTGAAGGTGATTTAATGTTGGCAATGGCGGTTGTGGGTGCAACGGTATCTTACGCATTAATGGCATTAAGCCATATTATGCTACGTATTAAGCAACCTGAATTAGTTCGCCCTTATAAAACGCCTGGTGGTGTGGTTACATCGGGTATTGCACTTGTACTATCGCTTATTGCACTTACCGGTGTATACGCCTTTGACCCTCGAGCGTTTTTATACACGGTAATTTTATTTGCATTGGGTGCGGCATATTATTTTGGCTACAGCTCTAAGCATTTAATGGCTAAAACGGCTGATGAAGAATTTGCTATGTTAGCTGATGCAGAATCTGATTTAGCAATGGCGGTAAACGAGGGGTAATAAAGGTTAAGGAATACCAATCTGCAATAATACTTAATCATTTTGCGGGGCTAAACGTTCAACACGTTTTACCACCCTCAAAATAGATCAGTTAATTAAACGAATTGGTATAAACCGATAAGGCAGGCTAAAAACAGTGTTTTAGCCTGCTTTTTCTGAATTAGTCAATATGGGCGGTTGAATCTCTAACTACCAGTTCAGGGGTATATTGCTTGATAATGTCGCGTTCGTTGCCATTACGAATTTGCGCAATTAATAAGTTAGCAGCATCTTGCGCTATTTGGTTGTTAGGCTGGTGAGCAGTGGTAAGCTTAGGCCATGTTTGGCGTGAAAACGGGCTATCTTCAAAGCCTGTAATTGATAATTGACTCGGTATGTCAATTTCCATTAAGCGCGCTGCAAATAGCGCACCTGCAGCGATTTCATCGTTACAAGATACAATAGCGGTTGGCCGGTTGGTTTGATTTATTAATACTTTTGCCCCTTCAACACCTGACTCAAACGAGTACTCTCCGGCAATGACCAACTGCGAGTCTATTTCAATATTATGCTGCGTTAAAGCTGCTTTATAGCCCTCTAATCGTTCTTTAGTTGAGTTATGCTCTGAGCCACCTGCTAAAAAACCAATACGGGTGTGTCCATTATTAATTAAATGCTCAGTAATAGATTTCGAAGCGCAGTTATCGTCAATCATAATACACGGTGTTAACGTATCTGGAGCGCTATGGCCCGATAGTATGCGCACAACTTTAATATTTAACTGCGTGAGTTTTTCTACAAAATTGGGCATTTCTGAAAAGGGCGGTGTGAGTAAAATACCTGCAATTCGCGTGCGTTTTACCATGTCGGTAATTTCATCTATTATTCGTGTTTCTTTCGCATCGCATGGGTGAATGAGTAGCTCAAAGCCTTGTTTTTTACAGGCATCTAAAATACCTCTTTGCATGTCTATGATGTAATAGGCATTAGGATTATCGTAAATATAAGCAATACTGTAAGCTTTTGTTCCTGCAAGGCTTCTTGCTGCTAAGTTTGGATGGTAGTTTAGCTTTTCAACCGACGCCATGACTTTTTCACGCGTATTGTCACGCACAGACGCTTCGTTGTTTATTACTCGCGATACCGTTTTTATCGATACCCCTGCATCTTTTGCCACGTCGTTTATTGTTGCTTTCATAAGCTTAATAGACCTTTAATATTATTTTTTTTGGCACTAATTCATTAGTTAATATCGACAGTTAAAATAGCGATAACTGCGCATTGGATATCATTTTAATGAACAAATTATAAAGACATCCGTTGAGATTGATAGTTAATTTATTGAATGGGTATCGCAGATCATGAAAATCCTGAAATTTTTTATAAAAAAATGACTAATTTATTATTTATAAAATACAACACATTATGTAATTTATATGATTTATTATGTAAATATTTTGTATCTTTTTTGCGCTCGTATGTAGCTATGAAAATAAAAACGGTGTAAAGTCGCTCCATAATGACAACGCTGTCATGAGGTTTTGCACACAATGACATGACACCGTAGCGCGTTGTTTATTTATAAAAAATACTGACACTCAGACACTAGAACACTAAAAAAAATGAAACACCAATAAGGGGAAACCAATGTCAAATTCACTGTTTAAAAAGGGAATGCTAGCTAGTTCAATTGCACTTATTTTATCTGGTAGCCTATCTGCTGCGGCCATTGCACAAGATGCGCAATTAGCACAAGAAGAAATGGAAGTTATTGAGGTTAAAGGGATCCGCAGTTCACTAAAAGAAAACCTTAATGCAAAACGCTTTTCTTCAAATGTATCAGACGTGATCACGTCTGAAGACATTGGCAAGTTCCCTGACAAAAACGTTGCTGAAACACTGTCTCGTATTACTGGTGTTGCAGTTAGCCGTGAATTTGGTGAAGGTGAAAAAATCAGTATTCGTGGTGCTGGCCCAAAATACAACCGAACATTGTTAAATGGTCAAACGGTAGGTACTGCTGATTGGTTTATTTTAGATGAAGCAAACCGAAGCTTTAACTACACCATGCTACCGTCAGTTATTGTAAAAGGACTTGAGGTGAACAAATCACCTGTGGCAAGTATTGATGAGGGCTCTATAGGGGGCACTATTGTACTTAAAACACGCCGCCCGTTGGATATGGATGCCAACTCAGTTAGTTTGTCATTAGAAGGGCAGTATTCAGAAACATCTGGCGAAACAGACCCACAGTTAGCGGGAATGTATTCGTGGAAAAATGACGATGAAACATTGGGTGTTATGGTATCGGCTGTTAAGCAAGAACGTAATTTAGAGCGTCAAGGTTTTGAAGTGCTAGGTTGGGTTGAAAGCGACGATGATGAGTATATTGTACCTCGTAACATTGGTGCACCTAAATTTATTCAAAGCCGGGAGCGCGAAACCTTATTTGCAACCCTCCAATACGCACCGAACGATAACTTATTAATGACGTTAAATTATCTAGATTCGCAAATGGATGTAGACAACCAAAATTCTAACTTAATTAATTTTGCGTTTGGCGACCGCGCTGAAATTATTGCTAATGCGACTAAAGTTAAAAATGGCGCTATTTTAGCATCAAGCGCAGGCGGTAATTATGCTTACAATTACATTAATCGCGTATCAAGTACTGAAACAGATCAAGTACATCTTGATATTGACTACCAAGGCGACGGTTACAGCCTTAATTTTGAGCTAGGTAAAACCGCAGCGAGTGGGGGGACTTACCGTGAAACGTCTTGGGAATATGTTGCTGTTGGCTCAGGCTATGATTACGACTTAACGGGTACACCCAATGTAAATGTGGGTGTTAACGCCGCCGATGGTAATAACTTTGCAGCTGGATGGATTTGGGGCGGGGCAAAACCGACTACCGATGAAGAAACCTTTGCTCAGGCCGATTTAACATACGATGTTGAATTTGGCCCATTCACAGCAATAAAAACAGGTGTTAAATATCGCCAAGCAGAGCGAACTCAAGGGCGTCATGCTTATAGTTGGCATGCACCGTTTGCCGACGGTGGTGCAAATTCAGACAATTATCTAGATCACATTTTTGACACCTGCCCAACGCTTGCAACGTGTGGCTTAGATGCCAATGGCGCTACAAGTATTGATGCTGCTGTGACTGGTAATATTACTGAGCAAGTTTCACATAACCGTAAACTAATGGAAGAAATTGCCTTTAACGGTTTAAACGGAATATCTGCCAGTTATGCAATTCACGATAATTTAGCCGAAATTTGGGAAGTAGAAGAAGATATTTTGGCGCTGTATGTACAAGGTGATTTTTCTGGAGAGGGTTTCAGAGGTAATGTAGGTATGCGTTATGTAAGCACCGAGCAGACCTCTTATGGTTATGAATTTTCAGGTGATTCGTGGGGCTTAAATACAATTAATGGTGATTGGTTAACGCCAAGCGTTTTAAACTGGGTAAGCCAAGATAATGACTACGCTGAGTTTTTACCAAGCTTTAACATTGCTTTTGATTTAACTGAAGAGCAAATACTTCGTATCGGTG
Organism: Pseudoalteromonas sp. NH0006-46; assembly: GCF_057547735.1. NCBI lineage: Bacteria > Pseudomonadati > Pseudomonadota > Gammaproteobacteria > Alteromonadales > Pseudoalteromonadaceae > Pseudoalteromonas > Pseudoalteromonas sp. NH0006-46. The sequence goes on along the minus strand of NZ_BAAJML010000009.1, from coordinate 42,662 downwards.
CTGCACGTGTTATGGCTCGTCAAAATTGGGCCGATATTTCATCGTCAGAAACCTTCGGTTCATTAACCGGCGGTCGTGGCACAGGTAGCCGTGGTAATCCAAACTTAGCACCCACTATTTCAAATCAGTTTGATTTGTCATGGGAATGGTATTACAACGAGGCATCAATGCTATCGATTGCTTACTTTGCTAAAGACTTAAGCTCATTGCGCTCTACCGTTACCGTAACAGAAGACCGTTATGATCAGGAAAACGAAGTATTTGTTCCTGTTGATTTTGCACAGCCGGGTAATGGGCTAGGTGGCACAATTCAAGGTATTGAGCTGGGACTACAACATGATTTTGGTGGTTTTGGTGTATCAGCGAACTATACATACACAGATGCAAGTGCTGATGAGCAGCGCGATACAAATCAGGTTGGAAGTGGCTTAGTCGAAGGGACATCGAAAAATATGCTTAACTTAATGGCATATTACGAAAACGACGATTACCAAGCGCGCATTATGTATAACTACCGAAGCGACTGGTATAAAGGTCTTCACTTTAATGGTGATGAGCTTTTCAATGACGCCTTTGGCCAGTGGGATGCAAGCGCCTCTTATAATGTAAATGAATACGTAACGCTTACTTTAGAAGCGGTTAACTTAACAGATGAAGAAATTGTTGAGTACAACACGAATGAAGAACGCATTATGTCTATTTACTCTAATGGACGCCGTTATGTGGCAGGTATTCGTGTTAACTTTTAAGTTAATATGAATAAGCATTTCAAAAGCCGAGTTTAGCTCGGCTTTTGGTTATTAATCACCTTGATACAAATTATGGTCTTTAATTATGCGTGCTTTAAAACAGGTCGCAACTTGGCATAATGTAACTCCAGCTATGTTTAAAAACGACATAGCACCACTAGCCGAGCCCGCTATTTTAAAAGGATTGATAAGTGATTGGCCGTTAGTAAAGCAAGTAACTAGCTGCACAGGCGAGAACCCTCATGCTTGGCTTAACATGTTAAGCGAGCATTATGTGGGTGGCAGTGTTCGAATGGCTGAAATACCGCGAAGTGAATCACCTCAGTTTTTTTATAACAAAGCGCGTGATGGATTTAACTTTACCCGCAAAGTTGCACCTTTTATGCAATTTATGCAGGTGCTATTACAAAATGCAGAGTTAATAAAGGCGGGTAATAACTCTGGTGCTGTTGCTATTCAAAGTGCCCCAGTTGTTGATTATTTTAATGACCTTGCAACAACTCACACTATGGCGTTATTTGCAGATAAACCACAGCCGCGATTTTGGCTGGGTAATCAGTCAACGGTGGTGGCTCATTATGATGATGCAGAAAATATTGCCTGCGTAATTGCTGGTGAGCGCAAGGTTACTTTATTTGCACCGCATCAAATAACAAATTTGTATGTAGGCTCTATTGAGCATACGCCAGCGGGTGCGCCAGTTTCAATGGTGGATTTAAATAATCCCGATTTTGAAAAATTCCCCAAGTTTAAGCAAGCACTCAATGAGGCACTTGTCGCTCAGCTACAACCGGGGGATGCATTATATATTCCTACCTTGTGGTGGCATCATGTAGAGGCATTAAGTCCTATAAATATGATGATGAATTATTGGTCGGGCGGGTCTATTGCAAAGAGCAGTGAACCCGTGCCAATGGATGCATTATTGTTATCAATTATGGCCATTAGAGATTTACCCACAGCTCAAAAAAAAGCGTGGCAGGCTTTTTTTAACTACCATATTTTTGACTTTGAAGAGGCGCAAAATCAGCATATTCCTGAACAGCTTAAAGGAATCTTAAACCCGCTTACAAGTCAACAACGAGCGCAAGTTAAGCAGTGGCTTATCAAGCAGCTCAGTTAATAGATTAAAGGATACAGGCAATGACACTCAAATCATTACTGATAGCAGGCTGTATAGCATTGAGCTTAACAGCGTGTCAGGACACAAAAACACACAAACAAAATGTTGAACTGGTTCAAGCGAGTAATAGCGCAATAGAGTCACTCGCTAATATGCTACAAATACAGTACGAACAAGTCGATAATAGACCGTCAAAATACTGCGATAAAACCATTGAAAACGGTAATTGCTTTGAAGCAAAGCTACACATTAAGGCAAGTGGTGCCGTTAATGTGGATGGGTGGAAAATTTACTTTAGTCAAATTACGCCTATTCAACAGGCTCTCAGTGATGAGTTTACTATTACTCATGTTAATGGTGACCTTCATGTAATTGAGTTAAAAGAGGCGTTTACGGGGTTTAAAGCAGGCGAAACCAAAACTATTACGTTTTATGCTAATTTTTGGTCGTTATCGCAAAGTGATGCAATCCCAAATTATATTTTGGTTAACCATAATGAGTACGCCAAAGTAATTACAAGTACAAAGCCCACTGTTGACCCTGAGACAGGTTTAGAGCTATTACCTCATGTTGTACCTTATAGTGATTACGAGCGACAATTTAAGCGTACTAAAAACGATGAAACACAATGGCTGACAGCAGAACGTTTGTTTGAGCGAAACACAAAATATGATTTTTCACCTTATTTAACAGATGAAAATAAACAAGTAGCACAGCACATCATTCCTACTCCAACTAGGGCTACATTTAGTCAAATACAACAGCTAGATATTAGCCAAGGCTTACGCTTTAACCTCAATGGTGTAAATGAAAAAGGGGTAACTGCGGCCATTGAGCGACTTAAATTATTGGGTTTAACGACAAGTGAATCTGGTGTTGCGGTAAATCTTAATTTAACACCCACAAAAGATGGCTCACAAGGTAGTTATACATTAGCAATTAATGTCAGTGAAATAAATATAAGCGCCACTGATGAATCTGGCGTGTTTTATGCCTTGCAGAGCTTGGCGAGTTTATACCAAGTAAACAATACAACATTGCCAATAGGTCAGGTAAACGATGCTCCTCATTATGAATTTAGAGGCGTGTTGGTGGACGTGGCCCGTAACTTTCGAGACAAAGCATTTATATTAAAGTTACTTGATCAAATGGCTGCATATAAGCTTAATAAATTACACTTACATTTAGCCGATGACGAAGGTTGGCGTTTAGAAATCCCTTCTCTTGAAGAGCTTACTGATGTTGCTTCAAAACGCTGTTTTGACCTCTCAGAGCAGGAGTGTTTAATGCCACAACTTGGTGCTGGTATAGATACTTCTAGCCCGGTTAATGGTTTTTATTCAGTGGATGATTACCAAGAAATCCTTAAATTTGCGAGTGCGCGACATATTCAAGTTATTCCCTCATTAGATATGCCAGGTCATTCGCGAGCGGCTATTAAGGCTATGCAAGCTCGTTATAATAAGTACATAAAACAGGGTAATAAACAAAAAGCTGAACAGTTTTTACTTTATGATCCGCTCGATACCACCGTGTATTCTTCGGTACAGCATTACAACGATAACACCATCAATGTATGTTTAGATTCATCGTATGCGTTTATACGCGAAGTTATGGAGCAAGTTAAAATAATTCATAATGAAGCGCAGCACCCGCTAACGCGTTATCACATAGGTGCAGATGAAACAGCGGGTGCATGGGTGTCGTCTCCAGCGTGTACTGAGTTTATTAAACAAAATAATTTGCTGTTTACCAAAGCTGAGCAATTAGGTAGCTACTTTATAGAGCGTGTGTCGAACATGTTAGCTGACATGAATATTGAAACAGCTGCATGGAGTGATGGCCTATCGCATACTAACCCAAATAATATGCCTGACATTGTGCAAGGTAATAGTTGGGATTTACTGATGTGGAATGGCCACCAGCGCGCACACCAATTTGCTAATCGTAATTGGCAGGTAGTGGTGTCATCACCCGATGTTTTATATTTTGATTTTCCTTATGAAGCCGATCCTCAAGAGCACGGTTATTACTGGGCTTCAAGGCATATTAATACAGAAAAAGTATTTCAATTTATGCCTGATAATTTACCCGTGCACGCCGAATTTTGGTTAGACAGAGAAGATAGGCCTTACACCGCAAACGACACGGTCATAAAAAATGATGCAGGTGAAGTTGAGTTTGCACCGCTTGAAAAAGGTAAGCAATTTATTGGTATTCAAGGTCAGTTATGGAGCGAAAACACCCGTACCAATAATATGGCTGAGTATAAGCTTTTTCCTCGTTTATTATCGTTAGCACAACGCGCATGGCACAAAGCGCAATGGGCGGTGCCTTACGATCATGATGGCTTTGTTTATAGCCGAAACACGCAGCGTTTTACGCCTTCACTGAAGCAGCAGCGAGACCAACAATGGTTAACGTTTGCCGCTAGTTTAGGGCTTAAAGAGTTTAATAAGTTAGAGAGGGCAAATGTGCACTTTCGCATTGCTAACGCAGGAGCCAAAATTGAAAACGGCATGTTGTACGCTAACGTTGCTTACCCCGGTTTGCTAATAGAATATATGCAAGCCGGAGGACAATGGCAGACGTATAATGCGCCGGTAAAAGTAACTCAAGATGTGTGGGTGCGTACCAAATTGCCAGTATCTGGTCGTGTTAGTCGTACATTAAAAGTAACACAGCAGTAGCATACACACCCCTTAAATTATAAGAGGTGTAGAAACATAATTTGAATATAAATTAAATAATGACAACGCTGTCATTTGTGTTAGTATAAGATTCATCCGCTCTGGCAGCGTGTTTTATTTTGAGTGTTATGCAACACGGTCGAACAAGTAAAGAGGCAAAAATGATCACCAATACAATTAATAATGAACTCTTTGTTGGGATCGATGGGGGCGGCACTAAATGTAAAGCAATTATCGTTAACAGCGCGAATGAAATTTTAGGAACGGGTATTGCTGGGCCAGGAAACCCTTTACATGGATTTACACAGGCCATTAATTCTATAGAGCAGTCTGCCCAATTAGCTCTTAATGATGCAGGTTTAAGTGAAACCCCTTTATCTTACTTAGTGGCGGGTGTGGGGTTGGCGGGTGTTAACTTACCAAGCCTACATAAACAAATGATGCATTGGAAAAGCCCCTTCAAAACAATGTATTTAACTACCGATTTACTTATTGCTTGTATGGGTGCACATCAAGGTGATGATGGTGCAGTGATAATTGCTGGTACGGGTTCGTGTGGTTTTTCATATGTTAAAGGACAGTCTTTTATGATTGGCGGGCATGGCTTTCCGCATGGCGATAAAGGAAGTGGTGCATGGATTGGCTTTACAGCATGCCAAAACGTGCTGTTGAGCTTAGATAAGCTAATGCCTAATAACACGCTGACTGAATGTATTTTAAAGTATTTGTCTGTCAATGATGCCATGGAGTTAGTCGAAATTATTGCAAATAAACCGGCTGCATTTTTTGCTCAATTAGCCGGGTGTGTATTTCAGTCGGCTGCGGCAAACGACGATATTGCTATTAGTATTTTAAAAGAAAGCGGTGCCTATTTGAGTGACATTGCTCGTCAATTATTAGCCAAAAAATCACCAAGATTATCTTTTATAGGTGGATTGTCTTCGGTTATGACGCCTTGGCTAGACATAGATATTCAAGGTGTTTTATCTGCGCCTTTATCATCACCCGAAATGGGATCAGTACTTTACGCGAAACAACAGCAAGTTAACTACAGCAGTCAGGAGTTATGATGTATCACACATTAATGGAAAAAGAAGCGGCGCAAACGCCCGAAGTCATTAAACAGCAAATTCTTGCTAATCAGCCTCTAGTAGAAAAAATTGGCCAAAAACTACGTGATATTGCGCCTAAAATGGTGATGATCATCGGCCGTGGTTCGTCAGATCATGCTGGAGTATTTGGTAAATATTTAATAGAAATTGAAGCAGGTATTCCTGTTAGTTCAGCGGCGCCGTCGGTTGCCAGTGTGTACGGTAAAACACTTAAACTTGATAGTGCATTGGTGATTGTTATTTCTCAATCAGGACGAAGCCCAGATATTATTGCCCAAGCTAAAATGGCAAAAGAAGCTGGCGCATACTGTATTGCACTGGTAAATGACGAGGCGTCACCGTTAAAAGACATTGTTGATGACTTTATTGGGCTTAAAGCGGGAGATGAAATATCGGTTGCGGCGACTAAAAGTTATTTATCTACGCTGTCAGCTTTAGTGCATTTAGTTGCTAATTGGACTCAAAATAATGAATTATTACAAGGGTTAAAGCAGTTACCTGAAGCATTAGATGCAATCATTGACTCACCAATACAACTTCAGCCAGACGCATTTTTGCCTGTTAAAAACATGGTTGTATTAGCACGCGGTCTAGGGTTTTCAGTCTCTAAAGAAATGGCATTAAAACTTAAAGAAGTGTGTGCTATTCATGCAGAGGCATTTAGTAGTGCAGAATTTTTACACGGCCCCGTTACGTTAGTTGAACAAGGTTTGGTGATTTTAAACTGCGCGGTAGAAGATGAAACCGCATACTCTCACCAGCAGCAAATAGCAGACGTAACCCAGCGCGGCGCTCACATTATCAACCTTACTCAAAATGGAATTGCAGTGCACCCACGTTTAGCGCCGTTTTTAGTGCTGCAGCGTTTTTATTTAGATATTGCCAAAGTGGCAGTTAAGCGAGGCTTTAACCCCGACGAGCCCAAAGGGCTTAAAAAAGTAACAAGGACATTATAAATGTCAGTTCAACGTATTTTTGTTGCTACGCTGTTTGATGGTGATCAGTTTTTAAAAGAAAAAGTGCTTACAATTGACGCGGGTGTTATTACCGCTATTGATGATAATACTAATAATGTAGATGAAACCTTATCAGGCGTAGTTACCCCTGGGTTTATAGATTTACAGGTAAATGGTGGTGGAGGTGTATTGTTTAACCGAGCACGCAGTGCATCAGAGGTTAAACGAATGCTTATGGCTCACGCTAAGTATGGCACAACAGCCATGCTGCCTACTTTAATTACCGATACAGTTGAAGTTATGCGCCAAGCGGCTGATGTAATAGCCGATGCGATTGTTAAACACACACCTGGCATTTTGGGCATTCACTTTGAAGGACCGCATTTATCTATAGCTAAAAAAGGGGCACATAGCGAAGAATTTATTCGTCCGATTTCAGATGATGAGTGGCAAGTTTTATCGCGCAAAGATATAGGCAAAGTGGTGGTTACATTAGCCCCTGAAAATGTACTACCTAGTGATATTACTCAAATGCGTGAGTTAGGCATACATGTTTGCTTGGGCCATACAAATGCGTGTTTTGAGCAGGCACAACGAGCCGTTGATGCTGGCGCTACAGGATTTACACATTTATACAACGCCATGTCGCCTTTACAAGGGCGTGAGCCAGGCGTTGTGGGGTGTGCTTTGCTAAATGATAATACCTATTGTGGCTTAATAGTTGATGGTCATCATGTTGATTATGCTGCATGCCAAGTAGCACTGAAAGCTAAACCTAAAGGGCGTGTGTTTTTAGTGACCGATGCAATGCCACCGGTAGGTACAAACGAAACTGAATTTGCTTTTTTCGATCGAACAGTAACACTTAACCAAGGCAAGTTAACCTCAACAACGGGGGAGCTTGCAGGCTCAGTACTTGATATGGCAACGGCTGTAAAAAATAGCGTAGAGCATTTACAGTTGCCACTATCAGAAGCACTAAAAATGGCATCTTTATACCCAGCACAGTATATTAACTTACCCACAACACATGGAAGGTTAATTGTTGGCAGCCCTGCTAATTTTGTTCAACTCGATACACACCAACAGGTTATAAGCACGTGGATTGGTGGTGAACAGCTTTTTTAAAAAACGATAATAAATATAAATAAAGGAAAAATAACATGACAACAAATGTTATGGATACACCTAAAAGCAGTAGCATGCTGCCCATGGCTATTGTGGCAGTATTATTTTTTATACTGGGGTTTGCAACGTGGCTAAATGGTTCACTAATGCCTTATTTAAGCCAAATATTAAAGTTAACGCCATTTCAGGGTTCGTTAATTTTATTTTCGTTTTATATCGCGGTGACTTTTACAGCATTGCCATCGGCAGTGTTAATTAAAAAAGTTGGTTACAAAAACGGTATGGCGATGGGCATGGGGTTAATGATGATTGCCGGCTTGTTATTTATTCCTGCTGCGATGTCGCAAGTTTTTCCTTTATTTTTGCTAGCACAGCTAGTGATGGGCGCAGGACAAACATTGCTTCAAACTGCCGTTAATCCTTATGTTGTAAGGCTTGGGCCAGAAGAGTCTGCAGCGGTTCGCATTAGTATTATGGGCATACTCAATAAAGGGGCGGGGGTTATTTCTCCTTTAGTGTTTACCGCGTTAATTTTAAGTAATTTTACAGATACAGTAGGCACTGAGCTTAGCCAGCAACAAGTTGATGATATGGCAAATGGTCTTATTCTTCCTTATTTAGGTATGGCACTATTTATTGGACTATTAGCGTTTGCCGTTAAAAAATCACCATTACCCGAACTTATTACTGACGATGCTGAGCAAACAAGTAGCAACAGTGAAATACGCGAAACTTTATCTCACCCTAACTTAGTTTTTGGGGCGATTGCCATTTTTTTATATGTTGCAGTAGAAGTTATTGCTGGCGATACCATTGGCACTTTTGCGCTCTCTCTTGGCGTTGCTAATTATAGTGTGATGACTTCCTACACCATGATCTTTATGGTGTTTGGCTATATTTTGGGTATTTTGCTTATTCCCAAATTTATAACTCAACAAACAGCCCTCACACTATCAGCCGTATTAGGTATTGCTATTACCTTGTGCATTTTATTAATTGATGCGCAGTCGTTTATTATTGCCAACGCATTGTTAATACCATTAGGTGGCGCTAACTTACCCGATGTATTACTACTTATAGCTTTTTTAGGCTTAGCAAACGCCATTGTTTGGCCCGCGGTATTTCCACTTGCGTTGTCGGGGCTTGGAAAACTAACAAGCACAGGCTCTGCACTGTTAGTAATGGGTATAGCAGGCGGTGCATTTGGTCCGGTGTTATGGGGTTTATTGAGCGGCTTTACCTCGCTACAAACTGGCTACTCTGTATTGTTACCTTGTTACTTATTTATATTATTTTACGCCGTAAAAGGCCATAAAATGAAAAAGCAATAACGTCCACCAGCTACACTAACTCCAGTGCACTTTGCAATATAAAGTGCACTGATGATTAACGAACCTGAGCTTTGGCGAGGGATAGATTTATTACCCACAGTTCAAGTTAACTATTACACGTTAACTTAAGCGCGTTACTTTTAGTTTTATCCTGCCAGCATTTGCCCCATAAAAACGGCTTAAATCGTTAGCGAAAGGGCAAAACTCGCCCGATTTAGTCATGGTTATATCTGCTCCTTGCGCTATTTCAAATAAGGCTCTGTCACTTTTATCAATGGCGCCAATTAAAGCAAACCAATCAGCATTTGGCTTGCGCCTAAAAGGCTCCAGTAATGCCATAGGTATTTCTTTTACGCCAAGTTGCACGTTATCACGATGCCACCCTTTGGGTGTACACTTTATGCCGTCGTCAAACCAATATTGCTCAGGGTATGGGGTAAAGCGATAGGTTGCACCTTGCTCAAGCATCAAACCCGTACTGTTATAAAACTCACTCGCAAATACCACCACATCTTGGCTTTGGCCAATACTTAATACGCTCATATTTTGGTTGGCAAGCGTAATGTGCGCACTTAAGCCGGTAAAACTTAATGTAGAGTCGTCACTGTAGCTAATTTTGTATGTTAGCTTTTTAAGTGACTCAGGACGGTAGCTGGTGAGCTTATTAATTCGTGTAGCCACACTGTGGTGTATAAGGGGCTCTATAGTGCTTACCTCATTATCAACCAGTACAATGCATTCTCTATCTACCAGTTTAAAGAGCGAATTAAACCAAAAGTAGTTTTGTTGGTGGCTAAGTGCAAGTGGATCTGGGATCACAGTAACATCGTCTTGTGCAATTAAATTACTCGTTGGTAGGAGTGTTTCGTAATTTATCTCGTGACTTGTTAACAATGAAATAGCTAACGGTTGCTCAATTAACCACTCAAGTGCATAACGTAAGCAAATATCGGCTAATCCGTCGCGGTAATAACCACCCCCTATATCTGAATGGGCGCCTGCAAACCATAGTTCAGTAATGTTATTTTGATGGTTCATTAGCGTGGGCTCAAACGCACGGCGTTTTTCATCAAGCGCAACACAATGCAGCGCCGCGGTTATATTGTGTGCAATGGTGTGGTTTTCAAAAATAACATGCTCTGCGCCGCGTGTCGCTTTACTTACTTTAGAAAGCCCAATAGAGGCAACGGTATCAAACACACATAAATAAACATGCTCGCTGATAAGGCTTTCTAAACATTTTGCAAAGCGTCTAGCTAGGGCTGCACCTCGGCTAAAACCAGTAAGCAGCACAGTGTCGCCTAGTTGGTAATGTGCTTTAAAGTCGTTAATTGCTTGATTCAAAATGCTAGCAACATCGTCACCGCGCGGTGCTAAAGTTTGATTTAAAATGCGCTTTAAGCGGCTACCTTTAGTGCCAATGCCCTGATAATAAAAACTAAGCTGGTTTGTAAATGGAGTGGTGGGGGAGTCATCAAGTTTGCCACCTAATAATAAATGCAGCTTGAGGATGTTAGAAATACTACTGTCTTCTTTAAAATGGTCTGAGTTAAATTGCTCTGCGTCGCGAGGCTCGCCCCCGGTACCATCAAAATTAAAAATTAGCGTTTTGCCCGTCATTGCCTATTTCCCTCAGTAGTTTGTATAAATTTATATGGGAATTGTGAAAAATCAAAGACAGCGGTAATAAATATTTATTAAACGTGTTTATTACCGCCTTAAGCTTTTTATTAATGTAATTTCATTTTAGGGCGCACTACACGCAGGACTTTTTCGCTTATCCATAACGCAAAGGTTTTTGCGCTGCCATGAATGGCGCGTTGGTGCATGCGATAAAGCGATATATACATAAAGCGGGCTATGCGCCCTTCTATAAAAAAGGTGTTGCTGGTTAAGTTACCCATTAAATTACCTACCGTGCTGTAGCGCGATAAGTTAACTAATGAGCCATGATCGCTATATTTAAAGCTACACAAAGGTTGTTGTTTTAAAGTGGCAATGAGGTTTTTTTCAACACATAGCGCCATTTGATGCGCCGATTGCGCGCGCGGTGGAACGAGCTTTCCGTCTTTTTGAGTAAAAGCGCAGCAGTCGCCCAGTACAAATATACTCTCATCGACGGTGCTTTGTAAAAACTCATTAACTTGAATTTGGTTGTTACGGGTAAGCTCAAAAACGCCTAAGTCTTTAATAAAGTCTGGCGCTTTTACGCCTGCAGCCCACACCATAATATCGGCATTAATGTGTTCATCGTCTTTGGTTATAAAGCCTTGTTCCGTAGCTTCCTTCACTTGTGTTTGCTCGCGTACGTTTACACCCAATTTGAGTAGCTCACGTTTGGCGCTTACGGCAATTCGCTCTGTTAATGCGGGCAAAATACGTGGCCCTGCTTCAATTAAATGAATGTGCAAACGCTTAGACGACATATTTGTAAGTCCATATAGCTTTAACAGCTCAGATACATGATACAGCTCCGCTGATAGCTCAACACCGGTAGCTCCTCCGCCAACAATTGCAATATCAAGAGACTGTTGCTGGTTATCGTCTTGGTGTAGGCGAGTAAAGCTATCGAGCAATGAATGCTGAAAACGTTCCGCTTGTTGATTTGAGTCTAAAAAGTAGCAGTGCTCTTTTATGCCAGGTGTATTAAAGTCGTTACTTACACTGCCAATAGCAATAACAAGATGATCGTAACGTACAGTGCGCTTGGGTAAAATAGTGTGTCCAAGTTCGTCAAAAAGAGGGGCGAGAGTGATGGTTTTATTACTTTGGTCGAGATTACAAAAGGTACCAAGTTGAAAGTTATAATGATGTTTTGCGGCATGGGCAGAGTAAACTACGCCATCTAAATCGGGGTCAATAGAGCCTGTTGCAACCTCGTGCAATAGCGGCTTCCATATATGGGTGCGGTTTTTATCAATGAGTAGTATTTCGGCGTGTTTTTTCTTCCCTAGTTTATGCCCTAACTGAGTTGCAAGCTCTAATCCACCTGCGCCACCGCCAATAACGACGATTTTAGGTTTGGTTATATTCATGACTATGACCTTAAAAATAATATACCCAAGCGATCTGTTTTATTATTTTAAAATGACTTGGGTATCAAAAATTATTTTGGCAAAGCACACGTTTATGGGGCTATAGTGTGCGCCTAATTAAAGGAAATGTCAGCATTAAATCATGTTATTTACTGTATACTAACTTGCAAATACTTCATCTTGGCTGCACTTTTTGTTTTAGCCCTGTGTTTACATCGCCTAAAAGGACATTTTTATGAATACGCCGTTATTACAATCACTTGAGCAGCATTTTGGCTTTTCACAATTTAGAACTGGGCAACAGCAAACCATAGAGCAACTTTTAAATGGGCAGTCATCATTGGCTATATTTCCCACAGGGTCGGGTAAGTCGTTATGTTATCAGCTAACGGCTTTACATTTACCTCATTTAACCTTAGTGGTATCGCCTTTACTTGCATTGATGAAAGATCAAATAAGCTTTTTAAATAGTAAAGGCATTTATGCTGCAAGCCTTGACTCAAGCCAAGATCAAATGCAAAGCAGCACGGTAATGAACGACGTGCGCAGTGGTAAAGTAAAAGTATTAATGGTCTCGGTTGAGCGCTTTAAAAACGAGCGCTTTAGAGAGTTTATAAGCCAAGTTGCGCTTTCTATGTTGGTGGTAGACGAAGCGCACTGTATCTCTGAATGGGGCCATAACTTTAGACCCGATTACTTAAAACTACCGCGCTACCGTGATGAGCTAAATATTCCACTGGTACTATTGCTAACCGCCACAGCCACTAAAAAAGTAAAGCGTGACATGGCTGAGCGTTTTAATATATCGCCTGAGTGTATTGTACAAACCGGCTTTTACCGCGCAAACCTCGATTTAAGTGTGCTAAGTGTAAAAACAGCTGATAAAAACACCGAACTTACTAACATAGTGCGTGCGCAAACTGGCCCCGGTATTGTGTATGTCACACTACAACAAAGCGCAGAGCAAGTTGCCAATATATTAAGCGCGCAGGGTTTGCAAGCGGTGGCGTATCATGCAGGGCTTGAAGATACGCTTCGCGGGCAAATTCAAGACGATTTTATGGCGGGCAAAATTAACGTTGTTGTGGCAACAATAGCCTTTGGCATGGGAGTTGATAAATCAGATATTCGCTTTGTTATTCATTACGATTTACCTAAATCTATAGAAAACTACAGCCAAGAAATTGGCCGTGCAGGGCGTGATGGCAACCCTTCAAATTGTTATACATTGGCTAATTTAGATGGTCTAAACACAGTAGAGAATTTTGTGTACGGCGACACCCCCGAGCTTAGTGGTATTGAGCACGTTATTAACGATATTCGCCAAAGCCAACAGCAATGGGAAATGCAAGAGTACAGCCTTTCGAGCGAGAGTAATATTAGGCAGCTAGCGCTTAAGACTTTGCTGGTACAACTAGAAATGCAAGGTGCAATAACGCCGCAGTACGCCTATTACGCCGATTTTAAATACAAGTTTTTGGTTGATAAAAATGAATTGCTTAGCCAGTTTGACGAGCAACGCCAAGCCTTTTTATCGCAAATATTTAGCCACACCGATTTTAAAAAAATATGGGGCACGCTTAATTTTGACACCCTTACCCAAGCTGCGCAGGTTGACCGTAAACGCGTAGTGGCTGCACTTGACTATCTAGCCGAAAAAAACCTTATTACTCTTGAAACTAAACGTATTACCCAAGTATATAAGGTGCATGGTGAGGTTATAAATAACCCAGAGCTTGCCGCGCAACTGCACCATTACTTTGTTGACAAAGAACAGGCTGAGATTAAACGAATTGCTGCGTTAGTGCGCTTTTTTGAACTGCAAACGTGCTTGAGTTATAACTTAGCTCGCTATTTTGACGATCAAAATGCGCCAGCGCAATGCGGGCATTGTAGTGTATGCCGTGGTAATGCTGTAAAGCTTGAGTATTCAATAGAACCTGCTCACATTGCCGATGATGTTGTTTATCAAAAAGTGGATGAGTTTTTAGCGCATATGGCAACAAAAGGTATTCACAGTGTAGGTATTGAAACGCAGTGCCGCTTTTTAGCCGGCATGAGTGTCCCGTTGTTTGCCCGAAATAAAGTGCGTCAACTAGGTGGCTTTGCACTGTGCGAGCAGCAGCGCTATAGCGAAATTAAAGCAACACTGCTTGCAAGATAGTATTGAAATGATGACCAAACTCGCATAATTATAAAAAATGTTAAATTTTTGTTTGTTTTTTCATCGTTTAACTATACTCAACATGACTATGAAGGTCATATAAAAATGAGGTGAACGATGAAACTGCAAAAATTGATGCTGTTAGGAGTATTTATTTCAGGGACTAGTTACGCTGAAATTAATATTTCAGGCTTTGCAAGTATTAACGCTGGTAAAGTACTAAGTGGAAGTGGTGTGCCGCAATACGGTGTTGAGCCAACTTTTTTGGCTGACTACCCTAATGTGAGTGGCTATACAGAAGATTTATCTTTCTCGCCTGAGTCGTTAATTGGCATACAAGTGTCGGGGGACCTTGGTGAAGGCTTATCTGTCACAGGTCAAATTGTTGCCCGAGGTGTAAACGATTTTGATGCTAATTTTGAGTGGGCATATATTTCGTATGAAATTAATGATAATTGGACGGTTCAAGCGGGTAAAAAACGTTTGCCTCTTTTTTATTACTCAGACTTTTTTGACGTAGGTTACGCATATGTATGGATGCGGGCACCTGCCGACAATTATACATGGCAAGTATTTAACTATGAGGGCGTAAACCTTCTTTATTCTGGCTCGATTGGAGAGTGGGGAGTGTCGGCTAATGTATATGCTGGTAAAGAAGATGATGACGACAACAAACTGCTATCAGACTTTTTCTTTCAAGAGCCTACCCGAGAAATTTGGGAAGATATGCTAGGTGGGGTACTTTCGTTAAGCCATGATTGGCTTGAAGTGAGAGTAACGCACATGCAATACACTAATAAACGTTTTCGTTCTGGTGAGCCTGTTTTATGGGATGGAAAAGATAGCCGTGATGGTAAATTTTATGGTTTAGCAGCCAATTTTGATTTTGGCGATTTTTTTGTACTAAGCGAACTCAACCGTTTAGACCTAGATGGAAACCTAGACACCTATATGATCAGTGCGGGATACCGGTTTGATGCAATTACACCTTATGTGATGTTTTCAGATTTTGAGCAAGAAGGTGAAGGTGATACTGAAAGCCATAATACCTTTGCGGTGGGGGTTCGTTGGGATTTTCATCCTTCAGCGGCACTCAAAATGCAGTACGATAGAGTCAAAGATGATTCATTCGATTTAGCGGTAGCGGGTGATAGTAAGGCAATCACGCTTGGTGTTGATGTTGTATTTTAAGAGGAATTAAAAATGAAAAAATTAATGTTATGTGTACTGTTTTTGTTTAGCAACGTTGCCTTTGCTGATTTTGCTATTATTGTACATCCGTCAAACGAGAGTAGCTTTGATGAATCCGTTATTAGTCGAATCTATACAGGAAAAGAAAAGTCGTTTAGTAATGGCAATACGATCATTCCAATTTCACAAGATTCAAAAAACCCGACTACCGAGCAGTTTAATAGTAAGTTGCTTAATAAAAGCGCCTCACAGTTAAGAGCTTATTGGTCAAAGCTTATTTTTACGGGAAAAGGTACACCACCAAAAGAGCTAGAAAATGACGCTGAGGTGATCAAAATGGTTGCAGCTAACCCAAATACGATTGGGTTTGTTTCGGCATCTACCGTGTCTGATGATGTTAAAGTAGTATTAACCTTTTAATTTAACACTAAAACCAAACAATAAAGCGTGCTAAATAGCAGCACGCTTTATTTTACTGTATTTGTTCATCATTAAAATTAACTAGCGCGTTTAGCGTGCTCGTGTATCCTATCTTATGTGTTTCTTTTATTTAAGCCACCATGCCACATACCGTTATTCCAAGTAAAACAATTGCATCTACGCCAGAGCCAATTACATGTGCCAATTGCCAAGCGTGTTGCTGTCAATTAGAAGTGCGTATAGTAACCGACACCGGTGTCCCTTTTAATTTTATTGAATACGACAAATGGGGCAGTGAAGTAATGAAACGCGCTGATGATGGCTGGTGCGAAGCACTCGATCGTAACACGCTAATGTGCTCTATTTACGAGAACCGCCCTTTGGTATGCCGCGAGTTTGAAATGGCATCGGGTGAGTGTATTACCGAACGTGAGTTAGCGGGAATATAGTTTGCACTTTAAAAAGGGGGCTTAACAAGCCCCTTTGGTTTATCTGTGTTTTGTACTTAAGCTAATTAATCGTATTTAGCCTCTAACTCATTAGCTGTATGAAACTTTTCGTGACTTTGTAATTGCTCGTCGTATTTAACGAGATTTTTAAAGTGACCTAGCTGACCAGCGTTTTTAACAATTTCAACTATAAACGACATCATAAAGTCGGCACCGGTTAGAGTGTCGCCAACTAAATAACGTTTACCTTCTAGGCGGTCGTTGAAGTAACTAATAACTTTAGCGGTTTCGGCATCAGCGTATCCTTCTAAAAACTGTGTTTTAGCGCCATCTTTTAGCACAAACATTTTAAGTAGTAGTGGTAAAATTGCAGAGCTTTCTGCAAAGTGAAGCCATTGCTGATAATCAACGTATTCAGCAGTACCTGCTTTTGGCGCAAATTTACCGTTACCGTATTTAGTAATTAAGTAATCGGTGATGGCGCCAGATTCAGTAACAATCAAACCATCGTCTTCAATAACAGGCGACTTACCTAATTGGTGCACTTTTTTTAGTTCGTCAGGCGCTAAAAAAGTTTCTGTATTGCGCTGGTAGGCAACAATTTCGTAATCAACATCTAGCTCTTCTAAAAGCCAGATAATACGTTTTGAACGTGATTTGTTTAAATGGTGTAGTTTTATCATGTCAGTCCTTGTTGGCGTTACTGCATAGGCAGTAACGCTTAGTAAAATTTAAAGAGGCTCGTTAATTTTAACAACGGTTTTGCCAAAGTTTTTACCACTAAGCATGTCGTTAAATGCGCTTATGGTGTTTTCAATACCTTCTACCATGTGCTCGCGGTATTGTACTTTGCCATCGCGTAGCCATTTTTGCATGTCTTGTGCAAATTCGTCGTAGCGGTGGCCGTAGTCGTCAAAAATTATAAAGCCTTGCATTTTAATACGTTTAGTAAGTAATTGACCCATAAGCATACCTAAGCGATCTGGCCCCTCTGGTAAGCTTGTTGCGTTATACTGCGATACTAAACCACACAGCGGTACACGAGCTGCGGTATTGAGTAGGGGTAATACGGCGTCGAATACTTTACCGCCCACATTTTCGTAATATACGTCTATGCCGTTATCACAGGCCTTTTCTAGTTGCTCTGCAAAGTCATCGGCTTTGTGATCGATACATGCATCAAAGCCTAGCTTTTCAACGGCATGGGCACATTTTTCGCTGCCACCAGCAACGCCAACTACTTTACAGCCTTTAATTTTAGCTATTTGACCAACGGTTGCGCCCACTGGCCCTGTTGCGGCGGCGACGACTACCGTTTCGCCTTCTTTAGGCGCACCAATGTCAAGTAAGCCCATGTAAGCCGTAAAGCCAGGCATACCCATAATGCCAAGCGCATAAGACGGATTTGCAGGTTCTTTGCCTAATTGCATTAAGCCCTCGCCATTGGTAATGGCGTAGTCTTGCCAACCAGTGTAGGCAAGCACCCATTCGCCTTCACTAAATTTATCGTTTTTAGACTCTTCTACTTGGCACACTGTAGCGCCAACCATTACATCGCCCACGTTTACCGGATCAGCATACGACTTTGCATCGTTCATACGGCCACGCATGTATGGGTCAAGTGAAAGGTAAATAGTGCGCAGCAGCACTTCGCCATCTTTAAGCGCTGGTAGGTTTACTGTTTTAAGTTCAAAATTTTCATCGTTCGGGGCGCCATGTGGGCGTGATGCTAAAGTAAGTTGACGACTAGTTGCAGACATAAAATCTCCTTTTGAATATGAACCCACTTAACGAATGTGTATGCGTTTAATAACCTAATTGGCATAAACAATAATGCGCGCTAAGTAGTCTATATATGTACAAATTTGTACCTTATAACAGGAGTTTTGGGCGGGGGGCTGCTAATTCAAGCTTTGCAGAGTATTTATTCTAAACAATTTATTTTAGCTTGCTAAATATATGACTATTATAAAAAACGCCGTCTTTATAAATGGCGTGTTTGAGAGTGGCCTCGGCTTCAAAACCACATTTAGTCAGTGCCTTTATAGAGCCAATATTGCCAGCAAATACAGCACCAAAAATACGGTTTAGATTTGAGTTTTTAAAGGCTTCATCGCAAATTTGTGTAATAGCGAGTGTTATTATTCCTTGCCTCCAAAAGTGACTATTAAGCCAATAGCCTATTTCGCCACTGCGGTTGTATTCAAATTCTCCTGGGGTGATACCTATACAACCTGCAAATTGCCCATTAACAACTATGGCTTTAATTATACCATTTTTTGAGCCTTGGTTTATCCATCAATCCGCATCAGCTTGAGTGTATGGAAATGGAATTTTAGACGATAAAAAGCGTGTCACCAGCCCATCGTTTAAGGTTTTAATAATATGCGGGGCATCGTGCGGTTGAAAATCTCTTAGGGTGATCATTGTTTTAATTAAGTGTCTGTTGCATACGGGTCAAGTTAGCAAGCAATTAGAGATTGCACAATCACAAAGATTAACCGTTTACGCCTATAACTTTGTTTTAAATTACTCTAATATAAGCAAAATATGATACCTGTTTAAGATACTTTTATGCATCCACACATAGCCGCCCTTTATAATAGTGCCCAAAAACCAAGCCGTTTAATTATAGGTTTAATGAGTGGTACTTCGTTAGATGGGCTCGATGTCGCTTTATGTAAGGTAAGCGGTGCAGGCTTAAACACGCATATTGAAATACTAAATTTCACTACCGTTGACTATAACAATGAGTATAAAAGCAAAATAAAGCAGGTATTTGCAAAACGAGAGTGCGATTTAGAACTTGTAACCTTATTACACCCGTGGGTGGGTAAATTACATGGCGATATGGTTAATCAGTGCTTACATACTTGGCAGATAAATCCGGCAAGCATTGATGTTATAGCCAGTCACGGGCAAACAATTTACCACTGCCCACAGTCACAACATAATCATAAAAGCTTTACTAATGGCACATTACAAATTGGCGATAGCGACCAAATAGCCGTTACTACCGGCATTACAACTATTGGCGATTTTAGGCAAAAGCACATAGCCTCAGGGGGCGAAGGCGCACCTCTTGCAGTTTATGGCGATTACTTGTTTTTTTCAAGCCTTGTTGAAAACCGTATTTTGCTTAATATGGGGGGTATCGCTAACTTAACATTTTTACCCAAGTGCGGTGATGCTAGCGCGGTATTTAGCTCCGATATTGGCCCGGGTAATACAATAATGGATGCCTACGTACAAA
The DNA here is from genome assembly GCF_057547735.1 of Pseudoalteromonas sp. NH0006-46. Classification (NCBI taxonomy): domain Bacteria; kingdom Pseudomonadati; phylum Pseudomonadota; class Gammaproteobacteria; order Alteromonadales; family Pseudoalteromonadaceae; genus Pseudoalteromonas; species Pseudoalteromonas sp. NH0006-46. Next base: position 23,061 of record NZ_BAAJML010000009.1, on the reverse strand, counting down.
AATATTTTGAGGGGATGCATTTCGACAATGGTGGAAAGATAGCAAAAACAGGTAGGGTGAATACACCTTTGCTAAATGCGTTATGCACGGATGACTTTTTTAATTTAAGTATGCCTAAAACAACTGGGCCAGAAGTATTTAATTTAGCGTATTTAAAAGCGGCTCAAGCACTCTCCAATACACAGGATTTAACTCATCAAGATGTAATGGCAACACTCAATGCATTTAGTGCTAATGTAATAAGTGCTGCAATAAAAGAGTGCGCTAAAAACAAGGGAAACTGTGTGGTATATGCCAGTGGCGGCGGAATACATAACCCGTTATTAATGGAACAGCTTTTAACTCTTTGCCCAGAGGTTAAGGCATTTAAAAATACTCAAGTATTGGGAATCGATCCCGATGCAAAAGAAGCCGTATTGTTTGCCATTTTAGCAAACGAATGCCTAGCAGGTGAAAAACAACATTTTAAAGGCTGCTCACAAGGTATTGCGGGAGTAACGATGGGGAAAATAAGCTTTCCCGATTAAGCTTTCTCGATCAAACCGGTTTAAAATAACGATAAAAAGGTTGATCCTACCCCTGCAAAATATCGGCGCAACCCTTGTGGTTTTGATTGCTCGATATTGATGAGTGGCGCGTTATAGCCGCCCTCAAAGGCGTTAATATTCATATCAAACTGAAGGCTATTTTTTAAGGTGGCGTATTTTCCATGCAACATTAGCTGCATTACAAAACATTGGCTGTGGGTGATTTTGTTTAAAGTAAGGTTAACGTAACCACGCTCTAAATCAGCTTGCGTAATAATGTTTTCAGTAAAGTACTGAGCACCACGGGCACTTGGATGTGTTGCGCTAAGCGAAATAACATCGCCTTCATGTACCGCATCGGGTAAATCGCATTGCAGCGTGATTGCATGAAGCGCATTAGCTTGTACCGAAAGGTTTTCGTATTCCATGGTGTGGCTCATTGCCGCAGACATCGGGTCATCAAGTGATTGCAGTGCAAATGTTAATTGCACTAGAGGTGTGGTCATTTTACTTCGTCTTCTTACAACAGTATCAGTTTATCGAGTAGAAATTATCCACCATCAACATTACAGAATTATGACTATTGTACGAAATCGTATAATTATTGAGTAGTTTGATCAAAAGCGATCTTAACTAACCAGAGCTTCAGTTAACTATTAAGGTCTGTTGAGTTTTCAAGATTGAATTTACACCAGTTTGTTTGGTATTTAGGTAAGGCAAAGCCAATTTAGTTTATTCTCCATAAATTGGCGATAACGTCGCTTTATTGCCAAACAGGCGCTGTCCAATGGGGCTCGTAGGGGCTATTTACGCTTATTTGCCTTCATGGGTTTAGGTGGGGGCGTGAGCAGGACGCGGAAGTTTACTCGGTTTTTATTTATTATTACATGCATGTAAACCAGTAAAGTAAATTAGGAGCCGATATCAAGCACACTAGGTTACAAACCTCGAGCCGCTATTAAATAGCCCCTAGTTTGAACAAAATTTAATCCACTAAGATCAACAGACCCTAGTTTAAGATCGACTTATGTTTTTTTACTGTTTAGGCAGAGTGAATATTTTCTTTAAATTTCAGCAAAGTTTATTGGAAATAAAATTTTACGGTATGAACTCTTTATTCACTCAATACTAAACATTGGGTATAGTTGTTTAAACTCTTCTTTATAAAGTAACTTTATGTTAAAAAAATTAATTTTATTGTGTGCGTTAAGCTTACCACTGGCAGCATGTGCGGATGATGTTGCGCCATTTTCGGGTGAGATAAGTACACAAGCACTATTAAGCGACTACGATAAATTTAACGAACAATACAACGCATTTACGCCAACCGAACAAGATATTGCCTTAATGCAAAAGCTAGAAGGTAAGGAGCTAATTGTATTATTTGGTACTTGGTGCCACGACAGCCATCGCGAAGTGCCTAAGCTGATTAAGTTAATTGATGAATCTAAGGTAGAGCTTGCAAGTATTGACTACGTGGCAGTGGGTTACAACAAACGCGATGATGCCGGAATAGCTGAGGCATACGATTTGCAGTACACGCCTACGTTTATAGTAAAAGACGATGGTAAAGAGTTAGTTCGCGTCATTGAAAAGCCAACCGGAACATTAGCAGAAGATTTAACGCAAGGCTTGTAAGGTCTATCCTTATGTTATAGCCATTCAGTTAGGGGCTATAAAGCTTGGCTTTTTTGATTTGTTGCTAATCATAGGCAGATATTTAGCGTCGGTTTGTTAAGCGTTATGCGAACATCAACCAGTAATTTTATTTAAAATTAATAGGGATATTTATGAAGTGTAAAAAGTGTAAAAAGTGTAAATCAGGGATTACCTCACCAGTAGTTAAAACAATAAATATTGATAGTACGCCAATAACATCATCAACGTGCCCTGTATGTGGTGAAAATTTAGATGGTTCAAAAAGGTATTGGGTTACATTAATTATTTTACTTATAGTTATTGGTGTGGCATCAAGGTACTTTTCTTGAGTTTGGTTATATTAACCAAATATGTAAATAAGCAAGGCATTAGCTTTGTTCATTAATTGCTTATTTTATCCGACTCATTTTAGTCTTTTATTTAAAAGTGAAGTGACTTATGAAGTTAATGAGCTCTGAAAAAATTCAATTGTGGTTCTTGGTTAATGCCAACAAACTATATGTAGCTGCAGCTATTTTTGGTGCTATTTTTATTTTAATTTGGGGAGATGCTTCCCAATGGGAATACGAGGAAGATAAAAATCACTTCAGCACTTTTTTTTCATCCATTGATAGCCGAATTAGTTTTGTAAGGCATGGTTATTCAGGTACCAGTTTAAGAGTTGTTTTAAACTTTGATGCTGAAGGGCTCACTTTGAATGAAATCGAAAGTATAACCCCAAAATATAAACACTTGATTCTTGAATTAATTTGTAATGACTTAGAGAGTTTAGAAATTCTAGAAGACGGCTACTATTTTGATGTGGATTTTAGGGATATTAGTTCCGAACACATGTTTAAAAACTATTTTAATTTAATAGTGAAGCATGAAAGGTGTGTCACCTAACGCAAGAGAGTTTTAGCTCAGCTAACAGGCACGAGAAAACTAAAGTGCTCAAATTTCGATTTTACATATTAAACTTTATCTCAATTTGCTAATGGTGCCTTAATTCTCACATTGTGAGTACTATTCACTAAACAGGTTTTTTTCGAATGCTTGCGCGGCATGCGAAGAGGGTCTGTCTTTATATTGCAGTTGATAAAGTGGCCGAGAGAGTTGCTCGTTATTTTTTTTGCTCAGGCGTGTTAATTTGCCTAGCTGCACTAAATCTTCTGTGACTACATTTGGCAATAAAGCGACCCCCATACCTTGAGCAACAGCCCTTGCTATGGCTTCGTTGCTGCCTAATTGCATACTGCGGTCAGCTTGTACGCCATGCTCTGCTAATAACTTAACCGACATTTCTAGAGTGCCAGAGCCCGGCTCGCGCAGTAGCCAAAACTGCTCGTTTAACCATGCGTTTAAGTCTTTAGTAGGCTTAAAGTTGCTGGGAATAACGACACTCATTAAATCGTTTTGCCAGTGTTTACTTATTATATGTGATTCGGTCGGGGTGCCCTCAACCAGTGCTAAATCGATAGTGCACTCTAGCAATGCGTGCTCAATTTGCGCGGTATTAGCCACTTGTACTTCTACTTTTATATGTGGGTACTGGGCACAAAATTTAGCTAAATAAGGCGGTAGCCAATAACTGGCAATAGTGGTGCTGGTGCCAATAACGAGCGTGCCACGCTTAAGCCCTGTGCGCGATTTAATATCGTCAAGGGCGGCTTTTTCGATAGCAAAAATACTGCGGGCGTGATCATATAGGGCTTGGCCGCCTTCACTTAAGGTGAGCTTTTTGCCTTTCGATGCACGTTCAATAAGTTGAATATTTAACTGATGCTCTAGCTCTTTTAGCGCTTTAGAAACAGCGGGCTGGCTTATAAAAAGTGCCTCGGCTGCGCCTGAAAAGCTACCTACTTTAGCCACCGTATAAAACACCCTAAGTGCATGTAAGTTCATTGTATAACCTTAAATTGCATAACTCTAAATTGTATAACTTTAAGTTATTGAATCATGATTTTAATATATTGGAGTTATATTTTGAGGTTTCTTACAATTAAGTCAACAGATCAACATGGTTTAATTGAGGAAGTAGAATGCTTAGCGCTATTAAAAATGGGTTTCAGCCTTTGGGTATTAATACTAAGCAATACGGCGATACGCGCTGGTGGTTAGGTATACTGCTGGTGGTTATTTTAGCGGGGGCATCTGTTGCATTAAGTAAGTTACCCATAATGCAAAGTGCGCAATTTAGCTCACTCACTATTGGTATTGTGCTTGGCATTATTGTGGGCAACAGTGTGTTTTCGCGCATAGCTACGCGTACCGATGTAGGTGTTGATTACGCTAAAAGTATATTACTCAAAGCAGGCATTATTTTATTTGGGTTTAGAGTTACTTTTTCGCAAGTAGCGGGTGTAGGCTGGCATGGCCTATTAACCGATATAATAATGCTGTTAGGTACATTTATTTTGGCAGTGCAGCTAGGTAAGCGTGTTTTTAAGCTTGATGAACAAACAACCATACTAATAGGTGTGGGTAGCTCTATTTGTGGCGCCGCAGCGGTAATGGCAACCGAGCTAGTTATAAAAACGCAGGCGCATAAAGTATCAGTAGCGGTGGCAACGGTGGTGGTGTTTGGCACGTTAAGTATGTTTGCCTACCCAATACTGTTTGAGTTTATGGGGTTGAGTGAACATGCGTACGGTATTTTTGTTGGTTCAACCATTCATGAGGTCGCGCAAGTGGTTGCAGCAGGTACTGCGGTAAGTGCCAGTGCAGCCGACACCGCCGTGATTGAAAAAATGCTACGCGTAATGATGCTTGCACCATTTTTAGTGGGCTTATCGTTTTGGCAAAGTAAAAAGCACTTTAAGGTTAACAATAATGGCCATTATGGTAAGCAAATTTCGGGAATTACAATTCCTTGGTTTGCCGTGTTATTTATAGTAGCAAGTGGTGTGCATTCGTTATCGATTATTCCGCAAGATACTACAAACGCTATCATATGGTTTGACAATATATTACTTACCATTGCCATGGTGGCGCTAGGGCTTCGGACGCAGATGGGGGCTATTCGCCAAGCAGGCATACAGCCCCTTTTGTTAGCGGGCTGTTTGTTTTTATTTTTAACCTTGGGTGGCTATGCCATTAATATAGGCATAGCGCAACTTTTTGGGGTTTTAAATCATTAACCTATACAGGCCAATCTACCTCGTTTAAGTGATCAAGCTGTCCAGCTGAATGTTGATTGCCTTGCCATTTGTTGGTGTAGGTACCGTTTGGATCAAACTGTGCAGTTTGCTTTTGTATATTAAAGTGGCGTCCGCCACGTGGGTCAACGCCAACTCCTGCTATGTACTGCCAATTTCCCCAGTTGGCTGCTACATCGTGATCAATTAGCTGCTGCTCAAAATAAGCTGCGCCGTATCGCCAATCAAGGCCAAGCTCGTTTACTAAGCAGCTTGCCACAATTTGCCTGGAGCGGTTTGTTATAAACCCGGTTGCATTGAGCTCTTTCATAATGGCATTAACTAAAGGGTATGGGGTTGTGCCTTGGCACCAAGCAGCAAAACGGTTTGGCATAAACGTAGTTAGCGGCTTAGTTTGCTTTTGCCCTTTAAAACTAAACAATCTGCCTTGTACGTTTAGTGCATGCCATTTAAAGTATTCACGCCACAGTAATTCAAACTTAATCCAGTAGGTTGAATCGTTAGCGGTATATGTTTGTTCGTATTGTTCAACAGCATTGTATATTTGTTTTGCGCTAATACACCCAAAAGCAAGCCATGGGCTAAATTTGGTGGTGTTGTCAAAGCCATCAAGCGCGTTACGAGTTATTTTGTAAGTGCTGGGTAATTCGCCTGAAAAGTATTGTTCACAGTGTTTGTGTGCGCTTGTTAGGCCACCATGCATTGAGGTGTTAATTGCTTTTGGCAACTCAATTGGGTTTTTAGCGCACAGCGTAATAGGTTTAGGCAGTAGTTCGGTTGTTATATGCGAGAGTGTAATTGGAACATTGATTGCTTCAACCTTCTTTTTAAACGGGGTAAAACTTTTAGGTAAATCGTTTAAATTAAAAGGCAGTTCGTTTTGTTGGTACAAGGTATCCTGCAGGGTACTGGTAAATTGAATTTCAGGGCAATGGGCTTTTAATAAATTAACTTCGCGCTGTTCGTACACACCAAACTGCTCACTGTAAACCACTTCATCAATGTGTTGCTCTTTGATACGTTGTTTTAAAACGCGCACCGGTTCACCTTCTAGAACATGCAAGGTCTGCCCTCGAGCAATTAATGCTTGCTGTAACTCATAAAGGCTTTGCATTAAAAAGGTGTACTTGTTTTCACCATACTGCTTTTGATGATAATTTGTGTTTTTAAACCAGTTGGGGTTAATTACAAACACTACGTCTAGCGCGCATTGTTGTTGTGCAAGTTTACTAAAAATAGGGTTGTCGTTGAGGCGTAAATCGTTTTGTAGCCAATATAAAATGCGTTTGCTCATACTTTTGCTCTGGTTTTTATGATGATTAAATCTACGAAGCAAAAGTAGATGAGGATTAATTAATAGTGTTTAATCGACTAAATTTAAAAATGAGTGCAAGACTCTAAGTTAGAAAAAGGCGGTAAAGTTACCGCCTCTGATTTTATTGAAGTAGGGTTAAATTATCCTTTTTGCTCTGCTATCCAATCGTTTATAACGTCTTCTAGTACTGCCATAGGCAGAGAGCCTTGGCCAATAACGGTGTCGTGAAAGCTGCGTATATCAAATTGAGCGCCGAGTTCTTTTTCGGCTTTTGCGCGCAGTTCGCGTATTTTTATTTCGCCCATTTTGTAAGAGAGCGCTTGGCCTGGCCATGAAATATAACGATCAATCTGATCTTCCACGGCGCTTTGTGGTAAAGCCGTGTGACTGGCTAAGTAGTCAATTGCTTTTTGACGGCTCCAACCAAACGCATGAATACCGGTATCAACCACCAAACGCACAGCACGCCACATTTCGTAACCTAAGCGGCCAAAGTCACTGTATGGGCTTTGATAAAAGCCAGCTTCTTTACCTAAGCGCTCTGTGTATAGCGCCCAACCTTCCCCAAAAGCAGAGTGGCTAAGTGTGCGTCTAAATTCGGGTACATCCAGCTCCATAGCAATGGCATTTTGTAAGTGATGCCCTGGTATGGCTTCATGCAGGCTGAGTGCTTCTAAATTATATAAAGGCTGCAGTTTAGGCGTTGAGGCTAAAAAGTAAGTGCCAGGAGAGCGGTTATCAGGCGGTGGCATATAAAACGCACCACGACTCGCTGAGCCTTTTATAGTAAAGGTGTTACGCGGTAAATGGCCAAAGTAAGTGGGGAGTTTGCCATACATTTTTTGCGTAATAAAAGCGGTTTTTTCAAGTAGGTCCTGCGCGTCTTTTGCGTAAAATTGCGCATCGGTTGCTAAAAATTCTAAAAAATCGCTGTATGTGCCATCAAATTCTACTTCATCAATGATGCTTTGCATTTGCGCTTTAATACGTGCGACTTCTTTAAGGCCTAGTTCGTGTATTTGTTTAGGTGTCGCGTTTGTTGTGGTGTAGTAATTAACAGTGTATTGGTAGTAATCAAGCCCGCCTTTTATGCTTGCTATACCAGGCTCTGCTCTGCAGTTAGGCATGTAATCATTTTTAAAAAAATCGTAGAAATGTTCGTATGCGGGTAATACGCTTTTGGCAATTATCGCTTTAGCCTTGGCTTGATAATCTGCCTTTTGCTGTGCGGTAAATGTATTAGGAATACGCGTAAAGGGCTCATAAAGGGCACTGTTTTCAGAGTTTTTAACTATATGCGCGCTAATGCTTTGGCCGTAATTTTCAAAGGTTTTACAATAATGGGTAAAGCCTGATTTTATACCCTGTTTCATTAAATCAATATTTTGCTGATTAAAGCGTGGGTAGTCGGCAAGGCTGATTAAAAATGCGTTGTAATCATCAGCTGTTAAAAAAGCCATATTAGCTGGCGCTTCTGCAAAGTAAGTATGCCAGCCACTTAAAAAATTAACCGGAAAATACTTATCTTGATAAAGGTAGCTTTGTTGCTCGGTTTCTCGCTCATATTTAAATAAGCGGTAGTTCATTAGTTGCTCGGTGTTGAGCGTTTTTGGGTCTATGCTGGCTAAGCTCTTTAGAACGCTGTTGTTGTAGGCTTGGCGCTTAGCAATGGCTTGCTCGCTCCAATTTGGCAATGTGCCGTTTGGTTTCCAACCGTCTGGATCGGTACGAAAAAATATTTTTTCAACTTTGGCGTTTTGCCAGTGATTATCAATAATGCTTTTTAAATCGCTGTTGCTGTCGGCAAGGCTTGGAAGCGATATGGCTGCTAAGCACATAGCTAAAATACGTTTTTTAAACATAATCATCCGTTATTGGCGAGTTAGTTGTTATTAATCGCGCTTTTTTATTTTAATTTGTGCTCAATATAGTACCAAGTTAATTTAATCAATGCGCTTACTTTTACAGCCCATATTTATTGGTTTTATATTTTGATTGAACAAATTTCACTGCGTAACTGATTGGCGTACTAGTTTATTGTTTTATCAGCGTTTAGAATGACTAAAACTTATTATAAAAAATGATTGTCATGTTTAATAAAGTAATTACCTTAATTGATGAAGCAAACGACCAAGACCCTAATACTGAGCAGCACAATGGACAAAGCTTTCCTAAAGAAAGTTTATACGCCTTGCGCATGAGCGAAATGTTAACTCGTTTTAAACCAGATGCCGATGAACTCATGCAAATTGCAGTGCGTGCACAGCATATTCAGCGTTGGAAGTCGCCACGTAGTGATTTTGAAATGAACAAACAGGGCTATCATCAGTGGCGCAGTGCACTTTATATATTTCATGCTAGCAGCGTGGTTGCGCTCATGAAGCAAGCTGGTTACGGTGAAGCTGAGCAAAACCGAGTGTACGATGCGGTCGCTAAAAAAAATATTAAACATAACCCAGACAGCCAATTAGTTGAAGATGTAGCAAGCCTTGTATTTATTGAACATTATATGCTTGGGTTTGCCTATGCAAAACCAGATTACAATGAAGAAAAATGGATTGGGATTATTCGCCGTACATGGCAAAAAATGTCAGATGAAGCCCATGAGTTTGTACTTGCAGGTAATATTACATTGCCCGGGCCGCTTGTTGGGCTTATTCATAAAGCACTTGAGTAAAAGAAAATAAATAAAAAGGAATTTTAAATGTATTGTCCTCGTAGTAATACGCCACTTGAACCTTTACTTGTTGGCGGAATTACTGTTTTTACGTCAGCGCAAGGCGGCGTATTTTTTGATAACAGCCAAATTTTTAAGTTTAGTTCGCCGGAGTTAAAGCATGGTCAGGTTTTACTTAAGTATTTGAATAATTATACCGAAGGTGAGGGCGAAGTCTCATCGCGAGTAAATTGCCCTAAATGCCCAAGTATTGTGATGATGCGCCGATATTTTTCGCCACTCAAAGTGGTTGAAATAGACGAATGCCCAGGTTGTGCAGGCATATGGCTTGATAGCGGCGAGCTGGCAAAAATACACGAAAACCATTTAACCCCCCGAGAGCGAAAGCTGTTAGCCCACGAAATGGCAACCAATCATGGGTTTATAACTATTAAGCCGCCAAAATCAAAGTATTACCCCAGAGCGCCTAAAAATGTTCAAGACACGACAGTTGAACGGCTGGTGCAATTAGCATTACTTAATTTTCAGTAATAAAAAACGGCGTACTAAAAAGTACGCCGTTTTTTTGTAATAAATTAACGCTTATGCAGTTTATTTATTACGGTTTTCTTTAGCAAATGCACGTATTTTACGTTTTTGCGAAAGCGTTACTTTATTAGTACGCCCTGCAAATGGGTTATCACCTTCTCTAAATTCAATTTTGATTGGGGTGCCCATAATTTTCAGTGCTTTACGGTAATAGTTCATCAGGTAGCGTTTGTAGCTATCTGGTAAATCGTGAACTTGGTTACCATGAATTACAATACGTGGCGGGTTATAACCACCGGCATGCGCATATTTAAGCTTAACACGACGACCACGAACAAGTGGCGGCTGGTGATCGGCCTGTGCCATATCCATAATACGGCGAAGCATTGCGGTGCTAATACGCTTAGTTGCTGACTCGTAAGCTTCATCAACCGATTCAAATAAATGACCAACACCTGTACCGTGAAGTGCAGATATAAAGTGTAAGCGTGCAAAGTCAATAAAGCCTAAACGGCGATCAAGCTCTGTTTTAATACGATCTTTAACGTAGTCGTCAAGGCCATCCCATTTATTAACGGCAATAACCAGCGAACGACCTGAGTTAAGCGCAAAACCTAATAAGCTTAAGTCTTGATCAGAAATACCATCGCGCGCATCCACAACAAGTAAAACCACGTTACAATCTTCGATTGCTTGTAGTGTTTTAATCACTGAGAACTTTTCTACTACGTCGCTTACTTTTTTACGTTTACGAACACCTGCTGTATCGATTAACACATACTCTTTTTCGTTACGTGTCATAGGGATATAAATAGAGTCGCGTGTTGTACCAGGCATATCGTAAACAATCACACGTTCTTCACCAAGTATACGGTTTGTAAGTGTAGACTTACCGACGTTAGGTCGACCAATAATAGCAAGCTTTACTGGTTTATCTGCAAATGCTTGGTGGTCAGTATCGTCGCCTTCACCTTCTTCGTAAAGCTCAATGAGCTCTTCATCATTATCGGCTACGTCTTCATCTTGTGCTGCGAGTTCGGCAATAACAGGCTGAAGTGTGTGCTCAAGTAAAAGCGTAATACCGCGACCATGAGCTGCCGCAATGTGATGAATCTCACCCAGTGATAACTGGTAAAATTCAGCACAATTTGAGTCAGCATCAATACCGTCAGTTTTATTGGCAACAACAAAACATTTTTTGTCTTGCTTGCGAAGATGATTAGCAATAGCTTGGTCGGCAACGGTCATGCCTACGCGGGCATCAACTAAAAACAGTACGATGTCGGCTTCTTCAATTGCAAGTAGCGATTGGTCAGCCATTTCGATCTCGATGCCTTCTTCAGTGCCATCAATACCGCCCGTGTCTACCACGATAAATTCATAGCCATCGTAACTAGCTTGGCCATATTTTCTATCTCGTGTTAAACCTGGAAAATCGGCTACGAGTGCATCACGAGTACGTGTTAAACGGTTAAATAATGTGGATTTGCCCACATTGGGTCGCCCAACTAGAGCGATCACGGGAAGCATAAACTACCTCTTTAAAAAACAACAAAAGGCTTCGCAGAGCGAAGCCTTATAAAAACCATATGACTATTAGTAAGTTAGTTTGGTATTGTTACCGCACTTACTTCACCGTCACGGGTGTATAATATCAGTTTGTCGTCGGCAACAACAGGTTCAACAAAGAAGCCTGAGCTATCAAAGTCTTCACGCGCTACTAACTCGCCAGTTTCCTTGTTTAGCCAGTGTAGGTTACCATCTTGGTCGCCTAAGGCTAAATAGTTACCTGTAACAGCAGGACCTGTTAAGTACCAGCCACGAAGTGCGGGCTGGCTCCAACGTTCAATACCTGAATTTTTATCTAATGCATAAACAACGCCGTTGCTGTCTACTACATAAATACTTTGTGCATCCATCGAAATTTCGCGGTAGCTGCTGTATTCACGTTTCCAAACAACATTACCTGAACGAATATCAACTGCTGCTAGGTTACCGTTGTATGCAATTGCATAGGCGTACGGGCCGCTAATGAGTGGCTGTGTGTCTACGTCAACCAGACGTTCAAACTCTGAAGCACCTTTTGCTGCTGCAATTTCTGCGCTCCAAGCTGAGTAACCACTTTCTGAAATTAAAACGCTTAATTTACCTGTTTCAAGGCCAACTAAAACACCACCGTTTGCAACAGTAGGTGCACTTTGCCCACGTAATGTAAGCGCTGGCACTTCTTGTTCAAAACTCCAACGCTCTTCACCTGTATCAGGGTGAAGTGCTAATAGTTTACCTGAACCCAAGTTTACAAATATAAGGCCGTCGCCGGCTGCTGCTTTTGAAAGTGACTCACCGGGTACGTTTTTACGCCATACTTCTTCGCCAGTTTCGCGATCAAGTGCCACTACAAAGCCGTGTTCAGAACCGATATACAGTTTACCATAAGCTTGTAATATACCGCCTGATAATTTTGCTGTACCGTTGTCGCTCCAAGGCCAAAATGAGGTGCCTTGACGTACGTCGGTTTCCCACTGTACATCGCCGTTAGTAAGCGACAATGCTTCTACTTGACCTTCGCGGTTTGCAACATAAACAGTGTCTTTGTATACAGCAGGAGTTAAGCGAGAAAAATAATGCTCTACGCCGCTACCTACAGACTCTTGCCAAACCACATCAGTTTCAAACTGATTGGCGATTTCGGGAAGGACTAGTTCGTCTTCTTCATCACTTGATGAACAACCCATTAGCGTTGCCATACATAGGGCAAGGGTTGCGGTCGTTAATTTTTTCATACCTAAAACCTTATGCCGCTGGGCTAGTTACTGCTAGGTCATCTAACTTAACTTGTAAAAGTGGATTGCCTGTTAACCCACCTGCATCTACCGCAGCCTGATAGGCGGTGCGCGCTTGCTCTTTATTACCTTGCTGAGCATAAATATCGCCTTTAAGCTCTGCAACATTTGCATTAAACGCTTCAGGTAACGGTGCATTTAGTGTGTTTAATGCATCGTCAAAATTAGTTTGTGCAATTTGAATACGTGCTAAACGTGTAATAGCAATCGCTTTTAATTCTGCATTTTCAACGTTTGATACAATCCAGCTTAACTTTTCGCTAGCGACATCTAACTTTTGCGCTTCTACGGCGTCTTTAGCTGCTACAAACGCCGCAAGTGCTGCATAGTTTGTGTCTTTATTTTCACTGATAAAAGCATCAGCTGATGATAAAACATCATCGCTTTCTACTAATTTAGTGTAAGAATCTGACGCTTGCTCAGCGGTTGTAATTTGGTTTTGGTTGTAGGCTTTCCAACCGTATAAGCCACCTAAACCTACAATTACACCGAGTGCCAGTGAAAGACCGTTTTCACGGAAAATGCGTTTAATGGCTTCTGCTTGTTCTTCTTCTGTTGAATGTATATCCATGATTACCTCTAATATCTGCTTAGCCGTTTATAAGCTCAGCTAGTAGCGCTTTAGCTTGTTCTAATTCTAATGTGACTTGTTCTTTACGATCACGTAAATACTTTATGGTCACCACGCCTTGTTCTAATTCATCTTCACCAATAATTACGGCAACAAGTGCATCGCTTTTATCGGCACGTTTTAATTGTTTTTTAAAGTTTCCGCCACCCGCGTGAACCATCACACGAAGGCCAGCCACATCACGGCGTAGTTCAGACGCAATAATCGGGGCTTGAATACTTGCCTTGTCGCCCATGGCCGCTAAATATACATCAGCATTACGGCGAATGTCACCAACACATTCAAGTGCTTGGAGTAACAACACTAAGCGCTCTAGGCCCATTGCAAAGCCAACTGCTGGGGTTGCTTTTCCACCAAGTTGCTCAACTAAGCCATCGTAGCGTCCGCCAGCACACACAGTACCTTGCGCGCCAAGGCTGTCGGTTACCCATTCAAATACTGTGCGGTTGTAATAGTCTAAACCGCGCACTAATTTTTCGTTAACCGTGTATGAGACGCCAGCTGCGTCTAAACGTTCACATAAATTTTCAAAATGTTCTTTTGATTCAGCATCTAAATGCTCTGACAGTTTAGGTGCATCAACTAATATTGCCTGTACGTCTGGATTTTTGCTATCTAGCACACGTAATGGATTTGAATACATGCGGCGTTTTGAGTCTTCATCAAGCACGTCGGTATGTTGTTCAAGGTAGGCAACAAGCGCATCGCGGTATTGTGCACGAGCTTCATTAGAACCCAATGAGTTAAGCTCTAATCGCACATGCTCGGTAATGCCAAACGCTTCCCAAAGCTGTGCTGTTAGTAAAATAACTTCTGCATCAATGTCGGCTGTGGCAATGCCAAAGGTTTCTAAACCAAATTGGTGAAATTGACGGTAACGGCCTTTTTGCGGGCGCTCATGACGAAACATAGGGCCCATGTACCAAAGACGTTGCTCTTGGTTATACAATAAGCCGTTTTCGTTACCAGCACGAACACACACTGCGGTGCCTTCTGGGCGAAGAGTTAGTAAATCACCATTGCGATCGGCAAACGTGTACATTTCTTTTTCTACTATATCGGTCACTTCACCAATAGAGCGTTTAAATAGATCGGTTGATTCTACAATAGGAAAACGAATTTCTTGATAACCGAACGAAGCTACTGTCTCGCGTAAAATGTTTTCTACTTTCTGCCAAACTTGCGTGTCGCCCGGCAGACAATCGTTCATACCGCGAACTGCCTGAATTTGTTTTGCCACTGATAAATCCTAAATACTGTTTATGTGTAATAAAAAAATGCTTACACAACAAGAATGCTAAAAATTGACCCAATATTATATACCCAAACGACCTCAAGATGCGAGCGTCGTTGGAATTAAAAGAAATTACCATTATTAAAAGTAATACTTTGATATAAAGCCCGATGAAGCGCTGAACTCTGTATTTTGTGAATGCTTGGGTAAATCTATTATAAAGGTCAACGCCAAACACGAGTGCTTGGCGGTTAATACGTTATTTATTCGACTATTTTTACATCGATAGGGGTTTGGCTTTGCTTTTTATCGATGAAATCGCGAACGTAGCCCTCTAGTTGCTCAACAATGTTGTTGTTATCTATACGTGCTTTTTGGCGTTCGCCATTAATGTATAAACCTGAGCGACGGTTTGCACCGGCAAGGCCAATATCACTAACAAGGGCTTCGCCTGGGCCGTTTACTACACAACCAATAACTGAAACAGAAACAGGCTCAATGATATCTTCAAGGCGTTCTTCTAATTGGTTCATGGTGCTCACCACATCGAACTCTTGGCGTGAGCAGCTTGGGCAGGCAATAAAGTTAATACCGCGTGAGCGTATACGCAGCGATTTTAAAATATCAAAGCCTACTTTGATCTCTTGTACCGGGTCGGCGGCGAGTGATACACGTAGCGTATCGCCTATGCCTTCGGCAAGTAGCATACCTAAACCAACGGCCGATTTAACCGAGCCAGAGCGCATGCCGCCAGCTTCGGTGATCCCTAAATGTAGAGGTTGTTCTATTTCTTTAGCAAGCAAACGATATGCGCCTACAGCTAAAAATACGTCTGACGCTTTTACCGATATTTTAAACTGATCAAAATCAAGACGGCGTAATATATCTACATGGCGCATTGCTGATTCGAGTAATGCCTCTGGTGTTGGCTCGCCATATTTTTCTTGCAAGTCACGCTCTAACGAGCCACCGTTTACACCAATACGAATTGGAATGTTATTCTCGCGAGCTGAATCAACAACGGCTCTAATACGCTCTTCGCTGCCTATATTACCTGGGTTTATGCGCAAACAATCTACGCCATATTTTGCCACTTTTAAGGCTATGCGGTAATCAAAGTGAATATCGGCAACAAGGGGAATACTGACTTGCTCTTTTATACTTTTAAACGCTTCTGCTGCGTCCATAGTCGGTACTGACACACGAACTATATCTGCTCCTGCGTCTTGAATTGCTTGTATTTGTGCAACGGTTGCATCCACATCCATGGTGTCGGTGTTGGTCATCGATTGCACTGCAATAGGTGCGCCGTCGCCAATAGGCACATTGCCTACATTAATACGGGTGGATTTTCTGCGTTTGATAGGAGATTCTGAAAACATAGCGACTACTCTGCTAATGGTAAGGTAAATTTGGCTAAACGGTTTTTAGGAAAAGCCGAGATATCCACTGGCTCACCGTTTAAAGTAATGTTAACTACATTGTGCTTACCAAGCACAACAGCAAAAGGAGGTGTGCCAGAAACAGTCATTCTGTAACCTGCTTTTTTAACGCCAAAGGCTATTTTTTCCCCTTCGCCGTCGTGTATTTCGACCCAACTTTCGTCATTGAATAGCATTTCTATTGTGCTGATGTTGGCCTTACCGGTATCTGACTCTAGGGTTTGCTCGTCAAGTGTTTGTGTTACTTCGTCATTTGTTAAGTCTGTACTTTGCTCAATAGACTCTTGACGTAACTCCTCAGCGTCGTTTGCCGATTTTTGCTGTTCAATATTTGTTGATTGAATTGCCTGGCGCTCACTCATTATAGTGTTGCCAATATTTATATTTGTGGTTTGCTCTTCTATGGGGGTAGCGTTTTGCCAAAACCATAATGCAGACGAGCCAATAACGATGGCCAATATAATGTAGGTCACTAACATTAAACGGCTATCGCTGGCTTCTTTTTCTGTACGACGAGAAAAGCTTTGCATGTTAGCTGGTTTTGCTGGCTCTGGTGGCGCTGGCAACATGGCTAATATAGGGGTGCTATCTACCTTTAATTCGCGGCAATAGTTTTTTATGTACCCTTTTACAAAGGTAATAGGTCCTAACGCTTGAAACTCATCGTTTTCAAGGTGTTTAATTTGAAATTCAGAGAGCTTTAGCGGTTTAGCAATGGCTTCAATGCTTACCTTGGCTTGCTCTCTGTGTGCTTTTAGAATTTGGCCTACGGTAGGCTGTTCGCTCTGCGTTTTTTCTTCATTCATAATAAGTATGAGTCTGGATCCACTAGTAAAAGTCTATGTCCTGGTTTTAGCTCTATATCAGGACTTAATTTATTCCATCGCATTAATTCATCAATTAATACTTGCTTCTGGGTAGCAATATCGTAAAGGGAGTCGCCAGATTTAATTTCGTAATAAATATTAGGATCGTTTAAGTAAATTTTGCTGCCATTCATTACCCGATCCGACTCTTTTAATCCATTCCATTGCAGGAGTTTTTGTAGTTTAACATTGTATCGCACCGAAATGCTAAATAGGTTTTCACCAAACTCTATAATATGAAAAGGCACACGTAATGCTGCCACTTTAGGGTTTAACATCGGTAATGCTGTTTGCTTATTTGACGCTAAGTTTGTAAATGTAACATCATTACCGCTTTGGTAATCACTCGTTTCAAAAATATCTTCGTTTTTAGTGGCTTCGTAAAAAACAACATTTGAGTCGTTATTGGCAACGGTAGTGTTTGCCGTGACTGCTGGCTGATTTGTTTGAGGTGAATTAAAGTTAGCCGTTTTAGGCGCCCCAAAAGAAATAATTTTCACCTCTTCTTTTGGTGGTGCTGATGCTACTTTAGCTGCCACTGTTGCAGGTGCTGTACTAGGCTTAGTGGCGGGCTTTTCAATAACTGACTCAGGTCTATTTGGTGCTTTGGGTTCAGTTGTTAAAGCACGTAATACCGCAGATGTATCTGTTGATGGCCCAGTAGATGTAACTTGCTTTATTTCAGCTTGTTCTGGCTGTTCAACAATTGCTGTTGCTTTAGTTGTGGCTTTTTTGGGAGCAATTTGTTGTGGTGCTGAAACTGCAGCAACGGTGTTTTCAATGCTTGTGTTTGTATCATTTCTAGCAATGACTGGATTCGCGTCTTGCGTGTTTTGCTCAGGCTCTACAGATCTAACTTGCGCTGGTTGTTTAATAACCAGGCTTTTTGTGCCATCTTGAGTAGGTGCTTTTTTTCTGACTATTTTTATTTTTGGTTTTGCACTTATATATGTGCTGTCTGCATCAGCTTTTAACTCATTTAGTTTTGCTTTACGGTATTTTTCACGCAGCATTTCAAATTCGTTAAAACGTGTTCGTTGCTCTCTGATTGCATACGCTTCGTTACTAGTAGAGTAGGTTTGTAAAAGGGTGCTTGCTACTTTTTCGGCTTCTTCTATTCGCCCCATACGATTTTTTACTAAATAGCTAAGCATTAAAGCACGCGACGATACCCGACCTGTGTCGTCATGTTTTTTAAGAATGTCGTTTGCTTTGTATAAATCACTTTTTGCATAAAACAAAGCCGCTAAACTTAAAAGAGTTGAGGTTCGCTGAGAGCTGTGATTAAGCGCTTGCTTAAAGTAAGTTTCTGCGTTTTCAAAATCGTCAAATTCAATAGCGCACAACGCTAGATTTTCGTAGCTTTCTGCAACACGGATATACGTTGGAATTTCAATGGCTTTTAAAAATTGGTCGGTGGCACGGTCGTATTCATCAATGCCACACAAAAATACACCGTAGTTGTTAAGTGTATTAGGGTCATCTGGTTTTATATCTAGTGCTTTTTGATAGGCTCTGTCGGCTAATGGGTTTTCACCTACTTGCTGGTAATAATACGCCATAGAGTAATGAACTTCAGGTAAGTTGGGAGCGAATTCAGCTGCGCGTTCTAGGTTGTATTTTGCTTGTGAATTATTACCTGTTTTTAGGTACTGTAAGGCTAAAGCTATTCGCGTGCGTGCTGCCCCGGCGTTATTGATTTTATTTTTGACAACGGGCTTATTACTGCCGTTATAACTACTTTCGGTAACACAGCCACTTAAAGCCAGTGCCGATAGTGTTATAGCAAGTATAGATCGCATTACCTTATCTCTTTATTTTTGTCCATATTGCCTATATTACCTAAAAGCCCTCATGTTGCATCAATTATTTAATAATAAACGATTTAACAGGAGGGCTTTTAGTAATTTAACTAAATTTAGGCTTGCTGGATGTTAACTGAGATTTTGTTATCGTCGCGCATTTTCTTTTTTGCCATACGTTTTGTACGGTCAACGACATCTCCGGCTAATTGTCCACAGGCTGCGTCAATGTCATCACCTCGAGTTCGGCGAACAATACAAGTAATACCAGCAGCTTGTAATACTTTAGAAAAACGGTCAATTCGGCTGTTGCTTGAACGTGTATATTCGTTACCTGGGAACGGGTTAAACGGAATAAGGTTTACCTTAGATGGCGTGCCTTTTAAGGTTTTAACAAGTTCGTGTGCTTGGTCGGTACTGTCGTTTACGCCATTAAGCATTACGTATTCAATTGTTACGTCTTTATTGGCTTTAGAGCCATCAATGTATCGACGACATGCCGCTAAAAACTCTTCAATAGGGTACTTTTTATTAATTGGTACCAAAATATCACGCAGTGCGTTATCTGGTGCATGGAGTGAAATAGCAAGCGCTACGTCAATCTTCTCTTTTAATAAATCAAGTGCAGGTACTACGCCCGATGTACTTAATGTTACGCGGCGCTTAGATAAACCAAAGCCCCAATCGTCCATCATCAATTCCATTGCTGGTACTACGTTTTTAACGTTAAGTAATGGCTCGCCCATACCCATCATTACTACGTTAGTAACAGGGCGTTTTTCGCTGTTGCCATCTAGGCCAATATCTTTGGCTACGCGCCAAACTTGGCCAATAATTTCTGATACTTTTAAGTTACGGTTAAAGCCTTGTTGTGCTGTTGAGCAAAAAGTACATTCTAGTGCACAACCTACTTGTGAAGATACACACAATGTTGCGCGCTCTTTTTCAGGGATCCACACGGCTTCAACTTCTTGTCCGCCTTCTAGTACTAAAGCGTATTTAATAGTACCGTCGCTCGCTTGTTGGCGAACTGAGATTTCAGGGGCTACAATTTCGCACTCAGCTTTAAGCTTTTCTTTAAGCTTTTTATTCACGTTGCTCATTTCGTCGAAGTTATCTACGCCAAAATGATAAATCCATTTCATCACCTGATCGCCACGAAATGGCTTTTCACCGAAAGATACAAATAGCTCACGCATTGCATCTCGGTTTAAATCTAATAAGTTAATCTTTTTTTGCGCAGTGGTCATGAAACAACCTTAATCAGTAACGGTGGTGATAAAATTTACAGAGACAAATTGTACACAATTCGTTCACTTTAATCATTAAATAAAGCATCATAAATAGCAGAGTAATACTTTAATTAATGACTAAAAAAGGGCTCGAAAGCCCTTTCCATACTTTGCATCACAGGGTTAGCTGTGAAACTCGAATTAACGAGTACGTGGGCAAAGTTCTTCGTCAGCGAAGAAGTACGCGATTTCGCGAGCAGCAGATTCAACAGCATCAGAACCGTGAACAGCGTTTTCGTCGATGCTATCAGCGTAGTCTGCACGTAAAGTACCAGCTAGCGCTTCAGCAGGGTTAGTAGCACCCATGATTTCACGGTTTTTAAGAACAGCGTTTTCGCCTTCAAGAACGGTAACCATTACTGGACCAGATGTCATGAAAGATACTAAAGCGCCAAAGAAAGGACGTTCGCTGTGTTCAGCGTAGAAACCTTCAGCTTTCTCTTGAGAAAGGTGAACCATTTTAGCTGCAACGATTTTAAGACCAGCAGTTTCGAAACGGTTGTAGATAGCGCCGATGTGGTTTTTAGCTACTGCATCAGGTTTTACGATTGAGAAAGTACGCTCTAAAGCCATCTTTATGCTCCAATAATTTATAAGTAAAAGTGTGAATATTAACGGGCGCGAATTATACGCGTTTTAAGTGAAAAATCCTAATTTTATTAAAAGCCAGTTCAATTACAGTTTTATGATCTTGATCAAAGGCTTAATTTTAGTGCTCTTTATACTGCCGCGCTTCTGCTTTTATATTTAAATTTATGACGCACACAATTGGCTCAATGCCTGTTGTTGTAGGGAGCGCACATGCCATCTGTTTCATCTAGCCCATTTATACCAGAACTATTATGCCCAGCAGGGAGCTTAAAAAATATGCGCTATGCCTTTGCTTATGGTGCTGATGCGGTCTACGCAGGGCAACCTCGTTACAGTTTGCGCGTAAGAAATAATGAGTTTGATTTAGAGACCTTACAAATAGGTATTAATGAAGCACACGCATTAAATAAAAAATTTTATGTAGTATCAAATATCGCGCCCCATAACGCCAAAGTGAAGTCGTATTTACGAGATATAGAACCTGTAATTGCTATGAAACCTGATGCGTTGATCATGTCCGACCCAGGTCTAATAATGCTAGTACGTGAAAAGTGGCCCGATATGCCAGTTCACCTTTCTGTACAAGCCAATGCGGTAAACTATGCCAGTGTATTGTTCTGGGCAAAACAGGGTATTGAACGGGTGATTTTGTCTCGTGAGCTATCGCTTGAAGAAATAAGTAAAATACGTTCTCTGTGCCCTGAAACCGAGCTAGAAGTATTTGTACATGGTGCGTTATGTATGGCTTATTCTGGACGTTGTTTGCTTTCTGGCTACATAAATAAACGCGATCCAAACCAAGGCACATGCACTAATGCGTGTCGTTGGGAGTACGATGTAAAACCCGGTACTGAGAATGAAACCGGTGAAATGGTGCATAAAATTGACCCTAAAGCAGTTATACCCACTTTAGGTGACGGCGCACCAAGCAACGAAGTATTTATGCTCGAAGAGCAAGGACGCCCCGGTGAATACATGCCCGCATTTGAAGATGAGCATGGTACTTACATCATGAACTCAAAAGACTTACGCGCCGTGCAATATGTGGAGCAGCTAACAAAAATGGGGGTGCACAGCCTTAAAATAGAAGGGCGCACTAAGTCATTTTATTATGTAGCCCGTACTGCACAGGTATACCGTAAAGCGATTGACGATGCCGTTGCAGGTAAACCATTTGATGCAGACTTATTTAAAACCCTTGAGAACCTAGCACACCGCGGTTACACCGAAGGTTTTTTAAAGCGCCATGCTCATCAAGATTATCAAAATTACGAATACGGTCACTCTGTATCAACTAAACAGCAATTTGTAGGTGAGGTATTAGGAAGAAATGCTAATGGTTTGGTTGAAATAGATGTAAAAAATAAGTTTTGTGTTGGCCATTCATTAGAGCTAATGACGCCGAAAGGCAATATTAGTTTTACCCTTGAAAGTATGGAAAATAAAAAAGGCGAAAGCATTACCGATGGCAAAGGCTCGGGCCATATTGTTTTCATTCGTTTAGATAAAACTATAAATTTGCAACATACTATTTTGATGCGCAACTTGGATGAGCACCAAGATACCAGAAATCCATTTAAGCAAGTCGCGGCTAATTAATAATTAAACCCAATAACGAATGAGGGTGTGTATTACTGGGCAATTAAAGTAATTAACTAATGCTTAGATATTTTCGAGCTAATTTAGAAGCAGCCTATTAAATTAAATTTTCATTATGTTATTTTTTGCTTGAGTCACTTATTAGTTTTAGCAAAATTATTGTAAGTACGAGTGCAGGGATTGCCCATATATAAGAATTCATTGTTTTTAACTCCAAAATTGAAAACTGAAATCAACATTAATGATTTGGCAACGTTTTGCAAGGAAACGATTACAAGCGCTCTTCATTCTAAAACTATCCGGCATAACGATAATTTTAAAAATGGTGATAAAAAATAAACAGAGTTAAGCATTCAGTTAATAAAGGTACTTGAACTTAAAACAAAACCCTACCGATTCTTGTTTTATAAATTATATTAATGAAAGAGGTTAATAGTGGCTCTACTTATAAATAGCAAATGCATTAACTGTGACATGTGCCATCCCGAATGCCCGAATGAAGCTATATACATGGGGGCTAAAATCTATCAGATAGATCCTGAAAAATGTACCGAGTGTGTTGGGCATTATGAAAAGCCAACCTGCATCAGTGTATGTCCAATAGATTGTATAAAAGCTGATCCCAACTGGCGAGAAGCTTTAGATAAGTTAGCTGATAAATATGTACGTATTATTAGTAAGTCATAGAGTCTAAAAATTTAACTCTTAAAACTAGATATATAAGTAATTATATAAGCAGTAAGTAGTAGAGAATTTAATGATGTATAAAACTGCTACCTTATAAGAATGAAATAAATAGTTATGCGACTTTGCTAAACTCATGAGATGGGCTTTTTATCAGCTATTTATATTATTTAGCCCTCTAATTGTATACCTTTCGTACTAAAAGTGTTTTTATTCAAAAAAGCGTGAATTAAG
>NZ_BAAJML010000008.1:0-193156 GCF_057547735.1 Pseudoalteromonas sp. NH0006-46 | reverse complement strand
TCAGACGTAAAGTAATCGGGCGTGTAAATCGATTCCACAATAATATGGATGCATGTTATTGTAAAAGTTCATTGAGCTTTCTCCTGTAAGGTTGGTTGCCTTTTCAGCTTAGCGAATAATTGCGATGCTGGGGAGGAGGCTCAATGAGTATCAAGAAAATAAACAAGGACAAAAAACAGTTGGTTTTTGCTCCTGCGTCGCTAATTATCACCAACTATTTTTAGCCTGCTATTTAGGCGATACGTAATTATGAAAATTTGGCTTGCTGCAATACTTTTGTTGTTGAGTTTTAACTGTTGTGGGAGTGACATGCAAAAAGCGAAAGCTGATACTCAAAAATTGTTTGATTTTGTATTACCTTTAGCAAAGTAGGCCTTATAAACTCATCAACGCATGGACTAATAAAGCTTGGCTTGGTTCGTGCGTCACCAATTTTAGCCAAGCTCTATTAGCCTGCTATGCGGGCGATAACTTGCAAAGGATAGCATGTACCAATTATCTGAAATTAGAGCCAAAGTCGAAGAGTTAGGAAAATTAATTGGGGCAAACCAGGATCAATTACCAACATACGGCAAAAGTCGTGATCTTGGTTACTCGCATGTTGAGGTAGATAAACTCTCATATCATTTGGTTACCGTTGAGCGTGGGCAAGAGTTAGCAAGAAGATCAATGGCTGAATTTGATGAACTTTTGTTTTACATTTTCTTTGATGCTACTAACGATATTGCGGGCAACTTCGAACTAAAAAATAGAATTGAAGGTCAAGATAGCAGACGAATAGCTTTTTCAAAGCAAATTGAGTTAATGCATACTTTAAGCCCTGACTTCGGAATAAAGGTAGAGCGATATCTATCAAACGTGCTAGAAAAGTCCCCGTACGACGATGAGCTTATACAGCTGCTTAAGGCAACTTAACAAGTAATCAGTTTGCACGAATACAGTTTACTTTTTACGTTATTCAACTTTTTAGATAGCAATTATGCCCAGTACAAAGGGGTAATGTTTCAAGGAAAAATATGAGTATTGATTTTTCTAAATACAGTATTAAAGAGCTTCATGAGGCGTGGATATCGATTGATGATCATGCATATCCAGATAGAGCTATAGAAATATATCAGCTATTGAAAGCTCACGGGGAAGAAGCTCATATTGAGGTGGGGGATAGTACTTTGGATGAGATTGCCCATCACTTTTTTGGCCTTAATATTTCAGGAGGGGTTTTTGGTGCGGAAGTGGTGCTTGAAAATGACCTTGCTCGAATGAAAGAGCAAAGAGTGTTGTCACTCATTAAGGCCTCAGCTAGGAAGGAAGTCTAACAAGCTAATAACGTACTTTATTTTTAATTGGGTCTTTGTTTTTAAACACACTTACCGTTAAATTGCTCAAAGGCCTTATTTAGAACGTTTTATATTTATCTTGCGTATTTAGTATTATTAACGTCCTTAATAAACTTTATTTGTTTTGTGAGTGCTTAAAGATTTTATTTGCATAATTTTTTATTATGTCTCATAAACAAATCACACAAAACAGGCCCGCGTTCTTATTTAGTTACTAAATATTAATAATACTATTAGGGTATCTATGCTCTGTTCATTTTTGTTTGGCTAAGCTGTTGTAACTAACTTCATAATAATAAAGTGCATTTGGTACTTATAAAGCAGGCAAATGAACAAATTAAAATCCTTGATTACACAATTTATTAATGCAATGCAAAAACGCCCGGGGTTATTGGCTATTTTAGCTTTTTTATCGGGCGTTGCAAGTTATGTGCTTGTTGATAGAAAGGAGTCGTTTGCGCAGGTTGTTGCTGTTGTCTTACTTATAAGCTGGTTGTGGTTAATTGTAGATAATTGGCTGCGTGATAAAGTTGAAGAACGATTTGGTGTAAGCGTTTCACCCAATGTAACGCGTTTTGCATTACAAATGATTCAGCAAGAGAGTTTGTTTTTTGCACTGCCATTTTTTTTAGTTGTGACCCAGTGGGACCACCCTCAAGCAGTATTTACATCGCTGATTATATTGTGTGCGGTCGCATCAGTTATTGACCCGTTTTACTACAAAAAATTAGCTAAAAATAGAACGCTATTTACGGTGTATCATAATTTTGCTTTGTTTGTAGTTTTACTTGTTACATTGCCTATTTTGTTTAGCTTAACAACCAGCCAAAGTTTAGCTGCTGCGCTAGTTATAGCCGTGGTGTTAACATTACCTAGTCTTACTAATTTAATGCCTAATGCGCCGTGGTGGCGTTTACCTATCTTAGCGATTATTTTATTTAGTTTGAGTGCAGGCGTATGGCAATTAAAAAGCTTTGTACCACCGGCTGCTCTGCACTTAACAAGCATTGCATTAGCGCATGAGGTAAATGAGCAAAGTAAAAAACCGATAGGAAATATTAACACGTTAAATGCACGCTCTTTACATGCAAAAGGGCTTTATACATGGACAGCGGTTAAAGCACCTCGAGGGCTAAACGAAAAGATATTTCATGTGTGGACACACAATAAAAAGCAGGTAGACAAAATAGCGCTTAATATCAGTGGAGGGCGTAAAAGTGGTTATAGAGCCTGGACACACAAAGTAAATTTTCCACATAACGCGGTAGGAAAGTGGCAAGTTAAGGTTATGACTGAATCAGGCCAGCTAATTGGTTTAACTAAATTTAGGGTGACGCCTTAAACCAAGTTAAATAAAAATGGGCTAAAGCATAAATAATTAATTGAGTCAGTGTGTATTAAAAAATTATTGTTAACTATCAATGGGGTTGATAGGCTGTAGTGGTAAATTTATTATATTTATTAAGCAAGGAAGAACGATGAACAGTGATGTTTTAATACCTCATTTACCTGAGCCAACAATGTCTGCTTTAGTTACAAAAATATATGTGACTGAGGGGCAACACGTAAAAAAAGATGACACATTACTTGATGTGGAAACGGACAAGATAGTACTCGAAATTGTTGCCACGGCTAACGGAGTTGTCACTAAGATAAATATAAATGAAGGTGAACAGGTTAGCTCAAATCAAGTGGTGATGCTGTTTGAATATGACGACATATACGAGGTGTTAATACAAGCCCCTTTAAATGACAAACCAGAATTTCAAAATAACACCAGCAACACAGACCAAGTTAGCACCCATGATATTCAGAGCTTGGTCACTGAAACACCCATTCATAATGAAATAAAAAGTCTAGAACCAACTATTGATGAACCCAAACAGGCTTGCTTGGTTAAACACAATGATACGACACAGACAAAATCTTCAATAGATGCAGGTGCAGAGCTTTCTAACATAGCCAGCCCTAGTGATGAGAGTAAGGGAGTGTTTTATACGGTTGCTGTACTAGTGATAGGTATTGTTATTGGTGTAACAGCGAGTCGGTTTTTATTTAATTAGTTTGGTAATCGCCAAAAGCATCGGCTTTTGGCGTATAAAAAAATTAGTTAGCTAATAACCATTCGCTTAACAAGCGTACACCATAGCCTGTACCGCCTGGTGATAGTTCGCCTTTGCCTTTTTTAACTAATGCATTTCCAGCAATATCAATATGAACCCAACGCGTTTCCCCTGCAAAATGCTCTAAAAATGTCGCTGCAGTTGTTGCGCCTGGCCCGCCAGAGCCTACGTTTGTTATATCGGCTATGTCTGATTTAAGCATATCTTTGTAACCTAGTGGTAAACGCCATAGGTTTTCGTTTACCTGCTTACCAGCAAGTGTTAACTGATTTACGAGTGTGTCGTCTTTTGAGAACACGGCCGCATACTCGTTACCAACCGCACGAATTTTAGAGCCGGTAAGCGTGGCTACATCAATCATAATGCTAGGGTTAAAGTGCTTACGTGCATACCACATTGCATCACTTAAAACTAAACGGCCTTCGGCGTCTGTGTTGAGTATTTCAACACTTAAACCTTCTGCGGTGCGAACAACATCGCCAGGGGCTACTGCAAACTGCGAAACCATATTTGCCGCCATGCCCATTACTGCTACAACGTTTTTGTCGGCTTTGGCCATGGCCATTGCTTTAACTGTTCCAAGCACTGCAGCAGCGCCTGCCATGTCCGATTTCATACGTGCGATAGACGCACCTGTTTTAATGCTATATCCGCCCGAGTCGAATGTTATTCCTTTACCTACCAGTGCAATAGGGTCGTCGTTAGAGCCTTTATAATGAGCAACTACCAAACGAGCACCCTGATCGCTTCCGCGGCCAACGGCCTCTAGTGCGCCCATACCAAGCTCTTTAAGTTGCTCTGGTTTTAAAATTGTAATGGTAACACCTAACGATTCAAGTTCTTTTGCGGCATTTGCAAAATCAACAGGCGTCATTTCGGTGGCGACTTCAGAGGTAAGGTCGCGTGCCAAAAATACACCTGCTTGAATACTTTCTAACTGTTTATACGTTGCAGTTGTTTTTTTTGTGCTGTCGACATCAAACGTGTAAGTCACTGTTTGTGTGTTGGGAGTTTGTTTGTATTTTTCAAAGCGATGATCTCGCAGGTTTGCACCGTGTGCAAAGTTTGCCGCAAGTAAATGGTTTGCATCTACACCCGTTACATCGTCAAATAGTACATTGGCGGTATCGGCTTTGTATTTAACTAACTGAGCGTGAATGTTTCCGCCTAGTTTAGCTATGCGAGCTTTGTTTAACTCGTTTTGTTTGCCTGTGCCAACAACTAATATACGTTTGTAGTTACTGTTTAGTGGGGCAATAAGCTGTGCTGTTTTAGCGTATTTACCTTCAAAATTTTCAACGTCA
The DNA here is from genome assembly GCF_057547735.1 of Pseudoalteromonas sp. NH0006-46. Lineage (NCBI taxonomy): Bacteria > Pseudomonadati > Pseudomonadota > Gammaproteobacteria > Alteromonadales > Pseudoalteromonadaceae > Pseudoalteromonas > Pseudoalteromonas sp. NH0006-46. The sequence goes on along the minus strand of NZ_BAAJML010000008.1, from coordinate 188,392 downwards.
ATTATGCGTTGTAGCTGACCATTGAATTGTTTGTCGAGATTTTTAAATTGGTTGTTTTTTCCATCTTGGCTATAAAACACAATTAATGTGTGTGCGTCGCTGTCTACTTTAGAAGAAAACGAAAACTGTGCTGCTTGTGTATTTAAACTAGCGCTTAGCGCCAGTGTTAAGAGAGAGGCCTTAATTATGTGTTTCATTGTTCACCTAAGATTAATTTAAAACTGATTTTTACCTATTTTTGCCTGTTTAGTTAAGTGCGATAAGCTGAAACGGCAATTAAGAGCGACGTATAACGGCATCAAAAATACGTTATAAATATGTTTGCATGTGAATGATACTAGGCTTAATGTAAAACAAAGTGTTTACATGGAGTTATATTATGAAGTTTTTATTGTTCTTGGGTACTGTGCGTGAGAGCTCACCACCTAAACCAGTGCGTCTTGGAAATAGAGTAAGTAAAGCTTGTTTATTGTGTTTCCAGTCACACTTTAGTGAACATGAATTTGAAATAATTGATGCGTTAGATTACCCAAACGATCCTGTATTCAAACCTCACTTTGCATATACACAGCAAAATGCACCGGCTAAACTTAACAATTTGGCCGATAAAATTAAATCTGCTGATGGCTACATAATGATCAGTCCAGAATATAATCATTCGATGAGCCCTGCATTAGCTGATCTACTCAATCATTTTGGTAGTTCACTGTTTTCATATAAACCCAGTGCTATTGTTTCTTATTCTGCTGGGCAGTGGGGTGGGGTTCGTGCTGCGATTAGTATGCGCACTTTTTTATCAGAACTTGGGTGTTTGCCAGTATCGTCGATGATTCATGTTCCAAAGGCACAGGATGTGTTTAACGAACTTGGTGAGTCTGCTACTGAAGATGACCAGACATCGTGGTTTAACTATTTTTCTCGTACATTTAATCAATTAATATGGTGGGCTGAAGCCGCTAAAATACAGGTTGAATGTAAATACCCCCATAAAATGATTGAAAGCTTTAAAACAGATCCCACGCAGCGAAATGCGCCTAAAGCAACTACTAATTAAGTTGTTGTAATTTCAATTGTTATATTTTTACTGTTAGGTTCATCAAAGAGTAGAGAAGCCGGTTAGGCGTAATGTAGCAAATAAGACCCCAATTATACCGGTACTGTATTTATATACAGTGCCGGTATGGCGTTAATAAATACTAGAACAATAAACTGAGTGTTAATCGCGCTGTTCTAGGTTCTATTGGGTGAAAGTGATTATCTTCAACGCCTTGTGCGGGCTCACCGGGTAAACGCGATGCGTAATAGTAGTCTATATCGTGGTCGGTACTGTTGAACAGATTAAGTAATTCAAAGTCTACTTTCCAATGGGTTTGCTTATAGCTTACTGAGCTATTAACAACCGTTAAAGGGTTCGAGCGTTTATCTTCGTCGTCAGTTAATGTACGCTTGCCAATATGACGCACCCTAATTGATGATTGCCATTGTTCAGTTAAGTGCCAATTTAAACCAGCACTTGCTACAACTGGTACAGCGCCTTCTATATAATTATTATTGTCATTTATATCTAAGCGCGAATGTGTAAACGAGGCTTCTAAATCAATACTAAATTGGTCGTTAACCCAGTAATACGCACTCATTTCTAAGCCATAGCGTTTAGACGCATCACTGGGTTCTGTGTTACCAGCATCACCTACAAATAATAATTCTGAGTCGAGTGTTAGCCACCATAAAGCGGCGGATAAATTAAAGTTGCGATCATCGGCAAAACGCAAACCTACTTCAGCACCTTCACTTTTTACCAATAAATCTACTTGCTCAGCCAGCTCACCTGTAACTGGGTCAACATTAATTGTAGAGCCACGCGCATCATTTGAATGAAAAGATTGCCCCCAATTAGCATATGCGGCTAGTAAATCAGTAAAGCGATAATTTACACTCCCTTTAAAACTGACTAAATCATCGTTTGCTTTACCTGAGTTTGCACCAGTATTACTGGTCACGTTTGTATCAAAATAGTCGTACCTCACACCAGCAGTGGCCTCTAATTTTGGGGTAAATAAAAATTTAGATTCCCAAAAGCTTGAGTAGCTTGTTTGTTTTAGTGCGTCTTGCCTTACCGTGCTAAGTCGCTCTCTTGCTTGCGTGTTATAAAGTCCTACGTTATCTATGTGGTCGTGTCTGATCTCAATCCCTGTGGTGTGTTGCATGTTTATATCAGATGTTTTAGTTTCGAACTGATAGCTTATATTGGTGCCATAAATATTGCGGCTATCTTGCTGATTAAACTGATCGCCATTAATGGGATCATTTAAAAAATAGCTAAAATTTGAGTACAGGTTTAAATCGTAATTAATTACATATGCGCTGGCTTTAACATGTTCTCCTTGCCAATTACTTGATAGGCTATAACGGCTAGAGTTGCCCCCTAGTGTGGTATCAAGAGAACCTAATTGTGTTATTAAACTTTGCGAGACGGCACGCTGTGGAATTTGGTCTGCAGAATTCCATGTATTGTCGTATGCCATAGCACTTAGTGATAGGTCACCATTAAAGGCTGTACCAACATAGCGTAGCAGGGCATTTTTTTTATTTACGTCTTCGTTTATGTCATCCCACGGGCCGTCGTAGCCTTGCCATTCTGCTGCTGCAATAATTTTGCCTTTTGTTAAGTTAGTAGAGCCCAAGACAACAGCACGTTTATAGTTGTCATCTCCTATGCTGAGTTCTATTTGTTGATGCTTTAGATTGTCAGTCAATTTAAACTGTGCACTACCTGCGGATGAAAAGTCACCTTGGCTTGCGCTATAGGAGCCTTTTTTATAATTAATTGTGGAAATAGACTCAGGAATTATAAAGTTTAGGTCGGTATAGCCTTGGCCGTGGCCATGGCTTCGCATATTTATGGGCATACCGTCTATGTTGGTGGCAAAGTCGGTGCCATGGTCTAAATTAAACCCTCTAATAAAGTATTGGTTTGCCTTACCTGAACCACTGTGTTGAGTTACCGCCATACCGGGTATTAGCTCTAACATTTCGGCGCTTCTTAACATCGGCCGTTGGTCAATTTCACCTTGACCAATAATACCGCTTGATGCACTGATGGCTTCGCCTATTAAGCCTTCTCGGTGGCCATATACAGTTAACTTTTCTATGTTTGCATGGCCATAGCCGCTATATAATGTGCCGACAGTTAAAATTGCTAATGTTTTCATCCTTAAAGTTCCTATTTATTATGTTTGCTATTTAGTGCAGTTGAATTAAATACGGCTAAGTAAATCTATTGGATGCAACATTTAGTGTTTTAATTATTTAAATAAGGGCTTAAGTTTGTAATTTGAAAAACTACGTTGGCGCTATTGTAATATCGTTATATAAAACTAATAATCAGCGTGTTTTAAATAATTCACCACACATCACTCTATTAGAGAGCCTGTATTGAAAGCCAAAGAAATTCGCAATTTTTACATTAACGAAGAGCAATCTGTGTATTTGCTGTCGCACCGCGATGCTAAAAAGCACCGTCAATGGCTTAACATTTGTATTAAACAATTAACGCTGCTTGGTTATAAAAATGTAGAAATGATAGGCTCTGGAGCCTTTGGGTTTGTATTTGCCGGTGAAGACGACAAAGGCTTACCTTGGGTTTTTAAGTTTTCACGTATTACACTTGCCCAAAGTGTACGTGACCGCCTTGAAGACGAGGCGTATATGTTGTCACAAATTGACAACCCACTGGTGCCTAAATTTTATGCCTTTGAGCGTATTAAAAAACAAGGTATTTTAATGATGGCGCGCGCCATGGGAGAAGACCTTGAAAAAGTGTCTCTTAAAGAGGGGCGATTTAGCGCGGCAAAAATAATGGCATTAGCCGTTAGGCTTCGAAATGTGTTACTTGATTTAAGTAACCATAAAAATGGTTTAAGCGCACAGCCCATAGTGCATGGTGATATAAAGCCTTCAAACTTGGTGTGGGATGCACAAACAGATGCTTTATCCTTAGTTGATTGGGGGAGTTCGGTGTATGCCCAGTTAGATAGTAAAGGTGAGCCTGTTGCCAGTAATTTTATGGATCTAATGTCGGGGGATTTAAGTACGACTAATGCGCGAATGGGGGATGTGTATTTTATAGGTGAAGCGCAAATGTCGGGTGAGCAATCGTCTCCAAGGTTTGATGAGCAGGGGGTTGCGGCTACTTTATATGCGTTAGCGTCTGCACAGTCTTGCCGATTTGGGGCGCAGGCGATTCCTGCAAGTTCTTTAGGGTTACCTAGAGAACTTGCTAAAGTTATAGACGGCATGCTCAGTAAATCTAAGGCAGTTCGTGATGCTGCTGGCGATTACTTTATGCGCAATATAACCACAATGGCTAAAGCTTACTTACCAGAGCTAAATTTAAAACAGCCCAAAGCTGCTATTCCATTTTGGTACGGTAGTGATGAAGCTCCAGATACGGTTGTATATAGCTCGCGCAAACAGTTTTTACGCCAAGCTGACCATAACCAGCAGCTCCTAGATGTAAACGATGCCCAGTTAGACCGATACTACAAAGAATTTTTATTTGATACTGGCGACACTGAAAAAGCATTTTTAGCCTCTATAAGCCGACTTGCAAAATATCCAGCCGTAGGCGGGCTTAGTTTTCATTGGAAAGATGAATCGTTATTTATTGAGTCTTCATTAATAATGCATGATGAGTCACTAGGCGATGCCTTCAGTGATGCAATAAATAATACCGTTATGTTAGCGCAAGCTATTAATCAAAAAGGGCTGTTTAAATGTTGTTTGTTTGACGCGCGTAAAACGATTCAATTAGAGCGAGACGGCACCGGCGCATTTAAGTTTGACAGCCTACCAGAACTTGATTATGAAGTGGTTAGCGTTAAAGCCAACGAAATAACACGACCTCACTCTTATTTTGAAGATGGGAAAGACCCTGATGAACAATTACAGTTGCCTAAAAAAGTGATTAAATGTGTTTTTGAGTTAAACCAAATACACCATACTGGGTGTATTATTTTTGAAGCCTTACCCGATAGAATGAAAATTCACCACTACTACAGGCTACTCGACTCTTCAAAAGAAGCTGATTTTAAACGCTTGTTAAACAAACTAATGCAATATGCTGTAAATATCACTGATGTAGGTGTTGCGGGCTTTATGAAACTTCCATACAAAAATACCCGCGAGTTTGAATTGTGTGCACAACAAGCAGAGCAATACTTTCCTAAAAACCCCAAACTTGTTTAAAAGTAACTAAAATAATTTAATGTAAGGAGATAGCGGTTTTAGCTCAAATTGATGAACAAGTTGTTGCTGTTTATTGCTTGCTGTAATTATATATGTTTGCTTAGTTTCGTCATGACTAAATAAATTAATATTAAATTTTATCCCTTCAAGTACTGTTGGTGTGTATCTACCCGTAATAGTAATTTGATCAACAATTTTGCTATTAACCGAATGCGCTAATTCTGGATTTAATAGTAAGCCATCAATATTAAAACGATATTGCTGATCAGACATGTACACGTGCTGTTTAACTTGTTTACTAATGTGTTTACGGTATTTTGTAAACTCAGCGAGTGACATTAATCCATCGGTGTTATCGTCTGCTCCTTTTATTGATGACGCTGGAATAGATAGCACTATTAATACATGGTTGTTTACTATGTTAAGTGTGCCATGTTGAGCAACCATTAAATGGGCATGTGCATTTTGCGATGTACTAAATAATAAACTAATTAAACCGATGCTTTTGATTGATTTTAAAAGTCGCATAGTTCACAACGCTCCTTTTACACACCGTTGAAAGAACGGGTAGGTGTCGGTTGCATAATAGTGATATATACCATCAGGGAATTCAGGGGTTACGCCAAAACGGCCATTACATTCATCTAGATCTCCAGAGCCTGCAACATATTCCCAGTCTTGCGCAAATGTACCTAGTGGGTAAATGTCGGTAGAGGGTCTATTAGCACTGACAGAGGTAACATGTTGATAACTACCAGTCATTACAACTAGGTTAGAGTTTGCATCAGTTGAATTTGAATAGCCATAACGTGCATAAATAGGAAAACCATCGGCCGCCCAACCTATTAAGGTCATTGTTGTTGCATTGCCGCCTAGTATGGTTATAAAGCCCTCTGGCATCCCATGGTAATGGTAGGTACCGTCCGGCTGAACATGCGCATTGTTACTATCTGTTCCAAAGCTAAACGTGGTTTGGCTTAAAGCTTCTATATTCCAGTTTCCGCTGTTATTGGCTAAATCGCAATTGTCACCTGAATCATCACAACTGCCACCTGTGCCCGCATCAATTTTAACGCCATTTAATACAAGTCCGGTTATACCGCGAGGACCGCCCATCAATGTGGCTGTTGAGGTTTGTATGGGTGTTAATGTAAAGCTTTCATTCACTGATTGCTCAGCAATGGTGTTGGGGTTTGCAGGATTGGGAAAGGTGCCTACATCGTGGTCTGGTATCCCATTTGCAATTATGTCGCGTGTTGTTCCTGTGCATGTCCAATCAGCCGAGCTGGTAGTTTGTATAGAGTCACTATCATTATATTCACTATAAAAGTAATCGCATAAAACATTTTGTGTAGAACCATTTGTTTCTACATTGCTATTGTCGCCAGTGGAATTGTCGGTTGCTATTTCCGTTTGCGTGCCGCTCTGCTCAGAACCACCACATGCAATCAACGTGGTAGTTATAATAAAACAGGCAATAATCTTTAACTGTTTAACCAAATTATTAGCGCTTAGGTTTAAATTTAACGTGTGCATTTTTTAATCTCACTATCTAAGAGATTAAAATAATATTCTGAAATTGTGCAAACAGTGTGCAAATATAAATGAAGAATATGTAATTGAAGGGTATGTATAAAATGTTTTTACAACGCTTTATAATCAAATGCAGTTAAAAGTAAGCAAGGGCAGGTGTGTTATATGGCTAAGTCAAAACCCATTGTTACATTACAAAGCTATGGTATTTATTCAACATGGGACAGTAGTAGCAAAGCGCTGCCACAAATTGAGCAATTTACTACCGATGTAATAGCTAAAATAGACGTAGAATTTGGGCTAATAATTAATATAAAAAAAGCAAAAGGTGAGAAATTACATTTTTGTATTTATCATCCGGATATACCTAATGAAGAGGGTGAGATAATGCCACCCTTCGAAGGTGTTGAATACGTAAAGGATAACGACTGGCAGTTTTATTTAGGCGACACGTTGTGGGAACCCATTCACAATAAACTCGGCCCTTGGCGCATGACCTTAACGCTTAATAATAAAATAATTGCAGATAAGACATTTAATGTTGAAATGGAAGCACAAAAAACAGAAATTGATTTTTGGAAAACCCGAGGTTACTAAATAGATTAGCTAACCGTGTTTAAAATAAATAACCCCTAGCTAGAGTTAGTGCATTTAATACCGCGGTTAGGTACTTTTCACAATAAAAACCAAGCAACGCTTGCTTGCAAAAAAAGCCAATGTAGATTGGCTTTTTGTGAAAGTATTTAACTAGGGCATGTTTATCTTTGATGGTTGAATTTGCAGCAGTGTGTTTGGTTTTTAGGCAAGGCAGAGCCTATGTAGTGTGTTACTTCCCATAAATAGGCGATAACGTAGCATAAATGCCAAACATGCGCTGCCCGTTGGGTTCTTTCTAGGGACGATAAACTCTTTGTTGCTCGGTTTTTACTTAGCCCACTAAGTTACAAACCTCGCGCCGCAATTTAATCGCCCCTAGATTGAACAAATTTTAATCCGCAAAGGTCAACACGCCCTAGAATTTAGTTACCCCAAGGGTTGCTTGCATTAGAACGTTGCTTACGATCACGGGCACGTTGTTTAGTTTCTTTCTTTTCTTTGATACGTTTTGCATCACTAAAACTTAGCTCACAGGGTTCACCTGGTTTATGATCCTCTGGGATCACTCTATCACGAGGAGGAAGCTCGTACTGAACATCGTCTGGCTTAGGTAAGTTTTTAAGGCGGTAAAGGTAAAAGTTGTCTACTTTTTCTTGAGCCCATTGGGTTTTACGCAAAAATTTTACTGCGGATTTAATATCTGGATTATTTTTAAAACAATTAAGCTGCAGGTATGCGTGTAGGAGTTCCCACCCATATTGCTCAACCAGCTCTTCAACCACTTGTTCTAATTTTACGCCTTGCAGTGGGTTATTACTGAAAAGTTCTTGGTTGCTCATAGGTGTTGCCTCGTTATTTAAATACAAACTGTATTATAAATTTAATAACGAGGCTTTAATAGGGGAAATAGCTTAACGTTGGCAATTAACTACAACACGGCCTCTAATTTTGCCTTCCATTAATAAGTTAGCGTTATCGATTACATTTTCTAAACTTATCTCAGTTGAAATTTTATCTAAATAGTCGGCTTTTACTAAAGTGGCTAATCTATTCCATGCTTCAACTCTATCCGCTTTTGGTCGCATTACACTATCAATACCAATTAACGATACACCACGTAATATAAATGGCGCAACTGATGCGGGTAAGTCCATACCTTGGGCAAGGCCACATGCGGTTACAGCGCCTCCATATTTGAGTGATGCGCAAATATTAGCAAGCGTATGGCTGCCAACAGAATCAATAGCGGCAGCAAAGCGCTCTTTTTGTAATGGTTTGCCTGGGTTTGAAAGCTCATCTCTGTTAATTATTTCTGTTGCGCCGAGTTCTTTTAAATATTCGCTTTGATCAACTCGACCCGTGGCTGCGGTGACTTGATAACCAAGTTGATTAAGTAAATATATAGCAAAGCTACCAACGCCGCCGTTTGCCCCTGTAACTAAAATTTCACCAGCGTCTGGTGTAATGCCTTGCTTTTCAAGTGCTATAACGCTGAGCATAGCGGTATAACCCGCAGTACCAATTTGCATTGCTTGTTTTGGGCTAATAGCAGCAGGTAAAGGAATTAACCAGTCACTATTTAGCGCTGCTTTTTGTGCAAGGCCGCCCCAATGTTTTTCGCCAACACCAAAACCGTTTAAAATAACGTTATCGCCATTTTTAAATTCATTGCTGGTGGAGGTTGTAACAGTACCGACTAAATCTATACCTGGCACCATAGGAAAACTTCTTACTACTGGCCCTTTACCTGTAATTGCTAAGCCGTCTTTATAGTTTAATGTGCTGTATAGGACATCTATTTGGGTGTTCTCTTCAGGTAAGTCATTTTCGTTAAGCTGCGATAAAGAAGCGCTATAATTATTATCTTCTTTATTAATAACAATGGCTTTAATTGGGTTATTCATAATATATCCTTTTAGACCGATCGTCTTTTAATTGGTAAATAAAAGTGCATTAAGTTAATAATGCACGTAAAAACATTTCAGTGTACAACGTAAGCGGTGTGCTTGATTTAGTGAGCTTTGCTCGCATTACTGCGCCTTCCCAACCAATCCAAAAGTACTCACTCATTAATTGTGTATTAACCGTTTTAGCAATTGTGCCTTGCTGTTTAGCTTGGTTTAAACATTTTTCAATTTGTATTTGCCAAGAGGTGTAGCTTTTCATTAATCGATCTTTAAATTCATCGCTTAAGTGATTTAGTTCTTGGTTTAAATTGCCAACTAAGCAACCGCGTTTGTAGTCGTACTTGCTCATGCCTTTAATGGCACTTTGAGTAAAATTGACTATTCGTTCAAGCGGTGGAGTATTTTGTTGCTCAAGGTAATGGCTTAGCTTTGCAATAAAGTAACTGTCGTAGGCATCGACTAAAGCAATGCCATAAGCTTCTTTACTTTTAAAGTAATGGTAAAAAGAACCTTTAGGTACCGAGGCTTTTTTTAATATTGTATCGAGTCCTGTAGCACTAAAGCCAAACTCAGTTAACGTTTCTAACCCCGTGCGTATAAGTAACGCTTTAGTATCGGCGTTATCTCTGGCTATTTTGGGTGGACGGCCACGTCTTACGGTTGTTGTATTTTTGTTCATTAAACTATATTAGACCGATCGGCTTTTAATGTGCAAGTATTAAATTCGTTTGTTTAAAAATAATAACGACTTTGTCTGATTATGTAACGCCTACTATTTGTGAAATTACATTTATATTTGAACTTCACTTATTTTTACTAGTCAATAATTGAGGTTAATACACAAATTGTGCGACTTAGTTAGTTATGATTTTAAATCGATGAGTAGGTTACATATCAGCGTGGTATGACCAGGTGAATTGTTTAAATGTTAATTCATTTTTGCATCAGCAGCTTAGTTAATGTCAAACAATTTAATTGCTTTTGTTATTTGAACTTTACATTTTTATTAACTATTCATTAATTGTAGATTTCACTTATGCTACAAAATATATAATTAAAAAAGGTGAGGATAATACCGATGAAGAGACAGAAAAGAGATCGTTTAGAAAGAGCTCATTCTCAAGGTTTCAAAGCAGGTTTAGCAGGTCGTTCTAAAGAGCTATGCCCTTATCAACAAATAGATCCAAAATCAGAGTGGTTAGGTGGATGGCGAGAAGCGATAGAAAATCGCAATATGTATAAAACCTAATTTATAAACAAATTAAAGCAAAAAGGCCTCCATATTGGAGGCCTTTTTGTATGCAGTTTCTGAAAGTAAAACTGTATATAAGTAGATTAAAAAGACGTGGTGTCTTGAAATAACCCTACTTTTAAATCTTTAGCTTCGTATATTACGCGACCATCGACTTCTACTGTACCGTCTGCAACGCCCATAAAGAGTTTACGTTTAATTACGCGTTTCATTTCAAGGCGGTACGTTACTTTTTTAGATGTTGGGAGTATTTGGCCTGTAAACTTAACTTCACCTACACCTAAAGCACGGCCAAGACCAGGACCACCTGACCAGCCAAGATAAAAACCGACAAGCTGCCACATCGCGTCAAGGCCTAAACATCCAGGCATCACCGGGTCACCCTTAAAGTGGCAATCAAAAAACCAAAGGCTCGGGTCAATATCAAGCTCAGCGATTATTTCGCCTTTACCGTGGCTTCCACCATCAGCATTTATAGAGGTAATGCGGTCCATCATTAACATGTTATCGCTAGGTAAACGACAATTGCCTTCACCAAACATTTCACCTTGACCACATAAGATCAGTTCTTCTTTTGTATAGCTGTTTTTAGGTTCCATAACTCATTATCTTCGCTTAGAAATTGCCAGTACTTTAGCGTACACTTGTACGCTAAACAACTCGGAGCAGTTAAATATCCACTATATTGCGTATTAAATCATCAATCAAACAATGGCTTGGCTTTTTGCTTTATAAAACCGCGCAATTACAATCAAAAATCATTATAATTACCGCTGTCTTATAACTAGTCTAAAGGAAGTTTATGATCCTTTTTGTTAATTCACTTACTGTGATAGATTTTTCTTACTTATGTAACGAACGCGGCGCCGTTGGCGAAAGCTGGATTGTTGATTTAACTTTGCACGGTAAACTTAATGATGAGTCGATGGTGTTGGACTTTGGATTAGTTAAAAAACAAATTAAAGGTATTATTGATGAATGTATTGATCACCGTTTAGCTATTCCTAATAGCATAAATGGTTCAGTGACAGAATTTGATGAGTATAAAACACTTGATTGTACCTTCGGTGAAAACCACCATTTAGCAATGAGTGCACCACATCAAGCCTATTGCATGATTGATGCTAATGAAATTAATGTAGAGTCGGTAACTGCATTTTTAGTTGATACTATTTTGCCTAAACTGCCTTCAAATATTGAAAAAATAGAGTTGGTACTAAAACCAGAACATAGCCAAAGCTTTTATTACCATTATAGCCATGGTCTTAAAAAGCACGATGGTAACTGCCAACGGATAATTCATGGTCATCGCTCTCAAATAGGTATTAGCCTAGATGGTATTTCTATGCCTCGTTTACAAAAAGAATGGGCTATGCAGTGGGAAGACATATACCTAGCAACAAGTGAAGACCAAATAACATCGGAAAGTTTAAAATATATTACTGCAAAAGCCGATGATGTTTGTTTTGCTTACACATCAGCTCAAGGTTATTTTGAAATGGCAATTAGTGAAGCACGCTGTGATATTTTACCTATTGATACAACCGTTGAATGTATTGCTGATTATATTGCTGGGCAAGTTAAAGCCAAATACCCTGAACAAAATGTAAAAATAACAGCGTATGAAGGGGTTGGCAAAGGAGCAATCAGTTATGCTTAAGTCACTTTTATCTACGTTGGTTGTCGCTTTAGTGAGTGTAAATTCGTTTGCTGTTGAACTAAAAGGGCACCTTACTCAAGGCGGTTTAGTGACCGGGAAGCTGAGTGATGTACAGTCTGTTAGTTTAAACGATACACAGTTAAAGCTGTCAGAAAATGGTGACTTTGTATTTGGTTTTGGTCGCGACGCAAAAGCAAATCATACACTTAGCTGGGTTGATGCAAATGGAAAAAAACATACTCAGGAATTAGTGATTACTAAACGTGATTACAACATTGACAAAATTACGGGCGTTGCAAAAAAGTATGTTTCTCCGCCTAAATCTGTAAGTGAGCGTATAAGCAGAGAAGCGGTTGCTGTGAGAAAAGCGCGTGCTGTGAATTCAGATCTTACCTTCTTTTTAGACCCTGTATTAAAACCAGCGCAAGGTAGAATATCTGGTGTTTATGGTAGCCAGCGATACTTTAATGGTGAACCACGTCGCCCTCATTTTGGCTTAGATATAGCAAACAAAACAGGTTCTCCGGTGTATGCACCCATTGGTGGCACCGTTGTATTTGCAGAACCTGATTTATATTATTCAGGCGGTACGCTTATTTTAGATCATGGCCATGGAATTACCTCTACTTACATTCATTTAAGTAAGCTAGATGTAAACGTAGGTGATAAAGTTAAACAAGGTAATAAAGTTGCTGAAATTGGTGCAACCGGCCGTGTAACTGGCCCGCATTTAGACTGGCGTTTTAACTGGAAGGGTGAACGCTTAGATCCGGGTTTATTAATGCAAGATACGTTAGCAAACAAAAAGTAGAGACTATGACAGACGTAAATCGCGATGCAATTATTGCTCAGCGTATAAAAGATTCAACTACATCAGTTACAAAAACAGTGTTTCCAGGGCGCACTAATCACCACAATACATTGTTTGGTGGTGATGCATTGGCATGGATGGACGAAGTTGCATTTATTGCTGCTACTCGTTTTTGCCGCAAGCCTTTGGTTACTATTTCGTCTGATAGGGTAGACTTTAAAGAAGCCATTCCTGCAGGTACATTTGCTGAACTAATAGCTAAAGTAGTGCATGTTGGTAATACGAGTTTAAAAGTAGACGTAGATATACTGTTAGAAACAATGCATAAAGATGATAAACACTCAGCAATAAGTGGTAGTTTTACGTTTGTTGCTGTAGATGATAATCATAGGCCAACCCCCGTAGTATGCGATAAAATGATTAACGGGTTTAAGTAAAAGCTATAAATAAAGATAAGCATCTATTAAGGTGCTTATTATTTTACACACAAAGAACACATCATACTAAATTTTGTTTTAAAGTTATCTTTGCATTAGCTATATTGATAAAGTAACTAATAACCAGGTAAGAGGGCTTATTAAGAAATAAACCCTATATGAATGATTTATAATGATTAAAGTACCATTGCTGCAATCCAGCCGAATATTAATAATGGAATATTAAAGTGTAAAAAGGTTGGCACAACCGAATCCCAAATATGATCATGCAGACCATCAGCGTTTAAACCAGAGGTGGGTCCAAGTGTTGAGTCAGAAGCAGGGGAGCCTGCATCGCCTAAAGCGCCAGCAGTCCCTACAAGTGCAGCAGTTGCCATCACTGAAAAGCCAAGTTCTAAACACAAGGGAACAAATAAAGTTGCAATAATTGGTACCGTTGAAAAAGAACTACCGATTCCCATTGTGATTAGCAAACCTACTAATAAAATTACCGCCGCGGCAATGGGTTTATTTCCATCAAATAAATTTGCGCCGCTGTTAACTAAGCTTTGTACATCACCCGTCGCTTGCATAACCGATGCAAAGCCTTGGGCCGATATCATAATAAAACCAATCATGGCCATCATGGCAACGCCTTTGCTAAATACGTCGCCATTTTCTTCCCATTTAACAATACCAAATAGGCTAAATATCATGACACCTACCAAGCCGCCAAGTATCATTGAACCACTAATATTTTGTGCAATTAATGAAGTGAGCACAGCGAATAATCCAACCACCATTACTTTTTTAGGATTTTTGATAGGCTCAGCTTTGCTCTGATTATTCATCGTGCTCGCTGTATAATGTCGTTTCTTTTTATACGTGACAAACACAGCAATCAGTAGGCCAATAAACATACCTAACGCGGGAATAAGCATTGCGATGGGTACACTGGTATTTACAATTTCAAGTCCATTATCTATAAGGTTTTTATGTAAAATCGAGTATAAATATATCCCACCAAAGCCATATGGCAACACCATGTAAGACGTTGCTAAACCAAATGTTAAAATGCATGCAATAGCGCGTCTATCCAGTTTTAATTTATTAAATACAACTAATAAAGGCGGAATTAAAATAGGGATAAATGCTATGTGAACAGGCACTAAGTTTTGTGAAGAGATAGCGCAGGCTAAAATAATCATCAAAATAAAATAACTCAATAATGTTTGGCTTCCTTCACTCTTGGCATCAACCTTGGCTAAGAGTTTTTCAGCCAATATGCGAGTTAGTCCAGACTTTGATATTGCCACTGCAAACGCGCCTAACATGGCATAGCTCAGTGCAATTTCTGCGCCTGCGGATAAACCTGAATTAAACGCATCTAAACTTTGTTTTATTCCTAAGCCAGCAGTTAATCCTGCCACTATAGCGGATAAAGTCATTGCCACAATCACATTGACACGAACTAAGGTAAGCGCAAGCATTAAAATAACGCCAACAACAACAGCATTCATAGTTTTCTCTATTTTGAACTTTTAATTAATTTTATCAGATCTTTAGCTTGGGTTTTGCGCTCTTTGGTAAATGGTTTGTTAGCATAGCGACTGTTTTCAAACAAATGTTTAAATTCTATTAGCTCTTTAGAGGCGCTTGGCTTTTTCTTTGCCATAAACTCAAGTTGTTGTGATGGACTGAGAGAGTCGGTCGATGTAATATTTTTTTTATTTCCCCAATGCAAAATCTCGTTATACGCTTTAACAATGGGTGGCAGTTTAGCCGTTTTTGTTTTTGGCCAGTTTAAGTAAATAAAATAAACAGCAAAACAGAGTGCTGCGGTTATTAATACAAACAACGGAACCAACCAACTTGTTTTATTACCGAATAGCGACTTTAAAAAATCATTTTGTTTTTCTTGATCAAAACCAAGTACCCAGCTTGACCATTGATAATCTAATTGCTCGAGTTCCAGCCTTAACCAGTTTATTGCGGCAAAGTTACTTAAGCTGACTAAGCCAAAGTCTAAATTATTTTTAAACTCTTCGTTTAACTCTTGGTTTTGAGAAAGCGATCCATTTAATCGCTCTGGAGCAACAACCGCCGTGGCATCAAAAATAGTCCAGCCTTTATTTTGTAAATAAACTTCTACCCAAGCATGGGCGTCGTATTGGCGAACAGTGAGCGTATTGTTGTCGTTATTATATTCACCACCTAAATAACCACTCACTACACGAGCAGGAATACCTGCAGATCTAAATATATACGCAGCAGCACTGGCATAATGACCGCAAAAGCCACGTTTATTTTCAAATAAAAATTGATCAAGAGTGTTATTGCCCGACATTGGGGTAGGGGTTAACGTATAGGTGAAATTTTGCTCTACGAAGTAATTAAGTAACGCGTTATAAAATGTTTGTTCATTACTTACTTGCTCTTTTAACTGCATGGCAAGTTTATTAGTTTTAATATTTTGCTTAAAGCCTAAATAAGTGTACCTGTTTTGCTCAAACTCATTGAGGGGATTCACTGAAAATTGATAGCTTGCTACATTGTATTGCAGGCTTTTGGCTTGATAACTTTGTTTTCTGAGCAAACCAAGCGCATTAGCGTCTACATTTTTACTGTTACTAGTTGAGTAGGTTAATCCATAAAGCCACTTTTGTGTTGCAGGCTCTGCAATGACTGAGTAGTTGGCAATAAGCGTGTTTTGCTCGGTTGCTAAATTTTGATTTGATTGTTGATTATTATATTTTAAAAAGTCAGACGTAAGCCATGCATTACCATTAAATTCATCATGAATAATTGCACGCCAATAGTAAGGCGTTAGAGGAGGTTGTTTACTAAACGTTGCTCTAAAAACAAGTTCATCTGAGTTAGATAATTTAGCAATATCAAAAGGGTCGACTTGTTCAGAAAGTCCAGTTTTAGCTAGTTTTGGGCCGGGCAACTGCCAAAAAGCAGGCATTTTTGGTAAAAACAAAAGTAGAAATATGGCCAGCGGTAATGCCATTAATAACAATTTTGAGCTTTGTTTAGCGCTTATTTTTAGATTATGTTTAGACTCAAGTAGTCCAAGAACAGCAAAGTTTAATATATATAAGCCACTTACCGTTAACGTAGTTACTATTGTTTGGCTAAATAAATAAACAGAAGACAAAGAGAAAAACGTCAGTGTGGTTATAACATGATAGTGCTTTTTGTTTTTTGCTTGTAGTAATTTAAATAAACTTGATAACAAAAGCATAGCAACAAACAGTATTACAGTATCGGACATTCCGATTGTAAATACCATTAAGCCCAATGCGCCTGCGGCAAGTATATTTGCCAGCCATGCATTAGGCTTTGCTATGTTTTTTCCTGTTATAAATGCATTCCAAAGGCATAACCCAGCCAACACACTAATAAATGGAAGCGGCAAGTGGGATGTAAAAAATATAACTAAGCAGGCGTAAATAAAACATAACGATAAATTAATTACTTTTTCGTTTTTAAGTTCAATCATTATTATCACCAGCAAAAGAACTTAAGCTTTCTAAACATTGTTGCTTATGTGCTTGCCCAGTGTTGATGTTAATTAATGTGTTTGGCAATTTTAACATGAAAGGGGTGTTGTGTTCAGTGGCTTCACACACTAAATAACATAGCTGACTTAAACGTTGCTCAGTGGCGCCAGTCATTAGATTAAAATCAAATAATGCATTCGTTGTTTTAAAATCAACAAAGTCTTTTACTAATAATTGTTTGGTTTTGGCATAGTGCTTCCAAGATATTCTGTTTAAGCCCATTTCAGGCTGATGAATTAATAGGTTTTCGAATTCTTCTGTACCAGGCTTTTTTGCCATTCCATTTTGTGCGTATTCGTCTTGCGAAGAAATATGCGCATCACTAAGCACATATTCGTGGGCTGGGTAAACATAGGTTTTAGTTTGTATTTGTAAGTAGCTCCACACAGATACCAAACCAAAAGGATAATTACTGGCTATTTTTATTCGTTGGAGTTCATAACTGCCTCGGTTTTCATAAGGAAGTGGCAAACTACTACTAATCGACTTATTTGAAATTGTGTCGTAATGAGTATGTGCTTTTAGGTCATTGTTGTAGGTAATAGAAACCGACTGACATATAGAGTTACTTTGTAAACTCAATTTTAAAATTGGCTTTTGCGGAGAAAAGCTCGGCAATACTTTATCAAAAGTAACTGTTAACCCTTTTGCGTTGCTGTACCCCATAAAAACAGCCAGTACAATGACTACAAACATTAAATAAGACATTACCAAAATTAAATTATTTTGATAGTTAATACCCATTACAAAATTTAAAATAGCAACAATAACAAAATACCACCCTAAGGAAGACGGCAGTACATAAATTGTATTGTGTTCAAGCGTAATAGAATTTTTAAGGTGTTTGTTTTTTAGAAACTTTTCAAAAATTATCCGTTTAAAAGATGTAAATAAACTAACTCGTTTTGCTTTTTTAGCTGGCATAAAGGCTATACCGGAACCGGCACTGCTTGTAACAGCTCTCTTACTTGAGCTTCGCCCGAGTCGCTATGCAATCCCAAACGGTGTAGGCAAACACTTGAAAACACCGCCTGCACATCTTCAGGAATTACAAAGTCGCGGCCATCTATATATGCCCATGATTTAGCGGCTTTGGCTAATGCAATACTTGCACGAGGTGATAATGAAGCTGCAAATGAATGACTGTTTCTCGTAAAGTTTACCAATTCAATAATGTAATCAACAATCGGTATACTCAGTGTTACACCGTTAATTTGTGTTTGAATTTGTTTTAATTGTTGCTCATCAATTCGCTTAGGTAATTGGCTATAGTCACGTTTTTGTAAATTTAAAATTAAACGTTTTTCTGCATCTTTTGTTGGAAAGCCCAAGCTAATACGCATCATAAAACGATCTAATTGTGATTCTGGTAGCGGGTATGTACCTGACTGATAAAGTGGATTTTGGGTAGCAATAACAAAAAATGGATCGGGGAGGTTATACTTTTTACCATCAACCGTGACTTGTTGTTCTTCCATCGCTTCGAGTAAAGCACTTTGTGTTTTAGGACCGGCACGATTTATTTCATCAGCTAATACAACTTGGCTAAAAATAGGGCCTTTATGAAAAGTAAAACTATGTTCATTACTATTAAAAACATTTGTTCCAAGTATATCTGCAGGTAACAGGTCGCTGGTAAATTGAATACGTTGGTAAGATAAGCCAAGTACAGTAGCTAACCCATGCGACAATGTTGTTTTGCCCATACCGGGTAAATCTTCAATTAATAAGTGGCCTTGACTAAACAGGCAAGTAAGCGCTAATTTTATCTGCTTTTGTTTTCCAAAAATAACATTTGATAAGTCGTCTATGATCGCGGTAACGGTGCTTTGCATGCTAACCTTTTATTATTTTATGAGTTCGAGACGTTTCATTACTGTGTCTACTTTTTTGGCATTAAAAGGTTTTGCTATAAATCCTTTAGCCCCTAGCTCCCATGTATTCTGTACATTTTCCAAACTGTTATGTCCAGAGCACATAACTACATGAGCGTGAGGGTAGGTTATATTAATAAATTCTAAAATATCAGTCCCATCAGAGTCGGGTAAATCCACATCTAAAAATATAACATTAGGGGATTTTTTATCGATAACCGGTTTTGCAGAGCTAAAATCAGTGCTTTCTAAAATGTCTTCATAACCCAGTTCGGTTAAAATTTGATTTAGATAATCTCGAATTTCTTTTACATCGTCAATGATGAGGATAGGCTCTAGTGGGCGAACAAATTCCATATGTAAGTTACTTCTTTTAATACTTCTCAAGTATTTTAATATTAAGCTAAGGCTTACATAACCTCAAGAATGTTGCACAAAAAATCACTCTATAACACTACTTTAATCAAACTATATGTGTTTAATAATGAGGGTCTGTTGATCTTTCAAGATTTAATCTCATCAGTCTATTTGGTATTCAGGCAAGTTAGAGTCTAAAAAGTGTGGGGATTACCCATAAATTGACCATAACACAGAAGTAGTTATCGAGCCCACTTGGTTACAAAGCTCGCGCCACCATTAAACAGCCCCAGTTTGAACGATTTTTAATCCGCAAAAAACAACAGACCCTAGGCCCTGCATATAAAAAGCATTAACAACCCGTATAAAATCAATACTATATTCCTACCTTTATCGTCATTAAATTTAATAACATGTTTAATCATACTTTTTTCACTTATTAATTTTATTACACAAACTATTGATATAAATACATTTAATTAACAATTTTAAATTTGTAAATGTTTTGTAATAAAAAACCGTTGACCTATCAAATTCATTCTGTGATTATGCCCACCAGTTGAGCTTATGCCCATTAATGAAATTTGTTACAGTAATTCAACTTAATGCTCGCATAACTTTTCTACACACTCACACTAAACACTACACAAAACGAAGAGCTTATTATGTTAAAAAACAAAAATACAAAATTCGCAATTTCACTTTTAACTGCCGCTATGGCTTCATCTATGCCCGCACACGCTGACATGTCTGACTATTTAGACCGCATTGATGTTGATTTTCTATTAATGCAAAACTTTCAGTCTATTCAAGCTAAAGACGGTGCATTTCGTCCAGATGATGAAGTACAAGAGTCTGGTTTTGGGCGTATAAGAGCAAATTTACAGCTTAAATTTCACATTAATGAATTTATCACGGCAGATATAGATATAGCTGAAGAACCAAATGATTTTGGTGGCGGCGATCGAGACTTTTCATTTCATAATGACTTTGCTGGTGTAGAGTTTGACTTACTTGGCTTATATGGCACACCAAAAGATGATGAAAATCTAACGCTTAGATTAGGCAATATTGGTGCAGCGCCATTTCAGTTTAAAGGCTTTCAAGATGGTGCAGATAACCAAGGTAATGCACTCATTGGTAATGGCATAACCGACTACGCAACTGCGGAGAACGGCGCGCAGCTTAGTTACACTAAAACATACGATAGCGGTATGCTTCGTTCATATAATGTTGCGGGTCATATAACAACTTCTAGTTTTGGCGAAGCGTTTCAGCAAGACCGTGGTTATAATTATCGTCTTCAAGGTACTTTGGAATTTGAAGGTGGCTTCAAAGCTGGTTTAAATTTTTTCAAAGCCAATCAAGGCGACCAATTGAATTTTGAAAATGGCGTAGCTAGTTTAGATGGAGTAACTACAACAAACTATCGTTTTGGCGATGGTGAAAACTATAACTTTTCTGCCTCACCATCAAATGAGCGTGACACGCATGTAGGCGCAATGCCTGGACTTGAGCAGTCAATAATACAGCTAAATCTAGCATACCAACCATCTGATGAAACAAGCCTAGTGTTTATGGTTGGTAAATCATCAGATGATTACACATTTGCAGATGCAGCGGGTAATGCAGTAGCAGGTATCACTTACTTTGGTACCGATGGCGTAGCCGACGCTAATGGCACAACGTACGATTCAAACAGTGTGATAAAAGGTGATACATCAGTAGAATATTTTGTGTTTGAAGCACAACAATACCTTATCCCTAAACAGTTATATGTAGCGGCTCGTTATTCGGATGCAGAAAATACATCTGATTTAATTGAGCAAACAGACAATACAGTAGAGCGTATTCAAGTTGCTGCAGGGTACTGGTTTAACGATAAGACGTTATTAAAAGTTGAATATGTAAATCAAGAAGAGGGTGTTAATTCTGCAGGCCAAATAGGCGCAGGTTTTGACGGTTTCACATCTGAGATTTCAGTTAAGTTTTAACTTTTATTCAGTGGCTTTGTATTTAATTCAACTAGTTTAATCTGTTAATTAGGTACAAGCACACTATTTAACGTGACAAATAAGGTATTTACGATGAAAAACAAATTATTAATGCTTGCCTGCGGCATCATGGCAATGAGCAACGCGTACGCTAAAGAAACTATTACAATAGCTACTGTGAATAATGGTGACATGATCACCATGAAAGAACTTAGTAACGAGTTCACAAGCCAACACCCTTATATCGACTTAAAGTGGGTAACACTTGAAGAAAATATACTTCGCCAGCGAGTAACAACCGACGTTGCTACAAAAGGGGGTCAGTACGATGTTATGACCATCGGTACTTATGAAGTACCAATTTGGGGCAAACAAAGCTGGTTAACAGAGTTAGATAACCTAGGTAAAAATTACGATTTAGATGATTTAATACCCGCTATTCGAAGTGGGCTTACCGTAAACGATAAGTTATACGCTGCTCCTTTTTATGGTGAAAGCTCAATGGTAATGTATCGCACTGATTTGATGGAAAAAGCCGGTTTAACAATGCCGAAAGCACCGTCTTGGGATTTTATCCGCAAAGCGGCTAAAGCCATGACAAACAAAGAAGACGGTGTTTATGGATTGTGTTTAAGAGGTAAAGCAGGATGGGGTGAAAACATAGCTCTTATTACTTCAATGGCAAACTCTTTTGGTGCACGTTGGTTTGATGAAAACTGGAAGCCTCAATTTAATACTCCAGAGTGGGAAGCAACACTGCAATACTATGTTGATGTTATGAATGAATCGGGTCCAGCGGGTTCATCAGCGAATGGATTTAACGAAAACCTAGCGTTATTTCAAACTGGTAAGTGTGGTATTTGGATTGATGCGACCGTAGCCGGTGCTTTTGTAACGAATAAAAAAGACTCTGAAGTAGCGGATAAAGTAGGATTTGCACTCGCACCAGATAACGGCTTAGGTAAACGCGGCAATTGGTTATGGTCGTGGACACTCGCTATTCCTTCAAGCAGTAAAAAACAAGATGCTGCAATGAAATTTATAAGCTGGGCAACATCTAAAGAATACACACAACTTGTAGCCGATAAAAAAGGCTGGGCAAAAGTACCGCCAGGTACACGTAAATCTCTATATAACAATCAGCAGTATATTGAAGCCGCACCATTTGCACAAATTACGCTTGATTCTATTCAAACTGCCGATCCGAAAAACCCAACCGTAAAACCAGTTCCTTATGTTGGTATTCAGTTTGTTGCTATTCCTGAGTTTCAAGGGATAGGAACAGCAGTAGGGCAACAATTTTCAGCCGCTTTAACTGAGCAAATGACCGTTAAACAAGCGTTAAACTCGTCTCAGCGTTTAGTAGAAAGAGCAATGCGTAAAGCACGCTACCCTAAGTAATATCACATATGGTGGGCAAGCTCTCAACTTGCCCTATATTTAATGCCAATTCTACTTATGTTCTTAAATATATTATTAAGGGTTTCTGATTTTCACTTAATAGTTAGTAAATAGAATTGGCTTTTTAAAGGTCACCGTTATGGCAACAACTAACTCGCGTACGCTTGCTCGGTTCATGCTTCTTCCTAGCGTAATATTGTTACTCGCTTGGATGATTGTTCCGCTGTGTATGACATTGTATTTTTCATTCATTGATTACAATTTATTAGTTCCGGGTGATAAAGAATTTGTAGGATTTTTAAACTATGAGTTTTTTCTTACCGACCCGGCATTTTTTGAATCTTTCTTTAACACGCTGTATTTAGTAACCGGCGTTCTGTTAATTACCATTTGCGGTGGCATAGGTTTGGCTATTTTATTAGATCAAGCAATATGGGGCCGTAATTATGTTCGCATTATGGTACTTGCGCCATTTTTTGTAATGCCTACGGTATCTGCATTAGTCTGGAAAAATATGCTTATGAACCCTGTAAATGGTTTATTTGCTCACTTTGCTATTTGGTTAGGGTTTGAGCCAATAGACTTTTTTGCCCAAATGCCGCTGTTCTCAATCATTATCATTGTGTCTTGGCAGTGGTTACCTTTTGCTGCGCTTATTTTGCTTACGGCGATTCAATCACTTGACCGCGAACAATTAGAAGCCGCAGATTTAGATGGCGCAGGTCCTTTTAGCAAATTTTTCTATATTGTTTTACCGCATTTATCACGCGCTGTTACAGCGGTTATATTAATAGAAACTATATTTTTACTTTCTATATTTGCTGAAATATTGGTTACAACAAGCGGTGGCCCAGGTTACTCATCGACAAACATTACCTATTTAATTTATACCCAATCATTACTGCAGTTTGATGTAGGCGGTGGTTCGGCAGGTGGCATTGTTGCCGTGATCATTGCAAATATAGTCGCCATATTTTTAATGCGCTTAATTGGCAAAAACTTGGAGGGGTAAGAATGAGTATTAAAAATAACACACGTTCAACACTTATTTATACCATAGCTGCATGGACTGTTAGCTCAATGATTTTCTTCCCAATTTTATGGACGTTAATCACTAGTTTTAAAACAGAATCTGAAGCTATTTCAGCCACACCCACTCTATTTGCATTCGAGTGGACGCTTGTAAACTACTCAGATGTTCTGTCGAGATCACCATACTTTACTCATTTTTGGAACTCGGTTGTGATTTCATTAGGGTCAAGTTTAGTCGGTTTATTAATTGCTGTGCCAGCAGCATGGTCTATGGCTTTTGTACAAAGTAAAAAAACGAAAAACCTTTTAATGTGGATGCTTTCTACCAAAATGCTTCCGCCGGTAGGGGTGTTAATACCTATTTACCTTTTATTCAGAGACTTTGGTTTGCTCGATACAAAATTAGGTTTAGTTATTGTGATGACCCTAATAAATTTACCCATTATGGTGTGGATGCTTTATACCTATTTTAGAGAAATACCCGGTGAAATTTTAGAAGCATCACGCATGGATGGTGCAACTATTGGCGAAGAAATATTCCACGTGCTATTACCTATAGCCTTGCCTGGGATTGCCTCAACACTATTATTAAACGTTATTTTATCGTGGAACGAAGCATTTTGGACCCTGATTTTAACAGCAGCAAATGCTTCACCTTTAACCGCATTTATTGCCAGTTATTCAAGCCCAGAAGGGTTATTTTACGCCAAATTATCGGCAGCATCTGCTATGGCCATTGTGCCAATTTTAATTCTTGGTTGGTTTAGTCAAAAACAATTAGTACGTGGCTTAAGCTTCGGCGCAGTAAAGTAGGAGAACACACATGGGCAGCATCACACTAAAACAAGTAACTAAAAACTTTGATGACGTAAACGTTATTAAACCGTTAGATTTAGAAATTAAAGATGGTGAATTTATTGTATTTGTTGGGCCATCTGGTTGTGGTAAATCAACATTACTACGCATGATTGCTGGGCTTGAAGACACTACAAGCGGCAATATAGAGATAGACGGGCAAGATGCAACACATACACCGCCAGCCAAAAGAGGCTTGGCGATGGTATTTCAATCTTATGCGTTATACCCGCATATGAGCGTGCGTAATAACATTGCTTTTCCACTAAAACGTGCAAAAGTTAGTCCAGCTGAAATAGAGTCTAAAATTGCAAATGCCGCTAAAATTCTTAATTTAACAGATTATTTAGACCGTAAACCGGGCCAGTTATCGGGGGGACAGCGTCAACGTGTAGCAATAGGGCGTGCAATAGTTAGACAACCATCGGCATTTTTATTTGATGAACCACTATCAAATCTTGACGCTTCATTGCGTGTAAATATGCGCTTAGAAATATCTGAGCTACATAAAAGCTTAGCTACTACAATGATTTATGTAACACATGATCAAGTTGAAGCGATGACAATGGCCGACAGAATTGCTGTATTTAATGGTGGCATTATTGAGCAAGTCGGCACTCCATTAGAGCTTTATCAACACCCAGTAAATAAATTTGTTGCAGGTTTTATTGGTTCACCAAAAATGAATTTTATTGAGGTTCCAAATACCGAGACTAACGAAACAACAAGCTTAGGTGTTCGACCAGAGCACTTTATAATTTCACAAGATGCAGGCACATGGGCAGGTAAAGTTGGAGTAATTGAGCACTTAGGATCAGAAAGTTTTTTACACGTAACACTGACAAATGGCACCACTGTAACAGTTAAAGCCGATGGTGATTGTCCGCTAGAATACGGCGATTCGGTATTTTTAACTGCACAAAAAAATAAAGTGCACACGTTTGATACTAATGGGAATACTATTAAAGTTAACAACTAAATTGTAGGCTTACCAATGCCTTGTACTATGAATATAGTATAAGGCATCCGTTATTTCATATTATTGACTTCGGCATTATATAAATAAATGATATATTTATATTAAAGTTGTAGGTTTAAGCCTTTAAATTATATAAATAAATGTTATTCCTTAAATAAAAGAGGTTTAAGTGGCAAAGTTATCGAACACAGAAATTAGAAAGCTCGATGATGCAGCAAGAGCAGGGTGGTTGTATTACGTTGCGGGAAAAACCCAAGATGAAATAGCAAAAAAGCTTAATGTATCGCGTCAATCAGCACAACGAATGGTGGCTTTATCAGTTAGCCAAGGATTAATAAAAGTAAGACTTGATCATCCCATTGCCAAATGCATGGATTTAGCGCAAAAATTAAAAAGTCGATTTGGTTTAGTTTCGTGTGAAGTTGTACCAAGCGATCCTTCAGAGCCTTCAGAGCCTTCGTCGACAGTCGGCTTGGCACAAGCTGGCGCAGCAGAAATACAACGCCATTTGAAATCAGAATCACCTAAAGTATTAGCGATGGGAACCGGCAGAGTTTTGCGAGCTGTTGTTGATGAACTACCAACACTTGATTGCCCACAACATAAAATAGTTGCTATGTTAGGTAACATGGCGTTAGATGGTTCAGCTTCGCCTTATGATGTTGTGGTAAGAATGGCCGAACACACTAATGCAAAACATTATCCGATGCCACTACCAGTTTTACCGCGTAGTATTGAAGAAAAAAACCAACTCCATGCACAACATAATATAACAGCCAATTTAAAACTCGCTAAAAATGCAGACGTAACCTTTGTTGGCATTGGTAGCTTAGGTGAAAAGTCACCATTACATATAGATGGGTTTGTTGACGCAGAAGAATTAAAAGAACTGCAAGGCTTAGGTGCCGTTGGGGAAATGATAAGTTGGGTTTACGATAAAAATGGTCAATTATTAGATTGCACTGTAAACCAACGCGTTGCCAGCACGCCATTAGTAACTAATGAAAACAAACAAATTTATGCTATAGCTGCAGGTGAAGAAAAAGTGTTGGCAATATTAGGTGCAGTGAGATCTAATATGATTAGTGGTTTAATAACGAACGAATACACAGCAGAACGCTTACTTAGTATTGATTAAACAATTAATACATAGGCTATTTATTTAAAAAAATTTAAGTTAAATAAAACCATGTAATGTCCGATACCGTCTAGTATTGGACATAGTAAGAGTGCAATTATGCGCTCTTGCTATTTAATACATTACTACCTATAATTTATATTATGTTAAATAGGTTAATTTACTTAGTTAGTAAGGTAAAGTACTTACCTATTTAACGTATATAACGCTCTATTTAACTATAATTTGGTTTCAAGTGGTAATTAGCGGTATCCAATATACCGCTAACCTTAATGAGTTTTTAGTTACACCCTAGCTCGTTTGATAAACCAAATAAAGATGACTCTATCGTTTGCGCCTGATTACTCGTTAAATTAGGTAATACATTAATTCCAGTTCTACTCTCAACTTCATCAATACTGACTTGGGTGTTACAGAAATTGTCTCTGCGGCCTGCAGTTTGCTGCATAATAAATGCTGATACTTTAATAGTGCTACCAGATTTTTTCATTACGATTTTAAAATAACCACTGGGTATTGTGTGGTTTTCGTTAGCACGCGGTAAATCTGCAAAGTAATATTCGTACATTGGGCCTGTTACTACATAAAGGTTATTACCATCCTCAACATGATTTCTTACAGCAGTTTCAAGCCTAACCCATGGACCTTGGTTTAATGCAGAAGATTGAGGTGTGATATTAGAAAGCAAATTTGTTAAACGCCAATCAGCTGTATTACTAAAAGATGCTAATGGTACCTGATGCCCTCGGTCGGTATTAATTGTTGCGTATGCATCTGTGTAATCACTGGGCTCTAGTGTGTAATGTGAATATAAATCTGGGTCTGCTTTCCAACTTCTTGATCTTGATGGGCCACTCATTGTATCGGGAGTAACTTGGTATGCTACCCAGTCTGCAAATTTGGTATAACGATTATTTTTTAGGGTATAAATACTACGTTCAATCGTTTTGCCGTTATTTAATCCTGTTGGGCAACCTTCTAAGCAATTTGCTGCATCGGCTGTTGAAGCGATAAATAAGCTTGATACGGTTAATGATATTTTTAATAATGCTTTCATTGTTGTTTTATCCTGTATAAATGAGGATAAAAAACTAACAAGCCTTTGTTACAAATATATGTAAATTTATAAATATATTCAATAAGTTAAATAGAAATCATGCATTTAAGACTTAATCATTATGTTTTAATGTTAAAACTTTAGTTCTATTTAATCGCTTAATAAAAATACGCTAAGCCCCCTATTATATCTATTAACGCGTTTGACTTAGATCTTAACTTACAAACAAAAAAAACGCAGGCAAATGCCTGCGTTTTGTGATTACATAAAATATAGTTAATGCAGTGCGGCTGTAAATGGGATGCTTTTACAAATTTCAGCTTCAGCAATTAGTAATTCTTCCAAGCGTACGTCTACTTCTTCTTTATCAAAGTATTCGTAAGCTAATTCAACAAAAAGGTTTTTATGTTTTTCTTCTGATTTAGCAATGGCCACATAAAAATCTTTTTCTTTACCAGCTGGTAATGCTTGGGCAACTAATGAAAAACGCTCATGCCCACGAGCTTCAATTACGCCGCCCACTAATAACCTATCCATTAAAAAACCATCACGACCGTGTCTAAATAAAGCGCGAATTTGTTTTATGTACGGGTCTTTTTGGTCATCACCTAGCGTTGTATCGCGTTCAGTTAATAGTTTAAGTACTTGTTTAAAATGTATTAGTTCTTCAAGCGCTAGGTCTGTCATCGCTTTAACAAGTTTACGCTTGTCTGGATAGTGCGAAAGCATAGAAATAGCCATGCCCGATGCTTTTTTTTCTGCAGCAGCGTGATCTTGTAAAAAGGTATTAAAGTCGGCAAGTACCGCTTCGGTCCATTCAAATGGAGTATGGTATTTTAATTCAAACATAATAAGTACTACTTAAAAAATAATGCGAGGATTTTAGCGTATTTTGTATTAAAAATCTTGATGGAGTCGCTAAAATTAAATCTGATAAGGCAAATGTTTATCTATACGCCCTTTCGCTGTCGACTCTATTTTTAAGGCGTGCTTTATATCATTCCACGCAGTGACTTTTCCGCCCATATTCATTTTTTCAAAACCTGTTTTATCGCTTGTTAATTCTAAAAAATCACACAGTGCTTTATAACTTGCAGGTTTAGCTATATCAATAGATAAAAAATCTTGCGGGCGGTGTTTAAAGTAGCGCTTGGCTGATTCAAAATGGCTGGTGTAACAATTTACTAAATAACTATCATCGTTAATATTTTCAAGCGACATTTCACTAAAGGTATTTAAATAACAGCGCTTTATATGAATATTAAAACCACCATCGCCGCGCGTTAAATTAGTATGCATACGCGTTAAAAGCTGTTTAATAGAAGGTAACCATGCACTTAGTTCGCGCTCTAGGTAAATAAATTTAGAATCTGGGTAGTGCTTATCAAGTACTTGGTAGTCGTTAAATATGGGGGTGTCGGCGATCGCCGTTGCATTTTTAAAACACGTTTGTGTGTAGGCAGTATGCGCCGTTGCAATACTCAGTTCTAAAAACGCATGGCACACACTTGTTGTGCCAGTACGCGGAAGGCCGATTATAAATAGTTTATTCATTTAGCTATTACGGGTAACAAGCAGTATAAATGCGCTAATAACCATGACTAAAAATGTGGCTACAGCACCTATTTGACGATACTTTAATTTTGCCTCTACTATGCCTAAATTATGAAACACGCGCCCTATTAACAGCGCGGCACCCAATATGTTGCAGTAATGGCTAGCGAGGCCTTGGTATTCAGCTAAAAAAAGCAAAATAATTGTAAAAGGTACATATTCCATAAAATTTGCATGAGCGCGAACTGCACGCTGTAGTTTAACATTACCGTTATCACCGAGTGATATTTGCTCTTTTTTACGCACTTTAATTACATTAAAGCTCAGGTAAATGTAATAAAACGCAAGTAAAGCAGCATAAGTTGAAATGATCACAGTGTATTCCTGTCATTTATTATTTGAATATTACATTAGCCGTTAGCCACGTAATTTTAATTTGGAATAATAACATATATTTTGATAAGCATTATCAGAAGTTTAGTGCTCAACTATGCTAATGTAGTTAAATAGATTTTAAGCTCACATAAGGATTTTATGTTTGTACCTCGTAAAGTAGCCGATAGTTATCGTGAAATGATAAACAGTATTGGTTTTTATCCCTCGTTATTTTCGATTGGTTTTTTACTGTTTGCCATTATTACTATGTCACTTGAATATGTAGCGCCGGTTGAACAAATAAAATCATTTATTTCAGTGGTTTTAGTTGATAGTGCTGAAAACGCACGTACCATTTTAAGTACCCTTGCGGGCAGTATTATATCGCTTACCGTGTTTAGTTTTTCTATGGTTATGGTGGTTTTAAACTCCGCTAGTGCAAGTTTATCGCCACGTGTTGTGCCTGGACTTATTACCCGTAAATCTCACCAAATGGTGCTTGGCTTTTATTTAGGTAGCATAGTTTACTCAATTATTATGCTTATAAATATTAATAAGCTTGAAGGTGGCGATACAGCTATCCCCTCTTTGGGGGTTTTATTTGCGCTCGTATTTGGTTTGATATCGCTGGGGTTATTTGTATTTTTTATCCACTCTATTTCTAAAGCAATACAGGTTGATAACGTTTTAAATGGCTTGTTTAGACAAACCAAAGCAGAGATAAAAAGCATACAAACTAGGCAAGCAGAGTGTCCTTTTAATGACTTCCCAGATTTTACGCAGTGGCATTCAATTAAAAGTACAACAGAGGGTTATTACAAAGGCGTTCACACCGACAAGCTGTGTGCACTTTTAGAGCATGAAAACATCCGTATTTATATCTCTGTAAATCAAGGTTACTTTACAGTTAAAGGGTATCCTTTTTTAAAATGCGATAAAGACATATCAGCCAATGAAGCGCTAATAGCTAAAATTTTAGACTGCTTTATTTTTTATATAGAAGAGTATATTAGCGATCATTATCGTTATGGCTTAACGCAAATTTCTGAAATAGCGGTCAAAGCAATGAGCCCAGGGATAAACGATCCTGGTACTGCGGTTAAATCCATAGATATGCTAAGTATTTTGCTTATTAAGCGCCTTGAAATAAGCGACATAAATTACTCGTTTAAGCACACCGATAACGAACCGCTGTTATTTATACACGAAACAAGTTTTGATGAGCTATTACACGATAATTTTACGCCACTGCGTAATTACGCTAAAAGCGATGCTTATGTAATGACTAACGTACTTGAAGCGTTTAAAAACATTTTGTTTGTGGCTCATGACGATGAAGATGCGCGCAATAGTTTGTTTAACTACTTAAACGCCATAGTCGATGACATTAATGAGCAAGTGACGAATGAGTACGACAGGCGCGAAATTAAAAATATGCTTAATTCTATTACCCGAATAAGTGAGCAACAAGGTGAGAAATTAGTGGCGCGTTTTGAGCGCCACCAAGATTAATCACAATTTTAGCGACCGTTAATATAGTTACTCTATGAAGTATATTGCATAGCTTGAAGCAGTCACTTTTATTTCTCCGGCATGGTAGGCATCGGGTACAAAGTTACCTGGTGTACTATCTGCTTTCATCATTGTTTGCTCGGCGCGCATATAAGGCTGAGATGTTACATTCATTGGGCTAAGCGAAGCTGTATAAAGCCCTTTAAGTTCCACCCCGTAATCTTCACTAAACTCTTTTGCTGCATCGCGGGCATCTTTAATAGCAAGCTTTTGCGCTTTTTTATGAAGCTCGTTGTAATTACTTGCTAAAAATTGTGTGTGATTAATTTCGTTAATCCCGTTGTTTACTAAGCTTTGTAATAGCTCTGGGTATTTTTTTATATCACTTAGTTTTAAGGTAAGTGTGCGCGACACTCTGAAGCCTTTGAATTCTTGCGACCCCGATGTGCGGTTATACTGGCTTTCACGATTTATTGAAATGTGGCCTGCATTAATATCCCCTTCCTTTACACCCACTTCCTTAACGATCTTAATTGCTTTAGCCATTGCGGTATCTGTTCTGTTTTTAGCTGCAATTAGGTTTTTATCAATTTCCGTGATACCAACGCTTAGTTGAACATAGTCTGGCATTGTCGTTAAGGTTGCTTCACCTTTAACATAAATATGGGGGGCGTTTGGTGTTGAGGCCGCAAGCGTATTAAAGCTAACAGCTGTTAAAGCTAAAGCGCTGCCTAAAAAGAGTGTGAGTGATTTCATAGCGTTATCCATTGTATTTAATTAACTCTATTAAAGAGCCTACGTGGTTAACAAAAAATGAACAAGCACAAAAAAACAGGCAATTGCCTGTTTTTTGTTATTAGCTGTAACTTAACGTACAGCCTGAGTTACTTTTAATTACGAGTACCGTAATTAAACACTGCAACGTTTGTAGTTGCGGTATTTTGGCAACCAGTAATTTTTATCTATTGCTGCCCAAAGAGCATCGTCAGAAATTTCTAATGCTACGCCCTCTTCTATCGCTTTTTTAGCAATAGCAAATGCAATGCGTTTACTTAGCGTTTCAATTTCTGTTAGCGCGGGTAGTAAACTACCTTTTCCGCTGTTTGCACGCGGTGAAGACTCAGCAAGCATTTCACTCGACACGCTAAGCATAGCATCGGTAATACGTGTTGCTTTAGCAGCAATAACGCCTAAACCAATACCAGGGAAAATATAACTATTGTTACACTGTGGAATAGGGTAAGTTTCACCATTGTATTGAACAGGATCAAACGGGCTTCCTGTTGCAACTAATGCTTTACCATCGGTCCATTTAATTACATCTTCTGGGTGTGCTTCTACCTGCTTAGACGGATTACTTAATGGGAAAATTATAGGTTGTTCACACGTTGAGTGCATTGCGCGTATTACTTGCTCTGTAAACAAACCTGGCTGACCCGATACACCAATCAATATATCTGGTTTTGCACAGTGCATTACATCCAGTAGCGACGCATATTCACCGCTGTAAGTCCAATCACTTAACGCATTAGTTGGCTGTGCTAAAGCTTGCTGGAAATCTCGCAAACCTTCCATTCCATTCGTTAATAAACCAAAACGGTCAACCATAAATACTTGGCTACGTGCTTGCTCTTCAGAGATACCTTCAAACACCATTTGGCTAATAATTTGCTCAGCAATACCACAACCGGCAGAGCCAGCCCCAACAAACACCACTTTTTGTTGGCTTAATGTTGAGCCTTTAACACGACAGGCGGCTAATAAAGAACCAACTGTGACTGACGCTGTGCCTTGAATGTCGTCATTAAAGCTACAAATTTCTTCACGGTAGCGCTTAAGAAGTGGCATCGCATTAGGCTGTGCAAAGTCTTCAAATTGAAGTAATACACTTGGCCAACGGCGCTTAACCGCTTTGATGAATAGATCTAAAAACTCATCGTACTCATCTTGTGCAATACGTTTATGGCG
Organism: Pseudoalteromonas sp. NH0006-46; assembly: GCF_057547735.1. NCBI lineage: Bacteria > Pseudomonadati > Pseudomonadota > Gammaproteobacteria > Alteromonadales > Pseudoalteromonadaceae > Pseudoalteromonas > Pseudoalteromonas sp. NH0006-46. Next base: position 155,307 of record NZ_BAAJML010000008.1, on the reverse strand, counting down.
TGCACCCATATACATTGGGTCGTTTAACAGTTTTTCGTTATTGGTACCTACATCAAGCATTACAGGTAAGGTGTATGCTGGGCTAATACCCCCACATGCTGTGTAAAGCGATAATTTACCAATAGGAATACCCATGCCACCAATACCCTGATCGCCTAAGCCTAAAATACGCTCACCATCAGTTACCACTATTACTTTTACTTTACCTTTTGTCGCATTACGTAAAATATCGTCAATTTGGTAACGATCTTCATACGAAATAAACAAACCGCGTGCGCTACGATAAATATCGGAGAACTTTTCACAGGCATCGCCCACCGTTGGGGTGTAAATAATTGGCATCATTTCTTCAAGGTGATCGCGCACTAGGCGGTAATAAAGCGTTTCGTTGTTATCTTGAATTGCACGTAAATATATGTGCTTATTAAGATTGTCGGTAAAGCTTGAATATTGTTGATAACAACGCTCAACTTGCTCTTCAATTGTTTCAAAGCGTGGAGGAAGTAAACCTGCAAGGTTAAAGTTTTCGCGCTCTTTTTTACTAAATGCACTGCCCTTATTCAGTAAAGGCGTTTCAATAAGGCCAGGGCCAGAGTGATGAATATATAGGTAATTAGGATCAGTATTTGTTGTCATATTTCCAGGCTTTAATGGAGTCTTAAGTTATGATCTGTCATTATCAATGCTCAGAATTTAAATGCAATGAACATAGTACTTGTCAGACCATTGAGAATACAAACACGCACATAGGTCGTGTTTGTATTATACATAATTTAAAATTTGAAAGTGGCGTTATTATCAGATAAATCAGAGAGCGCAACGCCTTCGCGGCGCGGATCTGCTGCACCATACAGCTTATTATTTTTTACTTCTACGCCATGCAAACCTGAGTTTAGATCTAACACACGTACTTTATGACCTCGAGCAGAAAGTGCTGGTTCAAGTGATTCAATAACGGTGCCTTTTTCAAGACTGGTGTAGTCATTACGATTAGTCGTACGCGGCAGGTTTATTGCCTCTTGCACAGATAAGTTCCAATCTAAAACGCCAACAACGACTTGAGCAACGTAATCAATAATACGGCTGCCACCGGGAGACCCTACAACTAAACGTAAGCTGCCATCTTCATTAAACACCATAACAGGTGACATAGAGCTACGCGGTCGTTTGCCTGGCTCTACACGGTTAGCAACTAATTTGCCGTTTTTACGAGGTGAAAGTGAGAAGTCAGTGAGTTGGTTATTTAAAATATATCCATTAACCATCACCGTTGAGCCAAATGCCATTTCAATTGAGCTGGTCATTGATACCGCATTACCAAAGCTATCAACAATAGATACATGAGATGTAGAAGGCAGTTCATACGAATCATCTTGTGCGTAACTTAAAAAATTAACAGGGTTGCCAGCAACCGCATGCTGATCTTTTTCGGTTATGAGTTTTGCACGTGATTTAATGTAGTTTTTGTTTAATAATTCTTGTGTAGGTACCTGAGTAAAATCTGGGTCACCCATATATACATTCCTATCGGCAAACGCAATGCGTGACGCTTGGCTAAAGTAATGAACAGCCTGTTCGCTATTAGGTGTTAGAGCCGAAATATTTGTATGCTCTAGTAAACCTAACATTTGCAAAACAGCCACACCACCACTACTAGGTGGTGCCATAGAACACACATTGTATACGCGGTATTTTATACATACCGCGTCACGCTCTTTGCTTTTATAATGTGCTAGGTCTTGCTGCGTTAATGTGCCGGGTGCAATTTTTGATTTTTGCACTGCTTTAACTATTTGTTTAGCATTTTCGCCTTTATAAAACGCATCTATTCCTTTATGAGCGATGGCTTTGTATAAATCAGCAAGCGGCTGGTTTTTTTTAATGCTACCCGCTTCAATGAGTTTACCTTTTGGGTAAAAATATTCATGTATCACCGGCATACTAATAACACCTGGATTTAACTGACGCGCTAATAAACCATGCAATCGAGGCGATATCACAAAACCTTCTTGGGCGAGTTTAATAGCGGGTTTAAATAGCTCATCCCAAGGCAATACACCATATTGCTTGTGCGCACTAGCAAAGGCATGTAACACGCCTGGCACACCTACAGAACGTCCGCCAACAACCGCTTCAATCCATTTCACCGCTTTACCATGTTTATTTAAAAATAAGTTCTCATCAGCATTTTTAGGAGCCGTTTCTCGTCCATCAAAGCTGGTTAACTTATTATTTGATTTGTTGTAGTACATCATAAATGTACCGCCACCAATACCCGATGATTGTGGCTCAACAAGCGTTAAAATAAGTTGAGTGGCGATTGCTGCATCAACAGCACTGCCGCCTTTTGCTAATATTTGCCTCCCCGCTTGTGACGCATACGGATTGGCTGCTGCAAGCATATATTTATCACCTTTAACAATTTGCTTAGCATTGATCGAGGTAGTGGCTTCTGGTTCACGAACTTCTACTTTTGTGGGTTCTTTTGACAGTACCGGCAAAGACAATACACCTAAGCCAATAGCAAATAATGAGTTAAGTTTAAAATGCATAAAAAATACTAAAAACACTTAATTACAATGGGTAATTGGCATCTTAAAGTTAAACAGGCACAATATGCAAAAATTAATACTAAAAAATACAATAAAATGCTTAATTTACCAATTCAGCCTCGTTATATTTTACCGCCCCTTTGCCTGATACTTTTTAGCACTATTTTTGCTGCATTTGATTTAAATTATTTACTTGAATTTAACCGCAACTTTGTTGAACAAGGTGAGGTATGGCGAGTGTTCACCAGCCAGTTTGTGCACGCTAATTGGGCACATTTAGGTTTAAATTGCGGGGGGATATTTCTAATTTGGCTATTGCACGGCGAATATACGACACCTACACGGTATACCACTAATATATGTTTACTGGCTCTTTGGTGTGGACTCGGTGTTTATTGGTTTTGCCCAAATATACATATTTATACAGGGCTCAGCGCCCTACTTCACGGTGTAATTATTTGGGGGGCAGTGAAAGATGTCACGTTGGGGCTAAAGTCGGGTTATTTGTTGTTTATAGGTGTATGGGTAAAAATAGCGTTTGAGCAATTTAGCGGTCCAAATGCCGACATAGGTAAGTTAATAAACTCTACTGTTGCAATAGATGCACATTTAATAGGTGCTATAGGTGGCACACTGCTTGGCATACCTTTGGCAATTGCATACTTAAAAAATAACGATTAAGCTTTCCAATATTAATAAAAACGCCGCGTTAGTAAACGCGGCGTTTTTTTATACTTAAATTTAAAAATTTAAAAATTTAAGATTAAAGCGTTTCTTTAAATAGCTTATAAATACGGCGGTATTCATCTAACCAACTTGAAGGCTGCACAAAACCATGCGGTTCAACGGGGAAGATAGCCGTTTCAAAGTTTTCTTTTTCAAGCTCAATTAAGCGCTGTACTAAACGCACTGAGTCTTGAAAAAATACGTTATCGTCTACCATTGGTGCATTTATTAATAACGGCTTATTTAACCCTTCAGCAAAGTAAATAGGTGAGCTGCGCTCGTATGCAATGGGATCCACATCTGGGTGGTTTAATATATTACCCGTATATGCTGTATTATAGTGTGCCCAATCGGTTACCGGGCGAAGCGCTGCACCTGATTGAAATAACTCTGGTGCCGTAAATAACGCCATAAAGGTCATAAAGCCACCATAAGACCCGCCATACGTGCCTACTGCCTTAGTATCCACGTTAGCATTTTCAGCCATCCATTTAACACCATCCGCTAAATCTTGTGTTTCTGGCGTGCCCATTTGGCGATAAATTGCTGCACGCCAGTCGCGTCCATACCCTTTAGATGCGCGATAATCCATATCCATTACCACGTAACCTTCATCAGCCAATAATGAATGAAACATAAACTCTCTAAAGTAAACAGACCAACCCATGTGTGAGTTTTGTAAATACCCTGCACCGTGATTAAAAATCACCGCTTTACGGGTTTTACCACTTTCGCCTTCTACGTAATCAGCTGGGTAGTATACCTTGGCGTATATTGGCTGATCTGTATGGCTTGATGGCACTGCAACTATTTTAGGTGCCGTTAATTTTTTAGCTAAAAACGCGTTAGATACCGTATTAGTTAAACGTGTTGCCGTCGCATTAGCTTTAGCATCTGTTACATATAGCTCAGCAGGCATGGTAATTTTAGAGTGTACTAGCAATAATTTACTTTCATCTGGGCTTAACGTGTAGTCGGTCATGCCATTTAAATCAGTAATTTTTTCACTTACAGCTGTTTGTGGATTTACACGAAAAATTTCGTATAAACCTGGGTGTTCAACATTTGCTTTGTAATAAATAGCAGAATCGTCACTTGTAACTGTTGGGTTTGATACCTCAAACTGACCTTGAGTTAACGCAATGGCTTTACCGTTTAATGGTTTTTTATAAAGTTGGCTGTAACCTGACTCTTCTGAAAGGTAATAAAGAGTATTTGTGTTATTTAACCAGCCAAAATTATTAAATGCATAAGCAATCCATGCATCGTCATGTAAACGATGCTGCGACTCGAGTGTATTATTTTCAAAGTCTACGGTTGCAATCCAACGATCTTTGTTGTCCCACGCTTCAAGCATAATAGCAACTTGCGAACCATCGTTGTTCCACACTATTGGGCTTTGACCTAATCCCCACCCAGTGATCAAATTAATAGCGCGGGGTGATTTTTTTGATTCATAGGTTTTGCCTAGTCGTGCATAATTTTCTTTTTTGACACTGGCTAATACATCTTCATCAAAACCTGGCAGCGTATCAAACGCTAGCGTGTTTTGTGTTTTATCATTTAAATTTATGTATATAAGTTGTGATGTTTCTTCTGTTGCATCAGCAATACGACGACGAACTTTTTTAGGGGCTATGGTTGCGTCATCAGTCACATAATGTGGCATTATATCGGTGTCACTGCGCCAGCTAGATTGCTTTTTCACAACCACCAATAACGCATCACCGTTTGGAGAAAGTTCTACTTTATCAACTTTATTGCCTTTGCCTAAATAGTAACTTGTATCCGCTATAGAGGTATTTTGCTCGTTTATTTGTGTATTACGCGCGTGCTGATCTTTTTTATTTTTGTGTTCAAGGGCAATATATTCAATAAGTTTGTGTTGTTCTTTTGCAATGTACGAACTCGGCTCGCTAATTCCTTTTGGTTTATCAGCAAGCTTTAAGTTAGCAATTTCTTGCGTTAACCCCGTCACTAAATCGACTTTAAAAAACACATTCCCTTGACGATAAGCCAATGCGCCATCATTTAAAAACTGTGGATTGGATTCATTAACCGAGCTATGGGTTACTTGGCGAATTGTGTCAGTTTTTACATTTTTAACAAACACATTGCCTTTAAACACGTAGGCTTGCATTGCTTTATTGTTTGAAAAAACTGCGTTTCTAGCGCCCAGTGTATGTAGCTTACTCAATGCGACTTGTTCAGCTGTTTGAGACGTTAATGACTGGCTAAATAAATCATGTAAGGTGTTACCTTGTTGCTTTTGAGCATAAATAATTGTTGCTGAATCAGTACCCCAAAAAGCATTTTGAGGTTGGTTACCTATCCAATCAGGATCAGCCATTGCTTGCTTTAATGTAATTTTTTCAGAGCCAACATCGGCAGGTGTACTTACCACCGCCTCAACTTTATTTGTTGCCGAAATATTATTTTTAGATGATGTGTTTGCAGTTGCACTACAACCCGCAAGCATAACACTTGAGGCAACAGCCAATGCGACTAACGTTTTAGATGAGGAAAAATTAAAGATCATAGTGCTTCTATACCGTTATTATAATTAACGCGTATTTAAGCAGAAGCACCAAAGTTAATGCAATTTTTTAAGATAAATAGCCAATTAACAGGGTAAAGCTCTGTTTACTCATTCCTTAATTATTTAATTGCTAAATCAAGCCACACTAAACGATGATCGCTTGATGCCGTTCTATCTTTAATTAACCGATATTGCTCGCTTGATTCAACTGGCCAAAATACCCCGCCATCTTTTATTTCTAACCCATAAGTCGATGGTAATACATAATCAACACGTGCCTGCCAATTGGCAGTAAAGCGTTTTGCATAGGAAAACTCGTATTGCTGCTTAGCACCTTCACTTTGAGGTAAAAAGCGAGCATTGATTAATGGATTATTAAGTAATTGATCGGTTGTTTCTAAACGCGCTTTGTCACCTTCGGGTGCTGCATTTAAATCACCCAAAATAACAAAACGAGACTGCGTCTCTAGCCCGCCTTTTTGTCCATTATCGTCGTATAAATAGTTAGCATTTGCTACGTAGTCAGCAATTAATCTAATTTCGTCATGGTTACGTTTGCCATTTCTATCTTCTTCGCCATCAAACACCGGAGGCGTAGGATGCGAGGCTAATATATGCACTGCTTTGTTATTAATAACAACCGGTACATCCCAAAACGATTTAGAACTTAACCTAAGAGCTTGCCACTCTTGAGCGCTATACCAATTCTCACCTGTTTTTGGCATTAACGGCATTTGGGCATTAGGCATATCTTTGTATTTAAAGGTTTGAAGAGTTCTAATTTTGTCAAAATCGATTGGGTACTTAGATAGTATGGCCATCCCATAATGCCCTTCAAAAAAGCCAAAGCCTTGGGCATCACCCATTACTTTACTTTTTTTACCATCGTTATCTAGGTCAAACTCTGTCGCAAGGCCCGTATTAACGGGTGCTATATAAGAATAAGGGTAATCAATGGCGGTTTGCTGGTTTTGGCTTACGTTTAAGTAATGTGTTTTAAAGTAATCAATACCTTGTTCTTTAGGAACAAAGTCAAACTCGTTTAGTAAAATAATATCTGGGCGAACGCGCTGGATAATTTCTGCAATATTTTTAATCTGTTGTGTGTTTGAGGTAAGAGCTTTGACTAAGGCATCACTTTTAATAAGCTCGCCTTTGGCAGTGTAATTTGTAGCATCCATACTGACATTGAATGTGGCAACACGAATAGACTCTGTCGCATGAATATTGACACTCAAAAACGTGGCGACTAACGCGCCATAAATTAGTTTAGATTTCATTTAAACACTCACCTTGAAATAATTGGTTTTATTATTTCATAATGTAGTGCGTTTTTGTTTTTTTACAGACAAAAAATGCCGAGTAAACTCAGCATTTTTTAATTAAGGTGCAATTTAATTTTGGCTCGAGGTATTTCACCTAAAGTTCTGAGTAAATGCGGCATAAAGCGTCTTGCTTATTTAACTGAGAAAAGGCTCATCCGTCCTGCTCAAGGCCCCTAGCCTAAAATTAGTTTTTCTGCCGTTTTTAAAATACCCGGGTAATCGTGCTCTGGTAAATAATCAGTTAATTGACTTAACTTGTCTGACAGGTCATTCATATTGTGAGCCGATACATTAATATGACCCATTTTACGACCTGGCTTCGCCGCTTTACCGTACCAATGGCTTGTTACGTCAGGTAATGTAAGTACCTCAGCAGGGATGCTTGCTTGTCCAAGCACATTGATCATAGCCGTAATATGTTTTAGCTCAGTATTTCCAAGTGGTAAACCTGCAACGGCACGCATATGATTTTCAAATTGCGAACAATGACAACCTTGCTGAGTCCAATGACCTGAATTATGGACTCGTGGTGCAATTTCATTAACTAATAGTGTGCCCATTACATCAAAAAACTCTATGGCCAATACACCCACATAGTTAAGTTCGTTAGCAATTTTAGTAAATGCGTCGTTTGCTTGTGCTTCTACCTGTTTATTATTTTTACCAGCAACAGAAAGCGTTAGCACACCGTTGGTATGCTCGTTTTCTGTTAACGGATAAATAGCAACATTACCGTGTTTATCTCGCGCACCAATAATAGAGACTTCTCGATCAAACGGGATCATTTTTTCTGCAATAATCGTGTGCGGCGCATCCTGTGACCCTGATGCTATAAAATCAGCCATTTCTGACCAAATTTGTTCTATTTGATCATCTGATTTTAATCGCCATTGCCCTTTACCGTCGTAGCCTGCTTGGCAGGTTTTTATTACAAGTGGCTTACCTAGGTTTTTAGCAGCAAGTTCTAAATGTGCTTTTTCAGTAATTAGCTGATAAGGCGCACATTCAACCCCTGTTTTATTAAGTAACGCTTTTTCTAGTGCTCTATCACCACCTGTTTTAATTGCGGCTTTACCCGGATAAAACTTGTTGCTATTACAGCATAGCGTTAAAACATCATCAGGAATGTGCTCAAATTCAGCCGTGATTGCATCAGCTGATTCAATAGCTTGTTCAAGCGTTGTTGTATACACTTCACCCGTTAGCGGGTGAACAATTTTTTGGCTGCCAACATCGTAAGCAACTACATTCAAATTAAGTGGTGCGCCTGCAAGGCTCATCATACGTGCAAGTTGTCCTGCACCTAAAATTAAAATATTCATCGTTACTCAGCAGGATTTGGGTTAGCTAATATTGTGTCGGTTTGATTTTTACGAAATGCTTCGATTTTTTCAAAAATTTCAGGGTTATAGCAACCTAAAATTTGCGCAGCTAACAAACCTGCGTTTGCAGCGCCAGGCTCACCAATGGCCAAAGTCCCTACTGCAACGCCTTTAGGCATTTGACAAATCGAAAGTAGCGAGTCAACGCCATTAAGCGCTTTAGACTTTACTGGCACGCCTAAAACAGGAACCGATGTAAAAGCAGCCGCCATACCCGGTAGATGGGCAGCGCCACCTGCGCCTGCAATAATAACTTTGATGCCGCGTTCTGCAGCTGAGCTTGCATAATCAGCAAGTAATTGAGGAGTGCGATGTGCAGATACAACTTTGGTTTCGTACTTAATGCCAAACTGCTCTAGCATAAGCGCAGCGTGTTCCATGGTTGGCCAATCTGATTTAGAACCCATAATAATGCCAACAGTCATAAATACTCCTCAGTAATGTATTTTAAAATAGCGGACTTATGTCCGGTTTTAGGCGGGTATTATACCCAAACACGTTTAATTTGCGAGGTTCGAATGATATTAAATGAAGATTAACGGCTAATTTTTTATAAATAATAAACATAAAACAAAAACAAAAAAAGCCATGTTAAACATGGCTTTTTTAATTCTGTAATTACAAAGTAACTAGGCTTCTTTACTTGCTAGGTACTCTGAGTAATTACCTCTAAAGTCGATTATCTTACCGTCTTTAATTTCCCATATGCGGGTAGCAACAGAAGATACAAATTGGCGGTCATGCGATACAAACAACAACGTGCCTTCGTAAGCTTCAAGGGCTAAGTTAAGCGCTTCAATTGATTCCATATCCATGTGGTTGGTTGGCTCATCCATTAATAATATGTTTGGTTTATGCATCATGATTTTGCCAAACAACATACGGCCTTGCTCACCACCAGATATTACTTTTACTGACTTTTTAATGTCGTTTTGCGAAAACAACATACGACCTAAAAAGCTACGAACAACTTGCTCATCATCGCCTTCTTGCTGCCATTGCTCCATCCACTCAAACAAGTTCATGTCTTTTTCAAATTCGTCGGCATGATCTTGTGCGTAGTAGCCAATGTTAGCGTTTTCAGACCACTTAAATTCACCCGCTTTTGGCGCAAGTTTTCCTGCCAACGTATTAAGTAGCGTTGTTTTACCCACGCCGTTTTCACCAATTATGGCAATGCGCTCGCCTACTTCTACTAAACCTTCTAGGCCTGTGAATAACGTATTGTCTTCAAAACCTTGGCTAAGGCTTGTCATTTCTAGTGCGTTACGAAACAGTTGTTTTTCTTGGTCAAAACGAATAAATGGTGTTTGACGAGACGAGGCTTTTACTTCGTCTAACTGAATTTTGTCAATACGCTTAGCACGCGATGTAGCTTGCTTAGCTTTAGAGGCATTAGCCGAGAAACGTGATACAAATTGTTGTAGCTCTGCAATTTGGCTTTTCTTTTTGGCATTTTCGCTTAATAAACGTTCGCGTGCCTGCGTTGCTGCAAACATGTATTCGTCGTAGTTGCCTGGATAAATACGAAGCTCGCCGTAATCTATGTCAGCCATGTGCGTACACACAGAGTTTAAAAAGTGGCGGTCATGCGAGATGATGATCATAGTACAATCGCGCTGGTTCAATACATCTTCTAACCACTTGATCGTGTAAATATCCAAGTTATTGGTAGGCTCATCAAGTAGCATGATATCTGGGTCAGAAAACAACACCTGAGAAAGTAGTACTCGCAATTTAAAACCAGGCGCAATTTCAGACATGGGCCCGTAATGCTGCTCAGTAGCAATACCAACACCTAATAAAAGCTCACCGGCTTTAGATTCGGCAGAGTAACCGTCCATTTCAGCAAATTCTGTTTCAAGATCGGCTACTTTCATACCATCTTCTTCACTCATTTCTGGTAAAGAATAAATACGATCCCGCTCTTGTTTAATATCCCATAACTCTTTGTGACCCATTATCACTGTATCGATTACAGAGTATTCTTCGTAAGCAAACTGGTCTTGGTTTAGTTTAGCAACGCGCTCATTTGGATCTGTGCTTACATTACCTGAAGATGGTTCAAGCTCACCGCTTAAAATTTTCATAAACGTTGACTTACCACAACCATTTGCACCGATTAAACCGTAGCGGTTTCCATCGCCAAATTTTGCTGAGATATTTTCAAATAATGGTTTAGCACCAAATTGCATGGTGATATTAGCTGTACTAATAATAGCGCTACCCTCCAAAGGAGTTTGTGATGTATTTAATTTTCGCGCAGTTTATATCAAAAAGGGCATTTTTTCTATCAAAAATCGAACTTAACAAGCACTGAAACTTAATTATTAAGGGTGTGCAATTCTTATTTTATTTTTATATTTAACTTATGATTTGAAGTGAATTTAAAACCCAATAAAACTTGATTACGCAGATTTTTGAATACTCATCACGGTGATGCTATTCCACTGAAAAACAACAAGATTAGAGCTTTTACACTAAAAATTAATTTATAGCTAACGTGAAAAAACATCATAATAATTAATTATTTTTAAGGTTGTAAATTTTCAGGCTGCTTATGTATTTACTATAAAAATACACTTTAATAACAACTTAAAAACACAATTAACCCACCGTGAATGTCTACATAATATATGAATAATTTCGATGATGTTTTTTCACTTTTTACCAATAAAGGTGTTTGTTAGTGTGCCTTGCACTTACCATTTTACCGACGTACACAAGGCAGTACACAATGAAATTGAAATTAACATCAATGCTGATAGCAACAATGATTAGCCCTTCGGTATTCTCTGAAGTAAACGTATACAAGGACGAGCGTAATTCAATGAGCGTGGGTGGTTTTATTGACGTAAGGATTATAAATACACAAAATCAAACAGAAGTTGTAAACGGTACATCGCGTATAAACTTTAAATTTGATCGCGAACTTAAGCAAGGCTGGACTGCATTAGGGCGTGTAGAATGGGGTGTAAACCCTGTAGGTAGCAGCAATATTGTTTACAACAACCGCTTTGAATCAATTCAAGATGAGTTTTTATATAATCGCTTAGGTTATGCCGGCCTTTCGCACGAAAAATATGGCCAAATTACTATTGGTAAGCAATGGGGGGCATGGTACGACGTTGTTTATGGCACCAACAACAGCTTTGTATGGGATGGTAATGCTGCTGGCGTTTATACCTACAACAAAGACGATGGCGCAGTAAACGGCACCGGCCGTGGCGATAAACTTATTCAATATCGTAACAGCTACAACGATTTAAGTTTTACACTGCAAGCACAGCTTAAAAACAGCGAATTTTACACCTGTGATGTAAGCGATATAACTGAATATGAATGCGAGACATTGTGGAACACTGGCGATAGCGCTGCACAGGAAGTTGAGTTTAACTACACCTTTGGTGCCTCGGTTACTTACACCCCTACAGACATGTTAACGCTTACAGCCGGTGTAAACCGAGGTGAGTTTGATTTAACTTACGGCGATGGCTCTACACAAAATGTTGAAGATTTAATATACGGTGCAGGTATTATGTGGGGCAGCGTAGATCAAAAAGGTCTTTATGTTGCCGCTAATATTAATAAAAACAAAAATCACGATACCGATAACCTTGGTCGCTTAATTAAAGACGCAATGGGTGTAGAAACATTTGCATCGTACCGCTTTGATAACGATTTTCGCCCTATTATCGCCTACAACGTATTTGATGCAGGTGATGGTTACGTAATTCAACCTAACTTTAATGCCGACCCGAACGATGTATTTAAACGCCAATTTGCTGTTATTGGCCTTCATTATTTATTTGACGAAGACACAATTGCGTATGTAGAGGCCCGTAAAGATTTTAGTGACTTTGAAAGCAACAATAAAGATCAGCAAGCCCAAATGGAACAGTCGGAAGATGACGGAATCGCATTTGGATTTAGATACCAATTATAAAATTATAATTTGCCCTTTCATGCCCTACTAAGCTAGGGCGTTTTACTTGTGACACCACCTACTCTTTGACAATAATCATATTTTTTAAACTCTTAGTTAAGATTAACCTTTAACCAATATAGTATGATGTGTTCTTTAACAATATTAAAAAGGAATAGCCTTAATCAAAAGAGCTATTTCGTCAATTACTTACTACTTTAAGTTGAGCGACATGCTAAGGTGTTTTATTTAAAAACCTTTGATATCCGCCTAGCGCATCAGCAACACTCAATAGTGGATTGTCGCTATGTTCGGCATTGGGGTTAATAATAGATTCCCACAGTAAGTTGTTATTATGGTTGGTTTTAAATGTCTGCTCTAAATTATTATATGCCTCTAACATTAACGGGTGCTCATCCCCACCTACCGACAAAAACAAATAGGTTGGCTGCTTAAACGCCTCCTTCTTTGATTTTAAAAACGTATCAACCTTACTTACTACTGTCATATCGTCGTACCAAGCTGCAGGGCTAAACGCAAAATAGCCATTAAATAATTCGTTTTTTGTATGAAATACATACAACACAAAACTTCCACCAGCAGAAAACCCACTTAGCACACGGTTATTGTTTAGCTTAAATTTACTCGATAAATAAGGCAGAAGCTCTACTTCAATAAACTGTAAAAACTTATCAGCCTCACCATTAGGCTGCGTTCCATCATCTAATCTAGCTTCAGTATTAACCTCTTGGCGTGCGTAAGGCGGCACTAGGTCGCGATTACGAGAAGATACAAAAAATAAGTTTGGAATAGCCACTAATATTGCTTGCTTACCACCTTGCTTTTTAGCAAGCATAGTTAAAGACTCATCCCATTTATCTAGGTTAAAATTACCATCTGTTTTAATAATTAACGAATACGTTTTATTAGCATCGTAATTACTCGGTAATCTAATAAAAATTTTACGCGTTTCATTTAATACTTTTGAATCGATTGTTACATCTGTATAGGCCGAAACATAATGGTTATAATAACGGCTGCCTAAAATAATTAAGCTCAATGCAATCACAGCAAATACTAAGTTTACTAAGTAATTTTTATTTATGTGTATAGCCATATTTTTCTCTATGTATTAAAAATGACAAAACCAAACGCTGCTTTTATTTTCGCTAAGTTGAAACCCTAGCCCATTTAGCAAATTACACGAGGCTGTATTGCGACTGTCTACCTCGGCATAAATAGTTTTTAACTTAAAAATCATCACTAATTCAGGTATTAACGCTACAAGCGCCTCTTTCATGTAACCCTTACCCCAAAAATCCGGCGCCAGCTCAAAGCCTAAAAAAGCACAGCTTACTTGTTCATTAATTTTATATAGGCCACAACTACCAATCACTTTGTTTAGAGTATTATGCGTAATCGCTAAACGTATAACTTCCCCTTCATAGTAGCCGCTAATATCATCTTGTATTAATTGCTTTACATCACTTTTAGATAGCGGGGTTAAATAGTCATTAAATTTACTAACCAACGGGTTGTTTAAAATAGCATGTAAACTAGTTACATCTTTATGAGATATTAAACGCAGCGATATACGAGGCGTATTTATTTTTTCAAACATGATTTAAATACAGGGCAAATTGCTCTTTATGAACCTGCATTATTAACTTACCATAGTGCATTAACAAGCATTATATAACGAGCACACAAGTATGAGTGACGAATTTAAAGTAATACAACCTACCACAACTGTGTATTGTCCTAAGCGCGGCGAGGGCTGGACCCTAACCGGCATTACTAATATAAATGAGTTTACCTCAGTCATGTTTGATGGCACACGTTACACTCTACCCGCACGTGAAATAGTGGAAGAGCTACTCCCTAACCAGCTAGCTCGAGAACAAAATAAGTAACGCCCCATCAATGAAAAAGGCTACAGTTATGCAGCCTTTTTTATAATTTACGCCAATTTAAAATGTATCGTCTTCACTGTATACATTTACCTTTAGCTCGCCGTCTTCTTCAAATACAACAAACGAAATAGGCTTACAGCATACTTGGCAGTCTTCTATGTATTGCTCATCAATATCTGCAGCATCTAGTAATACCTCTATAACTTCACCGCAATACGGGCAGCTAATTGATTCCTCAGTTAATTGGTTCATCTAACACCAAGTAAATTACATCATCAATGAATTAACCTTAATCAACACGGTTAAACTTTTCAACTGCGTTTTTAGTGGAATACATAGTATTAAAATATAAATTATACACTTTTGACCAAAACCAAATTTGTTAGCTAAAAATATGAAATACCTTTTGTACTTGATAGGTCTAATTAAACGTATAGTTAAATTAATTCTAAAGGTGGATATTTTTATGAAAAAAACACTCTCATTAACGCTAGCATCTACCCTCGTTTTATTTAGCACACTCTCTTACGCAGAAGAGACAAAAAAAGCAGTGCTTGCAGGTGGTTGCTTTTGGTGTATGGAATCAGACTTTGAGAAACTTGAAGGCGTAACCGACGTAATATCTGGCTTTACAGGGGGTAAAATTAAAAACCCTACATATAACGGTAATCATAAAGGACACTATGAAGCGGTTGAAATCACCTATAAACCTAGCATTGTAAGCTATCAAGAAATACTCAATCATTATTGGGTTAATATTGACCCTTTTGATCCGAAAGGCCAATTTTGCGACAAAGGCCCCAGTTATCGCAGTGCTATATTTGTTGCTAATGAAGAAGAACGTAAATTAGCAGAGCAATCCAAACAACGTGTTATTAAAGAGTTTCCTAATCAAACCGTTGTTACGCCAATATTAAATACAACGGTGTTCTACCCTATCAAAGGAAAAGAAAGTTACCATCAAGATTACTACAAAAATAACCCTATCCGTTATAACACTTATCGCTGGCGATGCGGACGAGACAGTCGCCTAGAAGATATTTGGGGCGACAGAGTTACGCATTAAAATAAAAGGCTGCATTTAATGCAGCTTTTTAACGCTTAAAAAGGCATTAAACGATTCTATTATTAATTTTTTATTAATACTGTTTATTTTATTGTCCAGTTTATTAATAATTAACTCTACAATAAACTTAACTCCTAGATTGTTAAACCTGTATTAAATAACTGGAGTTACATCGTATGAAAACCAAACAATTACAATTAGCCCGTGCTCTAGATTTACCAACACGCCAAGAAATGTTAAACCGTGATCACTCGGTACAGCAGTTTTGGGCAAGCAACGACGACCTAATTTCAGACGCTTGGAAAGAATAGGAAGCAAGCGAAGTTGACGCTTCTACCTTTACGCTAGACGATTCGTTACTCGATAAAAATTTACGCAAAGCCATACAACAAGCATGGGAAAATCCATCTAAAGAGCATTTAGTAAAAGCGCTTTTAGAAGAAGTGGCTCCTGATGTGTTTCAGTTTCAATTTTTTGATCCTGAGCGCCTAACCGTTTTACGTGGCTACCTTGAACAAGTATGGAACTCTAATATTCCTATGCGCCCACCTTACGGTATTGTATTAAACCGCCGCGGCGTTATGCTCGATAAACGATCAGAGGGCTATTTAGCAGCGCCAAGTTTTCAAGCATTTTATATCGAAATGCTAAACACTTATATGCGCCCTATTTCGCGTTTATTATTTCCTGAAATTACAGGTTACGACACACAAACATTTGGTTTTTCTATTTACTATGACCCTAGTACAGATGCGTCTATTCGCCCAAATACTGATGCATCAGCGGTAACGTTAAATATTAATTTAAATTTACCGGGTGAGGAGTTTAGCGGTTCTGAGCTTGATTTTTACGACCAAGTTACAGGTAAAGTAACTCAACTTAGTTTTAAGCCAGGTATCGCGATAATCCACTGAGGAAGTGTGGCACATGCTGCTAAACCCATAACCAGTGGCGATAGAACCAACTTTGTACTGTGGTTGTTTGGCGACCGCGGGCGTTTACCAGCTCAAGGCGCACAACGCCCAGTAATAGATGCTACAAAGCGCTGGACTACGCCAGTAACAACACCCGATGACTACGCACCATTTTAAATACCCCTGTATAAAACTGATATCAATCAGCCCATTAAAGCTAATTAATAATTAGTTTAATGGGCTTTTTACTTGTTGCTTTACACGTTAATAACTATCTTTTAAACATCAATAGTTAATTTATTGCAGTAAAAATGACGTTAAACAGCATTTTAATAGCCGCATTGTTATTATCACCCATCGTTAATGCATCAACCACTGAGCAAACGCTCGTAGTAGGTTTTGGTGAAAAACTTCCTCCTTTCGTATTTCCTGATTCAAATAGTGGTCTAACAGTAGATATTATTACAGCGGCTTTAACACCTTTAGGCTACACAATTGAGTCTCGATATTATCCTTATACTCGGCGTGTAAAAGAGTATAAAAAAGGAAATATCGATGTAGTAGCAGATATTAATTTAAATACTGCAAACGGAAACACCCTAAAAGGTTATTTATCATATGCGTCTTATACATACGAAAAACTTGCTTTTGCTTTAAGTAAAAACAACTTTAAATTGAGTGAAATAGCCGATTTGAAAAATTATAGTCTATTGTCATGGCCAAGTGCTGCCATTCACTTAGGAGATGAGTATGCAAATATGGCTAAAGCTAATCCATTGTATAACGAAATACACGACCAATCGCTTCAAGTTAAATTTTTGTACTCAGACAAGGTAGATGTTATACAAATGGATAAACAAAGCTTTGACTACTTTCGCGCAAATATAAAAGATATTGATACAACACAAAAAATTGATAGGTTCCCTTTGTTTGGAAAAAGCCCTAATGGATATTTATTTAAGTCTAAAAAAGTACGCAATGACTTTAATTTACAACTGCAAAAACTCAAAGAATCCGGCAAGTACAAGCAAATTTTTGATGGATACTTAAAAAAATTAATTTAAAAACAAATAGGCTGCTTATATAAGCAGCCTATTTGTTTATATCGTTTTAATGGATACGTTTAAAACTTATAGGATGCAGAAAACTTAACGTTTCTTGGTGTACCAGGTTGTACCCATGCATCGGCAAACGAGTTTGTGTAATACGTTTCATCAAACAGGTTATTTACCTCAGCCGTAATACCAATGGCGTCTGTTACATCATAATTTACAAAAGCACGGGCTGTTGTGTAGCTTGGTAGTTCAAAGTCGGTACCAAAAAAGCCGTTACGCTTGCCCACATGTAATAAACCACCACCAAACTTAATGGCTTTACCGTATAGATCTGTTGATTGCACTAACTGTAAGCTAAGCTGTTGCTCTGGCACGTTTAATAGTGATGCGCCCGCTTCTACTGTGTAACCAAAGTTAGCATCAAAAAATGAGTTTTCGATTGTTGCATCAACGTATGCATACGACGCCCAAATTTTAAGCGTATCGGTAAGCTCACCCGTTAGGTCTATTTCTATCCCTTTACTTTGTGCTTCACCAATGGCTGCGTAAGTAAACGCTGTTGGGTCATCTACAACAAGCATGTTGTCTTGCTTTACTTTAAACACAGCAACAGTACCAAATAATGCGCCATCGTTTAATGTAAATTTAACACCCACCTCAGCAGATGTAGATTGGTTTGGCTCAAAACCATCGCCATTAGCATCGGCACCCGAAAGCGGTCTAAAGTTTTCACCATAAGCCCCATACACCGACAAAAACTCACTCGCTTCGTAAACTAAGCCAAACTGCGGGCTAACACGAGACTCAGTTTGTTTGTTAATTGAGCTTGCTAAGCGATTATTAAGTGTTTGTTCGTAATCATCAAAACGTGCACCAATACGAATATCTAACTTATCGGTAATGCTTATTTGATCTTGAAAAAATACACCCAATGATTTTTGAGTTTCCAAACGGTCTGTATTTGAGGTTGGCGTTGGTAATTCATAAGCGCCATAAACTGGGTTAAATACATTAATGTATTGATCGCCACGAACACGTAAAATTACTTGGTCGTTTTCAAATTTATCGGCATCAACACCCATAATTAAACGGTGTTCAACCCCGCCAAGCTCAAGATTACCCGTTACCTCAGTTCTAAATACTTGGTATTTTGCGTCAAAGTCGCGGTAGCGTCTAAAGCGGTTTACTTCGCCATCTACAACGCCACCAAAACCGGTTTCGGTTGCAAAGCCTTCCAACGACGTATCGCGGTAATTTGCACCAAATAAGATACTCCAATTATCATCAAAGTCATGAATAAACTCTACTTGATGGCCAAGTACATCGGCTTCAATTGGGCCATCGCCTGGCTCACCTAAAAAGCGGCTTTGTGGAATAAGGCCAAGCTCGCCATCTATGGCTAATACGCCCCTATCAAACGGTACTTCTTGGTCGCTATATTCAAGCTCGTATATTAGTTGGCTGTTATTATTAATATTCCACACGATTGACGGGCTAAAGCCTTGCTTAGTGGTTTCTATTGTATCTCTAAAGCTTTCGGCATCTTCATAAAAACCAACCAGTCTAATTGCAACGTCGTCGTTAAGCGCTGTGGTGTAATCTACATCGGCGCGGTAAGTATCAAAACTACCTACAGAAACCTTAATTTCACCTTCGGTATCAAACGTTGGGCGTTTTGTAACTAAGTTTACTGTACCACCTGGTTCACCACGGCCAAATAAAGCCGCACGCGGGCCTTTTAAAACCTCAACCGACTCAATACCCGACAAATCACGTGAGCCACCAAAGCCACGTCCTGCATTAAAGCCATTTACTAAGTAGTTACTTGGTAGGTTTTCGTCGCCTACAAAACCACGTAATGCAAAACTATTCCAAAGCCCACCAAAGTTGTTTTGGCGCGCAACAGAGGCTGATAAATCAAGTGCTTGGTCAAGGCTTACTGCACCTGCGTTTTCAAGG
Organism: Pseudoalteromonas sp. NH0006-46; assembly: GCF_057547735.1. NCBI lineage: Bacteria > Pseudomonadati > Pseudomonadota > Gammaproteobacteria > Alteromonadales > Pseudoalteromonadaceae > Pseudoalteromonas > Pseudoalteromonas sp. NH0006-46. The sequence continues at coordinate 135,951 of NZ_BAAJML010000008.1, read as the reverse complement.
GCTTCTAAATCAATTTTAAGCTCTGATTGCGGTGTTTCTAAAGGGCTAAAGTTACCTTGATAAGCCTGGCGAGATGCAACAACGGTTACTTTTTCAATTGCGTCATCCGTTACGCTTGTACTTTGCATATTTTGCTCAGCAGCCATTACCTGGCTACTAAATAAGCTTACTAGGCAAGTACTTAAATAGGTGAGCTTAAGCCCTTTTGTATTGGTTTTCATTGTGAACCTTGTGAGTAATGTAAGTATTTTATAGTTATGTAGTCATTTATATAGCGCTAAACAGGTACGTTTAGCGCTGTATTTTTAGTTGCTGCTTTGCGTGGTACTTTCAAAGCGTGGCATATTTTCAAGGGCTGCTTTAGTTGGGTCGCCTTTGTAAAATAACCAAGGGTAATAAAACTCGCGTAATTGCTGATGATAATCTCTAATTTGCTGCTCATACTTGTAAGCGGCAATTGAATCGGTATTGGCTTCACGCGTTAAGATGCGCTGCAGTAACAGCGGTGGCGAAACCCAAGATACAAAACCAGCTAACTCGTATTTTTTAGCGGTTGCATCGCGGTAGGCCTTTGAAAGCTCTGCTGCTTTTAAATCGCCCATTTGTTGAAATGCGTAATACCATTTCCACTCAAATTCACTACTCATATCTATATAAGGCGCAAACTCAGGAAACTCTTTAACAAAAGGCTGCATAGTTGCAGATTTAGGTAAATCCCACGCATCGTTTACTGCTTCACGTTGGGTAAGCATAATGTCGCCCCCTTTAGGCGAATGCACAGATTTGTTTATAGCAAGGTCGCCTAAAATAGGAATAATAAAAGCAAACAACACCCATAAACCAATTAAGCTAGAGGCAACACGTGGCGCGCTGGTTGCATTTTTACCCCACCACACACTAAGCGCAGTCCAAAATCCTAAGTATGCAATACACAGCAGCGATACAAACGCCACTTCAAACCAGCTTGCACCTGCTATAACTGCACCCACAAAAAATGGCAGCATTAAACACACTATTACCGCTACAAATCTCACGGTTATACGTGCGCCCCATAAAGCAAAGTAAGACTTAGCCGTAGTAACGAGTAAATCGTGCCTACCGCTGGTGCGCTCATTTGCAAATAAATCATGAAACAGCAATATTATAACCAGTGGCGCTAGCGCACTAATTACAAACACAAAATCTATTTTACCGGCCTGAGCCAGCTCAGCATTTTGTGCATCGCTTTCGTAAATTTGCCCCTCAAGTGCTAATAAGTTAATGCGGTGTTTCCACGGGAATATATCGCGCTCACCTAATGCAGCAAATCCCAGGTTAGATGGCTGCGAGTATGTTAAATGAAAGCTGTAATACGCTAACATGCCCGCATCGTTTTGCTTTTGCTGTACTTTAGCGCGGTCGCTTTGATCTGCTTCTTTTAATCGCTCAATAGTTTGCTGTTGTGCGCTCACTTCACTTAGCCCGCTGTAAATAGCAAAACCCGATAAAACAAGGCTACACAGCACTAATACCACTACGTACTTTTGGCGCAGTAAAAAGCCCCATTCACGCATAAATTGTGTAATTAAATAACTCATATCAAACGTTTTCCTACAAATTTAATACCGCCTACTAGTACTACAATCCACAGTAATAACTGTAAAAACGCAGGTACACTTCTTTGTGCTCGAACATCTGCACTATCTACATTAAAATTAAAATCTTGTAGTATTTGCCAGTTTTCGGCGCTAACGCGTGCTTTTTTAGTGGCTGCGGCATCAGCGTTGCGGTTCATGTCGTCTTTGTAATCAAGCTCTTCACTATGAATTTTGTTAAGTCCTTGCACAAAATCAAAACGAAGCTGCTCAGTTTCACGTAAAAAACGATGATGCGTTTCTATACTTGTTCCCACCACAATCATAGAGAGCGAGCGAATAGCAACCATTGGAGATACCCACCCAAAATAGCGCGATACTTGCGTTTGCTTAAGTTCTGCTTGCATACGCTGCTGAGCAAATTGGTTTAGTACTTTGGCCTGCTTAGCCTCTGATTCACTGGCTACTAAACCTCTAAAGTTTACCGGCAGCTCATCAATACTATTTACGTTGTACTTTTCAAGGAGAGACTGTTTAAATTGCTTAAATGCTGGGTCGTTAGTGTTATGGCCATCGCCTAGTTTTCTAAGTTCGGCTTTAACCGCAAAGTCGGTTTCTATTTTACCAGCAGATGGCACAGCCGTTGAGGCTGTAGTACTTGCTACGCGCGGCATAACAATACACAGTAAAATCCATACAAACGCAAGCGCCGTAAAGCTACCACTGTTTTTACTAAACACGCTCGATGCGAGTAAAATCAGTAATACCCACACGGTTAAATATAAAGCGTAACCTACAACAAAACTGGCAACTGCTAGTAAACTTTCACCCGAAGATACCGTAAACAAAGCCGATACAGCCAGTGGCGCAATAATTAAGCTCACAACCGAAAGCAGTGCTAAGCCTTTACCGGCAATTAGCGTAATACCCGACGTACCTTGCGCTAACAAGTACGACAGCGTATGCGATTCACGCTCACGGCTAATTGAGCTGTAACCAATTAATATAAGAAGCAACGGCGCTAGAGTTTGCACTATAAAAGCAGGCGTTAAGCTACCCAATTTAGTAAGCGCTGTACCTTGGCGTTGATCGGCAAACATTGCACTGTTTTGCCTATGTCCTTCTAAAAATATTGAGTTACCTGTGTATGCATCTATACCTGGGTCGAGGGTGCTCAATGGCGAAGGCGTTCTAAATGCATAGTGCCCGTAATGCACCATTCTGTGCGGGTGACGATCGGGCTGTTCAACAAAGCTTTGCTCGGCATTTGATTGCAGTTCATGGCGATCATGGCTAAGTTCATGCATTGTAATGGCAGTCACCACTACCGATGAAAGGGTAAGCAATAAACCAATGGCTAAAACGGTCATTGCTAGTTTCGAGCGTAGCCAATAGCGCCATTCATCTTTGGCAACTATAACCACTTTTGAAAAGTTATTTATACTCATTACGCGCCTCTTTGCGCAAAGGCTGCGTGTACTTGTTCGGTATCAATGCGGCCATTTTCTGGCGCGTCAAATTCGCCCACCAGCTCACCGGCTCTAAGTAAACCAATACGGTTAGCTACTTGGCAGGCGCCGTATACATCATGAGTCACCATTAAAATAGTCGCACCCGTTAATGCAAGCTCGCGCACTAACTGGTTAAACTCATCTATGGCAACAGGGTCAAGGCCCGATGTAGGCTCATCAAGTAAAAATATGGGGGCTTCACGTAAAATGGCTAATGCAATTGCGGTTTTTTGTCTCATGCCTTTAGAGTAAGTTTGCATATGACGCTCCCACGCACCTTCTTGCAAGGCTACGCGGTTAAATGCGGCATTAATTTGCTCATCTGTTTTATTAATATCAGCAAGTGATAAAAAATATTTTACGTTTTCGCGGGCGGTTAAATGCGGGTATAACGTTGCCGACTCTGGTAAGTAAGCTGTTTTTCCGCGAACAAAATCAAGTGCTTGTGTAACCTCTTTACCCACTACTTTTACTGAACCTTGCGTTGGTTTATTAAAACCCAATAACGTTTTTAACGTGGTTGACTTACCAGCACCGTTACCGCCAAGTAGTGCGTAGATTTCGCCTGAGCCCACAGTAAAATTTAAGTTTTTTAAAATAGCGTTATTTTTAATGCTAAAACTTAACGAATTCACTTCAATAATGGCGTCGCTTTTCGCTGTTTGAGCATTATTTAATTCTGAATTACGGGTATTTTCAGGGCGTTGAGATTCTATTGATGATGTTTGATTTATTGCAGTAGGTGTAGTCACATTCAAACTCTGTATAAGGGTAAATTAGAATGCGACGGATGTTATACTATATCAAACAACAAATGCAATACTATAACATCCTAATTATTTGTTAATAATGCAAAATGTTTAGTTGTAAAATAGTGTAACTACATAAGGTGGGTAAAAATAAACAGACCAAAGACAAACCAACCGAAGTCCCCAGCAAGAACAATTAGTAGAAGTAATTTTACATGACATAACCGAACGCGCAGAGCGCAAGTTTCAAACCCAATTTGAAGCCGATCACGATCCACTCACTGACCTCTTTAATCGCCGTGCAGGCGAAAAGCGCCTAAAAAAAGCACTACGTGAATGCGCTAAACATGGTCAACATCTTGTGCTTATGATGATTGATTTAGACAAATTTAAACCCATTAACGACACCTATGGTCACGAAGCCGGTGATAAAGTGTTGATAGAGATAGCAAACCGCTTTAAAAAACGATTCAATAACAATACTGACATATGTATCCGCCTAGGCGGTGACGAATTCATTGTTGCGCAGCAAATTAATAATTACGATAAAAGCTCAACACAGAACCAAGCCATAGCCCTGCTCGATGAGCTACAGCAGGACATTAGTATTTCTCAAACTAAAAAATGCGCAGTCGGTGCAAGCATAGGTATTGCAGTAGCCCCTAACGATGGCAATGAACTACTTGAATTGATGTTCAACGCTGACAAAATGCTCTACCACGTAAAAGAAACAGGCCGCGGAAATGTTGCATTTTATGACGAGTTAAAAAAATAAGATGCTCTTAAGTATATTGAACAATTAAGTTTTCAATTGCTAAAATGCCAACCTATTTTCCTATCAAGATATACAATGGCAAACTTCAATACTCATCTTAATACTTCTGTTATCATCACCGGCTTAAGTTCAGCCGCTCTTTTATCGGCAGGCCACATTGATTTAAATAGCGCACTTTGGTTATGGTTTTTAGGCTCAATTGGCGGCCTATTACCAGACATAGATTCAGATAACTCCACATCACTCGATACTATTTTTAACTTATTTGCCCTAAGTGCTGTATTAATAGTAATGCATTACATAACCACCGAGCTAATCATCCCAATTAGTTTTGTAGAGTTAGTTGTAGTGCCGTTGTTAGTGTATGGATTTATTAAATATATTATCAGGCCCATTTTTGAGTGGATCACAGTACACAGAGGTAGCTGCCACTCTTTATTATTTATACTGTTATGCGCCTTGTTAACAACACAAGTAACCTGGCAGCTGAATGACCAAACAACCATATATTCAGCCACCTTTGCCTGGTTAACAGGTGGGTTTATTTTACTCGGCGGGTTAATACATTTATTACTTGATGAAATTTACAGCGTCGATTTAAGTAATGTAGAAATTAAACGCTCTTTCGGAACCGCTTTAAAAATAGCTAATTTCGATAATAAATTAATTACGTTGGCGTCTGTTATTGCCATTGCAGGTTTAATCTATGTAGCCCCACCTACAATGCAAACTATCACTTTGTTAAGTGATTGGTCTCGTTTTAAGCTTATATCTTAGTCAATTTAATGTTGGGCTCCTTTAGTGCCTTGGTAACTCAAACTGGCTACAACATTGCTAAAATGCTTGCCACTCTTTGGTACAAAATATTTTTATAATTTTAAACGAAATAATTAAATAGTTTCACCTGTCTTATACCTGCAAGTTCGAAAGTTTTGCAATCATTTAAAGCGTCAAATATAAATTATAAGAGGTCCTTAATGGAATTTACGAATAAACGCACCACCCTAATTGCAGCATCTTTATTGTTGGCGTTAGCGATAACACAGGCTATTTTTACAGCGCTTTACAGTGGCGGAATTAGCTTTTCAAGACAGTATGCATGGGGTTTAGAAGCGGTGCTTTTCACTGTACTTGTTGCCTTTGCAAGTGCTGCTATGGTGCAAGCAAAAAACGCTCAATTAGGCTGGTCGGCAATCACATTTAGCGCTGTTCTTAACATAATACAAGTAAGTATTGGCCTAACTTTATTTTCAACATTTGGAAAAGTAGCAGGTGCAGTAGAAGGCGCACAACCTTTAATTGGTGGTGTAGTGTCTTTATCATTCATGATTTATTACGCAGCTAAATTATTATTAGGCTTAGCAGCACTTGTATTTGGCCTTTCTTTTATTGCCAAAGGCGGCAAAGCCATTGGTAGCCTTACAGCCCTTGCTGGCGGTGTTGCAATGATTGCCAATGCTATATTAATCATATTTGGCCGTGATGGATTTCTGCCATCAGGCGTTGCCGGTGCTTCGGGCATGATTGCAACATTACTTTTAGCAATTTGTTTATTTAGTCTTAACCGTAAAGCAGATTAAGGCTCAATATCACACGAGTGATAATCTGTTTATAAAGGATCTATCAACATCGGCGAATATACTCTATCCGCCGATTTTTTTACGTTTAAAGCATTCGCCGTACATATTCCAAACTATCAAGTTCTAACGCTATTTACGTAATCATAAAATATAGAACCGACCCCATTTTTATTTAATTTGTTTGTAAAATAAGAGCTTCAATCTATTAAATATTAAGAGCGAGTAAACAAAGCAGTCCTTCCATAAGCTTCAAATGGGTAACAATACTTATTCATTATGACTTAGCCTTTTATACCCACCTTGTTAATATGTTAGAGTATTTTAAAAAGACTAAGTTTAATGATTTAGCTTACCCTACTACACTAATAAATTAATAATAAAGAGAAAAAATGACAAAATCTAACACCGGTGTTGTTGTATTAAGTGCTGTAAGAACAGCAATTGGTAGTTTTGGCGGAACCCTAAAAAACTTTTCCCCTGCAGAGCTTGGTACCCTTTGCGCTAAAGAAGCAATCAAAAGAGCAAATATTCCTTTAAACCAAATAGGTTCAACCGTTATTGGTAAGGTAATACATAATGGCCCAGAAGATGCCTACCTATCACGGGTTATAGGCATAGATGCCGGGCTGCCTATAAACAGCCATGCAGTTACACTAAATCGCTTATGTGGTTCAGGCCTTGAAGCCATAATACAAGCAGCGCAACAAATTCAATTAGGTGATGTAGATGCAGCCCTTGCTGGTGGAACAGAAAGTATGAGCACATCAGCTTATACACTTCAAAGTAACCGCTGGGGGCAAAAAATGGGCAACAGCGTAATGCTTGACGAGCTCACAACAACATTACAAGATCCGTGGGATAACAACCCTATGGGGATAACCGCAGAGAACGTTGCAGAAAAATATGCAATTAGCCGCAAACAACAAGATGATTACGCAGCGCAAAGTCACCTTAAAGCAACCAGAGCGATTGAACAAGGTCACTTTAAGTCGCAAATAATGCCAATAGAAATTACATCACGTAAGGGCACGCACCTTTTTGATACCGACGAACATGTTCGTGCCGATACTACAGCCGAAAAACTTGCAACTTTAAAGCCCTATTTTAAAAAAGATGGCACTGTTACCGCAGCAAGCTCATCGGGTATAAACGATGGCGCAGCCATACTTGTACTTATGTCTGAACAAAAAGCTCAAGAACAAGGGCTTCAACCTATTGGACGACTCATTGGCTATGCTCGTGCTGGTGTTGAACCCTCATTAATGGGAACCGGACCTATTCCTGCTGTACAGCAAGTATTTGAAAAAACCGGCTTAACAATCAACGATATGGATATAATTGAATCTAATGAGGCTTTTGCAGCCCAAGCCTTATGCGTAGCAAATGAGTTAAACTTTCCTGCACACAAGGTGAACCCGAATGGCGGCGCCATTGCCTTAGGCCACCCGGTTGGCGCAACAGGCGCTATATTAACTACAAAATGCCTTCACGAGCTGCAGCGTATAAATGGTCAGTATGGTTTAGTCACAATGTGTATTGGCGGCGGGCAAGGTATTGCAGCTATATTTGAAGCGCTTTAATTCTAAGTTTGTAATGCTATTTGATACCACATTAGGTTTAAACATACAGGCTTTATTCACAAGGAGCACTAACAGACGCTTTGCTTTTAGAGAAAAAACAGGGAGCAAAGCGCTGCTACACCTTATTGCTTAACAACAAAAAGCTTGCCTCAAACGTTGGCAAAACTCTCGTCTACAAAACGTGTTTTGAAGTTAACTTTCTTATGCCTACTAAAACACCACCAAATGAGATTGAAAATAATATCGGTATAAACAGTAATGTTTGGGTGTTTTCTATATTTATAGCTGGGCTGCCAATAACTGCCAGCGTATTAATTAACAGCAATATCAAACTTGATTGCAAATAGCCCTTGTAACCTATAGCTCCTGAAAATAACAGCATAATAAATGAACCTGATATTGCAGGCGTAAAAGGTGCGGCGGCGAGTAACATACAAACAAACGAAAATATAACAGCACATCCTATTATTATTTTAAACATAATAACCTCCATGGTGAATGGCTTTTAATACAAGTAGTTTTAACTTTTAAATTGATAATTTTTAGACCTGCTAAGTGACCTAGGGCTGTTATTTCCTAAAATATAGATAAGTCACCTAGATAAAAAGCCTATAATTTAACAACATAACAGTGACTAAAGACCCTAAAAACAGCAAAACTAGCGTTCTTTCAGGTATTGCGTGAATCACAATAGATGGCATTTTTTTTAATACCGATAAAGGCGGCAAAAACAGCATAGAGTAACGCTCAAAATGCTTAAATTTATTAATTAACTTGAATATAAAAAGTTTCATCCCTGACGTGTAAACCAACACAAAGGTAGAAGCCCCTAAAAACTCAACCAACGCCATCATTTCAAGCCCTAACATAATTTCTGGGCCTGCAATAAAAAACACAATGACTAAAGTTAACGACTGCCAAACTCCTTTGGCAATAATGTTTTTTAACTTAACAAGCATGTATTTCCTTATTATTTCTTTTTTATATCAAACTGTTATTGATATTTAAACTCAGTTTTTAACAACCCAAAGCATTTAAGATCGTGAAATTGGTTTTTCCAATAACCGCTATGGCGCCTTATACCCTCTTCTTTAAAACCTACTTTTAATAATACAGCTTCAGACGCGGCATTACCCAAAACAGTATCGGCTTGTATTCTGTGTATGTTACACGCCAATTTACCTGCAAAAGCAGCTTTTACAATACAATTTACAGCGTCTGTTACATACCCTTTACCCCAATAATCCGGGTGCAGGTCATAGCCAATAACAGCACTTTGCATTTTGGCGTTCCATGAATTAAATCCACACGTACCAATTAGTTTATTAGATTTTTTTAACCGAATAGCCCAGCGTATTCCTTTATTTTCATTAAAACGAGAATTAAATAACGTTATTAAATTGCTAGCTTGGGTTAAGTCAGTCATTGCTTCTAAATCATAATATTTAATAACCGACTGGTTTGAAAAAAGCTCAAACAGAGCCATAGAATCTGCTGGTGTTAATTGGTCAAGCAAAATGTGTGAGGTGTTTAATATTGGAAAATCCATTTCATTCCTATTCAGTATCCATTATTTTACGTTTGCTAATACAAACCTTAACTTAAATTCGTAATATGCCAAAATGCTTACAAACCCGGCTTCTAGTACTATAAACATAATGCCAATTAAACTGGCTGTTTGTACATAATATAAAACTATAGCAATGCATATAAAGGCCCATACAACGTTACCTATTGCTAATACAGTGATTGTGTAAACAGGCTTAGCAACTAAAAAAGCAAGGTTTAAAGCGTAAATTCCATAAATAACATTGGCACTTGCAAGTAAAACAACAATATTTACAGGTAGATTATATAAAACCGAAACCCACTCTAATAAAGCAAATAACAATACACCCACGCTAAAACCAGCCGCGCCATCCACGTGTAATATGTTTATAGCTGAATCCTCTCCTTGCTAATTAATAGCAAGTAATAAAGCAAACTTATTAGCTAAAAACATACTATTGTATCTAACAGTAAACTTCATATAATCACCTTGGCCTTAATTTTTAAGATGGGTTTTAAGTAGTTTTGAATATCCCGTTTTTATAAAAGCAGCCTCAAGGCAAATCCAAATGCGCATAGCAATCCACCTGAAAACATAAGCCATTGCTGTACTTTGGCATTTCCTATAGTTGGTTGATCTGTTGATTTAAATATATCTGCAAAAGGTGAGAAAAATATTTTCGGCATTAACGCTCCACTTAGTAGCATTAAAAAAGCCCCAATACTCATTATTAGATCTTCGGCTTTAAATTCGATAATCAAAAAGTCGTAAATACCACTAATTAATAACAAAAAAGCAAAGCTAATACATAGCGTAAACGCTACTTTTTCTCTTGTAGATAAATTATTCATACAAAATCCTTCTTACATAAAACTTTAATCAATAAATTAAACGAGTTACGGTAATAAAACCAACTGTAATTTGTAACTACTTATTAATTAACCTTAATATTTGACCTAAAGCGATTGCCTTATTTACTCTCTTTTATCTAACTTAGGCTAAAACATTAATTGCAAACATAATGACGTGTTTAGCTTACCTATATTGTTTAATAACAGGTGTGGCTAAACAAAAACAAAAACAAATATAAAAACATGTACTCGCCCTAATAAAGTTTGTTTTGTAAATCATTAGTACAATTGTATTTTTCACTTAATTTAGCGAGCCCAATCATTTTCTCGTTAAAAACACGTGAATAAGCAATAGCATGTTCTTCCAGCTCAATGTATGCAGAACAATTACTGGTGTCTGCACCAACCCACAAAACATCCCATTTAGTTTTTAATATGATACAAGCAGACATTTGGATATGTTCAAACCCCGGACGTGCAGGAGCTAAACCATTAGCGACGGCAATAAAAGAAACGCCTTTAGCCTCAAAACTTTGTTTTGCATCAGCGCCGGCATGTTCAATAACAAAGTCATTTCGTAGATGTTCAAAAGAGCAATCACTAGCTAAAACAAGAGGAGAAAAAAGAGAAATAAAAGGTATAACTATCTTCATGAAACCCCTTAATAATTACCACTCAAAATGGGTGAGGAACATTGTCTTGCTACAATTAGTTGTTATATGCCAATTAGCACAATTGGTTCTTCGTTATCCATGAGCAAGTTTAGTTCTTCGATTTTCCAGATACCTGCAGATTTGTACATTGCAACATATGCGAGTCCTGATTTATCATTACCTACTATTTCGATAGCAAAATTTGCTTCACCCTTTACTCCACTATCGGAAATTTCAAATCCATTTGCGTAATCAAATGAAAAATCGGGGGATTGGCCAAAGTTAGCTTGAACAATAGGATTAGTAGATAGTTTACTTACTGCCATCTTGAATGCGCGGCTGTCAGTAAATTTAGCTATTACGGAAGCCATTATTATTGTAAATATGGTGATAAAAACACAAAAGAACATTACTCGTTTATGGAATTTACTTTTACTATTCCACCATGCGAATCCTACATCAATAAATGACATTTAACTCTATACTCCCTTGGCACATAACGGCCCAATATGCCGACGAAACGAGCTCAGCGAATTGAGATCGGAATAATTGGGTTGATATGTGATTACAATTTAACAACCAGTGCTTTTGTTTTTAGACTTAAACAAACCTTTACCAGTTAATAGCGACAAATAAACACCCACGACAATTATCATTAACATTGAGCCAATAAAAATCTCTCTTTGAATTACAAAAATAACTGGAATTACAGAGGCTATAAATAACATAAAAGTGGATGAGATATTCTTCTTAGTAATATAACTCGCAGTTTTAATTCTAAATAATTTCATTATTAAACTCCTTTTTAGTTTTCAACACAAATCACATAACGGCCCGCATAACGGGCAAAAATACGTAGGCTATAATACCGAGCGAAGCGAAGGGAGCCTACGTGTTTTTGTCCCAACGAGCTTGCGAGTGAGTTTATGCGATTGTTAGGTGCCTTAACGCTCAAGTTGACTCATTTCCCTTTTTACGATTTGAATACTCATTTCCGGAGTTAACAATACTTCTTCCCAATTAGTGCATGTGATTTCAAACATTACATCTTTAAAACAAGCAACAAAATGTTTTTTACCATCAAATAGGCTATCACTATGTCGAGGGTGAACCCGATTTGCCCTTATTTGTTCAGAAATCCAAGGTGAGTTCTTTACTTCATATAAGCCGTAAGAGAGGTCACCGAATTTTGCCAAGTTGTGTGAACTACGAACTTCATCATTGGGCTCTCCATACATGATTTTGCTTGAGTTAAATTTTAAAACGTGTAGTTGCTCGCCAATTTTTCCCAGAAATAAGTGCGTCTCTTGCTGAGTACAAACAACGAAGTTTTCGTACATGAAATCACATTCATGCTTTAGTTCTACTGTGTTGATTATTGGTTTTTTCGTAAACATAGAATCGCTGTTAATTGGGGCACCTAACGAGCTTGTAGATTAACTCGTTTTAAATTTATTTTTATTGATGAATCAACCATAGCCGAGTTCCTATTTTGGTTCAATCAGTTATCGCTATTTCACGTAAAATAGAAAAAGAGAATGTACGGTTGTTTTAATGGCTATTTTAGAGGGAGTTACAGGTGCTTGATTGGCATATTTGGGCTTAAAAAGGCTCCCCTTTTTTAATGCAGCCTGTTTTGCAGCTTTTCTATGTTATGAACAAGGCAATACAGCTGCCATTGCGCATTCACTTTCGTTTGCCCCCGTAAGGTCAGTTTATTTATGCCTTTGTTCACTGTAATATTCCGCCTTTTATTTAAAGGAAAGCAGGCTCTATACAACCTCGTCATTTGCAATTCCTTCAATAAAAAGCTGTCGTCGCCCCATCGGGATGTCTATAAAACCTGGCTGCGATGAGATCGCAATAAGAGATTACTGCGTAACGCACCCTAGATGTGTTTGCCGTAAGCTACTTGCTTAACAGCCGTATCGACAGACGAAGTAAACGAATTTGTTTATTGGTTTAGAATTGACCGTCAATTTATAAAAACGGTCAAAAAGAACACTAATGCCTATTGACAGAGTTAAGGCTCATATGTGTTATTTGTATTATTTACAACAATACCAGCCATTTTTGCTACTACCATGATACGTATCTGCAAATAATTTAAAACCCGTGTTGCAGTTGGAACACTTAAAATAATTAAGAACAATGTCAGGCCACGGAGCTTTATTTGGTACTAAATGGAATTCTTCTTGAAACCCATCATCATTTGGTGGAAGAGCAATTAAATTTCCATTTTCCACTTCAGCTTTGATGCGTTTAACAAGAGTAGAAAACTCACTTGGATTTTTCACCAACTTTTTCTGCCTAAGAGATCGGCATTGCTCGCAATTTTTCTTCCGTAGAAATTTAAACACTGAACTCTCTCAATACACATAGACATAATGACTCCCACACGGTGTTAGTCTCCGCTTTTCGTGGGTTAGCTTAATTCAAAGCCAGAGCCATAATTAGTTTGTCAATTAACTAAACAGCAGAGGCTAACATGAATAAACATAGCATACTTTTTATCGGTCTTGATACACATAAAGAATTCAATGAAGTCGCCTATATTGAAGAACATAGAGGTGCGAAACCCGTTCATCTTGGCCGGTTTTCGTCTTCCAAAGTGGCCGTTCAAAAGCTTGTTCGTCAGTTTGAATCCAAATATCCTGGCGCAACACTTCATTTTGTTTATGAAGCTGGCCCATGTGGTTATTGGATTTACAGATTAATTACCAGCCTTGGCCATTGCTGCTATGTGGTTGCACCCTCTCTTATTCCTAAAAAGCCTGGTGAGAAGATTAAAACCGATAAACGTGATGCCCTTAAGCTCGCTAAATTACTTAAGTCTGAAGATTTAACACCTATTTATGTTCCCGAGCCTGAAGATGAAGCCGTACGTGATTTATCTCGCGCACGCGAAGTGGCAATGAAGGATTTAAAAGATGCTAAATATCAATTAAAGGCACTGCTGCTTCGCAATAATATTAATTACAGAGGCACTGCAAATTGGTCACAAAAACATTTACGTTGGCTCACTGAGCTTGTGTTGCCACATCCCGCGCAGCACATCGTCTTACAAGAGTTTTTACACACAATTAATGAACGAATAAGCCGAATTGAACGGCTAGACAATGAACTAACACACCATGTTCACCAGTGGCGTTATTATCCTGTAGTAAAAGCAATACAAGCTATGCGTGGCGTTCGTTTGTTGGTCGCCACCGGCGTTGTTGCTGAGCTTGGCGATTTATCGCGCTTCGACCACCCCCGTAAATTAATGAGTTATCTTGGTCTTGTACCTAGTGAGCACTCGAGTGGTGGCAAACGCCATATTGGCGCCATCACAAAATGCGGAAACGGCCGAGCGAGGCGCCTTCTCGTTGAAGGCGCACACACTTATCGGTATGCGGCAAATATATCGACAGATATGCAAAAACGACAAGAAGGTTTACCAAAGGACATTATTGATATTGCGTGGAAAGCACAACTTAGACTCTGCAAGCGCTATAAAAAAATGATAGCCAAAGGGAAACATTACAACCTGGTTGTCACCGCCATTGCTCGAGAAATGATTGCATACATATGGGCAATTGCAAAAGAAGTGGTGCTAACACCAGTAAATACAAAACTTAGATTGGCAAGAGTATCTGCATGATAAACGAATTAGAGTTAATGCATAGGATCAAGCATCGGGTGTGGCACAACCACCGACGGCGTTAGGATGGCAATGCAACTAACACTGCATTGAACCACGAACATAGACTGAAGACAGGTGCCATCGGTGACCGCCACAGGACGCACTAAGTAAGGTCTGCTCTGTTACTAGAAATAGTAATAACCAACGACAAAATTATCAGGAACAATTTTGAACAGCGAAGCTGATTCACGAAAGGCAGGACGCCTGTAGCCATATCAGCAAGATAACCGACGACATTACTTACTTCATCCTATGTATTAACTCGCTCTAATTCGAGCTAAAGTAATTATGGCTTAAAATAGTTAGGCAGGGAGCAGTGCGTTTAACTTGACAGTGGGCGTCATACCAACGCCGCAAATAAACGGCAAAAAATAGTTGGCTATAATTTGAGAGGCACGAACAAAGCCAACTGTTTTTTGTCCGTACTTTTTAATTTGCTTTGTTAGGTGCGTAAGAATCCAAATACTCACCTACTCGACCACCAAATAGCGAAGGTGATGTATTATGTATTTTACGTTTAGCATATGAGCAAGACTCTTTAACTCTGATGCTGCTCTCAGATTGCCATAATGCCGCGCCTGTATTTTTTACTATTTCTTTTAATGGTTGCTTGCTGATGATAACTGCTTTATCGATGAGCTGTTTGTTACTTAAGTACCACTCATTTATTTCTTCTTGGGTTGCGCTATC
Organism: Pseudoalteromonas sp. NH0006-46; assembly: GCF_057547735.1. NCBI lineage: Bacteria > Pseudomonadati > Pseudomonadota > Gammaproteobacteria > Alteromonadales > Pseudoalteromonadaceae > Pseudoalteromonas > Pseudoalteromonas sp. NH0006-46. The sequence goes on along the minus strand of NZ_BAAJML010000008.1, from coordinate 120,754 downwards.
ACAGTATTTTTTTAAAGATAATATGTAGCTAAAAACCTGACGAGCTCTAAATGCAGCATCTTCATATGAACAAACACCATCTCGTCTTTGCTTGCCCTCTGGGACTGGTTCACAAGATTCCACAGCAGAGACTCTAAATGAAAAAAGCAGAAGCAAAGTTAGTAATACGATCTTCATTGGCACCTAACGCCCCAATAACGGGCGCAAACGCGTAGGGCAAAATAGCGAAGCGGCCCTGCGTGTTTGTGTCCCAGCGAGCGGAGCGAGTGAGTTTATTGGTTTGTTAGGAGTCATTGTCAAAACTCCATTCGATGTTACTTATTGCTTCAGTTTCTTGTAATAGAGACCTCAAAGCTTGAAGCAAGGGAATAGCAGGTTCAATGGGAGCATTGTTCTTGTTGAAAAACCCCTTGGAAAGCCTTTTTAAAAAGCATGTCCATTGATCTGATTCGCCTTCTATGTTGCCGCAGCAAACCCAATATTCGTTGTCGTCAACTATTAATTCTATAAACCACCCCCAATCTTCATATTCTGGATATGAAGTAAAAATTCCTTTCTTCGCTAAATTTTGAGATAGCCAATAAGCTAATTCTGCACCATAAACTTGGGGATTAACCTGTGAATCCTCTGGAAGAAACGGTTTAAAAAGATTTGATTTAAAAACTGCAGTTGTTTCCATACACACTGACTCCTAACAATTTATTGAACACCACTTTGGGGGGTTATAACACCCCAAAGTGACGTATATCACACTGCTTAATAATTCCACTTAATAACTTTAATGTAAACAGGTAATTACGTAGGCTTTAAAACACCCGTTATTAAAATACACCAAAACGACTTTTAATAATGTTATGGGATAAAACACAAGTACTGTACAAATAAACAGCATGGGTAGATATGCCATTTCACGCTTATAAAACACTCAACTCACTGCCTAGTAATTTAGCTAAGTGGTTTTAATTTTTGCCGCTGTTTATTATGATGAGCTTTCACCCTGCCTTTTTAAATCCATTAAGGTTTTTTCAGTCATTTTATTAAGGATTAGCGTATGACTCACTATAACGAATCTCCAGAGCAAATTGCACAAGCCACCGGGGGCTATGTGATGCAGCAAACTATGTTGCGTATTAAAGATCCAGCACCGTCGCTTGCATTTTATGAAAACGTACTGGGCATGAAACTGTTAGGAAAATACGACTTTCCTGGTATGGAGTTTACTTTGTACTTTTTAGGCTACGAGCAAGACATGCCAAAGGGCGATGATACAGAAAAAACACAATGGGTGTTTCGACGCCCTGCGCTGATTGAGCTTACCCATAACTGGGGCACTGAAAACGACGACAGTTTTACCGGTTATCACAGTGGTAATGAAGAACCAAAAGGCTTTGGCCATATTGGGATTAGTGTACCCGATGTATACGCTGCCTGTGAGCGCTTTGCTAAATACGATGTAGAGTTTGTTAAAAAGCCAGATGGTGGTTCAATGAAAGGTCTTGCCTTTATTAAAGACCCTGACGGTTACTGGATTGAAATACTCTCGCCGGAGGGTATTACTGACATTATTCAATCGCAATAAAAAACATTAAACATAAAAAAGCCTGCAAATGCAGGCTTTTTGTTTACAAGTACTGTGAAAAACTTGAATTTTTTAACGACGTAAAGCGTCTATACGCGAGTCAAGCGGCGGGTGCGATGAAAACAACTCAGCCATGCTTTTACCACCCGCAATACCAAACGCCATCATTGATCCTTGTAACTGCGAAGGATGGTTTTGCTTTAAACGTTCAAGAGCGGAGCGCATTTTGTCGGCGCCAACTAATTTTGCTGCACCGCTATCGGCTGCAAATTCACGCTGCCTGCTGTAATGTGCCACAACTATACTTGCCAACACCCCAAACAGTACTTGGAATAACATGTCGAATAAAATGTAGGTCCAGCTTATTCCGCCCTCTTCTTCATCGCCATTAAGAAAGTTATCTACGATATTTGCCAACACTTTCGCAGCAAAAATTACAAAGGTATTAACCACACCTTGAATAAGCGTAAGCGTTACCATGTCGCCACTGGCAATATGTGACACTTCATGAGCGAGCACGGCTTCGGCTTGATCTTGGGTCATGCTTTGCATTAGCCCTGTACTTACAGCGACTAGTGAGTTGTTTTTACTTGGGCCTGTTGCAAACGCGTTCATTTCGGGGCTGTTGTAAATTGCCACTTCAGGCATTGCAATACCCGCTTTTTTGGCTTGCGCAGCAACAGTGTTTATTAACCACTGCTCGGTTTCGTTACTTGGTTGAGTAATAACCTGCGCACCTGTTGATTTTTTAGCAATCCATTTAGACATAAATAGTGAAATAAACGATCCACCAAATCCAAATACGGCTGCAATAAGTAATATACCACCTAGGCTACGATGGCTTAAACCCAGCGCGCTCATTATAATTGAAAGCACCACACCTAATACCAACATAACCGCGAGGTTAGTTAATAAAAACAAAAATACACGTTTCATTCGAGTTCTCCAAAAATAACATTTATTGCTGAGCGATTTTTCTAAAATTTGATCGACTATGAGCAACACTACCCCTATGACACACTATGTCACAGGGGGTGTGTTATTTTGTGACAAACTATGTCACAACACAAGTAGTATTTATGGATTTATTGATAAATTTTCAAGAAGTGTTTTATAAATTTGTAATTTTGGCGTTTGCTCGCTGTAAGGGCTGATAGCAAGAATAGGAAATGGTAACCGCGCCTTTAAACTATCAAGGTTTGCTTGGTACTCATCCATATGCTCATCAACTTGGTTGGCTATCCATCCTACACAGTTAATGCCTAAGCTTTGCATATGTGCCGCGGTTAATAGCGCATGATTTAAGCAACCTAACTTCATACCGACGACTAATATAACGGGTAGTTGTTCTGTTTTAACCCAGTCGTATAAATACTCAGTATTATTAATAGGTAAAGCCCAGCCACCCGCTCCTTCTGTGAGTATAAAGTCAGCGCCTTGCTGCTTTACCGTTTTATAAGCTGCGGTAAGCTTGCTAACGTTTATACTTACCCCAGCCTGCTCTGCGGCTATGTGGGGGGCTATAGGTGGTGCAAAAGTAAAGGGATTTACCACATCGTATTTTGCACTCACCGTTGCACTTTCCATCAGCATAAGTGCGTCGGCATTAACAAGTTGATCAAACGCCATTTCAGACCCAGCAGCTAGGGGTTTATACCCTATTGCCTTTTTTTTGTGTTGAGCAAGTAACTTTAACAATAAACTAGTTACATGAGTTTTTCCGGCGTCGGTGTCAGTACCGGTAATAAAAAATTCTTTCATGGCTGTGCCTTTTAAACAGACGTTATTTACGCTTTATTTAATGATAACAATACTACATGGTAAGAAACACACGCTTTTTGGTTTATTAAAGGGTACGCTGCACACGCTTTTTTTAATGCCGACTTTGTTAATAACCCTTGGCGTGTATTAGCTGTGTTTTGGGTGGTTGCGCCAATAGCCTTTATTGAGCGAATAGCGTGTAATGCAGACGCATATTCGTCTGTATAAATTTTAGAGATTACCCTGTTGACCTGAAAGCCAGAATTTTGGACCGATTGGCTTATATAATCACCCGCATTAAATGTATTAATATGGTTGTGACTATCTACCGCAGCGAACGCTGTTTGTATTTCGTTAAGTGAGCCTTCAACTACAGTGCTAATATAAGCCTGCCCGCCCGGTTTTAACACCCCATAAAGTGACTGTAAAAGCGCCTTAAAATTGGCCGACCATTGCACTGCAAAGTTACTAAAAATTATATCGACACTGCTTGCTTGCAGTGGCAAGTTATCCATATCTGCGCAAATTTTGTAATCACCTTCATTACAGGTTTTGAGCATATCATAGCTTAAATCCATTGATAACACGGTACCGTAAAGGCGTTGAAGTTGCTGGGTGTTTACAAGTGGGCCTGCGCCTAAATCAACGCACACCTTATTTTTATTGCAAGCTAGTGGGTTTATTAGTTTGAATAAATCATCGGCTGCTTTTTTTTGAACATGCGCATGTGTATTGTAATTACCTGCCGCTTTTGAAAAGTTAACTTGCGCTCCTTTTTTAAGTGCCGGGTTAAGCCTTTTTAATTGGGTTGTTGCAGCGGCCTTTGTAACCGGCTCAATATCCAGTGCGTGGGCAATCATAGTAGTGCCTTTGCTAAATGTTTAACAAGATAAGTAATATCATCAAGGGTATGCGCTGCCGTTAAAGTCACTCTTAAGCGCGCAGTATTGTATGCAACCGTGGGCGGTCTAATTGCGGTAAGCCAAATTCCTTGCTGCTTGAGTTTATTGGCCGCTTTTATTGTTTGCTCTGCACAGCCCAGAACAATAGGTTGAATAGCCGTATCGGACTCCATTACCGCTATATTATGCTGTTGTGCAAGGTGTTTAAATGCCGCTATGTTTTTATTTAATGTTGAGCGTTGCGTATCAGCTGTTTTAATATGCTTTATACGCGCTAAGGTATTGTTTGCCATTAACGGCGACATAGCTGTTGAGTATGTGTAATCGCGATTATATTGCAGCATGTAGTCTATAAATAAGTGTGAACCCAATACACACGCGCCGCTACTGGCAACCGCTTTACCAAATGTAATGACGAGTATGTCGGGTAAAGTATCGCCAATAAGTGTTTCGCAACTACCAAGACCTGTTTTACCCAAAGCGCCAAAGCCGTGCGCATCATCTATCATCAACCAAGCATTATGTTGTTTTGCAAGGAGCAGTAGATCTCTTATGGGGGCCGTATCGCCATCCATCGAAAAAACGCCTTCGCTAATAATTAACTTGTTTTGTGCTTTTGACTTTTCGAGCCGAGACCGTAAATGGTTTAAATCGTTATGATTAAAACGTATTAATGCCGCATTAGAGTGAAGCGCCCCATCTATTAAGCTGGCGTGGTTTAACTTGTCTTGAAAAATAGCACTGCTTTGCGCTGCTGATTTATCCTGAAACAACGCTTTAATTACACTGCTATTAGCACTAAAGCCAGAATTAAAAAGCAGCCCAGCTTGATAACCAAACTGAGTGCATAAGTACTGCTCTAATGCTTGTTGCTGTATTTGATACCCTGTTACTAAAGCAGAGCTGTGGCTACCTAGCGTGTTAACATTTTCACTGTGGATAGCTATATCACCAAAGCCCAAATAGTCATTACTAGCAAAATTTAAATACGTTTTATTATCAACCTCAATAGTGCGTGCCGTGGCATTTTGCACCACGTGGCGTTTTCGTAATAGCGATTGCTCTGCCCGCTCATTAAGGTGTGTACTAATAAATTCAAATGGCATGAGTAAGACTTAATTAGGCTTCGTAAAACAATTCAGATGTGGCTTTATCAGCTACTTGCGATGAAAGCGACGCAGCTACAGCTTCGTCTGAATAATCTTCACGCGTTTCTGGGTTCATACCTAACTTTTTAATAAGGTTCATGTCTGCATCGGCTTCTGGATTTTCTGTAGTAAGTAGTTTATCACCATAAAATATAGAGTTAGCGCCCGCAAAAAAGCACATTGATTGCATTTGCTCATTCATGGCGTTGCGCCCTGCCGACAAACGTACATAGCTGTGCGGCATCATTATACGTGCAGTTGCTATGGTGCGTATAAACTCAAAATGATCTAAATCGTCCACGTTTTCAAGCGGGGTACCTTTTACTTTTACCAGCATATTAATAGGCACACTTTCTGGCTGCTGTGGTAAATTAGCTAACTGCATTAGTAAACCATAACGGTCGGCGGCTTGCTCTCCCATACCGACTATACCGCCTGAACACACTTTCATACCGGCATCGCGCACATGATCTATGGTATTTAATCTGTCTTCAAAAGTACGGGTTGATATAATTTGCTCGTAGTATTCAGGTGATGTGTCTAAATTATGGTTATAGTAATCTAAACCTGCACTGCTGAGTTCATGGGCTTTTTCGTTTGTGAGTTTGCCCAGCGTCATGCAGGTTTCAAGGCCAAGCTCTTTTACTTCTTTTACCATTTTTGAAATGTATGGCATGTCTCTGTCTTTTGGATCTGACCAAGCTGCACCCATACAAAAACGTGTAGCGCCTTTTTGTTTAGCAAGGCGTGCTTGCTCTACTACTTTTTCTACTTCTATTAGGCGTTCGCGTTCAAGGTCGGTTTTATAATGCCCCGATTGCGGGCAATATTTACAGTCTTCTGGGCAAGCGCCTGTTTTAATTGATAACAAAGTAGAAATTTGTACTTCATTTGGATTGAAGTTAGCACGGTGAACCGACGCAGCTTTAAACAGTAAATCGTTAAACGGCATTTCAAATAATGCTTTAACTTCGCTATGGGTCCAATCGTGACGAACAGGTGCACGTTCCATAATTCTCTCTTTATTTTTTTCATATTGGTGATGTTGGATTAGTCTAAAACTTCACGTACCATTGTCAACGAAGCTCACCCAGTTAAAGTTTACATATGAATAAAAAACAACCAATTGATTTAAATTTTGATCGTGAACACATTTGGCATCCATACACATCAATGACTCAGCCTATTCCTGTTTACCCTGTCACCCATGCTAAACACAATATAATTCACCTCGAAACAGGCGAACAACTAATTGATGGGATGGCATCGTGGTGGAGTGCTATTCATGGTTATAACCACCCTGCTATTAACCAAGCAATGGTTGGACAAATTAATGACATGAGCCATGTAATGTTTGGGGGTATTACGCATTCAAGTGCAGTTGAGCTGTGCAAAAAGCTCGTCAAAATTACACCTAGCAGCTTAAACAAAGTATTTTTAGCTGATAGTGGCTCAGTGAGTGTTGAAGTAGCTATTAAAATGGCACTGCAATACTGGTTAAGCCAAGGTATTAAAACAAAACAAAAATTAATGACGCCTTATAAGGGCTATCATGGCGATACGTTTGCTGCAATGAGTGTATGCGATCCTGTTAACTCTATGCATAGCCTATATAAAGGTTTTTTACCTGATCACATATTTGTACCTGCCCCGGCCAGTAAGTTTTCTGGTACTTTTGAAAAAAGTGAAGCGATTGAACTTGAACATTATTTTAAAAATAATCACCAACACGTAGCCGCTTTTATCATTGAGCCTATTGTACAAAACGCAGGTGGTATGAATTTTTACCACCCCGACTATTTAGCCTGTGTAAGGCAGCTATGCACGCAATATAATGTACTTTTAATATGCGACGAAATAGCCACTGGATTTGGCCGAACAGGTAAATTATTTGCGGTTGAACACGCCAATATCGAACCCGATATCTTATGCATAGGTAAAGCACTAACGGGTGGCTCAATGACTTTATCTGCCACACTGACTAGCGATAAAATAGCCAAAGGCATAAGCGAAGGTGAAGCCGGTGTTTTGATGCACGGTCCTACCTTTATGGGTAACCCGCTAGCGTGTGCAGCTGCGTGTGCCAGCATAGATTTATTACTTGAGCAAAACTGGCAACAGCGTGTATCTGATATAAATGACCAACTCCAGCAATTACATCAATGTATGGAGCTCAAAGATGTTGCTGATGTTAGAACCTTAGGTGCAATAGGCGTTGTAGAATTATCTGATGAAGTGGGAAGCATTGATGTTGCCACTATCCAAGCTTATTTTGTAGAAAAAGGCGTATGGATCCGCCCTTTCGGTAAACTAATTTATCTTATGCCACCGTATATAAGTGACGAAAACAGTATTAAAACGCTTTGCAATGCAATATACAGTGCAATTAAAGGCAAACATTACGCTAAAGCTTGTTAATTATTGTCGGTCTAAAAGTGATGCTAATTAGCCAAGGGCGGATTTAACTTGATGTAGATCATCTACATTAATTAAATTCGTCTTCAAGCCTTCAAATATGTGATTAGCGGTTTTAGTATATTGCTCTTCGTAATATTTACGGATATGATAATACCTATCATTTACAATTACCTTTTGGACGTCTTACATGAACTTATTTTTTAAACCAGCCAAAGCATTAGGTGCCTCTTTTTTAATCGCGTCTGCATTTATTTCACAACCTTTATTTGCTAACGGCCCTATTGGCGAGCATGTAAATCACCTTCAAGCTAACCTTAAAAGTTATAATGAAGAAGTTGAGTGGATGGTAGGTAAAGTGGACACGCTTGTTAGCACCTACGAAAGTAAAGGCGCTAAAGCTGTAAACACCGACGATTTAATTGAATATTGGGAATCGGTAAAATTTCACAGTGCAATTGAAACTAACTTAGTACCTGTTTATGCCTCTATTTGGCAAGGTTTGTACGGTGTAAAAATGGCAATTGATGGTGGTAAATCAGCAGCTGAAGTACGTACACAACAACACGCTATGAATACTGCCTTATGGCAAGGTTTAGGTGCAGTTAAACTAGCGGCTAAATTTCAACAAAAAGGCTTGTTAAAGGCGGTTACAGCCACAGCAAGCAAAGAAATGACACAAAGTGCAACAATAGACGAAATAAAGCACAAACTAGACCGCGTTATCGCAAAACTTGCTGAACGCCTTCAAGACGAAGCAACTGAAATTGTACACGACACCTACCTACACTTATTCGAAGGCGTTGAAGGAACACTTATTGAGCAAGATGCCAATTTAGTGGAGGCACTTGAAAAAGATTTTAACGTAACGCTTCCAAAAGCGATTGCAGACAACAAAAGTGTTGATGAAGTGCGTGATGTAGTAACTGACATGCAAACAAAATTAGACCGCGCTAAGGGTTTAATTGAAAAAGCCGAAAAAAATCGTAAGGACGTTTTTTAGTGGAACGCAGAACCTTTATACAAGGGTTGGCTGCATTAGGGGTAATGGGCTCATTGCCATTACCTCTATCGCAGGCTTTTGCCAATACGGTAAATAACCCCGTGTCGGTTGACGATTTACCAAAGCTTAAAGGTGATTTAACCTTATATTTAGGCCGAGGTGAAGGCGGTTTGTACGAAAATGTATTACAAGCTATCCAAAAAAATAACCCTGATTTTAATTTAGCTATTCGCCGCGGACCCACCGCTGCGCTTGCCAACACAATTGTTGCAGAAGCCAAAGCTGGCGTTAAACGCGCTGATTTATTTTGGGCTGTTGACTCTGGTGCTATTGGCCTAGTAACTGATGCAGGACTTGCTAAGCCACTGCCAAACGATTTATCAGTGCAACTGCAGCCACAATTTAAGTACAAAGAGTGGGCACCAGTAACTGGCCGTATACGTACATTACCTTATAACACATCACGTTTAACGAAAGATCAAATTCCAACGAGTATTATGGAAATTGCTCAAAGCGATTTGAGTATAGGTTGGGCGCCTGCCTATGCGTCTTTTCAATCATTTGTTACTGCAATGCGTATTTTAGAAGGTGATGATAAAACAGCTAAATGGCTCAAAAAAGTTAAAAAGCGTGCAAAAACCTACGCTGGTGAATTAGGTGTTGTTATGGGTGTAGAACGGGGTGAAGTAGATATCGGCTTTGCCAATCATTACTACACCTTGCGATTGAAGTCAGGCAAGCCTGATGCAAAACTTGATTTAGCGTTTACTCAAAACGACGCAGGCTGTTTGGTAAATGCTTCTGGCATTTTAACGCTTAACAGTGACCCGCTTGCAACTAACTTTATGCGTTATTTACTGAGTAAAGAAGTGCAAGGTTATTTAGCACGTGAAGCATACGAAATACCGCTAGTAAACGGTATTGAGCAGCCAGACGGTTTACCTTCGCTTTCAAGTGTTTTACCACCTAAAATTGATTTAACACAACTTGCAGATTTACGTCCCACTATTGACTTAATGCGCAGCAACGGCGTTTTATAATGCGAATACCTCCATCTTATCCAATGGCGCTGCTTGCAGCGCTCATTACGCTTACTCCTATTTGTATATTAATGGTGCTTGCAAGCGACTCAAGCTCTTATTTTGATAGCCATAACTTGGCCATTTTAGGCAATACACTGGCTTTAATGGGCTTAACTGTTTTGGGTTCTATTTTGATTGGCGTGCCACTGGCATTTATAAGTGCCTATGTTCATTTACCCTTTAAAAAAGCATGGCTTGTATTGTTTGCAGCCCCGCTTGCTATTCCCAGTTATATTGGTGCATTTACGCTTTACGCGGCATTTGGCCCTGGGGGCGAAATAAATAATTTATTGGGATTTGAAACACCCCCTATGTATGGGTTGTCAGGTGCTGCAATAGTTATGACACTGTATACGTTTCCATTTGTAATGATGACTACCCGATCATCGTTATTAAGTTTAGATGCCAGCATGGTAAACGCAGCACGTACATTGGGTATGTCGATGACCCAAAGTGTATTCAACGTTATTTTACCCCGTGTAGTGAATGGCATTGCTGCTGGGTCGTTATTAGTGGCACTTTATACTTTATCTGACTTTGGCACCCCAGCCATGATGCGTCTTGATACCTTTACACGTGTTATTTATGTTGAATACAACGCCTTTGCACTGGGTCGCGCAGCGATGCTGTCGCTTCAGTTAATGGTTATTGTAGGTTTTTTACTACTTATAGAATCACAAATAAAAACGGCTACTGAGCGCCATGGCCGCCCTCTTATTTTATTTCCAAATAAGCTACAACTAGGTGCTATATTTACTCTGTTCGCTCCTGTCCTACTACTGGCTATAGGTTTACCACTGGCCATATTTTTTATATGGCTTGCGAGAGATGGCGTAAGTAATTTTGACTTTACAATTGCATGGCACTCTACTTATGCGTCTGCGCTTGCTGCTATGGTGGCAGTTATTGTAGCTGTGCCAGTTGCACATGCAGCCCTTAGTGGTAAAGCTGGTCGAATTATGGAGCGAGTAACCTATTTTGGCTTTGGCATACCTGGCATTGTAATGGGCACGGCGCTCGTTTATGGCGGGTTACAATTACCATTTTTATATCAAACTTTAGGGCTATTAATCATAGCGTATATGCTACGTTTTTTACCCCTAGCGGTTGGTTCAATTCGCACCAGCACCGAACATTTAGATCCAAGCTTGGTGAAATCTGCTCGCGTCCTTGGCGCAAGCCCGCGTGAAGCCTTTACGCGTATTACCTTGCCTTTAACCATGCGCGGTATCGTGGCTGGTGGCGCATTGGTGTTTTTAGAATCAATGCGTGAACTTGAAGCAACCTTATTATTAGGTCCAACAGGGTTTGAAACTCTGTCTACTTATTTATGGCGTGTATACGAAGCTGGCTATTTTGGCCGAGCTGCCATTCCTGGGCTGTTATTAGTGGTGATCTCTGCTTGTGGTTTAGCTATTATGATGTCTGGCGAAAAACGTAACCAGTTTGAACATTAAGGATTAGAAGTAAATGCTATCTGTAAGTCAGTTGTCTATAGATTATGGCAGTAATCGTGTTGTAAGCGATTTAAATTTAACGCTTGGTGAAAACGAAATCCTAATGCTTGTTGGTCCAACCGGTTGTGGTAAAAGTACAATATTACAAGCACTCGCAGGCTTAATACCTATCTCTGAGGGTGAAATAAACGCAGATAAATGGCGTGCAACCCCTAATAAATCGGTGCCCCCTGAAAAGCGCAGTGTAGGTATGGTTTTTCAAGACTTTGCGTTATTTCCGCATTTAACGGTTGAGCAAAATATTTATTTTAAATTAAAAGATAACAGCGTTGCGAATCATTGGATTAACTTACTTGGTCTTGAAGAGTTTAGGACTAAGAAACCTGCAACTCTGTCTGGCGGTCAAAAACAACGTGTTGCTCTAGCACGTACCCTTGCCCACCAGCCAGAATTTGTATTACTCGATGAGCCGCTATCAAATTTAGACGCAGCTTTAAAAGACATGTTGCGTTGGGATATACGAAATGCACTTAAAAATGCGGGTGTGCCTGCTATTTGGGTAACACATGACCAAGAAGAAGCCCTATCTGTTGGTGACCGTGTTGGTATTTTAAAAGGCGGAGAAATACAACAAATTGACACTCCCGAAAAATGCTTTAGTACCCCCGCTAATCGTTTTGTTGCGCGTTTTTTGGGTGAAGCTAGCTTTATAAAAGGCACGTTAAATAATGGCCAAGCACTTACCGACATTGGTAATGTTCCCGCTCACGGTGTTGACTGCGCTCTAGGCGATGTTGATGTCTTATTGCGTCCAGACGATGTTTTATTAGTGCAAAGCAGTGTAGGTAATAATGGCGAAGTTATTTGGGTACGTTTTGAAGGCGGAAGCCGATTATGCGCAATAAAACTTGCCTGTGGTACATTAGTTACTAGCCGTGTGAGTCATGAAGTGGTTGTTCACCCTGGTGATAACGTGCATGTTTCGCTAAGCACTTCTCATCCACTGGCGGCATTTAAAAGCTAGCGGATTAACCATGTTACTTTGGAGGAAACTATGAACGGACCAAACCCAAATAACCCATCTCCAATGCCAGGGTTTCCTCAAGTAGGTTATTTAAAAAATTTTATTACGTCACCTAATATCGAAGTAGGTGATTACACGTATTACGACGACCCTGATGGGCCTGAACATTTTGAAAAAAATGTCCTTTATCATTTCGATTTTATTGGGGATCGTCTCATCATAGGTAAGTTTTGTGCGATAGCCAAAGATGTGACCTTCATAATGAATGGGGCCAATCATCAAAGTGCTGGTTTTTCTACCTACCCTTTTTTTATATTTGGTAACGGGTGGGAAAAGTCTGCACCCCAACCAGGTGATTTACCTTTTAAAGGCAATACTGAAATAGGGAATGATGTATGGATTGGCTATAACGCCACCATCATGCCTGGGGTAAAAATAGGAAGTGGCGCAATCATTGCCAGTAAATCGGTAGTGACCAGCGATGTACCTGCTTATGCTGTCGTTGGTGGGAATCCAGCAAAAATAATCAAACAGCGTTTTGACGATAAAACGATTAGTGCACTGCTATCCATAGCATGGTGGGACTGGAGCAGTGACAAAATCACTACTCATTTAGATGCTATAACTCACAATAATTTAGATGTACTGTCTAAACTTTAGCACTACCACTCAAACATATACGCCATTTTACTTATCGTTTTAAGCGGCACATTATGCGAGTTACGTTTAGCGTATAGGTGCTGCATAGATTTATCTTTAACTTCACCCACAATCACTTCTTTTACTTGATAACCTAATGCAACAGCTGCTTGAGTGTATGCCACAAATTCCCATTTTTTAATATTGGTGTTGTCTACAATTACAAGCGGAATGTCTTGTGCGAGGGCCTGTATAAAACGGGCTAAATTTAAATTATGGTATTGGGGTAATTTAAATTTATCAAAGTGATACTCACCCTGCTCGTTTAAAAAGTAATCGTCTGTTGAGCAAATTAAATATTGGCTTTCATCTGCAGTCGCTAATTCGTCTGCTAAATTTTGTGCATAATACGACTTACCGCTTCCAGGTAGTCCACGTAAAATAAAAACTTGTTTCATAGCATCCATTTCTAAAGTAATGGTCATTATTGAGTAATCAAAAAATATATAATGCCACAAAATCGTTAAACTTCAGAGCAGCAAATAACAAACTTAGTCATTTGTGCCTTAAAATCGACTAAAAATAAACCGCATTGATAAAAACTTTTAAAGAGTTGCCCGCAACAGTTTTTTTATTTTACTTTACTAGGTAAGATACAGGGTTCTAGTACAGCACCTTCTATTAATAAAATAGAGCGCATGTGTTGTACATATTTAAATAAATAAAGTTAGGCAACTTATATCATTGGAGTGAAGATGAGCCATTTAGCGATTTCAGAGCTATTAAAAGGCAATGTTGCGGTAGACAGCCAAGTAACAATTAAGGGCTGGATCCGTACTCGCCGCGATTCAAAAGCAGGAATATCATTTTTAGCCGTTCATGACGGTTCGTGTTTTGATCCTATTCAAGCGGTAGTTCCTAATTCACTAAATAATTATGATGAAGTTACTAGCTTAACAGCCGGTTGTTCTGTATCGGTTACTGGTGTTTTAGTTCAATCTGCTGGCCAAGGTCAATCGTTTGAAATTCAAGCTAATTCAGTAAAAGTTTTAGGTTGGGTAGAAAACCCAGATTCATACCCAATGTCGGCAAAGCGCCACAGCATTGAATACTTACGCGAACACGCGCACCTTCGCCCTCGTACTAACATGATTGGCGCTGTTACACGTGTACGTAACTGCTTAGCACAAGCTATCCATCGTTTTTATCACGAGCAAGGCTTTTATTGGATCAGTACGCCAATTATCACAGCAAGTGACTGTGAAGGCGCAGGTGAAATGTTCCGTGTATCGACACTCGATATGCAAAACCTTCCACGTACAGATAAAGGTGATGTTGATTACAGCGAAGATTTTTTTGGTAAAGAAGCATTCTTAACTGTATCTGGCCAGTTAAACGGCGAAACTTACGCGTCTGCAATGTCAAAAATTTATACGTTTGGCCCAACTTTCCGTGCAGAAAACTCAAATACTTCACGTCACTTAGCTGAATTTTGGATGGTTGAACCAGAAGTTGCGTTTGCTGATTTAGAAGACATCGCAAAACTTGCAGAAAACATGCTTAAGTACGTATTTAAAGCGGTACTTGAAGAGCGCCGTGACGATATGGAGTTTTTTGCACTACGTGTTGAAAAAACAGCCATTAGCCGTTTAGAAGAATTTGTAGAAAAAGACTTTGCCCAAGTTGATTACACTGACGCAGTAGAAATACTTAAAGCCTGTGGTAAAAAGTTTGAGTACGCTGTTGAATGGGGTGTAGATTTACAATCAGAGCACGAACGCTACTTAGCAGAAGAACATTTTAAAGCACCTGTAGTAATTAAAAACTACCCACGTGATATTAAAGCATTTTACATGCGCCAAAACGAAGACGGCAAAACCGTTGCCGCTATGGACGTAGTTGCACCGGGTATTGGTGAAATTATTGGTGGTTCTCAGCGTGAAGAGCGTTTAGATGTGCTTGATGCGCGCCTTGAAGAAATGGGCTTAAACAAAGAAGACTACAGCTGGTACCGCGATTTACGTAAATACGGTAGCGTACCGCATTCAGGCTTTGGTTTAGGTTTTGAGCGCTTAGTTGCTTATGTAACAGGTATGGGCAACGTACGTGATGTAATTGCCTTCCCTCGTACAAAAGGCAGCGCAACGTACTAAAATTTAGATTAATAAGTTGTTTTAATATTTAAAACCAGCCAATTGGCTGGTTTTTTTATAACAATAACTTAGCGTATAAAAAAAGCCGCAGCACCCATAAGGCACCACGGCTTTCAACCAGAATAGTTTTAATAAATGACTATAGTGCGCTTTCTAATTGCGGTAACACATCAAATAAATCGGCAACGAGTCCGTAATCTGCAACTTGAAAAATAGGCGCGTCAGGGTCTTTGTTAATTGCGACAATCACTTTTGAGTCTTTCATTCCCGCAAGGTGTTGAATAGCACCGCTAATACCCACAGCAATATACAGGTTAGGCGCTACAATTTTACCTGTTTGCCCCACTTGCATATCATTAGGTACAAAGCCTGCATCCACTGCTGCACGCGATGCTCCAATAGCAGCCCCCAGCTTATCTGCAACACCATTTAGTAATGCAAAGTTTTCACCATTTTGCATGCCACGGCCACCCGATATAACTACATCAGCTGCAGTAAGTTCAGGGCGCTCTGACTCAGTTTGTTCAACACTTACAAAACGACTTAACTGTGAAGCAGACACCATTTCTACAGTAGTAACAGGCGCTTGGGCTTGTTCACCTTGAAGATCAAAACTACTTGCACGAACAGTAATAACTTTCTTGCTATCAAGTGATTTTACTGTGGCGATAGCATTACCTGCATAAATTGGGCGTTTAAACGTATCGGCATCGATTACAGCAATTATTTCAGATATTTGCGCTACATCTAAAAGCGCTGCAACGCGTGGCATAAAATTTTTGCCCGTGGTAGTGGCGCTTGCCACAATATGACTGTAGTTATCAGCAAGGCTCAATACTAAGTCTGTCATGCTTTCAGCTAGTTGATGCTCATAAACAGCGTTGTCTGCTGTAAGTACCGCATTAACACCTGCAATACTCGCTAGCTTTTCGCTCATAGCGCCTATATTTAAACCTGCAACAAGTACATCTACGTCTAAGCCTAATTTAACAGCGGCGTTAATTGTTTTTGAGGTTTCTGGTTTTAAGGCACCGTTATCGTGCTCTGCAATTACAAGTGTTTTCATTTAAATCACCTTTGCCTCTGTTTTTAATTTTTCTACAAGTTGTGCAACGTCTTCTACAATAATACCGCCACTGCGTTTAGCGGGTTCTTCTACGCTAACAAGCTGAACACGCGGTGTTAGGTCTACGCCTAAAGAATCTGCTGCTATTACATCAAGGGGCTTACGTTTTGCTTTCATTATGTTGGGTAGTGATGCATAACGAGGTTCGTTCAAACGTAAATCAGTCGTAACAATGGCAGGCAATGAAAGGGCTACCGTTTGCAAACCGCCGTCTACTTCACGCGTTACATTTACTTTGCCATCAGCGACAACGACCTTAGAAGCAAACGTACCTTGCCCACGATTAGTCAAGGCTGCAAGCATTTGCCCTGTTTGATTATTATCTGAATCAATCGATTGCTTGCCTAAAATTACAAGCTCAGGTGCTTCTTGCTCTACTATTTTTGCGAGTAATTTAGCAATGTGTAATGACTCTAATTTTTCATCAGTTTCGATGTGAATTGCTTTATCTGCACCCAGTGCAAGCGCTGTACGTAATTGTTCTTGCGACGTTTTAGCGCCAATAGTAACAGCTACCACTTCAGTGGCAGTACCCGCTTCTTTTAAACGGATGGCTTCTTCTATTGCTATCTCACAAAACGGGTTCATCGCCATTTTGACGTTGGCTAAATCTACGTCGCTGTTGTCACTTTTGACACGCGCTTTTACGTTGTAATCTATAACGCGTTTTATTGGTACAAGAACTTTCATAGGAACTCCATAATTATTTAAACCTACAACCTAACGTGTACGTCAACCTATTTATTTTATGAAATCAGACTACTTCCTGTTGACGTAAACGTCAACCTAAAATAACCTTTAACTATTCACAGCCTGTAACGAAAAATTTGCATTGTAATAAATAGGCTGAACACCTTATTCAAATACTGATGCAGTATTGAGTGAGTCCGTCATAAATAAAGAGGTTATTATGGTCGAACGTGAAACCATGGAATTTGATGTAGTTGTTGTAGGCGCAGGACCTGCAGGACTTGCCAGTGCAATAAAACTCGCACAACTTGCACAAGAAAAACAACAAGAATGCATGATTTGTGTTGTTGAAAAAGGCTCTGAAGTGGGTGCACATGTTCTGTCGGGTGCTGTTTTTGAAACCAAAGCTTTAGATGAGTTACTGCCCAAATGGCAAGAGCAAGGCGCACCAGTCACTACAAAAGTAACCAATGATGAAATTTATTGGTTTAATAATGAAGAAAAAGCAACGTCAATCCCCCACTTTGCTACACCTAAAACGTTTCATAATAATGGCAACTATATTGTATCGATGGGTAACGTATGCCGTTGGCTTGCAGAGCAAGCTGAAAGTTTGGGCGTAGAAATATTTCCAGGCTTTAGTGCACATTCACTTATTATTGAAGACGACACTGTAAAAGGCATTATTACAGGAGACATGGGTGTTGATAAAGACGGAAACGAAAAAGACGGTTACATGCCAGGTATGGAACTAAGAGCTAAATACACTATTTTTGCTGAAGGTTGCCGTGGACATTTAGGCAAACAACTTATAAACCAATTTGCGCTTGATGCTGATTCATCGCCTCAACATTACGGTTTAGGTTTTAAGGAAATATGGCAAGTAGATGAATCGAAACACCAAGAAGGAACGGTGGTTCATGGCACGGGTTGGCCGTTAAATGGTGATACAAGTGGTGGTGCATTTATTTATCATAGCGAAAATAATCAGGTCGTTGTTGGCTTAATTGTTGATTTAAATTACGCAAACCCACACTTAAGCCCGTTTGATGAATTTCAGCGAATGAAACATCACCCTGTTTTTAAACAAGTGCTTGAAGGCGGTGATCGAATTGCTTATGGGGCGCGTGCTATTGCAAAAGGTGGATTGCATTCTTTACCTAAAATGCATTTTCCAGGGGGGTTATTAGTAGGCTGTGATGCTGGTACTTTAAATTTTGCAAAAATTAAAGGAAATCACACGGCAATGAAATCGGGTATGGTGGCTGCTGAAGTCATTTTTGAAGCACTTCAAAATGAACAAGAAAATACTGACTTAAAAAATTACCGCATACGATTTGAACAATCTTGGGCCTATAAAGAACTTTACCAGTCGCGTAACTTTGGCCCGGTAATGCATAAACTAGGTAAGTTTTTAGGGGGTGCATATAACACACTCGATCAGAATGTATTTAATGGTGCTTTACCGTTTACCTTTAAAGACAACGTACCAGACTACTCTACTCTTGTTGATGCTAACATTGCTGAAAAAATAAATTATCCCAAGCCTGATGGGTCACTGAGTTTTGATAAACTTTCAAGTGTGTTTTTATCAAATACTAACCATGAAGAGTCTCAACCTTGTCATCTAAAACTTAAAAACGCAGCAATACCAATACACGTTAATCTTGTAAAATATGATGAACCCGCACAGCGCTATTGCCCAGCAGGTGTTTATGAAGTTCAAGAAATAGAAGGTAAAAACGAGTTTGTCATTAATGCACAAAACTGTGTGCACTGTAAAACCTGTGACATTAAAGATCCAAGCCAAAACATAACATGGGTTACACCTGAAGGTGCTGGCGGTCCAAATTACCCCAATATGTAATATCTTTTACATATAAATTATAAACATATCCTAAATTGCAGGGGCTTCGGCCCCTTTTTTGCGCTATGCTGATTATATAATTAATAAAAAGAGTAAAGTTTATGCCGTCGTCAAATGTTGTTTTTCGTTTTTTAGCAGAGCCCACCGATGTTAATTTTGGAGGAAAAGTGCATGGTGGTGTGGTCATGAAGTGGATTGACCAAGCTGGCTATGCCTGTGCCGCTGGCTGGAGTGGTCATTATTGTGTAACCGTATCGGTGGCGGGTGTTAAATTCAGACGCCCTATTTTGGTTGGGCAAATAGTAGAAGTAGAAGCAAAAATAGCGCATACCGGTAAAACAAGTATGCAAATATTTATACAAGTTCGATGCGGCGACCCAAAAACACAAAACATGGTTGAAACCAACCATTGTGTAATAAGCTTTGTCGCCATGGATGAAACGGGTTACCCCGTTGCAGTGCCAGAGTTTAAAGCGGTTACCAATGAAGATATAAAATTAGAAAATTACGCAATTAAGATGAAAGAAATTGCGATAGAAACCGAAAACTTACTTCATCAAGTATAGTTACGCGTTAGCTAATTTTTGTACTGTAAAAAAATCCTAATACATTGTAAAAAATACAATTTATTTAAAATCGCTAAGTGTCACTATTTAGCGATTTGTTTAATAAAAAACCTAACCGACCCAAAAATCCAATCCTAAATAACTAGTCCTGCTGGTTTATTGATCTATTTAATCATTGGCACGTTCACTGCAACTAAGTAATTGAAGTTTGAATAAATCAAATCATATTATTTTTTTAAAGGAGCTATTTAATGATTAAATCACTTTCTCTTTCAGCATTAGCGCTAGCAACGCTTGGTTTTAATTCTGCAGCGCAGGCAGATATTTCCGATTTTGATTCTCCGCGTATTTATACCGGTATAGGCTACGGACAATATTCTTTTGAATTTGAAGACAGTGAAAACGATACTGACTTTGATGATGATTCGCAAATGCTAAAAGGATACATTGGTACACAATTTAATGAGTATTTGAGTGTAGAGCTGGCTTATCAAAATTTTGATGAAGTTAGCGACATTGACAGTAAAGCAGAGATTGATGGTGTGTCATTGGCCGCGCGCTTGGGTATTCCCCTAACTGAAAGCTTTTCGGTGTACGCTAAAGGTGGTTGGTTAGAATGGGATGCTGATATAAAACAAGAACTCCCAATTGGAAGCATCTCTACATCGCAAGATGGTGGTGATGCATTTTATGGTGCAGGTTTAGAGTTTGCCTTTTCAAGCAATGTACAAATGCGTTTAGAGTACGAACGTTACAAATTAGACGACGATATTGACCCTGATATGGATGTAGCATCTGTATCGTTGCAATACATGTTTTAAACTTTAAACACTATAGTTAACAAAGGTAAGCTAAAGCTTACCTTTTTTTCATTAAATATAAACCGCTCAGTCTAAAAGCGCTTTTAAACCACTGGGTCTAAATAAAATTCTTTGTATTAATGCGATAGCATCTAAATACAGGTAGAATAAATCTCTATTCTATTTGTACTTGAGTGACATGAGCGACTACAGCATTTCGGCCGTTGGCCATATACAATCTCCCTATAAACAAAAGTTTGCCATTCCAAGACAGCCGCGTTTAGTGCCTGAAGCTAAAGCCAAACTTATTTTTGCGCCCGACTTTAATCGCGAAGAATTTGTACGCGGCATTGATGAATTTACACACATTTGGTTATTGTTTCGCTTTCATGAAACCGCAGATAAAGGCTACTCAGCCATGGTGCGCCCACCTCGTTTAGGCGGTAATGAACGCAAAGGTGTATTTGCAACCCGCGCTACTTTCAGACCAAACGCCATTGGTATGAGCGCAGTAAAGCTTGAGGGTATAGAATATAAAAATGGCCAACTAAGTTTATTACTTGCCGGAATAGACCTACTTGATGGCACGCCCATCATCGACATAAAGCCCTACTTGCCTTACTCAGATGCCATGCTTGACGCAAGTGCTGGCTTTGCAGATACACGCCCAGAAACACAAATGAGTGTAGAGTTTACCCCCGAGGTGACTTTATTCATTGAGCAGCAAACTCAATACCCTGATTTATTAAACTTTATTAGTAATGTTTTAAAACAAGATCCACGCCCTGCTTACAAAAAACAAAAAGACGGCGAGCAGAGTTATGGAATGACTTTGTATGATTACAATATTCGCTGGCACGTTAATGGCGAGCACAACCTAGTAACAAATATAGAAAAAAGCTAAATAACTCACTTAGCGCTTTTGTGTAAAAGCAACCGCTGGTAAACTTAAGCTCTATTAAAAGAACATATTACTCTATTTCGGAAAAATAATGCGTACCAGTCAATATATACTCGCAACACTTAAAGAAACGCCTTCAGATGCTGAAATTGTATCGCATCAGTTAATGCTTAGAGCCGGTATGATCCGCCGCGTCGCTTCGGGTTTATACACTTGGTTACCCTCTGGTTTACGCGTTTTGCGTAAAGTTGAAAACATTGTTCGTGAAGAAATGGACAAAGCAGGCGCAATAGAAATGCTGATGCCTGTTATTCAACCTGCTGATTTATGGGAAGAGTCGGGTCGTTGGAGCGAATTTGGTCCAGAGCTCATGCGCTTTACAGACCGCCATAATCGTGAATTTGCCCTTGGTCCAACACATGAAGAAGTGATCACTGATTTTGTTCGTAAAGAAGTGAATAGCTACAAGCAGTTACCGCTTACTTTATACCAAGTACAAACTAAAGTACGTGACGAACGACGCCCTCGCTTTGGTGTAATGCGCGCACGTGAATTCACCATGAAAGATGCTTATTCGTTTCATTTAAGCGAAGAATGTTTAAATAATACTTACCAAGCAATGCACAAAGCATACTGTAATATTTTTGAACGTTTAGGCCTAGATTATCGCCCTGTAATTGCCGATACAGGCTCTATTGGTGGTAGTGTATCTCACGAATTCCATGTTTTAGCCGAATCAGGCGAAGACGCTATCGCATTTAGTGATGGTAGCGATTATGCGGCTAACATTGAAAAAGCCGAAGCCCTTGCGCCAACAGAGCCACGTGCTGATGTGACAAAAGAGTTAAAAGCGTTCCCTACTCCAGATGCTAAAACAATTGAAGAGCTTAAAAAGCATTACGGTGTTAAACCACATCGTAGTGTTAAAACTTTAATTGTTTATGGTGCGCCAGATGAAAACGAACAACGTGGTTTAGTTGCGCTTGTTATCCGTGGCGATCATGAGTTAAACGAATTAAAAGCAGAAAAGCACCCGTTAGTTGACTCACCTCTTGAAATGGCAAAAGAAGCAGATATTATTGCTGCAATTGGTGCAAAACCTGGCTCACTGGGCCCTGTAGGATTAACAATGCCAATTATTGTTGACCGCACAGCCAACGTAATGGCTGATTTTGTCGCCGGTGCTAATAAAGACGATGAACACTTTAGTGGTATTAACTGGGACCGCGATGTAACAAACTACGACGTTGCTGATATTCGAAACATCGTAGAAGGCGACCCTAGCCCTTGCGGCCAAGGCACATTACAAATTAAACGTGGTGTTGAAGTAGGCCATATATTTCAACTTGGTACTAAATACTCAGACGCCATGAAAGCAGGCGTATTAAACGAAGATGGCAAAAACCAAGTAATGACCATGGGTTGTTACGGTGTGGGTGTATCGCGTATTGTGGCTGCTGCTATTGAGCAAAACAACGATAAGTACGGTATTATTTGGCCGCAGTCTATTGCGCCATTCGATCTAGCAATTGTACCAATGAACATGCATAAATCGCATCGTATTCCTGATATTGCTAACAACCTTTATCAAGGTTTGAAAGATGCTGGTGTAGATGTGTTATTTGACGACCGTAAAGAGCGACCTGGTGTTATGTTTAACGACATGGAACTTGTAGGCGTGCCTTTCACGCTCGTAATTGGCGAGCGTAACCTAGACGAAAATAAAGTAGAACTTAAAAATCGTCGCACAGGTGAAAAACTTATGATCGACATAGATACCGCAATCGAAAGCATTAAAGCGGCTATGCAGGCCTAAACACTTACTCGTTATTCAATAACGTTAATAAAAAACCGCTTTTTTAGCGGTTTTTTTATGGCTGAATTTTGTGTCATATAGCTTTACTAAAAGTGTCGTGTAACTGTCATTTTTTCTCTCTAAAGTAATTTATAGTTAACAAAACTAATGAGGGACACTATGAAAGGCGCTGAACAACAAGCTAAATACCCTGCTATATGGATATCAGATGTTCACCTTGGCTATAAAGATTGTAAAGCTGATTATTTACTCAACTTTCTCAACTCTGTCGACACTGATGTTTTATATTTAGTGGGTGACATTATTGATTTATGGTCAATGAAGCGCCATTTTTATTGGCACCCTTCTCACTATCAAGTATTAAATTGCATTCAACAAAAAGCAGCCAACGGAACGCGTGTAATTTACATCCCTGGTAACCACGACGAAACGTTTAGACACTATGTGGATAAAACAATTTTTGGTGTTGAAGTCCACCAGCAATATATTCATACCACTCAAGCAAATAAGCGTTTTTTACTTGTCCACGGAGATGACTTTGATAGCGCAACTCGCTATAACAAAATTATTAGTATTGCAGGCGATGCTGGCTACGATTTACTTTTATTTTTAAATCGTTGGAGCAATAAAATAAGAAAGTTGTTTGGGGGTAATTATTGGTCGTTAGCGTCGTGGATAAAAGCACGGGTTCATAAAGCTCGTGAAGCAATAAATGCGTTTGAAGACGCCGCTATTCATGAAGCCAAAAAGCAAAAAGTAGATGGCATTATTTGTGGGCATATACACCACCCTAAAATAAAAGTGTGCGACGGCATAGTGTATTGCAACGACGGAGACTGGATAGAAAACTGCACTGCATTAGTAGAACAATCTGACGGAAAAATAGAACTACTTCACTGGTCAGATACACATACAATTTTAGACAGCGCCGACATATCTAACATATCATCGCCACTAATGAGTGATAACACGTCAAAACCCAATAAGTCAGCAGCTTAATAACTTCTGACTTTAGTACAAGTAATACGTTTTAATCCTTACCTTGATTCTAAAACAAAAAAGCACCACTTAAGTGATGCTTTTTTACAACCAGAAACACTATCTAAATAGTACATCTTCTCGGTTAAACCATTTAACACAAAATGCGAGTAGTGCCCCTGCAATAAGTACGGTTGCTAAAAATATTAGCCCTACAAAGGTGTAATCAACGGTGCCTTTAATGATGTCTTTAATGGCTAATGCAACGTTAGTGACCGGGATAAACGCGGTTTTAGCTGTCAATTCCATATTTGGCATTATTGAAATAATAATAGGGAAAAACACCCCCATACTCAACGGAGCCATATAATTTTGTGCTTCTTTAAACGTTCGCGCATAAATTGAGATAGCTAACGCTAAAGAAGAAAATATGGCAGCCAGTGGAAGTAATAATACAAAAATCATCAGTAAATCAGTTACCGCCAAGGTACTAAAGGCCGTTTTAATAAAATCTAAGTCAGCAAACGCCAATGCCACTGCAACCCAACACCCCATACTCACAACCGTAATAGTGGTTGATGCAATAGAGGTAGTAAGTAATGTAATAAACTTACCAAGTACTAGCTCTGTGCGTGTTATGGGTGTAAGTAACAATGTTTCTAATGTTCCGCGCTCTTTTTCACCTGCCCCCAAGTCAATTGCTGGGTAAGTAGCTCCCATTAAAACCAATGGGATAAGTAAATAAGGTAAATAGGCACCTATTTTTTCGCCTAAGTTTTCACGTTTATCGGCTGTATCTACTTTCACAACTTCAATAGGGTTAAGAATAGATTTATGCGCAGACTCTTCTATCCCAAAGCTTTTTAATTTTTCGGCTTGCAATACGTCGCTGTATTCTTGCGCTAGCTCTTTGACCCGATCAAATAAAAAGTTTATTGATTTAGCGTCGTTAAATACAACTTGCCATTTACTTTGCTCGCCGCTGTCGAGCGTTTTTACAGCATTACTTGGCAAGTAAATACCCATATCTATGTCACCGGCAGTAACACCTGCTTTGAGCTCTTCTATTGTATTAAAGGTTTTACTGCCTTTATAAAGTTCAAAGCTTTTGTGGTAAAACACTTTGTCGGTAAATTCTTGTGCGTATTCGCCGTTAATAATTACGTATGTATTCACTTTTTGATCGGCATCAAGAGCTGCTTGCGTACCAATAAATGCTACAATAGCAAAAATGACTGGAAAAATAAGTACTGGCAATAACACAACAAACATCAGCGTTTTCTTGTCGCGAAGGAGCTCTTTTAATTCCTTTTTATATACTTCAAACATTATGCTTCTCCGTTAATATGTTCATAAACGCTTGGTTTAACTCTTCACTGTTTCCGGCTTGTTTAAACGCTTCAACGGTGCCATCAAAGCAGCTTATGCCTTCGTTAATTACCGCTACGCGGTCACATAACAATGCAACTTCATCTAAATGATGAGTTGAGAAAATCACCGGTGTACCTTGTGCTTTTAAACCTTTGATAAATTCGATCACTGTTTGTGTGGTCATGATGTCTAGACCTGTTGTAGGTTCATCGAGCACAACCACCGCTGGGCGATGAACAACTGCACGGGCTATATTTGCTTTTTGTTTCATACCTGTTGATAAATTTTCAGCACGTTTATCTATAAATTTATGCATATCAAGTAACGTGAAAAGCTCATCACAACGTAAGGCTATATCGCTTTTTTTCATCCCGTGGAGTTTAGCAAAATATTCAATATTTTCTTTTACAGTTAAACGCCCGTATAAACCGGTAGAGCCTGATAAAAAGCCGATAGACTTGCGTCCTAAAAGAGGTTTTTTAACAATGTCGTTGCCAGCAATAGTAATAGAGCCTTCATCGGGCTTTAACGCCGTTGAGATCATTCTTAACGTGGTTGTTTTACCTGCGCCATTAGGGCCTAACAACCCTAATACTTCGCCTTCAGCACAGCGAAAGCTCACGTCTCGGACTGAATGAAAGTAGTCTTTATCTTCACGCGGATCGATATCATCTACTTTATTTTTTTTATGGTCTTTGGTTAGCTTAAAACGTTTTTTAAGCCCGGCAACTTCTATCATGCGCATGTCCTTCGTTTGGGTCTAAAGTAATCCGTATTATTGTAAAATGTGTCGTTTTCATTGTCTTCATGCCAGCCAGGTACACCTAACAATGGTAATGGCGAAAGCTGTGAGTTATCGGCTAAGCAATGATCTACTTTAATCTTCTCATAAAGTACTTGATCAAGGTACTGGTATTGCGTTGCTAAATCTTTACAAAATATTTCATCGGGCACATTTATAAACAATGCTTTTCCTGTAAGCCCAATATAGGGCCGAGTAAGCATTTCGTAATTTGCGTGACCAAACATAAAAGCCTGAATTGACTGCCCCCACTCGTGGCGGTGCTCTACAAATGCTTTTTGCCATTCGTGGGCACGTAGCCAGGTTTGCCACTTACTGTTGCTAATGGCAACTACAACACCACATTCATCAAATAGAGTTAGTGCGTTTCGATGTTTTGTGCGCTTAGTTAAACCATATTCGGCAATGTCTTGAACATGCCGTTGGTTTATAAGTGATTTGGTTTTAGGAAATAAGCACCAAATAAATCCACCAAATAGGTCGTGCCAATTTTCTGTACGAGTGGGGACTTCACCGGTTTCAAAAATAACTTGTTCGTAGTAGCGATCTGCAAAGTCTATTTTGGCGTCGTCAACAAACTGTATGGGTAAATTATTTTCGTTCGTTGCGTTTAAATAAGGAGTAAACCATTTTGGTGAAGGCCATTGAGTTTGCTCGCTAAGTTTAAACAAGCTGTTTATGTGATCGAATGCACCCGTTCTTAGGCAATTGGGTTGCCATTGTTCAGGAGGAGTAAAACGCTTCATTATTATAACTTTCTAACTTGTATAGGCCTTTAATTTTGTAACAGTTTACCGCAAAAACTAGCCCTACTTAATAGAAGTTAATATACTAATTTAATCTTAAAACAATAATCGAGTTAATATGAAACGCAATTTTTCTCTTACACTCCTTGCTGGCGCTGTTTTAGCTGGCTGTGCAACAACAAGCATTACTCCATCAGATGTTACCAATGGCTATAACAGTATTAAAGCCGATGAGTTAGCAAAACACATAAAAGTATTGGCATCTGACGAATTTGGTGGTCGTGCACCTTCATCACCGGGCGAAAAGCTAACATTAGATTATTTAACAAATCAATTTAAAGCATTGGGTTTTGAGCCTGGCAATGGCGATAGCTTTTTACAAGAGGTACCACTTGTATCACTTGAAGCTGATTCAAATATGGTTTTATCAATTGGTGGCAAAGATTACCAATACAAAAAAGACATGGTTATGGGCAGTAGCCGCATTAGTGCAAAGGAAGGCATTGAAAACTCTGAGCTTGTTTTTGTAGGTTACGGCGTTAATGCACCAGAGTATAACTGGAACGACTACGAAGGGATTGACGTAAAAGGTAAGACCGTGGTCATGCTTGTGAACGACCCTGGTTTTGCAACTAAGGATCCGGCTTTATTTACCGGCGATGCCATGACTTATTATGGTCGTTGGACATACAAATATGAAGAGGCAAGTCGCCAAGGTGCTGCAGGCGCTATTATTATTCACGAAACAGCCCCCGCTTCATACCCTTGGTCGGTTGTAGAGAACTCATGGAGTGGTGAGCAATTTGGTTTTCAAAAAGAAAACAACAATATGGATCGTGTTGCTGTTGAAGGCTGGGTAACTACTGATGTAGCTAAAGAGCTTTTCAGTAAAGCTGGTTTAGATTTTGATACTGTTAAACAAAATGCTGCTAATGGTGCTTATAATGTTGATATGGGTGATTTAACCGCCTCTGTTAATGTGAGCAATACAATTAAAACGTCAGTGTCTTATAACTTTATTGCGACATTACCGGGCAGCGAAATGCCAGATGAGCATGTAATATATTCAGCGCATTGGGATCACTTAGGCACAGATACAAGCCGTAAAGGTGACCAAATTTATAACGGTGCTCACGATAATGCAACGGGTACTGCAGGCTTAATAGAAGTTGCAGAGGCATTTACTAAATTACCTAAGCACCCTAGCCGTTCAATGACGTTTTTAGCAGTAACTGCTGAAGAGCAAGGGTTACTTGGCTCTAAGTATTACGCCGCAAATCCTGTTATTGCCGCAAACAAGACGGTTGCTAACATTAATATGGACAGCTTAAATTTATTAGGCAAAGTAAAAGATATGAGTGTGGTAGGCATTGGTAAATCTCAAATGGATGAGTTTTTAGCTAATGCAGCAAAAGATCAAGGCAGAACTTTATCAGGCGATCCTAAACCATCGTCGGGTGGTTATTACCGTTCCGATCATTTTGCGTTTGCTAACATGGGCATACCTGCAATGTACGCTGGTGGTGGTACACAAGCAGCCGATGAAGAAACGGCTAATTATCGTAAACGAATGAGCTTAGTATTACGCGGCTGTTACCACCAGCCTTGTGACCGTTACCGCGATGAGTGGGATTTATCAGGCGCTGTTCAAGACTTACAATTATTTTATAAAGTCGGTTTTGATATTTCTGAGCAACAGCAATGGCCTACTTGGAATGCAAACTCAGAATTTCAACGCAAATAGCCTAAAATTTAACATCGAAAAACTCAAAGTGAGTAATCGGTTTAAATACACCAAATGATATTGATTATCATTTACTAAAATTATACAGTGTTACCCTGTTTATTTAATTGGTAACACTGTATGACCTCAATAGTTCAAATAGGATTAATTACGGCTTCTTCAAAACGCTTTGTTAGCCAAAATAAACGCTTATTACTCCCTCTTTTTTTGTTGGTATGCTTTGCTGTGCCATCACTTCGTGATACTGCAATTACCGCACTAAGCGACGCGTTTTTTCAAGTCAGTGTATTTGTTGCTGCTACGTTACTGATTTATTACTACGCTATTGAGCGTTTACCTCAGTTGGAGCTTAGTTATCTAAGTGCCAAATCACCGGCATTAGAGGTCTTTTTTGCGGCTTTATTAGGTGCCTTACCTGGCTGCGGGGGCGCTATAATAGTGGTTACACAATTTACCAAAGGCCAAGCAAGCTTTGGTGCTATTGTTGCCGTACTAACAGCGACAATGGGCGATGCTGCATTTTTACTTTTAGCTACACGCCCTTCTGAGGGCGCCGTAATAATGGCTATAGGATTAGTTGTTGGAACAATATGTGGTGCTGTTGTTAATACAGTTCATAAACACGACTTTTTACGCCCTTCTTTAACAGAACAAACGCGCCAAGTTAAAATATTGCCTACCCGAATTATCAGAGTCAGTAAGCCTATTTGGATGTTGGCGATTTTTCCAAGTTTAATCATCGCGTTTTTAATCGCATTTAACGTGGACTTTAATCAATTTGGAGAGTACACAAACACTGGTATACATTTTTTTGGTGCGGGCATGGCTCTGTTTATTGTCACGGTATGGGCTTACTCGTCTAAAGGCGAAACATATAAACAAATTACCAGTGAGGAGGATGAGTGTAATCCACCCTCTAAAGTGATTAAAGTGCTCCAAGACACACACTTTGTGACTGCATGGGTAGTGGCATCATTTATGTTATTTGAAATACTCGTAAATGTAGCCGGACTTGATTTAAAAACATGGTTTGCCCATTACGCTTATTTAGCACCGCTGATTGCTGTATTCATTGGTTTTTTACCAGGTTGTGGGCCGCAAATAATTGTCACCACGCTTTATATACAGGGCATCATTCCATTTAGTGCTTTAACAGCCAATGCAATTTCAAACGACGGAGATGCTTTATTTCCTGCAATTGCCATGGCACCTAGAGCGGCTATAATTGCGACTTTGTATACGTCTATTCCTGCATTAGCTGTTGGCTATGGCCTTTACTTTTTAAGCTAAAATTGCCAAGCACAAAAAAGCTCAGCAATTGCTGAGCTTTTTATATTAAGTTATTTTTTATACAGTAGCTGGCTCTGCTGCTAGCTCTTTTGGATTTGGGCCAAAATCATTCTCGCCTTCATGTGAGTCTTGTGCAAGGAACACAATTAAAACAATCCAACCAATAATTGGCACTAACCAAAGTAGCTGCCACCAGCCAGAGCGGCCTGTATCGTGAAGACGGCGTGCACCTGCGCTTAAACCTGGTATTAATAACGCTAAGCTATAAATAGAACCAATAAACATTGTACCTAGTGCGCCATCAATTACATTACAGATAATTGAGAAAATAGTATTAAATAATACAAACATCCAATATGCTTTACGGCGATTACGGCCTGAAAAATCGGCGTAGCTGCGAAGAGCGTTCATGTAATATTCCATAAAAATTCCTTAGTATTAGTTTTTATATTCCCTAATGGGTTTAATTTTATTACTTTTTAGTAACACTTGTATCTTAAATAAAAACAGGCTCTTTTAAAACAAAAAACCAGCAAATTGCTGGTTTTTTATAAGTTTAATTTTTAACTCATTGCCATCATCATTGCCGACGGATTTTCTAAGTACGATTTCCATAGGTTATTAAAGCGAGCAATTGTTCCGCCATCAATAACGCGATGGTCGCCAGACCAACTCACTTGCATTATTGCCTTACTTACAACATGGCCGTTTTTATCAAAGCGTGGTAGGTGTTGCAATTTCCCAAGCGCTACAATGGCAACTTCAGGTTTATTAATAATTGGCGTGGCAATTGTGCCGCCTATTGCACCTATGTTTGAAATGCTAATAGTACCGCCTTTTAAGTCTTCAGGTGGTACTCGCCCTTCGCGAGCAGACTCAGTTAGCCGTGTAAGCTCATTGGCCACATCAACAATATTTTTACTTTGACACGACTTAATATTTGGTACCAGCAAGCCAATTTTAGAATCGACGGCTATACCAATATTATGATCGTCAAAATAAGTAAGCTCAGAGCAATCTTCATTTACTTTAGAGTTAAGAACAGGGAATTCTTTAATCGCAAGCGAAAGGGCTTTAACAAAGAAAGGCATCATAGTGAGTTTAACGCCTTGTGCTTTATACTGCTCCTTCATTGAAGCTCTTAGTGCAATAAGGTCTGTTAAATCTATTTCATCACAAAATGTAAAATGTGGAATGGTTGAAACAGAAGCAACCATTTGTTTTGCCATCGCCGCTTTTATGCCTTTAATTGGCTCGACACGCACGCCAGAGGTCTGTGTTCTACTTTGTGTGTTTACTGCACTGGCATTAAGTGGTGACGTATCAATACTGTTTGGTACTTCAGCTTTGATAAACTCTTCTATATCTTGCTTATAGATACGTCCATTTTTACCACTACCCGGTACTTGTGTTAAATCAACATCAAGCTCACGGGCTTTACGTCTAACAGCCGGTGATGCAACCGCTTTTGTGTTGACCACTTTTGCTGGTTTATTCACTTTTACTGGTGCTGCTTGCTCTGCTGCATTTGTTTGCGCTTTTACTACGGCTTGGTTTACATCTATATTTTGTTTAGATGCAGTTCCAGCAATAGTCATCTGAAACAATGGGCTATGTACTTTAGCTATTTCACCTTTTTGATAATAGAGCTTTTGAACAGTACCTGTGTATTTTGCTGGTATTTGCACAAGGGCTTTATCAGTCATTACATCACAAACAGCCTGATCTTCTTCAATTTCATCGCCTTCGGCGACTAACCAGTCGACTATTTCACATTCGACAATCCCTTCGCCAATATCTGGTAAAATAAAATCTTCTAATTGTTCAGTTTCACCATTGTTGCTTTGTGGTGCATTACTGGGCTGTTGTTTTTCAACACTGACCTCTTCGCCAGCTACATTCATTGCAAACAAGGGGGCATGTACTTTGGCAATTTCGCCTTTTTGATGGTAGAGCTTTGTAATTACTCCATCGTGCACAGCAGGTATTTGTACCAGTGCTTTATCAGTCATTACATCGCAAATAGGTTGATCTTCACACACGCTATCACCCTCTTGTACCAGCCATTCAACCACTTCACACTCAACAATGCCTTCACCAATATCGGGTAATATAAAATCTTTAGCCATGGTATCCCCTAAAAATCCATTGATTGTTTAATTGCGGCTAACACTTTGAGCGCATCAGGCACATACTCTTTCTCTAGTGCCAGTGGGTATGGTGTATCTAAACCACACACACGTAGAATAGGCGACTCTAAATGAAGGAAGCATGCTTGTTGAATTGAAGCTGCAATCTCTGCGCCAAACCCATTTGTAATAGGTGCCTCATGGCTTATTACCAAACGACCTGTCTTAGTCACTGATTTAGCAATCGTATCTATATCCCACGGCAAAATACTACGTAAATCTATAACCTCACAACGTATGCCTTGCTCGCTTGCTTGTTTTGCAGCGTCTTCAATAATTTCCATTTGAGCACCCCAAGCAAGGACTGTAATGTCAGTGCCTTCTTGCACAACTTCAGCTTTACCTAACTCTATTGAATAATCTTCTTCAGGTACTTCACCCGTCGATGCACGGTACAAACGTTTGGGCTCAAAAAATATAACCGGATTGTCATCTTTAATACTTGCACGCAGTAAACCTTTAGCTTGATATGGGTTACGTGGCACCACTATTTTTAAACCTGGCGTATGCGCAAAGTAAGCTTCTGGTGATTGCGAATGATACAAACCACCTGCAATACCACCACCATATGGGGTGCGTATAGTTAAGTTACCAACATTAAACTCGTTTCCGCTTCTATATCTAAACTTAGCCGACTCGTTTACTATTTGGTCAAATGCTGGAAAGATATAATCTGCAAATTGAATTTCTGCTAGTGCTGGTGCACCAAAAGCCGCTAAACCATTGGCAAAACCCAATATACCTTGCTCTGTTAGAGGCGTGTTGAATACACGGTGTTTACCGTATTTTTCTTGCAAACCTGAGGTTGCTCTAAATACACCGCCAAAATACCCGACATCCTCGCCAAATATGCACGCTTGCGGGTGTTCATTCATGGTTATATCAAGAGCAGAATTAATTGCATGTAGCATGTTCATTTTAGCCATTACTTAATTCTCCCTGCAGTAACTGGGTAAGCATCTGGGTGCTTTTGTATATGTTCTTTTAGTTCATTATATTGACGAACAAGTGATGGGATAGGTGTGTCGTAAACATCTGACACCAATTCCTCTAAAGCAGGCTTTTGTACTACTTCTGCACGCTTTAGGGCGGCTAAAATATCTTCACGTATAGACTCTTTCGCTTTTAAATCGTCTTCTTCGTTAAGCCACTCTTGTTTTACTAGCCACTTTCTAAATTTTTCTATTGGGCAGGTTTTATAATTCGCTTCTTCGTCTTTTGAACGATAGCCACTTGGATCATCTGACGTAGAGTGCGCACCTAAACGATAAGCTATTGATTCAATTAAAACAGGTTCGCCTTGTGTAGAGGCAATTTCACGGGCTTTTTGCGTTGCTGCAAACACAGCTAGTGCGTCTGTACCATCTACCCTAATTGTTTTTATGCCATAACCCACGCCACGCGAAGCAATACCATCACCTTTAAATTGCTCATCTGCTGGGGTCGAAATAGCATAACCGTTGTTACGTGCAAAAAATATCACGGGTGCTTTATGCACTGCAGCCATGTTTAATCCGGCATGAAAGTCACCTTCAGATGCAGCGCCTTCGCCAAAGTAACAAATAGTCACGTTGTCAATGGTGCTTGCAAGTTCGCCTGTTTTTGCATCTATATGCTTTACTTTTTGTCCATATGCATACCCTGTCGCTTGTGGTATTTGTGTGCCAAGTGGAGAAGAAATTGTCATATAATTTAATTCGTTAGAACCATAATGAATTGGCATTTGACGACCTTTGCCTAAATCTAATTCATTTGAAAACATTTGGTTCATAAATTGGTCTAGCGTAAAACCGCGGTAATGAAGTGCAGCTTGCTCACGGTATTGCGCCATTATCATGTCTTCTTGATCAAGCGCAGCAGCAGATGCCGTAACGGCAGCTTCTTCGCCTAAGCATTGCATATAAAAGCTTACACGCCCTTGACGTTGAGCACCTTGCATACGCTCATCTAATAAACGTATAAAACGCATAGTTTCATAAAGTTTAATTGCGGTATGTTTTGAAATAGCGGGTGCTGTCGCACTTGGGTGAATGTCGCCATCCTCAGTTAAAATACTAAGGGTTGGAATATTAAGCGCATTGCCGTCAATAAATTCAAGCGCATGGTTAATATTCAGCGATACGTTATTTGGATTACTCATAACCTACCTTCTGTTGTTGTCAGTAACATAGTGCCCCTATTACATTATTATTATGGGTGATTATTGCTGAATAAACTTTGCAATATCTGCACTATATTTAATTAAAGCTGCCAACACTTTACGTTAACGTAAAGTGTTATTCAACAAATCTGTGACGAAACAAAAGTAAATATTGGTTAAATAAGTGGCAAGTTAACAATACAGCTACTTAAATTTTTAGTAATCAGTGAGTTAACTTGCGGCTTAAAGAGGTCTAATGAGTTTAATTATACAAAGTTACTGTCTATTTCCATTGGAACAACTGTTAATAATGCACGTTGTCCTAATGCTACTTTTGCATTTGGGAATATAATAGCCTCGCCTTCAACGTCTGCATAATAGAGAGTATCACCGTCTGTTGCGAGGAGTTCTCCTTTGGCAAAACCAGTAAAGTTCTCTGCATCATCAGAAAAAGGGAAACTAAAATCATCTTGAGTGCGATTAATTGTACGGTGAACAGCGAACAGCTCAAAGTCTTTTGCATTAAATTGCGGATATTCAACTTCACTTTGACTAATTAATGCAATTAACGTTTTTTTGGTTTTTTCAAAACGAGTCATGTCGTTTTGCCCAAATGGTTTTACTTGCCCAAGCTCAACTGTGAACGAATCTGCACCATGTACAAACGATGAATAATAACTAAATGTGGTTGCTGGCGACTTCATCATTAAAACGGTATTTACACCACAGCTTAATAAAAACTGTAGCTGTGATTTTTTCCATGGTTTACCATGCAAAAATGGATACACGGCAAACTTTTCATTTTTAGACCCGCGTATAGCCGTATGCAAATCGTAATGACTACGCTCACTGCCCTTTTCGCCTCTAGCAAAAAAGTCACTTACATAACCTTCAAGTTTTGCCGCTCGAACACGTTCGTCGTTCATTTCAATACCATCAACTGTGTGGTGGCCATTAAATAAACGGTTAAGGTTTTCTTCTACAAAACGCAAACCAATATTAATAGATTTAGGGTTACCGTATATAAAAAGCACTCTTTGTTTAAGCTCAAGCTTTTGCAAAATAATTTGTTTTATTAGCTCATCACAAATTTCAATAGGCGCTGTTTCGTTACCGTGTACGGCACTTGATAACACAATATCTTTTGATGTAGTGAGCGCAGGCTGAAACTCAATAACGCCCGTATCGTGAACATTAACTTGGGTACCATTGTTAAGCGTAAAGTGGCTAGGCGCTAAATGCCATTCGTTATTTCGGCTAATGGTTAGAAAATCACCGGTTGATTGTAATAAATTTAAATAATCGGGTGTGGCTGACATAATAAAAGCCCTTTATAGTGTGAGAGACAAAAAAACGGCTGAATAATTCAGCCGTTTTTACATAGTTTAATCGGTATCAGCTAATTACTGAGTCAACTAACTTTTTAGCTTCTTTTTCTAAAAGGGCTAAATGTGCTTCGCCTTTAAACGATTCTAGGTATATTTTATAAATATCTTCAGTACCCGATGGGCGAGCAGCAAACCAGCCGTTTTCTGTAACAACTTTTAAGCCGCCAATCGCTGCGTTGTTACCAGGAGCATGAGTTAGCTTTTGTAAAATAGGCTCGCCAGCTAATGTATCGGCTTTTACATCGTCTGCACTTAATGCTTTTAAGCGCGATTTTTGGGCGCTGCTTGCTGGTGCATCTAAACGCTTATAAAGTGGGGAACCAAACTCTTGCTCTAACTCTTTATAAAGCGCTGATGGTGTTTTACCGGTTACTGCAAGTATTTCAGCTGCAAGTAGCCCCATGATAAATCCGTCTTTGTCGGTACACCATACGCTGCCATCAAAACGTAAAAACGCAGCGCCTGCACTTTCTTCGCCACCAAAAGCAAGATTTCCTTTGTTAAGGCCTTCAACAAACCATTTAAAGCCTACTGGCACCTCTTTTACTTTACGCGCATTACGCGCAACGACACGATCAATCATCGAGCTCGAAACGAGTGTTTTACCTATTTCTACACTGCTATCCCACTCGCGGTGTTTTAATAAGTAATCAATAGCGACAGCTAAGAAGTGATTAGGGTTCATTAAACCATCTGGAGTAACAATGCCGTGGCGGTCGTAATCAGGGTCGTTGCCAATCGCTATATCAAAATCATCTTTCAATTTAATTAAGTTAGCCATTGAGTAAGGTGATGAGCAATCCATACGGATTTTGCCATCTTTATCAAGTGGCATAAATGCAAAACGCGGATCGACACTGTCGTTTACTACGGTTAAATCTAAATTGTATTTTTGTGCAATTACAGGCCAAAAATTAATACCCGAACCACCTAGTGGGTCAATGCCCACTTTAATTCCTGCATCACTAATCGCTTTAAGATTAACGATATTTTCTAAATCGTTAATATACGGCGTCATTAAATCTTCGTAGCGAATAAAACCTGAACGAGAAGCTTTAGCAAATGGAAATAATTCAACCTCAACTAAATCTTCAAGTAATAATTTGTTAGCCCTGTCTTCAATCCAGTTTGTTACGTCTGTATCAGCAGGCCCGCCGTTAGGTGGGTTATATTTAAAGCCACCATCTTCAGGAGGATTATGCGAAGGCGTAACAACAATACCATCAGCCAATTCATTTGGATTAAGTTTGTTATGGCAAACTATCGCGTGGCTAATAACAGGAGTGGGTGTAAAGTCGCCGTCTTGCTGAGTAATTACCTGTACTTCGTTAGCCACAAGCACTTCTATTGCAGAGTTGAACGCAGCTTCACTAAGCGCATGTGTATCTTTACCTAAAAATAACGGTCCAAAAATATCGTTTTGCTTACGGTAATCACAAATTGCTTGGGTAATTGCTAAAATATGGGATTCATTAAATTTCACATCATATGAGCAACCGCGGTGTCCAGATGTACCAAAGGCAACACAATGCTCTGGGTTTTGCTCTAAATCTGGCTCATTTAAATAGTAGGCCGAAACTAATTTAGGAACATTAACAAGTGCCGATTGTGGTGCAGTTTTGCCTGCGCCTGAGTGAATAGCCATTATATTTCCTTACAGGTAATCGCGAATTTTTTCAGCTTGCTCTGCACTGTATCCTAGGCAAAGCGCAACTTCGTGAAGCATCATCTTTTTGCGTGTTGTATTAGAGTTAGTCATAACCCAATATTCACTGTCGGTGATATTTTTTGGATTCATGCTACTTCCACTATTTACTAAATCTTCTTTACTTGTTGCAAAGTAAACACGGTCGCGGCCTTTAATATCAAGCACAGCCGAAAAATCAGATTTATGAGTGCGATAAAATGCACTTAAAATAAACAAAAAACGACCCACAACGCCTTTCTGCATTGCCAGTTCTTCTTTATTTAGTACATTAAAAACGTTAGCATTTTTTTGCTTCACTGGTGTGACAGTTTTGGGGGTCTCAGTGTCCGCTTGTTGAAGCTCTGGCTCAACAGATACTGAAGATGCCGCAGATGCAGTGGTTAATTGTTGATTTTTTATTATTTCTACGTCGGCGGTTAATTGTTTTTCGCCGCTCATATTTAATAAACGACGCAAAATTGTGGATGCACTTTCACCAATACTTTGCGTGTTGCTGGCAATGTATTGATATAACTCGTCGTCTATGTCGATTTGTTTCATGGTCTTCCTGTCATTACGGGTCACATTTTTTTCTCACGCCTGATTATACCCAATCCAATAATAAATGCGAGTTACAACAAGCACTCCCAATCATTTCAAGCATACATACCCGATTAAGCCTGTTTTACTAGATCGATAGGTTAAGTTTTAGCAGATCTATCTGATAAATTGGTTTAAAAGGCACTATTTTTTGCTTTTTTATGTATAGCTCGGCAAACTAAGTCAATATTTGTAGGAGCAATGTATGAAGCTAAATTATAAGCAACTTGGGCAAGGTCCAAATGTTATTTTAATACATGGACTTTTTGGTTCTTTAGAAAACCTCAACGTAATTGCTAAGCCTTTAAGTGAAAACTTTATAGTCACTAATGTAGATTTGCGTAATCATGGCCTATCACCTCACAGTGACGAGATGAATTACCCTGCTATGGCAAAAGACATTGTGGAGTTACTACAACACTTAAATATAGACAAAGCACATATAATTGGCCATTCGATGGGGGGTAAAGTGGCAATGGAACTTGCATTAACTCAACCGCAATTGATTGAAAAATTAGTTGTACTGGATATTGCACCCGTTACCTACCCGCCACGACATACTGAGATATTGAAGGCACTTAACGCAGTTGCCTCTGAAAATATTGAAGACAGAAAGCATGCAGATGTAATAATGCAGCCTTTTATAGATGAGCTAGGAGTTCGTCAGTTTTTACTAAAAAGCTTAGCTAAAAATACAGCCGGAAACTTGACGTGGCGATTTAACTTACCTGTTATTGATAAAAAATATTCAGAAATACTCTCAAACGTTAATGAAAACAATTCTTGTTTATGTAATACTCTTTTCATTAAAGGAAATGACTCTGACTATATTTTACCCGAGCACCGTACAGCAATTACTACCCGTTTTAAAAACACCAATGCAAAAATCATTCATGGTGCCGGGCATTGGTTGCATGCCCAAAAGCCAATTGCAGTTAATAAAGCAATTAGTGATTTTTTGATTCAAAATTAAAGTTATTTTAATCGCTTGTTTTTAGATGTACGTACTAAATAAATGAATATTTTTATGCTATAGTACGCGCCGTTTAATTTAAAGGTTATACGTTGATGGTCAGTCAGTTAATTAACGAATTTGATACCCTAGGGTTGTACTTTGGCTTAGCCGGTATTTTGATATTCATCGGCTTGGCGATTAAAGACGTACTTAAAAGTGGTAATGTACCGAAGTTTGGTCGCTATATAGTATGGACCGTACTCTTTTTAGGCTGTTCAGGCTTTATTGCAAAAGGACTTATTCAAGTATTTTGGCAAGGCGCAGGTGTAGGTTAGGCATGGCGAAGTCAGAAACAGATAGAACAACGCTTGATTTATTTGAATACGAAAAACGACCAGGCAGACCCAAAACAAACCCCCTTTCTCGGGATATGCAGTTAAAGGTTAATAAACGTAATCAAATAAAAAGAGATAAAGCACGTGGTTTAAAACGTGTTGAATTTAAAGTTTCATCGCAGTTATATCAAGCATTAAGTGATATGGCAGATGCACAAAACATTAGCCGCAGTGCGCTGATTGAAACGATTTTACAAGAAAGATTGGCTATTGATACATAAAAGGTTGTAAATCCATGGCAAGTGTAGGCATTTTTTTCGGAAGTGACACAGGTAACACAGAACACGTAGCAAAAATGATCCAAAAAGAATTGGGTAAAAAGCTGGTGGCTGTTCATGACATAGCAAAAAGCTCTAAAGAAGAGATTGCAGAATTTGATTTAATCTTATTTGGTATTCCAACTTGGTACTACGGCGAAGCACAATGTGACTGGGATGACTTTTTCCCTGAACTTGAAGAAGTAGACTTTGAAGGCAAACTTGTTGCTATTTTTGGTTGTGGTGATCAAGAAGATTATGCTGAGTACTTTTTAGATGCTATGGGCATGATCAACGATATTGTTACTGAGCGTGGCGCTATTGTTGTAGGACATTGGTCTACAGAAGGCTACGATTTTGAGGCTTCAAAAGGCATGGCCGATGACAAGCATTTTGTTGGTTTAGGGATTGATGAAGACCGTCAACCAGAGCTTACTGAGCAGCGCGTTAAGGCTTGGTCAGCACAGGTATTCGATGAAATGTGTTTAAGCGAACTCGCAGACTAATTCACACAACATATCGCTAACTGTTTAAATAGTTATCAAACAGTTAGCGTTTTCTTTATTTGCTGCAATATAAATCAATTCTTCTTTGCACTTAAGGCTTAGGCACGTTATCCTATTTGTTGCTTATGTGTCGTGAGCATCTTTGCAAGATGTCTAGTATAACCAAATAAAATTGAGACAGATTTAATGACTGATCATAACTTGGAACTTAAAAAAGCCGGTTTAAAAGTAACTTTACCGCGTATTAAAATTTTAGAGATTTTACAATCTCCAGATAACCAACACATCAGTGCTGAAGATGTTTACAAAATTCTTTTGGATTTAGGTGAAGAAATAGGCCTTGCAACAGTATACCGTGTACTGAACCAATTTGATGATGCAGGCATTGTAAGTCGTCATCATTTTGAAGGTGGAAAATCGGTATTTGAATTATCAGGCAGTACTCACCACGATCATTTAGTTTGTTTAAAGTGTGGCAAAGTTGTTGAGTTTGAAGATGAAATGATTGAACGTCGTCAACTTGAAATTGCTCAAGAAAACGGTATTACATTAACCAACCATTCTTTATACCTTTACGGCGAATGTGATGACAAAGCTGCATGTAAAGCTTTTAGCGACGCAAACAGCTAATATAATTTAGTTATAAAAAAACCTGCCAATGGCAGGTTTTTTTGTGTCTAAATTACTATACCCGTAAATTAAAGGGGATAGTAATAATCAACTTATTGAGTTTTAGACCAAGAATCACGCAGACCCACTGTTTGATTAAACACGATATTGTCTGATTTAGAGTCTCGTGAAAAGTAACCCGTTCGTTCAAACTGAAAGCCCTGCTCTGCTTGAGAGTTAGCTAATGACGGTTCAAGTTTGGCATTATCTAATACAACTAACGATTTAGGATTCAATGTTGTTTCAAACTCCTCAGCTGCTGCTGGATTTGGCACATTGAACAAGCGATCGTATAGACGAACTTCAGCAGTGATAGCCTGTGAGGCCGATACCCAGTGAATAACGCCTTTAACTTTACGACCGTCACTTGGGTTTTTACCTAGTGTTTCGTTGTCGTAAGTACAGTAAATAGTCGTTATTTCATCGTTTTCGTCTTTTTCAACTCGGTTAGCTTTAATGACATAAGCACCACGTAAACGAACTTCCTTATCAAGCACTAAACGTTTAAATTTATTATTAGCCTGCTCTTTAAAGTCTTCTCGTTCAATGTATATCTCACGAGTAAATGGTACGTCACGTCTGCCCATTTCTTCTTTATTAGGGTGATTAGCCACCGATAAAGTTTCTATGCTCTCGGCATCATAGTTTTCAATAACCACTTTAACCGGATCGAGTACAGCCATGGCACGCGGGGCATTTTCATTTAAGTCATCACGAATACACGCTTCTAGCATACCCATTTCAACCATATTTTCTTGCTTAGTTACGCCTATTCGTAAACAAAATTCACGAATTGAAGCCGGTGTATAACCTCGACGACGCAGGCCTGCAATGGTAGGCATACGAGGATCATCCCAACCTTCAACCATATTATTAACAACTAGGTCATTTAACTTACGCTTAGACATAATTGTATATTCAAGGTTTAAACGAGAAAATTCTATTTGCTGCGGATGACACTCAATGCTGATGTTATCAAGTACCCAGTCGTATAAACGGCGATTGTCTTGAAACTCAAGAGTACATAATGAGTGGGTAATGCCTTCAATTGCATCAGAAATACAATGCGTGAAATCGTACATCGGATAAATGCACCACTTATCAGCAGTTTGATGATGATGAGCAAAACGAACACGGTATATAATTGGATCGCGAAGCACCATAAACGAGCTTGCCATATCAATTTTCGCACGCAATACACATTCACCCTCTTTGAAGCCCCCTGCACGCATTTTTTCAAATAGTGCGAGGTTTTCTTCAGGAGATGTATCTCTGTATGGGCTGTTTTTACCTGGCTCCGTTAAAGTGCCGCGGTATTCTCGTGCTTGGTCTGCAGTTAAAAAACAAACATAGGCTAAACCTTTGTTTATAAGCTCAACGGCATAACCGTATAGAGTGTCAAAATAATTAGAAGAATACTTTATGTCACCATCCCAATTAAACCCTAACCACTGAACGTCTTCTTTTATAGAATTAACGTAGTTAATGTCTTCTTTTTCTGGGTTTGTATCATCAAATCGTAAATTACATAAGCCGTTATAATCTTTTGCAATACCGAAATTTAAACAAATTGATTTTGCATGACCAATATGTAAAAAACCATTGGGCTCAGGTGGA
The DNA here is from genome assembly GCF_057547735.1 of Pseudoalteromonas sp. NH0006-46. NCBI lineage: Bacteria > Pseudomonadati > Pseudomonadota > Gammaproteobacteria > Alteromonadales > Pseudoalteromonadaceae > Pseudoalteromonas > Pseudoalteromonas sp. NH0006-46. The sequence goes on along the minus strand of NZ_BAAJML010000008.1, from coordinate 78,491 downwards.
AAACGCGTATGCGTTGAAGCATGCTTTTTACTTGCTAAGTCTTCATCAATTCGGGTTCTAATAAAGTTACTTGGGCGATTCTCAATTTCCGCCATAGGAGTACGATCCTCTAAATATTACTTATTAACAAAACTAGTGCATTATTACAAAAACAGTCACTAACATACAGCAATAGATTACGCTTTATCTTACTTATTGATAAACTTTAATCCATCTAATCTGTTTTTAACGAATAAAGTTTGTTTTAGCGCAATATTTAATTCATAGAAGCGCTTTATAGTGCGTCAATACCGTACTTTATAAGGATTAAGAGATGGCTACACTTAACCAGCACCGTGTTTATATACCTAGTAATGCACGTGCTAATCATTACTTACTTGCAGAAGTTACCCCTAACGATAGTTTTTACGAAAGCTTTAACTCAATAAACTGTTGTTACGAAAGAATAGCACGACAATTATTTGCAGCATGCGATGAATATGAGCTGCATAATGTGCATATTTTAGCAAACGACAAACTTCCTGTTGTCAGGTTTCATGATGAGTCTTATCAGTTAGAGACTAATAAGCAAATGCTTATTTTTTATAACCCACGCTATCACGAAGCACACAAACTCTATTATTCAACCGACACGCAAAGTAAAAAAGTGCGCTTACTCTTTTTAGCTACGGGTGATGATATACGAGCTAACTCCGCTGTATTTCACAGAAAAGTCCAAAAAGTATTAACGCTTATGCAAGAACAGTTATTTATTGATCAACCACAATTTAAAGTGCGTGATCATCAACATTTAACTTATGATTTATTTGCCAAAAATAAAGGTAATAAAGAAACCTACGGCTACAAATTGAGGAGTTTGTATCCTAGGTATCAAAATCGTCACTGTGTAATACCTAAAGACCATGCCGAGATGACATACGCGACATTTTCTATTCCTGTATCAAGGGCTATTAAAACTCAATTTCAAACTTTAATTAACAATGGCGACTTTAATCAATTTTATGATTACTTTTTAGATAGCTTTAAGCGATGTTGTGAAGTGAATAAACTCACCCATGGTGCTTTACTGGCAAATGGTGCTAAACCAATTATTCGTAATAGCAAAGTCAATGTAAATGAAGGAAATGAAGAACTTCAAAAATTAAGCTTTGAACTAGACAACGAAGAACAACAAGTAAAGTATTTTTACGATAACAAAAAGTTAGTCGAAACAATGCATTTTGTAATCGTTGCTACAAAGCAAAACAAGCAAGAAATTGGTTACGGTAAATTTATGAATCAGGTTGAAAAAACGATTTTTAGTCTTTGTGATGAGCTAGATATAAATAAAGAACGACAAGATTTAACGGTTAGATTTTTTCAACATATAAGTTACCCATTTTAATTGGGTACATAAACAAAAAGGCTCGCTAAATGCGAGCCTTTGCAAAGATTAAGCTAAGCTGATTACCAGCCTGTTTTCTCTTTAAGTGCTTTACCGATATCAGCAAGTGAACGTACAGTTTGTACGCCAGCAGCTTCTAATGCAGCAAATTTCTCATCAGCAGTACCTTTACCGCCTGCGATGATTGCGCCAGCGTGACCCATGCGCTTACCTTCTGGTGCAGTAACACCAGCAATGTAAGATACAACAGGTTTAGTTACGTTAGCTTTGATGTACTCTGCTGCTTCTTCTTCTGCAGTACCACCAATTTCACCAATCATTACGATTGCTTCAGTTTGTGGATCTTTTTCGAACATTTCTAGAACGTCGATAAAATTAGTACCTGGGATTGGATCACCACCAATACCAACACACGTAGACTGACCAAAACCAGCATCTGTAGTTTGCTTAACCGCTTCGTATGTTAAAGTACCAGAACGAGAAACAATACCTACTTTACCAGGCTTGTGGATGTGACCAGGCATGATACCAATCTTAGTTTCGCCCGGAGTGATAACACCTGGACAGTTAGGACCGATCATACGAGTACCTGTTTGATCTAGTTTAACTTTAACGTCAACCATATCAAGCGTAGGGATACCTTCGGTAATACAAACAATTAGCTCGATGCCAGCATCGATTGCTTCTAAGATTGCATCTTTACAGAAAGGTGCTGGTACGTAGATAACTGAAGCAGTTGCGCCAGTTTCTTGTACTGCATCACGTACTGTGTTGAATACAGGAAGACCAAGGTGCGTTTGACCGCCTTTACCTGGGCTAACACCACCAACCATTTGAGTACCGTACTCAAGCGCTTGCTCTGAGTGGAAAGTACCTTGGCCACCAGTGAAACCCTGACAGATAACTTTTGTATCTTTATTGATTAATACAGACATTATTTGCCCTCCGCAGCAGCAACAACTTTTTCAGCAGCGTCTGTTAATGATTCAGCAGCGATGATGTCTAAGTCAGAGCTCTTAAGAACTTCACGACCCAATTCAGCATTAGTACCTTCTAAACGTACAACTACAGGTACATTTACGCCAACTTCTTTAACTGCGCCAATGATGCCTTCAGCAATCATGTCACAACGAACGATACCACCAAAGATATTAACTAAAACAGCTTTAACATTGTCGTCAGAAAGGATGATTTTGAATGCTTCAGAAACACGTTCTTTAGTCGCGCCGCCACCAACATCTAGGAAGTTAGCTGGCTTGCCGCCATGTAGGTTTACGATGTCCATAGTACCCATCGCTAGGCCTGCACCGTTAACCATACAACCTACGTTACCATCTAATGCTACGTAGTTAAGCTCAAAGCTTGCTGCATGTGCTTCACGTGCATCTTCTTGAGATGGATCGTGGAACTCACGGATTTTTGGTTGACGGTAAAGTGCATTACCATCGATACCGATTTTACCGTCAAGACAGTGAAGGTTACCTTCGTCTGTGATTACTAACGGGTTGATTTCAAGAAGTGCGAAATCGAAATCGTTAAACATTTTACCAAGACCCATGAAGATCTTAACGAACTGTTTCATTTGTGTTGGGTTAAGACCCAATTTGAAACCAAGTTCACGTGCTTGGTAAGCTTGAGGACCAACTAATGGATCGATCTCAGCTTTGTGGATAAGTTCTGGTGTTTCTTCAGCAACAGTCTCAATTTCAACACCGCCTTCAGTAGACGCCATGAAAACAACTTTGCGAGAAGCACGGTCAACTACTGCACCTAGGTACAATTCGTTGGCAATGTCTGTACAGCTTTCTACTAAAATTTTAGCAACTGGCTGACCATTTTCGTCTGTTTGGTAAGTAACTAGGTTTTTACCTAACCAGTTAGCTGCAAACGCTTTAACTTCATCGATAGTTTTAACTAGCTTTACACCGCCAGCTTTACCACGTCCACCTGCGTGAACCTGAGTTTTAACAACCCACATATCACCGCCGATTTTTTCAGCAGCTGCTGCAGCTTCTTCAGGTGTATCGCAAGCGAAACCTTGAGAAACTGGTAAACCATATTCGGCAAAAAGTTGTTTTGCCTGATACTCATGCAAATTCATGATGCTTTATCCAATTTTTTATACTAAAAGAGCTGAATACTTTTTCAAATAAACAACTATCCCAAATTGCGCACCTAGTATAGTTGCCAAGGCTTAACATGAAAACCCCAGTACGACCAAAGGCGCAAAAAAAAAGCTGTGAACATCCATTCACAGCTTACATTTTATACAACTAGATTAAACATCTAGTAATAAACGTGTTGGATCTTCTAGTAACTCTTTAATTGTTACTAGGAAACCAACAGATTCTTTACCATCTATTTGGCGATGATCATAAGAAAGTGCCAAATACATCATAGGGAGAATTTCAACTTTACCATTTACTGCCATTGGACGGTCTTGGATTTTGTGCATTCCCAAAATTGAAGACTGTGGCAAATTAATGATAGGCGTAGATAGTAGCGAGCCGAATACACCACCATTTGTAATTGTAAAGTTACCACCCGTCATATCGTCAAGTGTTAGCTTACCGTCACGACCTTTAAGTGCTAGTTCACGGATACCTTTTTCAATTTCAGCAACTGATAACTTATCGCAATCTTTAAGAACTGGTGTTACTAAACCACGAGGTGTAGAAACAGCAATACTGATATCAAAATAATTGTGATATACAATATCGTCGCCATCAATAGATGCATTTACATCAGGGAAGCGTTTAAGTGCTTCAGTGACTGCTTTCACGTAAAAAGACATGAAGCCTAAACGAATACCGTGACGCTTTTCAAAAACCTCTTGGTACTGCTTACGAAGATCCATAATTGGTTTCATATTAACTTCGTTAAACGTAGTTAACATTGCAGTAGAGTTTTTAGCTTCAAGAAGACGGTTAGCAATCGTTTTACGTAAGCGTGTCATAGGAACGCGTTTTTGAGTACGATCACCCATTGGTGCAGCTGGAGCAGCTGACTCTGCTTTCTTAGCTGATGGTGCAGGTGCTTTTAAGAAAGTATCAACGTCTTCTTTAGTTACACGACCGTTTTTACCCGTACCTTTAATTTTAGAAGCGTCTAAGCCTTTCTCAGCAATTAAACGACGTACTGATGGCGTTAATACATCAGAGCTGTCAGCTGAATCAGCAGCAGGTGCAGCTTCTTGTTTTGCAGCAGGAGCTGCGGCTGTGCCACCGGCTTTAACTGAACCGATAACTTGTTCACCAAGAACAGTGTCGCCTTCAGCGTTAATAATATCACCCATAATACCGTCTTCTTGAGCTACCACTTCAAGAACAACTTTATCAGTTTCGATATCTACCAAGTTTTGATCGCGTGTTACCGCGTCGCCAGGTTGTACATGCCATGTAGCAATTGTTGCGTCTGCAACTGATTCCGGGAGTACAGGTACTTTAATATCCACTTCTTTACCTTCTGATGCTGGTGCTGATGGCGCCGCTGGCGCGTCTTCTGATTTTTCTGATTTGTTTGAAGATGTGCTTTCACTCGCAGGCGCTGCATCAGCATCGCCGAGCAAGCCCATAACTTGATCACCAAGTACAGTAGCACCTTCTTCTTGAGATATTTCTGTAATTACACCGTCGTGTTGTGCAACTACTTCTAACACTACTTTGTCTGTTTCAATGTCTACTAAGTTTTGATCGCGAGTTACTTTGTCGCCAACACTTACATGCCATGTAGCAACGGTAGCATCCGCAACCGACTCAGGAAGAACAGGAACTTTAATTTCTGTGCTCATCGCTTATCCTTTATTTTCTATAGTAAGCGCGTCGGCAACGAGCGCTTGTTGTTCTTTAGTATGTACTGACATGTAACCACACGCTGGTGACGCAGAAGCTTTACGGCCTGCGTATTTTAACTTAGCACCTTGTGGAATTGCATCAACAAAATGATGCTGAGAACAGTACCATGCACCTTGGTTTTGTGGCTCTTCTTGACACCATACAAAATCAGTAACGTGTTGGTAACGTTCCATAATAGTTTTCATTTCGTCATGTGGGAACGGGTATAATTGCTCTACACGAACGATGGCAATATTATTTTGTTCCAGCTTACGACGCTCTTGAAGTAGCTCGTAGTAAACTTTACCACTACAAAATACAACGCGTTCAACGTCATCAGATTTAATATCATCAACTTCGTCGATCATATTATGGAATACACCATTTGAAAGTTCTTCAAGTGAAGAAACAGCAAGTGGATGGCGTAGTAACGACTTAGGTGTCATAACAATCAGTGGTCGACGAAGAGGTCTGACCGATTGACGTCGTAACATTGCGTAAACTTGCGCTGGTGTAGACGGAACACAAACTTGCATATTATGATCAGCACAAAGCTGCAAGAAGCGCTCTAGACGTGCAGAGCTATGCTCTGGACCTTGGCCTTCATAACCATGAGGTAACAAAATGGTAAGACCACATAAACGGCCCCATTTTTGCTCGCCTGAACTCAAGAATTGGTCAAATACAACCTGTGCACCATTTGCAAAGTCACCAAACTGAGCTTCCCAAAGTACAAGAGAAGTTGGCTCCGCAGTCGCATAGCCATACTCAAATGCAACAACAGCTTCCTCAGAAAGTACCGAGTCAAAAACTTGGAACGTGCCCTGATCTTCGCTTAAATGCTGCAAAGGGAGGTAAGTTGCACCGTCTTTCTGGCTGTGAACAACTGCGTGACGATGGAAGAACGTACCTCGACCAGAATCCTGGCCAGTCATTCTAATATCTGTGCCTTCGGTTGCGATAGTTGCATAAGCAAGAGTTTCTGCCATCCCCCAATCAAGCGGCTTTTCGCCAGCGGCCATAAGCTTACGATCTTCGTAAATCTTTTTAACACGCGATTGAGCTTTATATTGTTCAGGGTAACTAGCTACCTTTTCACCAAGCTCTTTAAGCTTTTCTACCGAAACGCTTGCGTCGTAATCTACATCCCAATCGTGGCCTACGTATTTAGCCCAATCTGAAGAATGAGACGTTTCTTGCTGAATTTCAGATACAACACAATTGCCGTCATCTAATGCATTGCGGTACTCATCTGCAAGGGCTTTAATTTCCTGCTCTGTAAAAGAACCCTCAGCAATTAACTGATCCGCATATACCAGACGTGGAACTGGGTGTTTTTTAATTTTTTGGTACATTAAAGGCTGAGTAGCATTTGGCTCATCAGCTTCATTGTGGCCATGTCGGCGGTAACAAACTAAATCAATAACCACATCACGCTTGAATTTATTTCTGAAATCAAGTGCTATCTGCGTTACAAATGCAACTGCCTCAGGATCATCAGAATTCACGTGGAAAATAGGCGACTGTACCATTTTTGCAATATCAGTACAGTAATCTGTAGAGCGAACATCGTCTTGTTTAGAAGTAGTAAAACCAACTTGGTTATTTACAACAATTCGAATGCTGCCACCACAACTAAAGGCATTAGTTTGAGAAAGATTAAACGTTTCTTGAACCACACCCTGACCTGTTACAGCAGAATCACCATGAATAGTGATCGGGAGCGCTTTTATTCCCGTACTGTCACCCAAACGATCTAAACGAGCGCGTACAGAACCCATAACTACTGGATTAACTATTTCAAGGTGAGAAGGGTTGAAGGCCAACGCCATGTGAACATTGCCACCTTTAGTAGCAAAGTCTGATGAATACCCCATATGGTATTTAACATCACCAGAGCTAAGGGTTTCTTTATGCTTACCGGCGAATTCATCAAAAAGCTCTGATGGATTTTTACCTAAAACGTTTACTAAAACATTTAATCGTCCACGGTGAGCCATGCCTATTACAGCTTCTTGTTGGCCACTTTCACCAGCGCGGTGAATAAGTTCTTTTAGCATAGGTACCAGCGCGTCTCCACCTTCTAGTGAAAATCGTTTAGCACCTGGGAACTTAGCACCTAAATATTTTTCAAGACCATCAGCAGCGGTTAATCCTTTAAGGATACGTAGCTTTTCTTCTTTTTCGAATTTAGGCCTAGATTGAACAGATTCTAAACGTTGTTGTAACCAACGCTTTTCTTCTGTCGATGTGATGTGCATATACTCTGCACCGATAGAGCCACAGTATGTGGTTTTAAGCGCTTGGTATAGTTCACCTAAAGGCATAGAGTCTGAACCAACCGCAAAAGACCCTACATTAAACTCTCGCTCAAAATCAGCTTCTGATAAGTCGTGGTAATCTAGCTCTAAATCTCGAACACGCTCTCGTTCCCAAATACCCAATGGATCTAGGTTTGCATTTTGGTGACCACGAAAACGGAAAGCATTAATAAGTTGTAGAACTTTAACCTGTTTTAGGTCACCGCCACTACCCTCTGCTACCACTACTTCTCTATGCTTGTTTTTTGCAAGCTGTGCAAACTGTGCACGAACTTCTGAATGTTTTACTTCAACATCCACACCATTAACTTTTGGTAATTGTTCGAACACTTCTCGCCATTCATCTGGCACAGAAGTCGCATCGTCTAAATACGCTTCATAAAGCTCTTCTACATAAGCAACGTTGCCGCCGTTTAAATGTGAAGATTCTAACCATGCCTTCATCACACCTTCGTGCATTTATAAGCCCTTTTCTTTAGCGCAGAAATTAATAGTTATAATAACAAGATGGCTAATAATTAATACTAGCCATCTTACGTTTCTATATAATTAAACCGAACGGTTTAGTAACATAGATTTGATTTGCCCTATTGCTTTAGTCGGGTTAAGACCCTTAGGACAAACGCTAACACAGTTCATGATACTGTGGCAACGGAACACACTGAACGCATCGTCTAAGTCTGCTAAACGCTCTTCTGTTGCTGTATCTCGGCTATCAGCCAAGAAACGGTAAGCATGAAGAAGGCCTGCTGGACCAATGAACTTGTCTGGATTCCACCAGAACGAAGGACACGATGTTGAACAACATGCACATAAAATACACTCATATAAGCCGTCTAATTTGTCACGCTCTTCAATAGACTGAAGACGCTCACCAGCAGCAGGCGTGTCATTAATTAGATACGGTTTAACTTTTTCGTATTGAGTGTAGAACTGACTCATGTCAATAACAAGGTCACGTACCACTGGTAATCCAGGAAGAGGACGAACTACTATTGTACCTTTACCATTATTTTGCAACGTTGATAAAGGAGTAATACATGCTAAACCATTCTTACCATTCATGTTAACACCGTCAGAACCACACACGCCTTCACGACATGAACGACGGAATGAAAGTGAAGGATCTTGCTCTTTTAAAAGTAAAAGTGCATCCAACACCATCATGTCGTGCCCATCGTCTATTTGCAAGGTGTAATCTTGCATACGAGGTGCGTTGTCAACATCTGGATTGTAACGATAAACTGAAAATTGTACTTGTGCCATCGTCTCGCTCCTAGTATGTACGTGCTTTAGGTGGAAATGCTTCACGCGTCTTAGGCGCGTAGTTAACTTCACGCTTACTCATTTCATCCGTAACCGGATTATATACTGAGTGACATAGCCAATTCGTGTCATCACGATCTGGGAAGTCAAAGCGAGAGTGCGCACCACGGCTTTCTGTACGGAAGTTTGCAGCTACTGCTGTTGAGTAAGCTGTTTCCATTAAGTTATCAAGCTCAAGACACTCGATACGCTGCGTGTTGAAGTCTGACGACTTATCGTCAAGACGTGCATGCTGTAGTCGTTCACGAATTTCTTTAAGTTCTTGTAAACCAGTAGCCATAGAGTCACCTTCACGGAATACCGAGAAGTTAAGCTGCATACATTGTTGAAGATCTTTCTTAATTTGAACAGGATCTTCACCTTGCCCAGCTGTTGAGTTTTCCCAACGATTATAACGAGCAAGTGACGCTTCTAAGTCTGACTCAGACGCCGCTTTAGATACCTCGACCTCTCTTAGGTATGTGCCTAAGAAGTTACCCGCAGCTCGACCAAATACAACTAAATCTAGTAACGAGTTACCACCAAGGCGGTTTGCACCGTGTACAGATACACACGCAATCTCGCCAACCGCAAATAGACCTTCAACTACTTTTTCATCGCCTTGAGCGTTGATTTGAAGTACTTGACCATTTACGTTAGTTGGTACACCACCCATCATGTAATGACATGTTGGTATAACTGGAATCGGCTCTTTAGCTGGATCAACGTGAGCAAATGTTTTTGCAAGATCACATACGCCAGGAAGACGTAAGTTAAGTGTTTCTTCACCTAAGTGGTCAAGCTTAAGCTTGATATGAGGACCCCAAGGACCATCACAACCACGACCTTCACGTATTTCGGTCATCATTGAACGTGCAACAACATCACGAGATGCTAAGTCTTTTGCATTAGGTGCATAACGTTCCATGAAACGCTCGCCATCTTTATTTAAAAGATAACCACCCTCACCACGACAGCCCTCAGTTACAAGCGTACCTGCTCCTGCAATACCTGTCGGGTGGAACTGCCACATTTCCATGTCTTGCATAGATATGCCAGCACGCGTAGCCATACCAACACCGTCGCCAGTGTTTATATGAGCATTTGTGGTTGAGGCGTATATGCGACCTGCACCACCAGTAGCGAGAACAACTGCCTTTGATTTGAAATAAGTGATTTCACCTGTTTCAATTTCAATTGCAGTACAGCCAACAACATCACCATTATCGTTTTTAACTAAATCAAGTGCATACCACTCAGAGAATACATTTGTTTTGTTTTTAACATTTTGTTGATAAAGGAGATGTAATAAAGCGTGACCAGTACGGTCAGCTGCGGCTGCAGTACGTGCTGCTTGCTCACCACCAAAATTTTTCGATTGGCCACCAAACGGACGTTGGTAAACACGGCCATTTTCAAAACGAGAAAATGGTAAACCCATGTTTTCTAATTCAGTAATAGCTTCTGGGCCAGTTTGACACATGTATTCAATAGCGTCTTGGTCACCGATAAAATCGGAACCTTTAACGGTATCGTACATATGCCATTCCCAGTTATCTTCGTGTGAATTACCAAGCGCTACTGTAATACCGCCTTGAGCGGATACAGTGTGTGAGCGTGTTGGGAATACTTTAGATATTAATGCACACGTTTTGCCAGATTCAGTAATAGCCAAGGCAGCGCGCATACCTGCACCACCAGCACCGATTACTACGGCGTCAAATTCACGAACAGAATATTTCACTTAAACACCCCATAATACAATTAGACCAATAGCTACGTAAGCAACGGCCATTAGGTTTAGAACAAACCCTAAAAATGCGCGTAACTTTGAGTTTTTAACATAGTCTGTTAAAACCTGCCAAAGGCCAATGCGGGTATGAACCATGATGCATATTAGAGTTACTAACGTAAACCCTTTCATAGCTAGGTTAGAGAAGAGGCCTGTCCAGGCTTCGAAAGTGACTTCTGGCGTCGCTAAAAAATAGCCGATAATAAAAATAGCATATGCGCTAATTATTAATGCCGTGGTACGTAAAGATACATAATCTTGTACACCATCACGTTTAAGAGTTGCTTGATTTAAGACCATATCCACACTCCCGCCAATACAGCGAATACAACGCCAAGAGCCATTGCAATTTTAGCGCTTAGGTTACCTGACTCAAGTTCTTCCCAGTGTCCCATATCCATTACCATATGACGGATACCACCAATTAAGTGATAACCTAGTACTGAAATGGTGCCCCAAGCTATAAATTTGGCAATAAATCCGTTAAACAGACCCTTGACGAATTCAAAACTTTCAGCTGACGAGAGAGACTCAGACCAAGCCCAAATGACAAACGTTAAAGCAAAAAATAATGCAACACCGGTGACGCGGTGAAAAATTGATGCTTTAGCCGTTGCCGGCATAGATATAGTTGTTAGATCTAGATTTACAGGTCTTTGCTTTTTCACAGTTACTTGCCCATCTTGCTCACAGTGGAGCTCATCTACTTGCTTTTCTAAAAACCCACCAAATGTTTCTGGTGGAACTATCAAGATAAACGAATTAAAACACTAAAAGTTCACATTAATGTAAATTTTTTGGTGTAAAAATATCTTTACCCAAATACAATACGGTTTAAAACCTCCGTTAGTATATATACCCACAAGGCTTTTTACAATTCTTGTTTATTTAGAGATGTTTGCGAATTAGCCAATAGTATAATACTTATATGATACAGAATATTTATTATACAAATGTGCATAATGTTTATAAAAATTGACTTTAACCCCCTCTTTCACGTTAAAATGCGTAGATGTGCTTAAAACAGATTTCAGAACTTTAAAAATCTAAAAATCAGAATAGATATCTTAATAGGAGATACATAGCGATGGCAGATAAAAAAGCCACAGTTCATATTGATGGACTTGATCCAATCGAACTTCCAATTTATCAAGGCACTGCTGGCCAAGATGTAATCGACGTACGTACGTTAGGTTCACACGGCCACTTTACTTATGACCCAGGCTTCATGTCGACTGGTTCTTGTGAATCTGCAATCACCTATATTGATGGTGGTAAAGGTGTTTTACTTCACCGTGGTTACCCAATTGAGCAACTAGCTGAAGAGTCAGATTACATCGAACTTTGCTATTTATTGCTCAATGGTGAATTACCATCAAAAGAGCAATACGATGCATTTGCTGAGAAAATCACTCGCAGTACTATGCTCGATCAAAAAATTGCCAACTTCTTCCAAGGCTTCCGTTTTGACGCACACCCGATGGCTATGCTTTGTGGTGTTGTTGGTGCTCTTTCTTCTTTTTACCATGAAGATCTAGATATCACTGATGCTGAACAACGCAAAACAAGTGCTGTTAGATTAGTTGCTAAATTACCAACAATTGCAGCAATGGCTTATAAAACAAATATTGGCCAACCTTTTGTATATCCACGTAACGATTTAAGCTATGCAGAAAACTTCTTACACATGATGTTCTCTGTTCCAGCTGAAGAGTACAAAGTAAATCCAATTACTGCTAAAGCCATGGATAAAATATTCATGCTTCACGCTGACCACGAACAGAATGCTTCGACGTCTACAGTTCGCCTTGCTGGTTCTTCAGGTGCTAATCCTTATGCATGTATTGCGGCAGGTATCGCATCTTTGTGGGGCCCTGCTCACGGCGGCGCAAACGAAGCATGTTTAAACATGTTAGAAGAAATTGGTTCAGTAGATCGTATTGACGAGTACGTTGCTAAAGCAAAAGATAAGTCAGACCCGTTCCGCCTAATGGGCTTTGGACACCGTGTTTACAAAAACTTTGACCCACGCGCTACAGTAATGCGTCAAACGTGTCATGAAGTTTTAGAAGAGTTAAACATTCAAGATCCACTTCTAGATATCGCTATGAAGCTTGAGCAAATTGCTTTAGAAGACCCGTACTTTGTTGAGAAGAAACTATACCCTAACGTAGACTTCTACTCTGGTATTATCTTAAAAGCGATTGGTATTCCGACAAGTATGTTCACTGTAATTTTTGCAATGGCTCGTACTGTTGGTTGGATCACTCACTGGGATGAAATGCTTTCTCAGCCTGGTCATAAGATCAGCCGTCCACGTCAAATGTATACTGGTTACACTGCCCGTGACTACGTATCTACTGACAAACGCTAATACTATTTAGCTATAAAAGGCCGCTTTTGCGGCCTTTTTTGTTTTTGGCTACTTGAGTTTAAATTCAAAGTGGCTACAATCCTCGCCAACAATGATAACGTTGATATTACCATGCCAGAATTAAAGTTTGACATAACGCGTGTGCGACAAGATTTCCCCACATTAAATCAAAGTATTAACGCCTGCCCGCTCGTTTATTTAGATTCTGGTGCAACAACACAAAAACCGCAATGTGTGATAGACACTACTGCTAAGTTTTACACTGATGAAAATGCAAATGTTCATCGGGGGCGCCATACCCTGAGTGAAAATGCGACAATTCAATACGAAAATGTAAGAGCACAAACAGCCACTTATTTTGGTGTTAACAGTAGCGAAATTGTATGGACTAAAGGCGCCACCGAGGCAATTAATCTTGTCGCAAATGGATTGCGTAAGCAAGTCACGGCAAACGATACAATTATAATTACCCCCATTGAGCACCATGCTAACCTTGTACCTTGGCAGGTGCTTGCCCAGCAAACCGGTGCAAAGTTAGCTGCAATGCCACTTAACAAAGATGGAACATTTGATACTGAGCTCTGTTTAAAATTTATCAAAAAGCAAAAGCCTGCAATAGTTGCAATTTCTCATGCATCTAATGCTTTAGGCAATATTACTGATTTGCCCGCTATTATTGAGTGTGCAAAATCACTTGGTGCTATTGTGGTTGTTGATGGTGCACAAAGCGCCATGCATCTGAAACCAAACTTAAAAATTCTAGATTGTGACTTTTATGTTTTTTCAGCTCACAAAATGATTGGCCCAACAGGTGTTGGTGGTTTATACGGGCGCTATGAGCTCTTAAACGCCTTAACACCTTATCAGACAGGCGGAGAAATGATTCAAACCGTCACCCTGTATGAAAGCGTCTATAGAGATGCTCCTGCTAAATTTGAGTCTGGTACCCCCAATATAGCTGGGATCACCGCTTTTGGTGCAGCTCTTAGCTACTTAAGCCAATTTCGTCATGCTGAAATATTTGAACATGAACAAGCAGTATTTAATTATGCGCACTCAAGATTAGCTAAAATAGATGGCATTTATTTATACAGCTCTGTAAAAAATAATATTGGTACGCTTTGTTTTAACTATAAAGACGAACATCCGTTCGATGTGGCAACATTACTTGACGGTTATGGCGTTGCGGTAAGGGCTGGCCATCATTGTACTCAACCATTAATGGCACACTTAGGAATTAACGGCAGTGTCAGAGCAAGCTTTGCATTTTACAATAATTACAGTGATGTAGATAAGTTTATAGATGCACTTCAAGCGTGCATTGCAATATTAGACTAATTTGGGATAACTAATGACAAATACATTTAACAAGGTGAGTGAGTCGATAAGAAACGCATATGTATGGCAGCAAAAGTACCGTGAAATCATGCTACTTGGCAAAACATTACCTAGCTTACCTACAGCGCTTAAGATTGATGATGCTTTAGTACCGGGTTGTGAAAGTAAAGTATGGATGTATGTAGAATTTGACCTCACAGAAAACGTTCTAGTTGTTGCAGGTGATTCTGACACACGAATAGTTAAGGGGTTACTTGCACTTATCCTAGCGCTTTATAACGGACTAACGCCAGAACAGGTTTTACAAGTTAATGCTTACAATGAATTCGAAAAACTTGGATTAATAAGCCACTTAAGTCCTTCTCGTGGTAATGGTATTAAAGCCATGGTTGAAAAAATTCAAACCATGGCAAAGCAAAAATTAATCTAAAATTGTTTTTATCTCTCTGCCACGTTTATCTAAGAATTTACGAACAGCTTTGGCCGCTACAAAAAAACCAAAACTGCCTGTAATCATAGTTACAGAACCGAATCCATTATTGCAATCCATATTCATCGAGCCATCAGCCCCCTGTTTAGCACTACATACTGTGCCATCTACAGCAGGATAAACTAATTGCTCTGTTGAATACACACAATCTATATTAAACTTTCGTTTGGGATTATTACTAAAGTTATACTGCTTACGTAGTATGTAGCGTACCTTTGCAAGTAAAGGGTCTTGCGTTGTTTTAGCTACATCACCAAATGTAATTTGACCAGGGTCTGTTTGCCCACCTGCTCCACCCGTTGTGATGATTGATAACTTATTTCGTTTACAATGTGCAATTAACGCTGCTTTTTCTTTTACGGCATCGATACAATCAATAATATAATCAAAACCTTTAATATGTTCTTTAATATTGTCGATTGTAATAAAGTCATCTATTACATTAACGTCGCAATCAGGATTAATTAATTCGCAACGAGCTTTCATCGCATCTACTTTAGCTTGGCCAATTGTACCTGATAAAGCATGAATTTGACGGTTTACGTTTGTTGCACATATGTCATCAAGATCTATAAGTGTTATTTTTCCTACGCCAGTACGGGCTAGTGCTTCAGCAGCCCAACTGCCAACACCACCAATGCCAACAATACAAAAATGTGCTTCTTGCAGCCAATTAAATTGCTGATGGCCATATAAACGTTTAATACCGCCAAAGCGGATGTCAGTTATTTTTTCACTCATTTACCAATCCAGTTGCCATGGCGAGCGCCATGCTTGAAAATTTTCATGTTGTACTAAAGCCATAAACTCATCATCGTTGCTTGGTAATTGCATATATTGTAAATGTTCACCCTTCCAATTAAAGCTCAATGCATAAGCATGCAAATAAGTTCTGTTTGACTGCGTCCCCGTATAAGCAATATCACCCAATATTGGTGCTCCAATACTTTTTAAAGCGACCCTTAATTGGTGCGTTTTACCGGAAAAAGGCTTTAAAATAAACGCCCTAAAACCTGGTTTAAAACTAATAGAATAAAAACGAGTAATCGCAGGATTTAATTTTGATACCAAAAGTTTATAAGTGCCACGACGAGACTTTACCATGTCTCCTTTAACCCACCCTTGCTTTTTTTTAGGTTTTGAATCTGTGATAGCAAGATAAAATTTATCGATAGCATGCTGTGTAAAAAGCGCTGTTAAATCTGCAGCAGCGTCTTTATTTCTAGCTAAAATAATTAGACCCGACGTTACTTTATCTAATCTATGCACTGCGTAAAGTTTTTCGTTAACTTGCCGCTCTGCTAAAACAACAAAGCCAGGCCCATCTTCTGAATGAAAGCTAAGTTCTGCAGGTTTTTCTATAATATAAAAATCAGCATGTTTACATACCACGTTTAATATTAAGCTCATTCAAAGATCACACGTTTTTGCTTTGTAAAAAGGCGATTACCTTAGCTAAATCTTCGGCGGTATCAACGCCTGCGTGAGGGGCTATTTTAGCTTGCTCTATTTTAATAGTATAACCATGGTACAAAACACGCAGCTGTTCTAATGACTCTAATAACTCCAAAGGTGAAACACTAAGTGCAATATATTGATTAATAAAACCCGCTCTGTATGCGTAAATGCCAACGTGGCGCTGAAATGAGGAAAGTTCTAATTCAGTTTTTTCGTCTAGCATAGCATTTCGATCAAACGGAATACTGGCACGCGAAAAATACAACGCGTTTTTGTTTATATCACTTACAACTTTGACAGTATTAGGATTAAATACTTCGTCTTTATCCTCAATAGCGACACTTAACGTTGCCATAGGTGCTGATGATTCATCAAGTAACTTAGCTACTTGTAAAACGTTATCTGGTGCTAAAAGTGGCTCATCACCTTGAACATTCACAACTATGGTGTTGCTATCTAAATTTAATAAAGCAACCACTTCAGCTAAGCGTTCAGTGCCGGATTGATGATCTTCACGTGTCATTACTACGTCGTTAGTAAACGTACTTACTGCATCAAACACTTTTTGATGATCGGTTGCTATTATTACTTGGCTTGCACCTGATAAACATGCTTTATCATAAACATGCTGAATCATTGGCTTGCCACAAATATCCGCCAATGGTTTACCTGGTAACCTAGTTGAAGCATAACGCGCAGGTATTACAACTACGAATTCCACTTTTCAACCTCATCTAAAGATAACTCTCTTGCTTCATTTTCTAGTAATACCGGAATATCATCTTTAACAGGGTATGCTAATTTTGCAGCAGTACTAATTAGTTCATTGTTATCTTTGTCAAAACGTAATTTTCCCTTACATACTGGGCAAGCAATTATTTCGAGTAATTTAGTATCAAAGGCCATTTAGGATCCCTTTTTCTTTTAATATTAAAGTTAATTTGTTTATTACAGCCTGTGTTGGCTTTGCATCTACTGGTAAATAATACCAGTTATCTTTGGCGAACTCGCCGCATTTAACTGCGTCTTTTTCGGTCATTAGAACATTGTCATTGCCAAATTGTTTGAAATCCTCAGCTGTATACGCATAGTGATCTCTAAAATGATTTGAAGACAATAGTGTTATGCCCTGTTTTATTAGGGTATTTTCGAAACGTTTAGGGTTTCCTATAGCACTAACTGCATGGCCTTTTGTAATCGATTCAACAACAGGGATGGAGTTTTTAACTGATTTGAGCGCTGCAGGTTGTAATGTATAGTTGTTATTACTTTGTCCACCATTTTCAACAACCAAATCCACCGATTTTAAACGTTGTGGGGTTTCTCGTAATGGTCCAGCAGGCATTAATAACCCATTTCCAAATTGCCGTTCACTATCTACAATACAGCATTCAATAGTCCGTGCCATTTTATAATGCTGCATGCCATCATCTGAAATAATGATATCTAAATTATATTCACGTACCAGTAACTCAATATTGTGTTGCCGATTTGGGCCTATCGCAATTGGGCATTTAAGACGATGAAACAAAAGTTTAGGCTCATCACCCGCCTCAGATGCTGACGTGTTATTAGTAACAATTAAAGGGTAACTACCTGCTTTTCCACCATAACCACGGCTGATCACTCCAACTGATAACCCTTGCTTTGTTAAAAAGTCATAAAGCCATAACACAAACGGTGTTTTACCATTTCCACCTACACTTATATTACCGACTACGATTATGGGTATTTTGCTTTTAAATTGCCTAAGTATTCCCACACTGTACAACCACTTTCTTGTAATCGAAATTAGCCAAAATAAAACTGACAATGGCAACAATAGTAATGTTATTAGCCCAACCGGTTTATACCAGCTTTTTTCAATGGTATTCACGAGTGATCGCCAAACTGCATTTTACATAGTGCTGAATAGGTTCCATTGTTTGAGAGTAGGCTCGTGTGGTCACCACTTTCAATAACGCGGCCATTATCAATAACGTAAATTTTATCGCTGTTTTCAATTGTAGATAGCCGATGTGCAATTACGATGGATGTTTTATCCTTCATTAAGTCATCAAGCGCATGTTGAATCAGTTTTTCTGATTCTGTATCCAATGCAGATGTTGCCTCATCTAATATTAAAATAGGGGCATCTTTTAAAATAGCTCTGGCTATAGCAATACGCTGACGTTGACCACCAGAAAGCATCACCCCATTTTCTCCTACCATTGTATTTAGCTTTTCAGGTAAATCTTTTACAAACTCCCACACGTGAGCTTGCTTAGCCACTTTTTGTAACTCAGTCTCTGAAATTTCTCGCTGTATTCCGTAACATATATTGTTAGCAATAGTATCGTTAAACAAAACAACCTGTTGCGATACTAGAGCAAATTGGCGGCGCAAATCCGTAAGTTTATAATCACTAAGAGGAACTCCATCTAAGAGAATTTCACTAGGTAGATCTAAATCATAGTAACGAGGCAATAAATTTGAAATTGTTGATTTACCGGAGCCCGACCGCCCAACTAACGCAATGCTCTGGCCAGCCTCAATTGTAAGTGTTAAGTCATTTAACACAGGCTCGTCTTTTGTTGGATATTTAAAGGTCACATTTTTAACCTCAATTAAACCTTTGGCCTTCTTAACTGATACCGTGCCTGTGTCTTTTTCTATGTTTTCGTCAAGAATTAAAAATATGCTCTGTGCTGCAGAAATACCACGCTGCATATCACTATTAACATTAGCTAATTGTTTTAGCGGGCGAAGTAACATCATCATAGATGAAATAAGCACAACAAAGTCGCCTGAGCTGATTGTATCTATCATTGAAGGCATTGATACCACCCACAAAATAACTGCCATAGCGCTCGCTGCAAGTATTTGAATAATTGAAACGCTCAGCGCTTTAGTAGCATCCATTTTTATACGCTGCTGGCGATTATGATTATTAATTTTAGAAAACTTACTCACTTCTTGTTCTTGCCCACCAAAACCATGAATCACTTTGTGGCCGCTTAACATTTGCTCTGAGCTTCTTGTAACTTGACCCATAGCAGATTGAATGTTTTTAGAAATATGACGAAATCGCTTAGATACAATGGCAACAATTAAGGCAACTAAAGGAATAATAACTAAAAATATAAGTGATAGCTGCCAACTGGTATAAAACATAAGTGCAAGTAAAAATATAACAAACGCCCCCTCACGCACTACTATTAATAATGCTTTAGTAATCGCTTGTTGGACTTGCTCTGTATCAAACGTGATTTTAGAGATTAAATCACCCGTTGAGTTCTTATCATGAAAAGATACGGGGAGATGTAAAATATGGTCGAATAATTCCTGGCGTAAAGAACGAACAACTTGCGAGCCAACGTAACTGAGGCAATAAGACGACATAAAATTGAAAATACCACGACCAATAACCAAAGCAATAACCACAAAAGGGGCATACTTTAATACTTCGGTATTACGTTGATTTAAACCTTCATCGATAAATGGTTTCATTAATTGAATAAATAGTGCATCCATACCTGAATATCCAATCATGCCGACAACAGCAACAACGGCTACACTTTTAAAGGCTCCAACGTAGGAAATTAAACGCTTGTAAATTTGTGTAGTACTTTGATCCATAACACTCTCTTTTTACAATTACAGCCCCTATTGTATCCTTGCTTGAACTAAAACAAAACGTCAATCTTTTATAAACCAGTAGCTTTGCTGAGTTCTTGCTGAAATAACAGACGTATCACCTTTATAGAATTCTATCGTGATTTGCCCTTGAACACCGGTGCTATATTGCAAGGCATCAATTTTATTATAACGTTCAACAACTTCAGCTTTGGGAAATTGCCACTGTCCTTTATAAGCACTAGAGTGAATAACGACCTGTGGCATAACTGTATTAATAAATTCATTACTTGATGACGTATTACTTCCATGATGTGGACTCAGTAAAACGGTGCTCTTTAAAGCATCACTGAGGTTTACAAGCTGAGATTCTCTATTTTTTGAAATATCGCCCGTTAGTAGAACGCTATGCTCCTCATCTGAAACTTTAATCACGCAAGATTCATCATTTTCATTACCAAATAGCTCTGTTGGAAAGCTTTTAATTTTAAGCCCCACCATGTTTAACTCATTTTGTATGCAGCTCTTTTTAGGTCCATCAGGGTGAAATTCATTAAATGAAAACTTTAACCCAGCATCGATAAAATGCATCAAACCGCCTGAATGGTCGTTATCAAGATGACTAACGACCGAATGAATAATTGTTATGTTGTTTGCTTCAATAAAAGGCAACAAAATACTCTTAGCCCGACTAAAACGATTAAAGTAACTTGGCCCAAAATCATAAATAAACCCCTTTTTATCTTTTTCAATAAGCACCATAAGGCCATGACCTACATCAAACACATGTAATTTCCATTTAGGCTTATCAGTCAGTAAAGAGTCGATATAAAGTATAGTTAAAGGTAAAAAAATGAGCCGTTTGTATGGTGCAAAATAAAATAGTGCAAGAGTAAGATAAACATAAATAATGACACCTCCCCCCATAAAGCCAAGGTTTAGCCAACCAAAACCTGGCGGTAGTTTATTTAAACAGGCGAAAATAAACGCTAAACCACTATCGATAAAAATAATAGCGATACTAATATCAAACACAGCACTGATAGCCGTTAATAAGATTAAACAGGGCATTAAAATAAATGAAAGAAATGGAATAGCGACTAAATTTATGACTAAACCAGCAATGCTAACCCCATTAAAGAAATATAAAGACAAAGGCAGTAAACTAATGAATAGTGTGGCCTGAATAGCAATTAGAGCAAAAACCATTTTTAAAAATATATTGTTAAAGGTAGGTAGTTTTTTTATAACTAAAAATATAACCGCGACTGCAAAAAATGAAAAATATAATCCAGGATTCAACACATTAAACGGATTAACTACAAGTACAATAACAAGCGCGAATAAAATACTGCGCCATCTCATCGGCTGTCTTTGCAAATTGTACAATAGCAAATAACAGCCAAGCATAATTAGGGCTCTTGTTGCAGAAACCAAAAAATTGCTTAAATATACATAAACAAACGCTAGTACAAAACCTACCACGCTATATACAATTGAGAAATTAAGCGTTTGATTGTTTACAAATTTAACTTGTATGAATACAAACTTTGTAATAAAAAAACCAAAACCAAATATCAACCCAATATGTAAACCGGAAATGGCAAGTAAATGGCTTAAACCAAGTGATTGCATAAGCTGCTTATCACTCGGCGTCATCAACGACTTATCTCCTGTTAATAACGCATAATAAAGCCATTTTAGTGTTGTATTTTCATATGTGACTTTAATAAAGCTTCTGTAGTTTTCAACGGTGCTTTGCACTAAAGTGCTTTTAATTTTTAACTCTTTATTAAGGACTTTACCTTTAAAAAATACTCGCTGCTTGAATGCATACAATTCATTATCAAATACATTAAAGTTTTTCGTACTTCTAAAATTTTTTAGATTAACACTCGCTTCAAACTTATCATTGGTACGCAGTGGTTGTTCTACATTAACACTTAGCATCGCGCTTGGTGCGGTGAAATCAGAGTAGTATTGGCCATTAATTTTAACTAATTTCGCTTTGATGTATTGTGGAGCCTTGCTTGAAACTACTTCTTGAATGACAACTTCGACTGGATACGCGTATTTATCATGTTTTATTATGTGGTTAAAGTCATAAAACATAAAATAATGAACTACAACTAGGCAAATACCTAAAATAAAGCCTAACAATACGGACAAAAACGGCTTAAAATAAGCACCTATTATTACAATAGAAATTGTAATAATAGAAAACTCGAGCGTTTCGTAATAAAACACGGTTGAAATACAGCCAATTACCAAACCAAGACTGATCCACACTGATGTAAATGGTTGCTTTAAATGGCTAAGAAAACTATCCAAAGATTTTTACCCGATCCGAATAAAATTAGACATCACAAATCGTTAAAAATTTTTGGTAAACTTTTGCAAGACGCAAACCTTTGGCACTTAAACCGGCGCTCTGCACGTGGGGCCTTTGCAGTTGGTTTATTTTTTGCGTTCATCCCTGTTCCTTTTCAAATGGTTTTAGCCGCAGCAACCGCTATTGTGTTTAGAGTCAACTTACCTATCTCAGCAACACTTGTTTGGCTCACTAATCCGCTGACTATGCCACCTATTTTTTATGGCTCTTATCTCGTAGGTACGCTTGTTTTAAATCAGCCAGAGCAACACTTTGCCTTTGAACTTAACTGGGCTTGGTTCGAGCAAAGTATCGAAACTATTGGCCCTGCATTCCTTGTAGGCTCGCTTGTATGCGCCTCCATAGCATCAATTATCGGTTATTTTGGAATTGATATTTTATGGCGTCGCTCTATTGTTAATGCAAGAGCAGCTCGTAATAAACATTAGTATTCACTTTATTATAGACGAAAAAAAACCCAGCTGACTAGCTGGGTTTTTTGTTAAAAAATTTAGTTAAAAACGAAATATGCGTCTAAAACCAACTAATGGTAATAACAAGAACGCTAACCAAGACATACTCGCTGAACTTCTTTCATAAACTTCAGCTTCTGGCGGTGCACAATTTTCAATTGAACCATTCTCAAGTGGTGTTAATTTAACTGCAACAGCTACACTTTCAAATTCTATATTGCCATTTACATCGGTAACTATTCCGCCGAGTGTATCACGCTTTTCTACGGTTTTGGTTGCAACACCAAAAACTTCGTTATTCTCATTAATAACATTCGCTTCTACGACCGTATATGGATAATCAGTCTCACCGTCTGTTTCATAACAAGGTAAAAGATCATTTAAATTGGTTATTTTGTCTTCACCAATTTTATAAATAAATGCAGCTTTGTCGCGTGAACTGTCCGATCCACCTAACTCGCTCTCACCCACAATGTAACCTTGATTATTTATATCGTTAGCAGTCGAGTTTGCAGCTAAAAAGAAGTTTGTAGGGTAAACCGTGTTGCCTGTGGCGATATCATGATAAAAGAATTTTCTTATCCGAGTGTTTTCAACTATTCGAGTTGCATAACCAGCAATGATATTATCATCATTTATTGCTGAAGAAATTCCAGTTTGACTAGAGTCATTTTCTTGCTCAATAAAGGTAACAACCTCTCCATCTTTGAAGTACACAGGCATTGTAACGAATATATTATCATTATTTTTATAACGTGTATGTGAAGAGCCTACTGCAGTACCATTCGCATTTACTGAAAAAGCCGTACTGGTAAATGTGTCCTCTTCTATTTCATCTTCATCAGGAGTTAAAGCTAAACCAAGTTCTTCTACAGAAGTAATATTAAGGGAGGCGTCCAACTGCCATTTCACTGCTCGCTTGTTAAAAATCCCACCAAGAAAATTACTATTTAATAGGTTAATACAAGAAGAAACAGGTTCATCTTCGCCATCGCAGTTCTCATCAATATCTTCTAATCTATCGAAATTAATATCCGTTGATATATTACCTACAACAATATACCCATTATTAGTTTTGACAATATCATTGGCTCGGCTTGTACCGCCGTATTCATTGAACTCAGGTACAAGAGGCACTTCTGTACCATTAGCACCTATTACAATGCCTCGTTCTATAAAATCATGGGTAAACCAAATTTCAGCATCGTCTTCACCATCGGGCGTAAAAGAGACTTTATCATAAGGCGCACTGCCCCATCCGACTGAAACACCGTCTTCACTCACTGCATTGTAAACATTAAAGGTAGAGCGTGTTAAACCATCATAGTCTACTGAGGCAATATCAAAAAGAGGCTGTTCAACTACTCCATTTTCACTAAATCTAATACCGGTAAACGAATTTAGTTTTTGATATTCAAAATTAGTCGATAAACCAGACAAAAACCTAACCATAAAATTGTGTGCATCAGGATTAGTGGAAGCTGCATTATTATTTTCAATATCATCAAGTGTAAAAGTTATTACCTTATCACTCAGTTCAAAAATTGAAACTTCATTATCATATGCATTTTCTATAAGGTTATCAGTAAAATCTATATAGCTAATATCAATTGGTAAATTATATAATCCGTTTGTTAAACCAATTATGTGTCCACTCTCACTTGCATCAGTAACATAAGAAAACTTCGCATTATCAGGAGTCCCTAATTCACTTAATTGGTATGTTGCACTAATAGCTGATGTACTCAATGTTGCTAAGATACTGGCAGCGAGTAATTTATATTTCATTTTAGTCCTTACTACTGATTCTGTAATTCTTCAAGTTCTTCCCATCGCTCAAAAGCGGCTTCAAGGTCAGACTCAAGTTGTGCTAAATGGTTCAATGCTTTGGTTGTTATGTCACTGTCTTGTTTAAAAAAGTCAGGATCGCCTACCACGTTTTGTTGAGCTTCTACGTCAGCTTCAAGTTGCTCCATTTTATTCGGCAACTGTTCTAATTCAAGTTTTAATTTGTAAGATAGCTTATTCGTTTTAGCGGCTGGCTTTGCAACTGGGGTCGGTTGCTTTTCTACTTTTTTTACACTTGGTTTAACCGTTTGTTTTTCTTGTTCTGCTAAATAACTTACATAGGCTTCATAGTCACTATAACCACCGACTATATCTGTTACTTTGCCGTTTCCTTCAAACGCCCACACACTAGAACACGTATTATCAATAAATTCACGGTCATGGCTTACAATAATTACGGTGCCTTGATATTGATTGATAATGTCTTCTAACAGCTCAAGTGTTTCAATGTCTAAATCATTTGTTGGCTCATCCAACACCAGAATATTCGATGGTTTTAAAAAAAGCTTAGCAAGTAATAATCGATTTTTCTCGCCGCCCGATAAAGCTTTAACTGGTGTTCTCGCTCGTGCAGGTGGAAACAAAAAGTCTTGTAAATAACCTAATACATGACGAGAGCGGCCGCCCATCATCACTTCTTGTTTTCCTTCGGCAACATTGTCTTGAACCGTTGCTTCTTCGTCTAATTTTTCACGGTATTGGTCAAAGTAAGCAAACTCTAAGTTAACACCCTGCTTAGTTTCCCCGCTGTCAGGTGCTAAATCACCAAACATAAGTTTTAATAGTGTCGTTTTACCTACACCATTAGGTCCAACTAATCCAATACGATCGCCACGCATTACTAAGGTAGAAAAATCGCTTACAATAGTTTTTTCTTTAAAAGCATGAGATAAATGTTTCGCTTCAAAAACTAACTTTCCTGAGCGGTCTGCAGTCTCAATATTAAAATCTGTTTTACCAACTTGATCAACCCGTTGCTTGCGCTCATTACGTAATTGTTTTAATTCACGTACACGACCTTCATTACGAGTTCTTCGGGCTTTTACGCCCTGACGGATCCACGCTTCTTCTTCAGCTAATCGTTTATCAAATAATGCGTTTTGGCTTTCCTCTACCTTTAAATCATGCGCTTTTTGTTCTAGATAAGTGGCGTAGTCACCTGGGTATGAAATAAGTTTGCCGCGATCTAAATCTAAAATACGCGTAGCAATTGCACGAATAAACGCACGATCGTGAGATATAAATACAATCCCACCTTTAAAGTCTTTTAAAAACTGCTCTAACCACATCACACTTGTCATATCTAAGTGGTTTGTTGGTTCGTCTAATAGCAACAAGTCTGGCTCACTAACTAATGCACGTGCCAGTGCAACTTTACGTAACCACCCACCTGACAGCGATTCAAGTTTTGCATCGGGTGTGAGCTCAAGCTTTGTTAAAACGAGTTGAATGCGGCTATCAAAGCGCCAGCCATCCGCAGCTTCTAATTTATTCGATAAACGCTCAAGTTTATTTAATAATTGATCAGTACATTCAGTTTGAAGCTCATTACTAACATGATGATAATCAATAAGTAAATTAGCTATATCTGGCATACCTTGCGCAACGTAATCAAATACAGTACCGCTGGCCCCTTTTGGCGGGTCTTGTTCAAGACGAGATATTTTTAAACCACCTAACTGGTTTATTTCGCCATCATCTAAAATTACTTGGCCGTCTAACACTTTTAACAGTGTCGACTTACCTGCGCCGTTTCGACCAACAATACATACTCGCTCGCCACTTTCAATAACAGCCTCTGCGTTATTAAGTAACGCATGTGTACCAAAGGCGAGTTGGGCTTTTGAAATTCTTATTAAATCCATAATTCTACTATGCTCTTAATCTGCCAGTGCTAAAAAGATTTGCACTTGTTCTGCAGTAAAAGGCCAAAAAAGTTGTTGGCCATGTTCATTTTCTAAAACAGGAATACTTACCTGGTACTGCGCAATAAGTTGCTTGTCAGTCATTATGTCTGTTAAAAGTAAACTTTTTTCACTCGTTAATAACGGTGTTATTAACGAATGAGCTTGTTCACATAAATGGCAACCTTCCGTATGGTATAACGTCCATTTAGCCATGGGTAATTAACCAGCTGTTATGAATTTTTTTATTACGCTTAAAGTCTGGTGACAGTGTTTTGTCAGAAATATTAACGGCTTTTAAACCCAAGCCAATCAAGCCAACTTCATCCATAACGAAACCGCGTTTATTGTTAGAAAAAATCAATGTGCCAGACGGGCTAAGAATTTTTTTAACCCAAGTGAGTAATTTGATGTGATCGCTTTGCACATCAAACGCATCTTTCATTCGCTTTGAGTTTGAGAATGTAGGCGGATCAAGGAAGATTAAATCATATTGCGCAGTCGCATGTTCTAACCACTTAAGACAGTCTGCTTGTTCAAAACGGTAACGCGTATTGCTGATATTATTTAAATCAAAGTTATCTTGCCCCCATTTTAAATAGGTTTTGGATAAATCGACTGTGGTAATAGCCTTTGCACCACCAAGGGCTGCATGGACTGATGCACTACCCGTGTAGGCAAATAAATTTAAAAAACGTTTGTCTTTAGCATTTTCTTGGATGTAACGGCGCACTAAACGATGATCTAAAAACAACCCGGTATCTAAGTAGTCAAATAAATTAACTTTAAACTTTGCACCAAACTCTTCAACAACCATGGTTCTATTTTGCTTAGCCATAGGTGTGTACTGCTCTTCACCTTTTTGCTTTTTACGGACTTTTACAGCTATGTTTTCAGGTGCAATATTTAATTGTTGCGCTGTTAAGCTAATTACGTCTTGAAGGCGTTTATCGGATACTTTTTCATCTATTTCTTTCGGTGCAGCATACTCAAAAATTACAGCACTGTCGTTGTAAACGTCAACTGCTACATTATATTCCGGAATATCAGCATCATAAACACGATAAGCATCTACTTTATTTTGCTTTAACCAATTTTTGAGGCCTTGTTTATTTTTTTTCAGACGATTAGCAAATGACATTGAACCTTCATAATTAAGGGCTTTTTTATCATCCGTAGTCAAACTGACTTGCTTATCATCTAGTTGATATAAATTAAGCTCAACATCTAAAGGACCATTTTTAAATTTATAACGTTTTAATTTAACCAGCTTTAAAAGTTTAAATAAACTTTCATCCATGCCCAATAACGCCAGTTTCCAATGATTAAAATGCTTTTTAAAGCCAACACCTAAGTTGCGGTGTAAATTAACTAACTCAGCCATAGAGCCAATACGTTCGCCATAGGGTAAATTTGAAATAACTACACCAGGTAATTTAGCCACTGCGGTTAACTTTGTCGCATCGCTTTGTTTAAATTTAATTATGTCATCAAGCTCTGCACGTTTTGCGTTATCAATGGCTTTACCTAGTACCTGAGCATCGTAGTCGTGGCCTATTAACCATAATTTTGGATCTGTAATATTTTCGAACAACTCTTCTTTTAATGCGTTGAATTTTGCCACTCTAAAACTAGGTAAACGCTCAAAAGCAAACCCTTCACGAAATAGCCCTGGCGCCTCATTACGCGCCATACCAGCAGCTTCTATTAAAATAGTACCCGCACCACAACATGGGTCAAACAAAGGTTGCTTTACATTATCAAGCCATCCACTGCGCTTAATAATTGCCGCCGCTAAATGTTCTTTTATTGGCGCTTTACCTTGTCCTTGACGATATCCACGTTCAGATAGTCTTGGTCCTGAATAATCAATGTAAAGAGAAACACCGTGTCGATTTAAACGCGCAACAACACGAACATTGGCATCCTGTTTATCAACATTAGGACGCTGCTCGTACAAGTCATTAAAATAGTCAACAATTGCGTCTTTAATGACTAAACCTGAAAACTGTGTATTTTTTAATGAATCATTAGTACCGTTAAAATCTACAGCGAATGTTTGGGTTGGGCCAAACCATTCTTGCCAAGGTTGAAAACGAGCAAATTTATACAAGCTATCTTTATCATTAACGCCTTCTTTTTCTTCGATAAGCATAAGCACACGAGTAGCAAAACGGCTTGATAAACAAACCTTTTGCGCCAGTAATGAGTCAGCCTCAAAACGAACAGAACCAACAGTTTGCTTAGACACAGCAGCGCCAAGTTCTGTTAACTCATCAACCAATAAATTTTCGATTCCGATAGAAGTAAGTGCGATAAATTGCAAAGTAGTAACCCTTAATAGCTAATTGCGCAGGATTATACCATAGGTTGAGGGACAAACACGCCATAACGCATGCTTAATAACGTAAATTTGATTAGGCGGTTTTAAATTTAAACTGCTGGGTTAAGATGGGATGAACGCGGTTGTTTAAAATTTTTATAACTTCAAACTGAGCAAGAGATAAATTTTCGTCTAGCTGAAAGTTCTCGCTTAAGTTTAAGCAAACTGACGCATCGCTGCAATGATCGACGATTAGAAAGTCCCCAGATTGCGCCTTAGAAACTAATTTAACGACAGCTTCAACACTGGGTTGAGTGCCTGTATATTCGTTAAAAAACCAGCTTTTAGCTAACACTGGTTTTAAATGAAATTTTACAGCGGTGGCATTGAGCGCTATCTGACAAACTTGCACACTAGACCAGATTTCAAACTCATCTAAGTAATTATAAACTTGTTCGTAAAAAGCGGCATCTTCTAAACTAAAATTTGGGTTTTTGATAACTAAATCTGTTAACTGCCTTATTTTGTAAGGTGTGCAAAGTTGCATTTCGTCGTTCAAATCAAGTAATAAACGATTTTTATTAGGACAAGCAATCCACTGCCATTGCTTTGACGCTTGTAACATATGCTCCTCCTTGTGGGCTTTATTAAAAATGGTATAAGTTCAAAGTATAACCGCTTTTGACCATTTTATATATAATTGCTTAGAACATTTATCTAACGATCAAAAGCTTAGATAACTGATCCTTATAAGCCATTAACGATCGATTTTACCAATTCAGGGCCTTTATAAATAAAACCGGTATAAACCTGAACTAAACTAGCGCCCGCGTTGAGTTTCTCTTTAGCTGATTTAGCATCGTCAATTCCCCCTACGCCAATGATAGGTAATTCGCCTTTTGTTAATCGCTTTAATTCACTCACTACTTCTGTAGAACGCATTCTTACAGGGTGTCCAGATAAACCACCGGCCTCGTCTGCATACTGTTGGCCAATAACATCACCCCGTTCCAGTGTTGTATTAGTTGCAATTACCCCGTCTATTTTATTATTTAGTAGTGATTCACTCACCTGCTCTATTTGAATAGGATCAAGATCTGGCGCAATTTTAACAAGCATTGGAACCTGCTTATTATGTTTTGAAATTAAATCTAGTTGCTCATTTTTCAGGCTTTGCAATAAATCATCCAGTGCTGCACCGTATTGTAAATCTCTTAGGCCCGGTGTATTTGGTGAAGAAATATTTACGGTAATATAAGAAGCATGCTCAAAAACTTTTCTCATACAGTGTATATAATCGTCCTTACCTTGCTCATTAGGCGTATCTTTATTTTTACCAATATTAATACCTAAAATACCGTTGTATTTTGCTGCTTTTACGTTAGCAACAAGGTTGTCAACGCCTTTATTATTAAAGCCCATACGATTAATAATAGCGTTTGATTCTGGTAATCGAAATATACGAGGCTTGTCGTTACCTGCTTGCGGACGAGGTGTAACTGTGCCCACTTCAATAAAACCAAAACCCATTTGGCTAAATGCATCTATACAGTCTGCATTTTTATCTAAACCTGCAGCTAATCCAACCGGATTCTTGAATTCAAGACCTAAAAAGTTAACCGGCTTGTCTGCTACAGATTGCGACCATGCAGCGCTCAATGGTGTGTTAGCGAAACGACTAAGGTTGTTAAGAGCAAATTCATGTGCCCACTCCGCATCACGGGTAAACATAAAACGGCGAGCTAAATCGTAAAACATGAATATATTCCTCTTTAAATAACAGACAAAAAAATACCTCAGACAAGGCTGAGGTATTATATAACATTTTTAATAATTAGCTTATTACTTAGTTAATAAATAATAAGTTAACTTACTAGTTTATTTGGCTGGTGTATCGCAATTGTGACTTAATAACATTAATTCACGCAATGCCACAGAAAACTTAGCAAAGTCATGACTTTGTGATGTTTTAAATTCAGCCAGCATTTGCTTCCAACGAGTAAGTAGTAACTCTTGCTTATCCATCCACTCATCAATTTGATAATCAACGTCTTTCTCATCTGCTTCAAAGCTGTTTAATACAACCTGTGCGAGTGTACGTTGTTGCCAATCAAGCTCTTCTCGATAAGATGAACGTGCCAACGCCTGCCAATGGTTAGCTACTGGTTGGTTGGTTATTTGATCTAAGAACCAATGTAAGCCCATTCTTGCACCAAGCTTGAAGTAAGTATTCGACACCATAGCAATGCCTCTACGTGAATTATTAGCAATTTCTGCTAAGTCCATCACCGAGAACAAGCTAGATAACGACACTATACGCTTAGCAATATCTACTGGTACGCCACTGTCAGTTAACTTAGCCGCAGCTTGATCTATGCGAGCACTTTCCTTTTCAACAATGTATGTGGTCAAGTTATCACTCAAATCACTAAATGTTGGTGAGAAGTACTCAATCCCTTGTTCAATTGTTTGCGATTTATTGCGATGACGCAAGAACCAGCGTGTTGCTCTACGAACAGTTCTACGGAGTTGGTAAAGCATTTCTGTTTGTACTGCCGCAGGTATTTTATTATCTAATGCGCTAATTGATGACCAGGTATCACGCATTTCAAAAATTTCACTGGCAATTGAGTAACACATTGCAATTTCTGCTTCGCTTGCACCTGTTTCTTCATGCATGCGAACCATGAAATTTAAGCCCATGTCGTTAACAATATTATTAGCAAGCTTGGTTGCTATAATTTCTTTACGAAGTGGGTGATTGTTCATTGCATCATTAAATTTCTCACGTAATGGACGTGGGAATGATTTAACCAGTAACTGACGATAATATGGATTCTCAGTAATATCATCTGTAACAAGCGAATCTTTTAACACCATTTTAGCGTAAGAAACTAACACTGAAAGCTCAGGGCGTGTTAGGTCTTTACCTGATGCAGCTCGCTCTGCTAGTTCTTCATCGCTCGGAATAAACTCTATAGCACGGTCTAATTTGCCATCTTTCTCAAGGGCATGAATAAAGCGGATTTTCTCTTTAAGCGTCGATGTACCACGAGATTGAGTAATCGAAAGCGTGTGCGTTTGACGATAGCAGTCTTTTAATACCAATTCTGATACTTCATCAGTCATAGAGTATAAAAGCTCATCACGCTGCTTAAGTGTTAAATCACCTTCAGCAACTAAACCATTTAGAAGAATTTTAATATTTACTTCATTATCTGAACAAGCAACACCGCCAACGTTATCAATAAAGTCAGTATTAACGCGTCCACCTTGTTCAGCAAATTCTATGCGTCCAAGTTGCGTAGCACCTAAGTTACCACCCTCACCAAGTACTTTAGCACCCAGTTCTTTACCGTTTATACGCAGCGCGTCGTTAGCACGGTCGCCTACGTCAGCATCTGTCTCTTTTGTGTGCTTGATATATGTACCAATACCGCCATTCCAGAGTAAATCAAACTCCATCATTAATGATGCTTTCATTAACTCGTTAGGCGTCATGCTTGCTTTTTTAGTACCCAACATTTTTTTCATTTCTGGGCTAAGGGTAATCGATTTCGCTGCACGAGAGAAAATACCACCGCCAGCAGAAATAAGATCTTTATTATAGTCTTCCCACGAAGAGCGAGGCATATTAAATAAGCGTTCACGCTCTACATACGACTTAGCGGCGTCTGGATTAGGATCAACAAATATATGCATATGGTTAAATGCAACTTGTAAGCGAATGTGCTTAGACAGCAACATACCATTACCAAATACATCTCCAGCCATATCGCCAATAGCAACCACTGTAAAATCAGTTGTTTGACAGTCAATGTCCATCTCACGGAAATGACGTTTAACAGACTCCCACGCACCTTTTGCTGTTATACCCATTTTTTTATGGTCGTAACCTACTGACCCACCTGATGCAAAGGCATCACCAAGCCAAAAGTTGTATTCATTCGCAATACCGTTAGCAATGTCAGAAAACGTTGCCGTTCCTTTATCGGCTGCAACTACCAAGTAAGCATCATCTTCATCATGACGAACAACGTCGGTTGCAGGGACTACTTCACCACGAGCAATATTATCAGTGATGTCTAATAAACCTCTGATAAAGATTTTATAACACTCTTGGCCTTCTTTAATGAAAGCCTCACGCTCTGATGGAAGCTGTTTACAAACAAATCCGCCTTTAGAGCCAACGGGTACAATTACGGTATTTTTAACTTGTTGTGCTTTAACTAAGCCTAATACTTCAGTTCGGAAGTCTTCACGACGATCTGACCAACGTAAGCCACCACGAGCAACCTTACCAAAGCGTAAGTGAACACCTTCAACACGAGGCGAATATACAAATATTTCAAAAGCAGGTAACGGTAACGGTACGTCAGGTATTAAACGTGGTTGAATTTTAAATGACACATAAGATTTAAATTGGTTTTGAGCGTCTTTTTGATAGTAATTAGTACGAAGCGTAGCCACAATCATATCAACGTACAAACGTATGATACGGTCATCATCAAGGTTAGCTACATTTTCCAGCTCAAGATAGATTTGCGCTATTAACTTGTCCAGCGTTTTAGCACTTGCAGGGTTTTTAATAGAAAATCGTTTCGCAAATAAGTTAACAATTTGCGACGCAATATGAGGGTAGTTTGCAAACGTACTTTCAATATATGTTTGAGAGAAAGTAACACCAATTTGGCGCATATATTTAGCGTAAGCACGCAATATAGATGCTTCACGACCCGTTAAACCGCCCATTAGTACTAAACGGTTAAAACCATCATTTTCTAAACGGTTATTCCATACATTAGTTAAAGCTGCGCGAAAACGTGCAGACACCTTATCAAAATCATCCATTCCTTTGCTATCAATCAGCATAGAGAAATCCATGATCCAATTAATTCGGCCATCACTTGTTTTAACTGAATACGGTGTTTCACCAATAACACGTAAACCAAAGTTTTCTAACATTGGCATTACATCTGACAAATGAATTGGCTCGTCTTTATGGAATAAGCTCAAGCGCACAATATTGGTATTCGCCTCTTCTTGAGGGCGATAAAAAAGCATCTCAAGTTTATTTTCTTCACTCAATAGCTCTAGCTTTTCAATATCGACTACTGCCGCACTCGGTAACACTTCATCTTTGTAAGAACGCGCAAATGCACTACAGTATTTGCGATTTAAGTCATTACCACGCGCTTCGCCTGCAGACTCTAGAAGCGCTGATTGTAGTTTGTCTTCCCAAGTACGGGCTGCTTCGATTAAATTGTTTTCGATGTCTTTCACGTTATATTCGATATTGTTGTCGGTCACACGAACAGTGTAATGAGTACGTGCTAGTGTTGACTCAGAGAAATAAGTTGTAAATTCGACTTTTTCGTCGGAATTAAATGCATTGCCTAGTATATCTTGAGTTTCGCGGCGCAGAGCTGTGTTATATCGCTCACGCGGAACATAAACCATGCAAGAAAAGAATCGGCCATAGGCATCTTTACGCACAAATAAGCGACACATATCTCGCTCTTGTACTTGTAATACACCCGTTGCAACTTCAAGTAACTCATTCTCGCGTGCTTGAACTAATTCATCACGAGGGTACGTTTCGAGAATATTCAATACAGCTTTATAGGCATGCGTCCCTTTAGCAAAATCACACATGTCCATTATGCGAGTAATTTTACTTTTTAAAACAGGGACGTCGGCTGCGCTATTATTATAAAAATTAGATGAAAACAGGCCTATAAAGCGATCTTCGCCAATTACATTTCCTTCATCATCAAAACGTTTAATTCCCACGTAATCAATATAAGCTGGACGATGTACGCGAGACTGAGAATTTGTTTTAGTCAATATGAGTAGATTACTACTGCGGGCTTCTTGTCGTGCTACTTCTGGCAGCTCAGACAATAATCGAGTGTGCTCTTCTGTTGAATTTTTTAACAAGCCCAGACTTGTATCCATTTTACCTTTTAGCTGGTAGTCACCTTGTACTGGACTTAACTCGTATTGTCGGTAACCCATGAGGGTAAAATTGTCGCTAACTAGCCAATCTAAAAACTCAACAGTTTCTGCTACCTCGCTCTTGTTTTTACCGTGGCGGCGTTTTGGTAGTTCTTTACTAACCTCAATTAACTTTTTGCGAATCGGTTGCCAATCTTCTACAGCAACTGATACATCAACCAGTACAGACTCGAGTTCTTGTTTAAAAGACTCAATAGCAGAGGAATCTGTTTGACGGTCAATTTCTATAAAAAAAACTGTTTTTGTTGATGTAGATTCTTGCTCTGCTTTTAAGTTAGATAAACCAGAAATCTTCGAGCTCTCGTCGCGTTGAATTTTAAGAGGGCTATGAAGTAGTAAGTGAGAGGCGATATTTTCGCGTGTCATGGCCATCCGAACAGAATCAACCAAAAACGGCATGTCTTTAGCAATAATTTCTACGATGGTATGTGATGACTGCCAGCCATCCTTTGCCACTTCTGGATTGAAAACGCGAATAACGGCGTCGTCGGTAGTGTTTTTTTCTAGCGAATTCCAAAGGCTGAGTGCAGCGCCGTATAAGTCACTGTCGTTTCGATTTGCCAAATCCTCTTTAGACATATTGCTGTACAAGGCTTTGGCGAATTTTTCAACGAGTAACACATTATCAGCGTGAACTTTTTTCTGGATAAGCTTACAGACATTATCTAGGATAACCGAGGCTTGGCCTTCATTTCGTGTCATTGTATGTTCCTTAATCTATTACTGCTCAAGAGCAGGAATTTGTACAGCCATTTATTAGTGTGGAGTCAGATAAATTCTAACCCTTTTACAGCTAATAAACAGCTTTTTCGATGAAAACATTTCAAGCTTTTCAGCTATTTGGTCATCTATTCACAAATTATAGATATAAATGGCCAATAGTGGCCATTTAGGAGCAATATTATTCACATTATTTTTTCTGGTCGGTCCACAGAAGACTACCAATTGCAGGTAATAACAGGACTGCGCCTAACATATTTACTAAAAACATGAAGGTAAGGAGTATTCCCATATCAACTTGGAATTTCAAATCTGAAAAAATCCATGTACTTACACCAATGGCAAGCGTGATACCAGTAAATAGTACTGCGCTTCCACGTTCAATGAGTGCATTGCGATAGGCAATCGACAACGGCACATTTTGTTTAAGTTGCCCCATCATTGACGATAATATATAAATACCGTAATCCACACCAATACCAACACCCAAAGCAATAACAGGTAGTGTTGAAACTGTTAAGCCAATTTCTAGCTGCACCATTAAAGCTTGTGCAAGTGTTGATACAATATAAAGCGGTAGCACAACAGCAATGGTCGCTTTGACACTTCTAAAACTTAATAAACACAATGCAATTACAGCACCGTATACATAAAGCATCATCGGTATTTGAGCTTCTGAAACAGATTCATTCGTAGCAGCCATAACACCAACTGGGCCAGATGCTAATTTAAATGCAAGTTTATCTGTCCCTTCCTCATTTGCGAACTGTTTTACGCTAGCAATAACACGATCAATAGTTTGCGCTTTATGATCATCTAAAAAGATAATGACAGGCATAACAGAACAATCACCGTTTAGTAAACCGGTACTTGTTTCCACCCGAGAAGTAGATTGCACTAATGTAGCTGAATTACGAGGCAAACTCTGCCATTTTAAATTACCTTCGTTGTAACCCGCATTAACAGACTGGGCAACTGAGCTTAAACTAACTGCAGATTGAACACCGTCAACATTTTCAACTTTATATTGAAAACGGCTAATACGTTCCATTACATCATGCTCTGTACATGCTGCTGGGTAAGCTTCAACTATTACCTTTAAAATATCTGATGAAATTGTATATTTGTCCGATATTAAAAAAGTATCCTGGTTATAACGTGCATCTTGATGAAGTGACGGCGCACCCGCATGTAAATCACCAATACGCATTTTATCCGCTTGCCAGTAACCCAGCGCAAACAAAACAAGCGTAAAGCCAATAATGAGTTTAGCTACTTTAGGATCGGTTGCTTTTACCAATAAATCCCTAATTTTATCAAGCATATTTGGTTTGTTAGCATCACCTGATTGAATATGAATGCTATTTTCAAACTGCATGTATGATGCCCAAACAGGCAACAAAATTAGATTTGTAAAAATAATTACTGCAACACCTAAGCTGGCAGTAATTGCAAGCTCTCGGATGATACCTATATCAATCGTCAACAGAGTTAAAAAACCAACAGTGTCTGATAGAAGCGCAATACCACCGGGAATCA
This sequence comes from Pseudoalteromonas sp. NH0006-46, assembly GCF_057547735.1. Classification (NCBI taxonomy): domain Bacteria; kingdom Pseudomonadati; phylum Pseudomonadota; class Gammaproteobacteria; order Alteromonadales; family Pseudoalteromonadaceae; genus Pseudoalteromonas; species Pseudoalteromonas sp. NH0006-46. Next base: position 41,385 of record NZ_BAAJML010000008.1, on the reverse strand, counting down.
AAAGCGCTCTAAAACTCGACTGGCAACAAATACGAGTACTTTTTCCCTCGCTTACTTTTTTACCAATGGCATTAATCATTTGCACACCATGGCTTACACCAATAGCAAATACTAAAAATGGGACTAATATCGACATTGGATCAAGACCAAAGCCAAGGCTTGAAAGTAAGCCCAACTGCCATGCAACTGCAATAATCGAGCATGCGATAGGTAAAATTGTGAGCTTTAAACTACCGCAAAACAACCAAACCATAATAAAAGTAAAGGCAATGGCAATGGCAAAAAATAACACAACACCTTTAGCCCCTTCTGCAATATCACCGGCCATTTTTGCAAAGCCAATAATATGAATACTCACCTTATCAGTGCTCAAAGGCTCTCTTAACTCTGTTTCGAGCTTTTCTGCAAAGGCTAAGGTATCAAGTTTTTCTTGTGTTTGTGGATCAGTTTCTAATAACTGAGCTGTTACCATTGCACACGAATAGTCGCTGGCAATCATACGACCAACAACTTTTGCTTTTTCTATATTTTCTTTTACAACGGCTAAACCACGTTCGTTTGCTTTAAAGTTTGCAGGAATAATTGGACCACCTGCAAAACCGTCTTCAACTACTTCTACAAATCGGGCACTAGGAGCAAATATAGAGTTTACAAGTGGCCTGTTAACACCCGGTATAAAGTAAAGCTGATCATGAACTGCTTTTAATTGAGTAAAAAATTCTGGATTGAATATATTACCACTGTCATCACACACAGAAATTAAAATGCTATTCGCACCACCAAACTGCTTCTCATGCTTGGTATACACTTTCATGTATTCGTGATTTAGGGGGATATTTTTATTAAATGAAGCATCAAGTTGAATATGCGTAGCTTTAAAAATAAGTAAACAAGTAATAATTGCAAAACTTATAAGCACAACCAAGCGATGTCTGAATATCGCTTTTTCTATAAAATCTAAAATAGTATGCATTAAGGGGTCAACTCCTTCACTTTAATGCCATCTTCAGTAGCCATAACCAATTTATTATTTTTAATTACACCATCAAGTATCGCTTTACCGTCGGCAAGTTGCTCATGAGTTAATAACTCATCTTGTAAGTGAAAAATCACCCCACTGTTTGCTAACATTAACCACTGCTCGTCATTGTAATTAATAATGCTATTTATAGTAGCGGCTTTAGTGCTATCAAGGTGAAGCCATTCTTTTTCATCGCGCTGCTTGCTGTATACATTACCTCTAAGCCCAGCAACCACCTCTTGGTTATTATCTGAATTAAATGCGAAGAAAGAGCCTGGGTATATTTCTTCAAGACGCTGCCACGTGTTGCCGTTATCCGTGCTTCGAGCTAATAAACCCATCTCACCAACAAGTATTAAGCCATCTTCGGTTTTTTCAATTCGATTAAAATGTGGTAAAATTGATGCTGTTTCTGCTTCGTAACCCTCGGGATCATTTTCTTTTAAGTCATTTAAGTACTCTCTGTCTTCACTGAACAACAAAGAATCTAAAAATCGCTTTTCCCATTGTTTTCCACCATCGGTCGTATGGTAAAACATGCCATACGCACCCACTGCAAAACCTTCTAATTGATCTTTAAATAAAATGTCTAAACATGGCTTATCTAAAGAAGGTTTAGCCTGTTGTAATTGCCAATTATTCCCCCCATCAACGGTGTTAATAATTGTTGCATCATGCCCACATGCCCAACCGTTGTTTTCATCACTAAAATCGACAGCGGTCAACAATACTTGCGTAGGTACTAATTTTGCTTGTTGCCAAGTTTCGCCATTTACACTTTTTATTACTGTGCCATGCTTACCTACAGCAACTAATTCATTACCTGTATTGATAATATCTGTTAATAGTGTTTTTTGTGCATTAGGCGCACTAATTGCGTTTTTTGGTGTATCTTGAGCAAAACTTGCACTGCTTATAATCAGGCTGGCACATACCAAATACTTCATAAATTTTAATCGCCTTGAACTGAAAGGAGTGTTTGTCTTTGTAAACGAGGAAAGTTTTTTGCGTTGAAAGACAAACGCGATGAGAAAGGAAAAAGGCACCTAACTTGCGACTAGGTGCCTACTTTTAACTTATCTACCTGCGCGGCGTAATGCGCTAGATGTAAACTCGTTATCATTAAATGATTTTGAGAAATCGTACATTTTTTCTTGATTATCTAAACCAATAGCTAAGTAACGACGTGAATTCAAATCATGATAAACCTCTAAAGTACTCCACTGAGTAGGTACTTCATAGTAGTTAAGACCATAGGCCATTGCTACACGGTAAAGTTGGTCACGGTTATCATAAATATCAGTCACCGTTACCTGCCAGCTATCTTCATCTATATAAAACACACGTTTTTTATAAATGTGACGAGTATCATCTTTAAGGTTAGCCTCTACTACCCAAACACGGTGTTTTTCATAACGTGTGTGCTCAGGATTTATATGACCTGGTTTTAAAATATCATCGTACTCAAGCTTGTCACTGTGAAGTTTGTAGCTATTATATGGAACATAAAGTTCTTGCTTACCTTTGAGTGTCCAATTATAGCGATTTGGCGAGCCATTAAACATGTCAAAGTCATCAGTAGTACGTAAGCTATCTGCTGCTGTACCCGGTGCATCATAGGCGACATTTGGTGCACGACGAACACGGCGTTGGCCAGAGTTATATGTCCATGCTTGGCGAGGCGTTAATATTTGGTCCATCGTTTCATGTACCAATAAGGCTGTTCCTGCAAGGCGAGCTGGCTGAGTAACGCTTTGTTTAAATTTAAACAAAATGTTTGAGTCTTGAAGCTCAGCAGGTGTAGCACTTGGATCAGAGTATTTAACAAGTAGTTGTTCATCAAAACCAACATAGTTGTAAGAACCTGATGCTGTAGGTGCTGCTTGACCACCAAAACGCTCAATTGACTCACCTCTAAAGCGAAGTAAATGGTTCCAAATTGCTTCTAAACCTGTTTTAGGAATTGGAAATGGAATGCCAATGGCTGTGTTCTTAATCCCATTACCGCCTTCAATCAATTCAGCAGTAGGTGCAAACTCTTTGGTTGCATCATAAACAAATTGAGGGTAAGACGCTGATCGGCGTGTTTCATACACTGGCATTTTAAACGTGTCAGGGTAAGCCTCAAATAAAGCAATCTGACCCGGGCTCAGGTTTGCCTTGTATTTATCGATGTTTGTTTTGTCAATTGTAAAAAGTACTTTGTCACTTGAGAAAGGGTCAAGGTGATGCATACCCGCTTCGTAACCTGTTGGAGCAGCAGTAATGCCGTTATTCCACGCAGGAATAGAGCCGTCAGCGTTACCCGCTTTCTCAGCGCCCATAGGAGTTAGGTCTTGACCTAAACGTGCAACTTCTTCAGCTGATAGTTTTGCTAAAGCAGCATTACTTGCAAACAAGCTAGCAAAAGCTGCTGCAATGAGGGTAGGTTTTTTAAGCATAATAATGTTACCCCTAAATAGAATATTTTAAGTTAAAAGAAACGTAATCGCGGTCTGAGAAGGTATTTACACCACCACCGCCCCAAAATGAGTTGTAGCTTACATCAAGTGACCACGCATTTTGGTAGTTAAAGTTCATAGTAGCACCTAGTGACTTACGATCTTCAATGAACAAGAACATAGGATCAGGTGTATTACCATTTACGTCATGTGAAAATACAAAACGAGGTGAAAAGTTGATACCGTTGTAAAGGTTGAAATAGTCACCCTTCGCAATTAGTCGATAACCCCAAGATGAGCCAGTGGCAAACGACTTTTCTTCAGGACCATTTGAAAGACCTAAATGCAACGTTGAGTAATCTGTTGTACCTGGGCCAGTGATAACACCACTTCGACCAGTACCTGACACATTTAAACGCATTTCATCGTAATCTGGCATATCGTGAATTTTAACGGCGCCCACTTCACCTACCACAGCCCAACTGTCAGCTCCTAATGACGGGCCAAATAAATGCGTTGCAGTAAACTGAATTTGTGACGTATCACGTTCAATATAACCTTTTGCAACTTCACCTGGACCTACAGAACTGATTGCATCACCAATACTCATTTGCGAAATACCGGCAAAATCAGGACGAATACCAGCAACGGCTAGCTGTTCAGGCATTGCTGTGTAAAGTAATTCTACATCATCAATTTGCAGAGGCTCGTCTTGTCTAAAAGCAAATTCACCTGCAAACGCAGTCTCGCCAATAGTCGTATTAAAGCTCACACCATAAAGTTTTATATCTTCAGGGTATTCATTCTCAGCTTTAGAAAATGCAACTAAGTCAGCAACATTATCATCAGTGATTTCTGTTGTAGAAATCATTGCTAAGTCTTGTGCAATGGCAGCTTGAGAAAAATTAGATACACGCCCTGAAATAAGCGGACGACGGCTGTGGTAATTTACGTGGTAAAGCGCAATTTCAGTGTCATTCCACTCGGGTAAAAATATGCCTAATCGTAAACCATATTGACCACCATCATCTGGTTCAGTTTTACCGTTACTACCTTTACCTTTAAGTGCAACCTTGGTTGGGTGCGCTAGGTACATATTAGCTAGTAGAGCTTGGCCTTCTGCACTTGCAGGATCAATACCCTGAGCCGCAGCAACTTGAGCAAATGTAGCTGTTAAGTTATTCAGGCTATCCGTTAAAAATGCAACATCAATATCTGGGTTTGATGTAAAACCTAACTGTACATTTTGTTGGTAACCATTTTCTGCTGCAAAGTCATTGGTAGAAAAGTAAGTTCCCGCAGCTGGCAAGCGAGTCTCATGCCATTGGTATTGGTAAAAACCCTCAAGGGTAATGTTATCTGTAATGCCCAATGATGCCCAAAGCATGCCTACTGGGATAAATGCTTCTTTGAGCTCTGCGCCTGGCGCTTTCAATCTATCAATATCTACAGGGTTCACATTTATACCATGAGATATAAGTGTACTTTCACCCCAGTTAACTACTTGTTGGCCAAGTCGGACTGATAATGGGTTTTTGCCTTCGTTTAAATCAAAGTCAGCCCAAACAAACGCGTCTAATAAGCGAATATCTGCACAGCTTTGTTTTTTAGTGTCTTTATCATCACAAGGATCAACGCTTTGGCCTGATGTAGGATTTGCGTAGGCAAAGTCACCATCCATTAGAGCAAAATCATAAAAATACATAAAGCGAGTGAATAGACCGTAGTTGTCTTTGTTTATTGAAAGATCATGTGTACCTTTCAATAATTTTGAAAACGAATCACCGCTGTCAAAATTAAGGTCACCAGCATCACCATTATTAGAGTAAGAGCCAGGCTGAGCCCAAACATCTTGCGAAGAATAAATAGTATTTACAGCAGGATTGTAACCTGTCCAATTAAATGCGGGGTTGTTGCTTTTACCTATTAAACCAAAGTCTCTGTCTTCTACACGAATACTCTGGCCGTACGAAAATGTAGAATCGAAGGTTATGTCAAAGCCTCCGGCGTCAAATGTTACAGCCTGTGAACTTGCTGTAGTTAAAGCTAAACTAGCGGCTGCTAAACCTATAGCGATTTTGTTTTTAACAAAAAGCGATCTTCTTATCATTGTGGTTCCCCCCTGTCGCGGGTCATATTGTGTGATCAAGTTATTGTTTTTAGTGTAATCGTAACGATAGAAGCGAATTGTATAAATTACAAATAGTCGCATTCAATCTGTCATATATATAGTGTGTCAGCTGACGTTTACGTATTGGTAAGACGTCATACCAGATAATTTATACACGTTATTTAACAATAGAACAAATTGAAATTAACAAAAAGACAATATTTTTATGGTTTTATAACATAAAAATAGCGCTCTAAGCCACTCGTTCAATACGAATAAATTTATTTTCAGGGGTGAGTAACATTCTAAAACGCCCTCTTACACCCAAGCTTGTAACAAACGGTCTTAAATGATCGGCAGAAAACCGAATTGACTTCCCACCCTCTTCAACCACTTGGACAGAACTATATCGACCGTGGTAATAATCCATGCAGTCGTTATAGCTCAATCTTAAATTAAAGTAATATTCAAGCATTTAATTCAGCGCTTTTTCAACCTTCTCGAATAAGTCGTCACTTAGTCCATCTAAATTAGATAAACGTTCCAATTGCGTTTTCATAAGTGCTGAACGTGTTTTATCATAACGCTTCCAAGACATAAACGGTGTTAACATTCTTGACGCATTTTGTGGATTTATTGCATTAAGCTTAACAAGTAAATCACCTAGCAATTCATACCCTTGCCCGTCCGCACGATGAAATTGCTGAGTATTAAAGTAACTAAAGCTACCTACTAAAGCACGCACTCTATTAGGATTTGAAAAATCAAAACTTGGGTGTTCGTATAATGACTTAATGTTAATAATTGCGTCTTCACCAGTTTGCATTGCTTGAAGCGCAAACCATTTGTCCATGACAAGTACATCATGTCGCCACTGACTATCAAAGTGCGACAGTAATTCATCACAAAGCTCATGAGAAGCTTTTACCACAGCGCTAAGCGAACCCAACACATTGGTCATATTTGATGAGCTAGCAGCACGTTTAATAAATTTATCTGTTTGTTTACTTGGAACCTTTGCAAGATAATGCAGGCATATTTGCTGTAGTGAGCGCACAGCAACCGCTTCAGCACTTATGCTGCCATCGTCATGTAATAAACCAAAACATGCTGTCAGCTCATCATTAAGGCTTGTGGCAATTTGCACTTCGAACTGTGCTACAACGCGAATAATTTCATCAACAGGAATAATTTCAAATTCAGCAGCTAATGTGTCAAAGCTAGGAAGTTTTAATAGCTCAGCAATTAACGCTAAATCGCCTTGTTTTGATACGATCAACACACGCAAGGCTTCAATTATTTCGTCACTCAATTGAAATTGTATATCAGAGTTAATTGCTGTTTTTACTGCTTTTATGAACAATTGTTGTTGTGCATCCCAACGTGAAAAATCACTTCGTGCAAAACGCATGATATGCAAAAGCTCTAGCTCAGTTGTTTGTTGAGTCAAAATGCACGGTGCTGAAAAATCTTCTGATAAAACGGCAACGGGTTTGCACGTCACATTATCAAAAATATATCGCTGCTTTGTATCGGTAACATTAAGTACATTACTTACTTTTAAGCCTTTGTACTGTAGTTCGATGCTATTACCAGATTCGTCTAACAACTCAATTGCAAATGGGATATGCAAAGGTGCGTTATCTGGCTGATTAACGGGTGCATTTTGTTCTATGGTTAGTGTGTATACATTAGAAGCACTATCGTAATGCTCTATAGCATTTAAACGAGGCGTGCCTGCCTGGCTATACCAACGCTTAAATTGCTCTAAATTAACACCCGATGCGTCACTCATAGCACTGACAAAGTCATCACATGTAACAGCTTGGCCATCATGGCGTTTAAAGTAAAGGGCCATACCTTTTTGGAAGTTATCCTCACCAAGCAAGGTATGCATCATTCTTATTACTTCAGCCCCCTTGTCGTATACTGTTACAGTATAAAAGTTATTCATTTCAATAACTTTTTCAGGCCGTATAGGGTGCGCCATAGGTCCTGCGTCTTCACTAAACTGGTGAGTTCGCATTACCTTTACAGCATCAATGCGGTTGAGCGCGCGCGAACCTAGGTCACTACTAAATTCTTGATCTCTGAATACAGTTAGCCCCTCTTTAAGTGATAACTGAAACCAATCTCTGCAGGTAACACGATTACCAGTCCAGTTATGAAAGTATTCATGACCCACTATAGACTCAATGGTATGGTAATCTTTATCCGTTGCTGTTTCTTGATTTGCCAAGACACATTTACTATTGAATATGTTTAGGCCTTTATTTTCCATCGCACCCATATTAAAAAAATCTACGGCTACAATCATATATATATCAAGATCATATTCTAGGTTAAAACGCTCTTCATCCCATTGCATAGACTTTTTAAGTGATTGCATCGCATGAGGTGTTTTAGACAAATTACCCTTGTCTACAAATAAAGCTAAATCAATTTTTCGACCACTTTTTGTTGTATACGTATCCTTTGATACATCAAAATCACCGGCAACTAATGCAAACAAATAGCTAGGTTTTTTAAATGGGTCTTGCCATTTAGAAAAATGACGGCCGTCGGATCTCTTACCGGTATCAACTTGGTTACCATTAGACAACAAATGCGTGTACTTTAAATCTGCAACAATAGTCACATCAAACGTCGACAACACATCAGGGCGATCCATGTAGTAAGTTATCTTTCTAAATCCCTGTGCCTCACACTGTGTACAATATGCTCCACCAGACAAATAGAGACCTTCTAAAGACGTATTCGTCTCAGGAGATATCTCAGTCACAATACGTAATTTACAATGATCTGGTAGGTTATTAATGACTAGCTGTTCGTCAACAACACTGTAATCTGTTAGCTCAAGCGCATCTATCGATAAGGAAATTAACCGTAAATCTATGCCATCAAGTATTAGAGGTGATTGATCGTCACTAACACGTTTTAAGGTAAGTACGCTTATTACCGTTGTAGCTGTAGGCTGAAGATCAAAAGTTAGGTCTGTATGGTCAATTAAAAAATTAGGGGCTTTATAGTCTTTGAGATATTGAGCTTGAGGTGTCTTTGAGTTAATCATATTTACTCCAAAGTAGCGCCTTTATCAATAAAGGCGCTACTAAATTTAGGCAGATTGTTTCGGCTTAATACGTAAAATTTTAATACCAAGGTAAGCATATATAACAGCTAAAACGGGATTAATTAAGTTGAAGAAAGCATAAAGCGCGTAATCGAAAGGGTTTATTAAAAGTACACTTTGCATGTAAGCACCACAAGTATTCCAAGGAATAAGCGGGCTGGTAATCGTACCGCCATCCTCTAAGGTGCGAGATAAATTAACTGGCTTCAAACCACGCTTTTTATATTCGTCTTTAAACATACGTCCAGGAACCACAATAGCGATATACTGATCAGCTGCAATGAGGTTGGTGCCAATACATGTTGCAATTGTAGAGGCAATTAAAGAGCCTGTACTTTTCGCTATTTTTAAAATACTTTTTACAAAAATATCCAACAGGCCCGTTTTTTCCATAATTGCGCCAAACATTAACGCAGTCATAATTAACCAGGTAGTTGTCAACATGCCCGCCATACCGCCACCGCTAAGTAGTGAATCCATTTTGTCATCACCGGTATCGATACTAAAGCCGTCAAAAAATGTCGTCCATACCAATTTGAAATACCCAACCACTTGGCCCTGGGAAGTATCAATTTGAGAGCCTATTAGGTCAGATTGAAATAACATTGCCCAAACAGCACCAACAACAGCACCAATAGAAATGGCAGGAAAAGCAGGCATTTTTTTAATTGCTAACACTAAAAGTACAATTAAAGGAATAAGCATTTCAAAACCAATGTTGAAATTTTGCTCCAAAATTAGCGTAATTTCGTCTAAGCGCCCCGCCTCATTAGATGCCGTTGCATTAAAGCCCATAAATATAAATATAATGAGTGCAATCACAAAGCTAGGGACTGTTGTCCATAGCATATGCTGAATATGTTCAAATAAGTCAGAGCCAACCACAGCAGGTGCAAGGTTAGTTGTTTCAGAGAGTGGACTTAGTTTATCACCAAAATACGCACCCGATATAACAGCACCAGCTGTAACCGTCTGCTCTAAGCCAAGGCCAGTGGCTACACCTAACAAAGCAACACCAATTGTAGCTGCTGTGGTCCACGAGCTACCAATACTCATAGCTACAATGCCACAAATTAAACAACTTGCGGCATAAAACCAACTAGGGTTAATTACTTGCAAACCATAATAAATTAACGTTGGTACTGTGCCAGATAGCAACCAAGTACCTATCAATGCGCCTACCATCAATAAAATGAGTATAGCGCCAAGTGACAGCGTTATACCTTCTATCATGGCTTGCTCAAGCTTTTTCCAAGTATAGCCGTTTTTTAGGCCAATGAGAGCAGCTGCAAAGGTTGCAAATAAAAGTGCAATTTGGTTTGGTCCAGATGACGAATTGTCGCCAAATAAATAAACCGCGGCCCCTAACAAACAAATTAAAACTGAAATGGGAATTAATGCATCAAGGAATGAGGCGGATTTGACTGGTTTATCATCCAATGGGTTCAAGGTTGAGACTCCTACACACATACAGCGTGTTTAATTATTATTTTTAGCACTTAGTGCGTATTAACTGAGCATTACTAAGCTGGCTCAATTTTTAATATTTAGAGATTATAACAATTTAGGCAGTGATAGGTAGCAAAAAAGGCGCATAAGCGCCTTTTTTATAGTGGTAAAACCAGTTTTACTTTTTGGCTATACGCCCAAAATTTATATAATCTTGAGTTATTAAGGCTGCCTCTTCAAGGAAAGGGTCAAGCTCATCAATAATTTCGGGTACATCATCTAGGTTTTCAACAGGGTCTTTACCTAACCGTTTCAAGCGTTCATTTGTACGTACTAATGCACGCGCTTCACCCTCTTCTTTTTCTTTAATGCGAGAAGCTTCAACTAAAGAAATTGTTTTACGATCTTTTTCTTCATTGTAAAACGCAATATCGTCAAACACATAACCAAATTCTGGCTCAGATTTAATCCGATCTTTATGTTGTTTTTCAAGATACGGAATAACAGGTGTTAAGTTTCCTAACTTCTTATATTTTGCTTTTACAATGCTATCCCATGGTAATGCATTATCTTGTTTACTTTCACCCCACTCAGCAGGGTCAATCGCTGATGGAAAAGAAATATCAGGAATAACACCTTTGTGCTGAGTACTGCCGCCATTAATACGGTAAAACTTCGCTATGGTGTATTGCACGCTACCTAGTGGGTTATCATAAAGGTCATATGCTCTTGCAAGACCTTTATGTTGCTGCACAGTGCCTTTTCCAAACGTTTGTTCGCCAATAATAACAGCGCGACCATAATCTTGCATTGCAGCGGCAAAAATCTCAGAAGCAGAAGCACTGTAACGGTCAACTAAAACCGTTAAAGGGCCGTCGTAATAAGTAACGCCATCACGATCCCTTTGTTCTTCAATTCTGTTGTTCAATGTATGTATTTGTACGACAGGCCCTTGGTCAAAAAACAAACCAGAAAGCTGAGTAGCTTCATATAAAGAGCCGCCCCCATTTTGGCGTAAGTCAATAATAATACCGTCTACTTTAGCCTCTTTTAATTTAGCTAACTCAACTTTGACGTCTTTAGATAGGTTATTGTAAAAACCTGGGATTTCAATAACCCCAATTTTGCTTGTTAAATCAGAATATTTAGCTTCGAACACTTCTGACTTGGCAGCTCTGTCTTCAAGTCGGATTTTATCACGAGTAATTTCGACAACTTTAGGTGTGCCGTGAGCATCTGCCCCTTTTAAATATTGTAAACGTACTTTAGTGCCCTTTGGCCCTTTAATTAAATCTACAACATCGTCTAAACGCCAACCAATAACGTCAGTAAAATCTTCACCCTCTTGTGCTACACCAATAATTCGGTCATCGGCTTTAATTTGTTCTGTTTTATCCGCTGGACCGCCGGGAACAAGACTACGAATAACGGTGTAATCTTCGTCAGGAGTTAGCACTGCGCCAATCCCTTCAAGCTCTAAGTCCATATCCATTTTAAATTGTTCAGCACGTCTTGGTGATAGGTAAGACGTATGCGCCTCAATTGAGCGAGCTAAAGAATTTAAAACAATTTGAAAGGCATCTTCTGAGTTTGATTGAACCAAACGTTTTTCTGCGTTTTTGTAACGCTTAGTGAGAACCTCTTTAATCCCTTCCCAATCTTTACCTGTCATTTTTAAACGTAGTGCATCGTACTTGACGCGTTCACGCCAAATTTCATCTAGCTCAGCTTGCGATGTTGGCCAGGCTGCATCTTCACGATCAAAAAAATATTCATCTGGTTTCTCAAACGTCATTTCATTTTCTAGTAAAGAAAGTGAATATTCGTAACGCTCAAAACGGCGCTTTAGGCTTAAATTAAATATATCAAACGTAAAGCCTAGTTTGCCGGTTGTTAAAGCGTTGTCAAAGCTATCGCGATATTGCTCAAACGATGCAATATCACTGGCTAAAAAAACGCTTTTATTAAAATCAAGGGATTCGATGTAACGATCGTACACTTTACTAGAAAGCTCATCGTTAAATCGAACCGGGATGTAGTGTGAACGAGTAAATAAGCTTGCCACGCGTTTACTGGCAGTGCCATGTTGACTTTCTTGCTTGAGTAGAGGTAAATCATCAATTGTGACAGGCTCTACAGCAGCAAATAATGAACCTGAGAACAGGGCTGCAACTACCGGAATGAGCGTAAACTTTTTACTCATACAAACTCCTTAATTTATGTACAGCTTATATAGTGTATAAGCTGTCTGCTTTGGTTTTAACTTGCATACCAGTCACTAATTCAACATGAACGTCGTCTTTGTTTACTTCAGTGATTACTGCATTTACAAGTGCTTGGCCTAGTTTAACCTTAACCTTGTTATTAACCTTGACCTCTGTCGCTGGTAAAGGTTCAATTTTACCTGAACGTTTAGCAGGTGCAGCTTTAGCTGTTTTGTTAGCCGACGCGTTTTTATCTGCGCCTTTACTTGCATGTGCTGGTTTTTTCTTAAAGTTTTTAGAATCTGAGTCTTGACGTGGACGCTGTTGTTTTTTGCGCTTAGCCATTTTTGCACGACTTTCTTCTAATGCTTTTTGAGCATGGTCAATATGCTCTTGCTCAACTTTTTCACCTTGATTACCATCAAGGTCAATACGAAACTCCGACTTTGTCACAGCTTCTAAATAACGCCAGTTAGACGTGTATTTTCTTAGTGCTTGACGAACTTGAGTCTTGCTTACTTTTTCAGACCCTTCAATACGCTCAGCAATATCTTTAAAAATACCGACTTTAAGCGGTTTGATACCGTCTTTTTGTTTAAAACATTGTGGAAATTCTTGGTACAAGAATTCCAATACTTCATTAATATCTTTTAGCTTGTTTGTGGTTTCCATTTTAGAACCTATTTTTCACATCTTTTCATCAAGGGACGAATCAACATAGTGTATTACCCAGTCGACCAGTTCTTCGAAATCGGCTTCAAGTACAGCCATATCACCTCGAAGGTGTTCCCAAATACCATTTATTATTTCATCGATTGATTCACAATCTAAATCATCTGGGAGTTTATCCCAAGCGATGTGAATCAAATCATTGAGCGTTTCCGCTACATGTTCTTCTTCGCCTTCCCAGTCACCTACATCTTGTAAAGCAAATAGGTAGTCTTGAACATTTAGCAAATCTTTCATTATAAGCTAGCCTCAAAGCATTTAACCAATGCTTCTAATCCCGCTTTGTCATCAGTGTCAAATCTAGAAATACTAGGACTGTCAATATCTAGCACCGCAAATATTTTACCATGTTTCATGATAGGTACAACAATCTCAGAGTTCGATGCTGCATCACAGGCAATATGCCCATCGAAGGCATGAACATCTTCAATTAGTTGTGTTTGCAACGTAGCTGCAGCCGTTCCACATACACCCTTTCCAACTGGAATACGGATACATGCTGGGTTACCCTGAAATGGGCCTAGCACTAATTCTGATGGCGAATCAATAAAGTAAAAGCCCGCCCAATTTACATCATCTAAAGAGGTAAATAACAGCGCGCTTATATTTGCCATATTAGCAATTACATTCGACTCACCGGCAATCAGCGATTCAGTTTGTTTAACTAATGACTGGTAAAAATCGTGCTTTTGCATACCAAACTACTTCTTATTAAACATACAGTAGCTAAAGGTACTCTTTGTGGTGAAAAATTGGAACCTTTTGCAGGTAAAAAAAAGGAATTTCCGCAGTTTAAAAGCGTCCTTGGTTAATAAAGACGCGATTATGATTTTGAAGTTTTACGAAGACCAAATAAAAACAGCCCTGCCGCTATTGCCGACATAACACTATTAATCAAAAATATTTCGCCTGTAGATGCACTCAGTAGAAAACTAAAAATAGCCCCACCAACTAAACCAAGCGTTAAAACACCTGAGTAGTTTACTTTTGAATATTTAAACATTAATAAATAGCCAGGGACAACAAATGCAGCCATTGTTAACCCAACAATATGTGCGTTAGAAATAGCTGTCATTAATAAAGAGAAAAATATTGAGACAAATTCACCTTGTAAGGTTACCGAATAGTAGACTCCTAATAAGCAACCCACAATAACAGGAGAAAGTAATGAAAGCGCAACGCTTTTTGCTAATTGGTGTTTCATTTAATAGTCCTTAATTACACATATACTTTACTAATAAGCATGCACCAAGAACCCAAAGTTAGAAACAGAGACTATGGTCGTAAATTACGCTCAAAAATAAAACACATTAAACGACGAACGAACTATCGTTCTCGGGAGGTAATTTTAATATAGGTAAAGTTATTGCTTTTAAATAACAAGACAGGTGATTCAATCTGCAGATGTTAAACAGAAGAATTATTTGATGACATAAGTTCTATGTTTAATTTTAAAATTAATTAAACAAGAATGCTGATTTCAATTAATAGTTAAATCTAAAAAAACAAAAAAGCCCGCTGTTTAGCGGGCTTTAATATAATGGTGGAGAGATAGGGATTTGAACCCTAGATAGGCTACAAACCTATGCCGGTTTTCAAGACCGGTGCATTCGACCACTCTGCCATCTCTCCTAAAGTGCTATAAACTACAAGTAAGAGTGTACTCATAGTTATTGTAATAAGTGGTGGAGAGATAGGGATTTGAACCCTAGATAGGCTACAAACCTATGCCGGTTTTCAAGACCGGTGCATTCGACCACTCTGCCATCTCTCCGCACGGCCTGCATAATAGGGAAACCCGTTGGCTTTGTGAAGCTTTTTTTTAAAAAAATTGCTTAAGTGCTTAAAAAACAATTAATTTGTTCAAAGATAAAACAAAAATTTTCTTTTTGGTGCTTAAATGAACTTTAATTAAAAAATTAATGTCTATTGATCCACAAAGGTTTGCCCAAACATATAAGAGTTGGTAATCTAATTTTAGTTAAATTATCGAAACACACGTTTCACTTAAAGGAGCTCTACAATGGCGTTTAATCAATCGTACAATACCGCTAAACCGGTAATGTCTACCATTGAAACAAACAAGGTACTTAAAAACACCTACTTTTTACTAGCGATGACACTGGCATTTAGTGCAGTAACGGCTGGTATCTCAATGGCACTACAATTACCTTACTTTATGGGAATTGTGTTCACACTGGTTTCGTTTGGTTTACTATTTGTTGTAAACAAAAAAGCTGACACCGCATCTGGTGTATTTTGGGTATTTGCTTTCACTGGTTTAATGGGAGCTGGTTTAGGTCCAATGTTAAACCATTACGCTGCCATGCCTAATGGCCCAATGCTGATTATGCAAGCACTTGGTTCGACGGCACTTATTTTCTTTGGTCTATCTGCATATGCGCTTAACACCAAAAAAGACTTCTCTTTTATGGGCGGCTTTTTAACCGTTGGCCTAATTGTTGTTATTGTTGCGAGCATTGTTAACATATTCATCGGCAGCTCTTTAATGTTTATGGTGCTTAACGCTGCTGTTGTATTAATTATGTCTGGCTTAATTTTATTTGATACAAGCCGCATTATTAACGGCGGAGAAACTAACTACATTCGCGCTACAGTATCTTTATACCTGAATGTGTACAATCTATTTACTTCATTACTGCACCTACTTGGCGCAAGTGATGACTAATTAAATAGTTCTGTTAAAATAGCCCCTTTATTGGGGCTTTTTTATTGGAATTGTTTTGGCACGATTTGTTCTTTCATTACACACACCACCATCAGATCACGACACCAGCCAACGTATAATTAAGTTTGCTAATGCGTGTTTATCTCAAGGGCACACCATAGACGCAATATTTTTGTACCAGCAAGGCGTTTATCATGCATCAACCCATTTTGACTTAGCCTCTGATGAGCTTCAAATTGGCGCATTATGGCAGCAGCTATCAAGTCAAAATATTAATCTTATGCTGTGTGTAACCGCTGCAGAAAAAAGAGGCCTAGATACGTCAAATACAGGCGTGTTTTCTGTGGCAGGTTTAGCGGAGTTTGCAATGCTTGCAAGCGACGCTGATAAATGGGTGCAATTTAAATGATTAATGTATTAGTAATGAGTCAAAGCAGTCCATTTGATGATCTAAACCTGCGAGACGCGCTCGATATGACGCTAATTTTTGCAGCTGTCGATCAAAATATCAGTTGGTTGTTTAGCGGCCCCGCCGTTTTAGCTTTAAAAAAACATCAAACCCCTTCTACAATAGGTATAAAAGATTTTTTTAAAAACATAAAAACGCTTGAAATTTATGACGTAGAGAACATCTATGTATGCGAAAAGTCCCTTCTTGATTATGGTTTAAGCAAAACTGATTTACTCATAGACGCGCACACAATGACATTTAGTGAACAACAAACACTTATTAAAAAACAACATCATGTGGTGACCTTATGAGCACGCTACATATTTTTTCAAAACCTTTAAATTATTACTCAGCTAATCAATTAGAGAACTTAATTAACCTTGATGACCGGGTATTACTGTTAGGTGACGCGTGCTTTGCTTGTAAACAATTTAAACAGTTTTCAGACGCTCTCTTAGTACTTGAAGAGGACGCACACGTTCGCGCAATTAAGTTATCACACAACGACACTCCCATTAGCTACGACGAGTTTGTAGCGCTTACTTTAACCTCTACGCAATTAATTACTTGGTAATCCATGCTTGAATTTAACGAACAAATAATCGAAACCGATAAGCAAGGTTACTTACTTGACCATACACAATGGTCTAAGCAACTAGCCCCCCTTATTGCAGAGCAAGAAAATATATCGCTTAGCGAACAACACTGGGAGGTGATTAACTTCGTCCGCGAATTTTATATTGAATACAACACAAGCCCAGCCATCCGCATGCTTGTAAAAGCAATGGCTAAAGCACTCGGAGAAGATAAAGGCAATAGTATTTATCTTTATAAGTTGTTCCCAAAGGGCCCGGCTAAACAAGCGACAAAAATTGCTGGATTACCAAAACCAGCCAGGTGTATTTAATGAGAAGTAAATCAAGTAACAAGCAAACACCCGCCTCCTCAAATAAGCGCAATACGGGTCGTAGCTATTCTAGAAGTGCAATTAAAAAGCCAACAAACAAAAGAGAAATAAAACCTCAAATAGACGCTAAAGACAAAAAAATTGTACTTTTTAACAAGCCTTTTGATGTACTTTGCCAGTTTACCGACGATGCAGAGAGAAAAACGCTAGCTGAATTTATTCCCATTAAAGATGTATACGCTGCAGGACGATTAGACCGCGATAGTGAGGGGCTATTACTGCTAACAAACTGCGGTAAACTACAAAATACATTAACAGCACCTAATAAAAAAACCAATAAAACGTACTGGGTCCAAGTAGAAGGCGAACCTTCTACACAATCAATACAAGCTTTATGTAAAGGTGTTGAACTTAAAGACGGGCTCACACTGCCTGCTAATGTAAAAATAATTAATGAACCTGATATTTGGCAACGTACCCCGCCGGTTCGTGAACGAAAGTCTATTCCTACCACATGGCTCAGTATTACCATTAATGAAGGAAAAAATAGACAAGTTCGCCGAATGACAGCTCATATTGGCCACCCAACTCTTAGGCTCATCCGTTACAGCATAGGTAATTACACTTTAGACGACATTAATAATGGTGAATATAAAATCATTAAAGGTAGCGTTAATGCATAAGCCAAATGTAACAGTAGCCGCCATCGTAAAAAAACATAACGAATACTTATTAGTAAAAGAGCGCGATAAATTTACTAGCCGCATTTGCTACAATCAACCAGCAGGCCATTTAGAAAAGAATGAAACGCTAGCCCAAGCAGCAAGCCGCGAATTATATGAAGAGACAGGTTTGTCACTCACCCCTACAGGCCTTTTAGGCATTTATAACTTATACGCTGATAACGGTGTTCATTACTTGAGATTTTGTTTTTTATTTGATGCGACTGGCACCAGCCAACAACTCAATCCAATTGATAAAGATATTATAAGTGCCCACTGGTTCAACCTTGAACAGATTAAGTCTTTAGCATTACGAAGCCCGCTCGTTCAAAAATGCATTGATGACGCGATAACGCGTCCGCCATTAAGCCTAGATACTATTTATAACTAATAAAAAATTAAGGCATGTTGATGGTGTGTTTAAAAGTTTGCTCTGACTAGAGAGCTTAAATAGCGACGTGGGGTATGTAATTGCTCTTGTGTTATTTTTGTGAGTTGCGACCATGTACGGATAAGTAATAAAGAGCAGAACTTCTGCGTTCAGCCTAAGCCCTTGCCTACCCCATATAGGCAACAAATAATTAATTTAACTTTGAGAGTGTAGTGCAATACAGTTTCTGCCTTGGTCTTTTGCATAATACAGTGCGCTATCGGCTCCTTTAACAAAGCTTACTTTATCGTTTTCGTAATTAGCTGTTGAGTTAACACCCATACTGACAGACAATAAACCGCTGTATGTATCTTCATGCACAATTGCCAAGCTTTCAACGGCCTTCTGTATTTGCTCAGCAATAAATAGTGCACCTTCCCTATCCGTATCAGGAAGTAACACAACAAACTCTTCACCACCGTATCTGGCAACAAAGTCCTCAGGACGGTTTACAGTCGATGCAATAGTTTGAGCCACTTCGTATAAACAAGCGTCCCCTGCTAAATGACCGTAGCGGTCGTTAAACTGTTTAAAAAATCAACATCAATAATTATTAAGGATATTGCCCCTTCGCATTCCTTGGCTTTATCAAATTCATGGGCAAGTTTTTCATCAAATCGACGCCTATTAGCAATTTTGGTTAATGAATCCAAAAACGCCATATCCCTTAAAATATCCTCAGCCTCTATTCGTTCGGTTGCATCTTTAAATACGGCTAAAAATTCTTCGCCAATATTTATCCCCGACACCTCCATAACCACTTGTGTGCCATCACTTCGTGCAACAGTGTAGTTATTGGCTGGTATATCGTCATTATTACTCTTCGCTTTTTTCAAAGCTTCAGACCATAGATTTTGAGCTTGTAACCTATATTGAGGATCTGGGTAGGCCTTTTTCCACCATGCATGAAGGTTAGGCACATCCTCAACTGTATAACCAAACACATCTACAAACCGTTGGTTTACCCTAAGGATATCGCCAGTTTTACTACACACATTACACACCGGCATAGGGAGTACTGAAAATAACTTAGCATAATGACTTATCTCATGCTTTCGCATTGGGTTTAAGGTACTGCGGGATAAAAAGCTCATCGGCATTTCTTTGCTTTCAGCACTTAATTGTTCGTGCATTTGCATAGCAAAATCCCATTCTAGCCACCAATGTTCTAATTTATCCAAAAGCTGCATTTCGATACTATGCACTTCTGTAGTGTGCTTAATTAAATTGAACAAATCACTAATTTGATGATGGGATTGGGCGTGTTTGAGTTTTATTAATTCATAAAAAAGGTTATAAGCTGACTTTTTTAAATCTAACAAGTTTATGATTAAAAGCTTATTAGAAATGAGATTTACTTGATGTTTGTTTTGTTCTACGAACGATCTAATTTTATTAATTTTGTATGCGTGATTCATATACTCATTCCATTGATTATATTTTACAGCTCATTGATTGGGTTCACCCATCCAACTTTATTACTAATGAGTGTATCTATACTCTAAACACTTTAAAAGAACTTATTATTAAATTTTAATAAGAGACTCATATTTTATTTTGTTTTTAACCATTGAATTGGAATCAAATTTGCTCAAAAAAATATTGTGTTAGCGCCTTAGGTAACTTAGCTATTTATTATATTAATAAAATACCCACTAATTGTTAGGTTTGCCTTGTTAGTCTCTTTAAGCAGAAACAAAATACATGCTATAATCGCCACCTTTCCAAGTTAACAGTAATCTGTATAAGCGAAATTATTCATGAGCGAAAATAGTCACATTAAAGTCATCGTTGGCATGTCCGGCGGTGTTGATTCTTCTGTATCTGCATATTTGTTACAACAACAGGGCTACCAAGTAGAGGGCCTGTTTATGAAGAACTGGGAAGAAGACGACAATGACGAGTACTGTGCCGCCGCAGAAGACTTAAAAGATGCACAAGCTGTATGCGACAAGCTAGGCATTGAGCTACATACAGTAAACTTTGCAGCTGAATATTGGGATAACGTATTTGAATACTTTTTAGAAGAATACAAAGCAGGCCGTACTCCTAACCCCGATATAATGTGTAACAAAGAAATCAAATTTAAAGCCTTCTTAGAATTTGCTGCACAAGCACTGGGAGCCGACTTTATTGCAACAGGCCATTATGTGCGTCGTGAGCTTCGGGACGACAAATATGTAATGTGTCGTGGTTTAGATAACAACAAAGATCAAAGCTACTTTTTGTACACTTTGAGTCACGAACACATCGCTCAAACACTATTCCCTGTGGGCGATATCGCCAAGCCAGAAGTTCGCCGTATTGCTGAAGAGCAAGATTTAATTACTCATGATAAAAAAGACAGCACCGGTATTTGTTTTATTGGCGAACGTAAATTTAAAGACTTTTTACAAAAGTTTTTACCTGCTCAACCAGGTGTTATTGAAGACACAGAAGGCAATAACGTCGGCGAGCACGAAGGCTTAATGTACCACACACTTGGCCAACGAAAGGGCTTGCTAATTGGTGGTATGAAAGAAGGTTCTGGCGAGCCTTGGTACGTTGTAGACAAAGATGTTGGGCGTAACGTACTTATTGTGGGTCAGGGTAAAGACCACCCTCGCCTATATAGTAATGGTTTAAATGCTAACCAACTCCACTGGGTAGACCGTACAGGTCCAAAAGGAACGACACGTTGCACCGTTAAAACACGTTACCGCCAAGAAGATATAAACTGTACTTTGCTTGTTGGGGATGACGGTATGGCCCGTGTGTTATTTGATGAACCTCAAAAAGCGGTTACACCAGGTCAGTCTGCGGTATTTTATGCGCAAGAAGTTTGCTTAGGCGGCGGTATTATTGACTCGGTGATCAAGTAATGAATGAACACCAAGTTATGGCGCTTGCCGCTATGTGCCAAGCCGCTAAACAAGTACAAAAAATCGCGCAATATGGCAGTAATAATGAGCACGATTTAGACATACTGCTTTCTAGTATTGTTCAAACATCACCAGCATCACCAGAAGATGTATACCAAGGCACTCATAATTTACGAGATGGCTACAAAACCTTGATGGAACAGCTCTCTGCGGGCGCTCAGAAAGATGTTGAGATTGTAAAATATGTTGGTGGCTTAATGCAGCTTGAGCGAGCACTTAGCGCAAACGACAAAAGCTTAAACGAATTAGGTAAACGTATTGATGATATTCATCGTCGTTTAGACCATTTTGCCATAACCGATGACACCGTTGTTGCCGGTTTGGCAGATATATACTCGTCGGTGCTAAGCCCCCTTGGGCACCGAATACAGGTTTATGGTAAACCCGAGTTATTAAAACAGCAACTCACTCAAAATAAAATCCGCGCATTACTACTTGCCGGGATCAGAAGTGCAGTATTGTGGCGACAAATGGGCGGTAAACGCCGTCACTTTTTCTTTGCAAAAAGAAAAATAATCGCCATTGCTAAAGCAAAAATTTAATTATCGTTCAAACAAATATTTAGGAGTTATTATGGAGCTTTCAGCGTTAACGGCTATCTCGCCAGTTGATGGTCGCTACGGCAGCAAAACCACTGAACTACGCAGTATTTTCAGCGAATTTGGCTTAATTAAATACCGCGTAATTGTTGAAGTGCGTTGGTTGCAAGCGCTAGCTGCAGCAAGCGACATTAAAGAAGTACCGGCATTTAGCGAACAAGCAAATGCACTTTTAAACGCTATTGTTGATAACTTCAGTGAAGCCGACGCTCAGCGCGTTAAAGACATTGAACGTACAACTAACCACGACGTTAAAGCCGTTGAATACCTTCTAAAAGAAAAAGTGGCTGATAACGCAGAGCTTCATGCTATCAACGAATTTATTCACTTTGCATGTACCTCTGAAGATATTAATAACCTATCACATGGTTTAATGTTAACTGAAGCCCGTGACAACGTATTGCTACCATATTGTGACCAATTACTTAACGCCATTAAAGAAAAAGCGATTGAGTATAAATCAGTGCCAATGATGACTCGTACACACGGACAACCTGCTACACCATCAACTATGGGTAAAGAGTTTGCAAACGTATACATGCGTTTAAAGCGTCAACGCGACCAAATTGCGCAAGTTGAAATGCTAGGTAAAGTAAATGGTGCTGTAGGTAACTACAATGCTCACCTAAGTGCATACCCAGATTACAACTGGCATACACATGCAGATAAGTTTGTATCAAGCTTAGGTTTAACATTAAACCCATTTACTACACAAATTGAACCGCATGATTACATTGCAGAATTATTTGATGCAATTGCACGTTTTAATACTATTTTGCTTGATTTTGATCGTGACGTTTGGGGTTACATTGCCCTTAACCACTTTAAGCAAAAAACAATTGCAGGCGAAATTGGCTCATCAACAATGCCGCATAAAGTTAACCCTATTGATTTTGAAAACTCAGAAGGTAACTTGGGTTTAGCTAATGCAATTTTTGCACACCTTGCACAAAAACTGCCTGTTTCTCGCTGGCAGCGTGACCTTACAGATTCAACTGTGTTACGTAACCTTGGTGTGGGTATGGGTTATGCGCTTATTGCATATCAATCAACCCTTAAAGGTGTTAGTAAACTTGAAGTTAACGAACAACGTCTGCTTGAAGAGCTAGATCAAAACTGGGAATTACTTGCTGAGCCTATTCAAACTGTTATGCGCAAATACGGTATTGAAAAGCCATACGAAAAACTTAAAGATTTAACCCGTGGTAAACGCGTAAATCAAGAAATAATGGCTGACTTCATCGATGGCTTAGACCTGCCAGAAGATGCCAAAGTAGAAATGAAAAAACTAACACCGGCTAATTACATTGGCCGCGCGGTTGAATTTATTGACGATTTAGTTTAATTATTAATCGCGACTATTAAAAAGCGAAAGGTTTATCCTTTCGCTTTTTTTGTATAAAAAACAAAGCAATTTCTAGCAGGCAAACGCATGTATCAATTAAAAATAAACGATTTATCTGAACAAGAATTTTTAACCCATTTTTGGCAAAAAAAGCCGCTTTTGATCAAACAAGGGTTTAGTCACTTTGAAGATCCACTTGATGCAAACGAACTTGCTGGCTTGGCCATGGAAGACGCTATTGAGTCGCGTATTGTTACCAATCACAACAACGATTGGCAAACTCATCAAGGGCCTTTTGAAGACTTTGAAGTCCTTACAGAGCAAAATTCAACGTTATTAGTACAAGCAGTTGATCACTGGCATCCTGATGCAGCTTTGCTGCTAGAGCCCTTTAGATTTATTCCTAACTGGCGCATTGATGATTTAATGATCAGCTTTTCTACCCCTAATGGGGGTGTTGGCCCGCATTTAGATCAATACGATGTTTTCATTATTCAAGGTGAAGGAAAACGTCATTGGCGAGTAGGCCTACCCGACCCAACGCTTAAGCAATTTGCTCAAAATAAAAAACTATTACAAGTTGAAGCCTTTGAAGCAGTCATAGACTGTATTTTAGAGCCCGGTGATATTTTGTATATCCCGCCAGGCTGCCCGCATGAAGGCTACGCAGTTGAAAATGCGCTTAATTACTCTGTTGGATTTAGAGCACCAAATCAGCAAGATTTACTTTCAAGCTTTGCCGATCATATTATTGATACTGAAAGTGGCCAAACGCGCTACACCGATCATAATTTAGTAAGCAGAGCCTCTAAAGGTGAACTTAACAACGCTGAAGTAGAAAAAGTTAAACACCTTATGGCATCAATGCTAGAAAATGACGATTTATTTAAACAGTGGCTTGGCAAAACCTTAAGCCAACCAAAGCATGAAATGGACTTAGCACCAGTAGAGCCTGCTTTTACCCAAGAGCAAATATTAAATGAATTAGCAGAGCCAGAAACTATTTTTGAACGTGTAGGTGGCACACGTGCAATTTATCAGCTGTGTGATAATGAACTTCTTGTCAGTGTGAATGGTGAAAATTTTACACTTCCTCTCGAGGACTTAGCAGCAGTAAAATTACTGACCGACGAGACTGAGTTTAATACTGACGAATTAGTTAAAACAAAAAACAGCCTAGTTTTTGTTCAAATGTTTACTACACTTGTTAATGAAGGTATTTGGTTTAACACAAACCAAGAGTAACAAGTAGGAGGCCATTGTGGGTTATCGAGTAACTAAAGTTGAATGGGATCGACAAAAAGATCAGTTACAACAAATAAGGGAGCGCGTTTTTGTTTATGAGCTGCACATACCTAAACGCGTTGAATTTGATAACCACGATAAATTAGCTCTGCATGTACTTGTAACAGACGATACCCGTTGTCCTGTAGCTACTGCACGATTATGTGATGACGGCTTAATTAGTCGCTTAGCTGTACTGCCTGATCACAGAAACCGAAAGGTATATTGCTCATTACTCAATTACATTTTTGATTTGGCTACAGAGCAAGGCATTGAGTCTATTAGCGTTAACTGTGTATTACACGAAGTTGAACGCTTTATACGTAATGGATTTATAAAGCAAGGCAACGTATTTATGGAAGCGGGTATACCTAGGCAAAGGCTTAAATGCCCAGTTAGGTGTGCAGATACAACACCTTTTACGTTAGTTCATTAATTAAATTGTAAGGGTAATCGACAATCGATTACCCTTTTTTGATTATTTTGGTTCGTGAGCCCAAAGCTTATCGTTATCGTATAACTCGTATAGACCATGTGCTCTTTTCACTAATAAGTTAGCAAAATCTGCCTGTGTTTTATCACGTGCGCCCGTACTCATTATCTGGTCTGCTTTTAACTGCCATTGCAGCGAAAAATAACGCATAGCATCACGTGCATCTGATGCCGCCCCCACTTCAGCATGATCTGTTGGTAATTGGCCTGTAACAACCCAATACGTTTTTCCATTTTGCGCTTTAAATTTCCACATAGCGCAAATAGGCGCTAAAAAACGGCTGTCTTGCTCAACTACCGACTTAGGCATAATGCCTTTTTCTGCTAAATATTTTTGTGCTGTTTGAAAACATCCACGTTGCCATGCAACACGTTGTTGTTCGGCTAAAGCTTGCTCTTCAGGTGTTAATTGTTTTTGTTGTTGTTCCATTGTAATGACCTTATTACTTCTTTTTAAACACTGTAAGGTCTTAGTAAATAAGGTGCAAGCATAAAACAGGCTGCTTGCACTTTAAAAACTCTGACTGCTTTGTTTTTATACAAATTGCTATTTTATATTATGGTCAAACGAACCAACATCCCCCGGAAACACAACTGGCGACTCAAAACCATCATGACTTACTGATGATACGCCAAAGTAGTAATTATCTATTACAACGTTTTCAAGTGTGAAATCAGAAACATTACCTACGTATTTACTAAACTGCCATTGCGGTTCGCTTGTGTAACGCCAGTATATTTTGTAACCGGCAACAGTATCATCATTACTTTTTTGCCACGAAAAGGAAGTACTGGCCTTAACCGCGCCTGTAATTTTAACGTCTTTTGGAGGGGGTGGAGCCCATGCCATAGATGCCATAGTCACTGCGTTAAGTGATGTTAATTTTGCTGCATAATCAAAATCAACACCGTCAATTGTATCTCCGTATGTAATGCCATTTTCTGTGCGTAAGTCTTGGTGTTGGCGATCATAATGCTCATTGGTTTCCATTATACGCACCGCTGCAAACCCGGCATCATTAAATGGTCTATGGTGTCCGCCTCGTGCAAACCTGTCTAATCTGTAAACAAGCATTGTGTCTAGGTTGGGTATATATCTATCTGCAACGGTATCAATATAACGCGCTAGATTTCTGCTCGCAGAATCAACCTCACCACCAGTAAACCGGCGAGTACGAGCTTGCGCTTTTGTTTCTACAACACGTGTACCTTCTGAAAAAATACGTGCAGTCGTATTATCGGTCACACCGTTTATGCCCGTAATATTGCCTATCATGTCATTATTTAAAACACCATGTACTTGCCAGTTATTCTTTTGAGCGTACGCTGTTAAAATTTTACCACCAAATAACCCCTGCTCTTCTCCCGATAACGCGGCGTAAACTACAGAGCCATTAAATTTATATTTACTTAATACCCGAGCTGCTTCAATAACTCCAGCGACCCCAGATGCATTATCATTTGCACCCGGTGAGTCACTAGTAAAGTCCATGACATCGCTGACACGTGAATCTATATCACCCGACATCATCACCATACGATTTGGCTCAGTGCTTCCTCGTTGAATAGCAACAATATTGACTACCTCAACTGGGTTAGGGATACGTTTTTCACCAGATATAGTGTCCGATACCTCAATAATTTCTAGGCAACCACCACATTGCGCTGATATTTTTTCAAACTCGGCTTTAATCCAACGTCGTGCGGCGCCAATACCTCGCGTGTCAGATTTAGTTTCTGAAAGTGTATGACGTGTACCAAAGTCCACCAGCGTTTGAATATCACTACCAATTCGCTCAGCTGATACGTTTGCGGCAATATCATGTAATTTCTGTTGGTCTTTGTATTGCACCTCAGCCGCACTAGCTCCGCTCGATACTGAGCAAGCAAGCGCAAGCGCGCTTACCTTTAATAATTTTATTGATGGTTTAAGCATATATGTCGCTCCTTATTGTTATTGGTTCACAATTACCTATGTATTTGTATATCGCAATTGATTTGAGGTAAATACGAAAATAAGTACGCTAAAGCGCAGTAAAGAAGGGTTCTAATTCGAGTTCAATATAAAAATAGTTGCCATGATTATAAAGTAAGGGATCAAACCAAATATCCACAGCTTTAGCCCTAAGGTATAATGTTTAATAACTTTTTTGTTCACCCTTTTGCGAACTCTGATTTTATAATCAGAGGCGTTACCAATTACTAAATTCATCCCCCCTATAATAAGCGCTAAATAAAGTGCACTAGATACTATTAAATTATGTCTTAATGAATCTGTCAGTATTTTTGCATAGTCA
Organism: Pseudoalteromonas sp. NH0006-46; assembly: GCF_057547735.1. Lineage (NCBI taxonomy): Bacteria > Pseudomonadati > Pseudomonadota > Gammaproteobacteria > Alteromonadales > Pseudoalteromonadaceae > Pseudoalteromonas > Pseudoalteromonas sp. NH0006-46. The sequence continues at coordinate 14,164 of NZ_BAAJML010000008.1, read as the reverse complement.
AAACAAAAAATAAGAGCAAATATCCCTATATAAACAGATAAGACCATACCGATGAGTACACTCGCTTTGTAACCCGTATGCGTGTTTTTTGGATCCACTTTTTTCAGCCACTGAGCACACACAAAATGTACAGCGCAAATAAACGATCTCATCTTCTATCCTTGAATTAATGAGTAAGTTGGATATTGTTATAACTTATAAAACGGTCATGCATACCCACACTTAATAATACCGAAGCTGAAAACACAAACAAAATTACAAAAACAACACAGACAAGCCCTACGCTATTTTGTAAGCTAGTAATAAAAAATTTTATACATAAAGCCAAAACAACACTGAATATTGCAAATTTGTTGAAAACAAAGTACCTAGGTATCTCAAATGCCCATATTGACGTTTCATTTATAAATTGTCTGTAACCATAAAATACAAAGGCAATAGCACCAACTAAAGCCACTGTAAAAGTAATGAGCGTGATCTCTAAAACCATATTTTTGTGAATAAGCAAATAACCAAGTCGAGTTGAATAAATAAAAATAGCGAGCCAAACTACCAATACAGGGCCTAAAATTAATCCCATTTTTCTTTCCTTGAATGTATTAAATGATTTAATTTAAACCAAAATACTACACGGTTAAGCAAATCAATAAACTTAAAACCGAATAACTTAAGTAAACTTTTTATTTTCGTGCCAAACTAATAAACGAAGACTCTGGATAATAAATCAATTTCGAGCAACTATTGCCTGTAAGTTCGCCTTGTTTTTATTAAAGGTCCTAGGCTTGGAAAGTTTAATTATCATCATGATTTGATAAGTTAGTAAATCACTTAATCAGAATTCCAATTTAGTCATCATTTAAAATAGTAAAAGTATGCGCCAGTTAAAAAATGAAACGCTAAAATGTAACCTTGTGCAGTTTAAGCAAACGGCGCTAGGCCCAATCTATGTTTATGAAAACTCGCAATACCGTTGGTTAACACTTGATGAAAAACGTGAGCAAGATGCTGTTATTCAGGGTGTAATGAGCCAAAGTAGTCCAGAGCGCGTCTTAGTACCTGTTAATCAAAGCATGCTACTTTTTTTATTAAAGTCAGTAACCAATCTCAAAATGCTAAATTTAGGACTGGGAACGGCGGGAGTAGAGCGCGCTATATATTACTTGCTTAATAAAAAACAACTTATAAAAAATCTACATACTTTTAATACCATTGAAATTAACCCTGATGTGGTTGAAATTGCACATACACATTTTAAATTGCCAAAAACACACTCTGTATTTATACAATCAGCTGAGCAATTTATTCAGCAATGTGAAATTAAATACGATGTGATCACCATCGACATATTCAGTGGAGAGCATCACCAGCCCTTTTTAAATAATGCTCTTTTTTGGCAAAATATGACGCACTTTTGTCATTCAAATAGCCAAATAACACTCAACATAAACCCTAAAACAGCTCAAGAGTTACACCTGTTACTGGCCATGTTAAGAAAGTACTTTAAAGCAATCGCGCTTGTTGAATTTAATGAGTATAAAAATATAGTTATTGTTTTAAGCCCCAGTTCGTTAAAACACATTAGCGTTGATGAAATTCAAAATTCTGCAGTTTTTGAGCACCTTGCACCCAATTTATATAAAGATATTAACCATATTTATCACATTGAATCGCAGTAATTAGCGACCTGGCTCATGCTTTTCATAGCAAGGCAAACTGGTTTCTAACTGCTCCCAATTCGCTTTTGAAGTAACAAAATTATGAGATAACGGTTTTTCTGTAATATCTGTATCCAGTAAACCTAACCGAATACGAATACGGCTAATATCACTGCTGTTTGCGCTATAAATAGGCGAACCGCAGCAGGTGCAAAAATACCGTGTTCTACCAGGTTTAAACGAATAACCACTTAATGAGTCTTGCCCTTGAGTAATTAAAAACTCATCTGCATTTACAAAACCATTTGTAGCAAATGCCGTCCCGCTGTTTTTTCTACACAAAGAGCAGTGGCAGTGAATAATACTGGTAATATTACCTGTAATTTCTACGTTTACTTTTCCACACAAACAAGCGCCTGAATACATAATATTTCCTTATTAATTTCTTAAAAATAAATACATACGCATGTTAACTATAAAGTTATTTAATATGAATAAGTTTCAGTAATTTACTGCGAACACATCAAATCTTATATTATTTTTACCTATATTTAATCCTGTCAAATTATTTTGATTTACAATCAGGTTATTATTGGTTATAAAGTAAATGTAATTTGGTAATAACAAATTAAAACCATTCAACTAAATCTTATTACCAATATAAATTTACTTCTGTTTATGCTGTCAATACCAATTACATAAAGAGCAAACAATGCGCTATAAAAACGGTCTTCTACTAATGGGGTTAACCTCGTTAGTGGCATGTAGTCAAAATCATCAACACCCTTCCACGTCTCAATGGTTGTTGATCGATAATTTTGAAACGCAAACGTTAACATGGCAAAAAGCTGATACAGACAATCAAACCAATCCATACGTAACCTACCCACAAGTGACAAAAATATCGCAAGAGGCTGAATCCTCAAATCATTATTTGTTAAAAAAACCAGCCGCCGAAGGTATTGTTGGCAACCGAAAAGCACTCAGCTTTACCAAACTGCCAAAAGTAGTAGAAGTTGGTGAAACTTACACGTTTTTTACACGTATAAATGTAGAAACATTTCCTAATAACCATGCTTTTGGATTAAGTAATCTGCAACCAAATGAAATAAAAAAGCAGGGTTACAACGCGTTTGAACCCACGTTGCGTGTAACAGATAAAGCCGAGTCGAATGGGCTTAAAAACAACGGTACGTTAATGGTTAAAACAGACAATGGCTACAGCAATATACAAAACTACAAAGCCGCTCAATCAGCACAGCCACTAAATACAAATCAATGGTACAGCATTTGGTATGTGGTTAATAACGCGCCTACAAAAATGCAAGGCCAACAATATAATGTGTATGTTCAAGGGGGGGAGTTTACAACTCAAACACTGGTATATAAAAATGCAAAATTTAGAATGAAACGCGAACAACCACTTATTTACTTTTTAGCAAACGCGAACACCGGACCGGCTAAAAAGCCCTATGGCAACGGTGGGTTAAAATACGACGACTTATATATGAGCCGAGGCATAAACCTTTCGAACCCTGTTAGGTAAAATAGCCTACCTAAGTAATGATTAACCTGAGTTCAGGTTAGTGAACACAAAACTGCATTTAAAAATACTTAAATGGTATGATACCCCATATTATTTGCTATTTAAGTTTTTAAAATGTATCGATTATTTGAAAGAATGACCAACGCATTTCCTGAGGAAAAACCCACTCAGCCGCCTTCTACTTTATTTGCGTTTTGCCGCCATTACACCAAGGGCATGGAACTCTCACTAGTACTTATGTCGATAAGTGCGGCGCTCTTGGCTATTTTAGAAGTTTCGTTATTTAGTTATATGGGCCAATTAGTAGATTGGCTAAGTACGCATACACCTCAAACCCTGTTTGTAGAACAAAAGTCTGAACTTATCAAAATGGCTATTATGCTGTTAGTCGTTTTGCCCATAGTGGTATTTTTTCATGCAGCCATCTTGCATCAGGCCTTACTGGGCAACTACCCTATGTCAATTCGTTGGTCGGCGCATCGATATTTACTTCGCCAAAGTGTGAGTTTTTACCAAAATGAATTTGCTGGACGAATAGCCACCAAAGTCATGCAAACGTCTTTAGCGGTTCGCGAAGCAGTAATGAAGTTGCTTGATGTACTTATGTACATAGTGGTTTACTTTGGCGCAATGGTGTTTTTAGTGGCTGAAGCTGACTGGCGCTTAATGATCCCTTTGCTTGTATGGCTTGCGTTGTACGCTTCTATACAGGTTTACTTTGTGCCTAAACTTAAAAAAATAGCCAGTTCACAAGCCGACGCCCGCTCAGAAATGACGGGCCGTATTGTTGATAGCTATACAAACATTTCAACTATTAAACTTTTTTCGTACACCCAACGCGAAGAGCAATATGCTAAACAAAGCATGGATGTATTTTTACAACCCGTGTACAAACAAATGCGCTTAGTAACCAGCCTTAACTTTGCAATTAATACGCTAAACTACTTATTGGTTTTTAGTGTTGCCGCCTTATCACTTTATTTATGGTCATTAAGTGCAATTAGCGCTGGCGCCATAGCTGTTGCAGTGAGTTTATCGCTTAGATTAAATGGCATGGCGCAATGGATCATGTGGGAAATAAGTAGCCTATTTGAAAACATTGGCACCGCCACCGATGGTATGAAAACGCTATCAAACCCAATAAAAGTAGACGATAAACCTAATGCAAACACCCTTGAAGTAACACAAGGCAGCATTGAGTTTCAAAATATACACTTTAATTATGGCAAAGCCGCTAACGAAACCCACCGCGGACCGGTAATGAACGGGTTAAATCTCAACATAAAACCCGGTGAAAAAATAGGGTTAGTTGGACGTTCTGGCGCGGGTAAATCAACGCTTGTTAACCTACTACTGCGCTTTTACGATACCGATTCTGGATGCATAAAAATTGATGGGCAAAATATTACTGATGTAAGCCAAGAAAGCCTACGTCGTTACATTGCTATGGTAACCCAAGATACCTCACTACTTCACCGCTCAGTAAAAGACAATATTTTATATGGCCGCCCCGATGCCACCGAAGCCGAAATGTTAAACGCAGCAAAGCAAGCTAAAGCCCTAGAGTTTATTAATGACTTAGAAGATTCAAAAGGCAACAAAGGGTTTAATGCACAAGTAGGAGAACGTGGTGTCACGCTATCGGGCGGTCAGCGCCAACGCATTGCAATAGCACGCGTATTACTAAAAAACGCCCCTATTCTTATTTTAGACGAAGCAACCAGTGCGCTTGATTCAGAAGTTGAAGCGGCTATTCAAGCAAGTCTGGATGATTTAATGACAGGCAAAACGGTAATTGCTATTGCGCACAGGCTGTCTACCATTGCTCAAATGGATAGACTCATCGTGTTAGATAATGGTGGCGTAGTTGAGCAAGGCTCGCACGATGAACTGATTGCTCAAGGTGGAATATATGCAGGCCTTTGGGCACATCAAACCGGCGGGTTTATTGGGGTGGAGTAGCTGTAAATATAACACGACGTTATAGCGCTACAGCTATAACGTCGTGGTTTACTTATTAAGCAATTAACCGTAAACCTATTAATACCAACATGACAATGTTGGCAATAAAACTGATTAAAAAGAAATAAGTACGTGGGCTTGGGTTTTTTTCTGTTGCTATAACGTAATAAAGCACCATATGAACTATACGAGCAACAACATACACCCATACACATAGGGCAAAAGCAGCACTTTGGTAGTTAATTACAAATGCAAATAACACTGTACCAATAAACAATGCGCTGTTTTCTAATGTATTTTGAAAGGTACGATGCGCTCTAAATATAAAGCTATCGTGCGATAAATCGTCGCTAATTTTACCCGGTACTGCACCCGGTTCTTTAGCTTTACTAAATGTTGCTACCCCCCACTGCACCACCAGCATAATTAAGTAAAAATAAAACCCTAAATAAGCAGATAAAGAAACTTCCGTCATTGTTAAATCCTTTATTATTAAAACTAAGTAATTAAAGCTGCAATACTTTTTGCAAAATGAATACCAAATATAAATTCAATTTATTCAGCACCTTGTAATAAATTAAAAATCACTTTTGTAATAAATACATATTACTATGTGCCTTTTTACAACGGTTTTTTAAGTTCTGAGGCTTAAAGTAATACACACAACACCATGATCGGTTGTTAGGTCATCTCGCTCGTATTCTGGGTTAATTAAATGCCTATCGTAGGTAGTATGGTTGCTGACCTCAAAAAAACTATCGTCGTAACTTGAATCAAACTCACAAGACAGCAAAATATAATCGAGCACTGAGCTGCTGGTGCCAAAGTAATGCGTTGGCTTACGCGTTAAAGGCGCTTGTTTGGCAATATTATTATCACTATTGGTATTGGCTAGTTGAGAATCATCAGTCGTAATAACTAATTTTTCAAATAACGCCCACGAGTCATACAAACAATATTTAGCAAGGTAGGCTTTGGCATCCAATGCGGGCGCAAACCTGAGTGTATTTGTCAGTAAATGGCTAAGCACACCATCGGCTAGGTCATTATTAAAATCCCCCATTAACACCATGGGGTATTGAGTTGCTTCGCGTCGGGTGATCATTTGTATCATAAGTAAAGTAGCTTCGCTGCCGCGCTGTATAGTAGAGCCCCAGCAACCTGCTACATTCGCTTTTAATATTTCGATTATGTTTTGCTCGGCTGTTACCGCTTTATTGTGTTCGTCTACCTCAAGCATGCCCCGCTTAGATTTAAAGTGCACAACATAGCAATCAGTGTTCCCTAAATGCGGTAAAGTAATAGTGGCTCTTAGTACCTTTCGGCTAAATAAAAATGCTTCTGTTAAACCAAGTGAGCATGCAAGTTCTTTATCATGCTCTACAGCTATAACATCAACAATCGGGTATTTAGAGGCGATGCCGACGACTGGGTGCTTAAAAATAAAATCATCTATAACATGGGGTTTATCAACCACAGCAAAGTGCTCGTAACCTTGGTTTAGCATTAACTCTTTAAGCGACTCGATGCTAAATATTTCCTGAAAACCAATTACATCGGGCTGCTGCTCGTTTATGTATTGAGTTATCCATCGTTGTTTTCTTACCCATTGCTCAGCGGTGTATATGCGTTCAAATTCATAATAGGCGTTAGGTGGTTCAAGGTAGTTAAATAAATTAAAGGTGGCTATTTTAAGCTCGGAGTTATTAATTACGGGCTCTGCGGGCAAATTAACAACGTTGTTGATTTTTTCATTTGGGTTTTTGATAGCTAAACACCTGCATTTAGTAATGCATTTATTATAACGCAGCAAGGCTGTATTTCTAAGGCGTGAATTATTCTCATCTATAAATTTACACCGTTTTTTTACGTTATACTCACAGGCTAATTTATTAACTGTATTAGGTTTTATGAACTATTCACACTTTGGTCGTAAATTTACTCAACCCAATGGCATCACACAGCTTATGGAAGATTTAGGTAAAGCCAAAAGCAGTAATAATCCTGATATTGTTATGCTAGGTGGGGGTAATCCCGCTTCAGTACCACACGTAAACACCGTATTTATAAACGAGTTAAATTCCCTAGTAAAAAATAATAAAATAACGCAAATAATGGGTCTTTACGATGGTCCAACGGGTAACGATGAATTTAGAACAGCCCTTGCTAATCAACTCAATAGAGAATTTGCATGGGGAGTAACTGAACAAAATATAGCATTGGGGAATGGGAGCCAAGCAAACTTTTTTGTTCTGTTTAATATGTTAGCGGGCAAAATGAGCGATGGCAGTACCAAGCGCATTCTGTTTCCACTTGCCCCAGAATACGTAGGCTATGCCGACCAAGGTTTATCTGATGATATGTTTGTGGCTATAAAGCCCGACATTGAAATTTTAAATACACCAAACGGCTCTAAACAATTTAAATACGTGATTGATTTTGACGCGGTTGAAAGAGTACTTGCTGAAGATATCAGCATAAGCGCGCTGTGCGTATCGCGTCCTACCAACCCAACCGGTAATGTCATTACCGATGAAGAGATACGCCATCTAGACGCCCTAGCGCACAAATACAATATCCCACTCATTATTGATAACGCCTATGGCGACCCATTCCCTGGCTGTATTTACACCGATGCAAACCTAACGTGGAACTCAAACATTATATTATGTATGTCGCTTTCAAAACTGGGCTTGCCGGGCCTTCGCACCGGTATTGTAGTTGCTAACAACACAGTTATTAAAGCAATTGGCCGTGTTAACGGTGCCATGGTTTTGGCACCAAATAGTTTTGGCCCAAGCTTAATAACTCGCTTAATTAACAACGATGAATTACTTCCCCTGTGTAAAAATAGTATTTTGCCTTTTTATAAAAATAAAGCACAGGTAGCTATTAACCTATTTGATGAAATATTTGCAGACCTGCCGGTTTATTTACATAAAGTAGAGGGTGCATTTTTTATGTGGCTGTGGTTTAAAGAGTCAAAAATAACCAGCGAACAGCTTTACCAAAAGCTTAAAAAACAAGATGTGTATATTATCCCTGGCCACAATTTTTTTATCGGTATTGAAGATAGCTGGGAGCACAAACATCAGTGTGTACGTATTAATTACGCAACCGATGAAACAACGCTCAAAAAAGGTCTTGAGGCTATTAGGCCGTTAATTACTTAACACGACGTGCACAAGGTAGACCTCACTTTTACATATTCACGAGCACAATATATGTCCAAGCATGTGTTAACCCCTTTAAATTTATATATGAATTGGTATCCTACGCAGCATTCTTAACTTACAGTTGTTGTTAAATGTGCATTGCTACTAAATAACCTGAACTCTGAATAATAAATCTCTTAACCAGAGTTCGGCTTAAATAAATATAAAATTCTACTTTTAAGATTAAAAAATATTTTAAGGTAGGCTGTGGCATCAGGTGCAACATTGAATAAAATACACAAACCACGATTAAGGTAAATTATGCGATTAGGCCCAGGATTACTTGTCACTGCAGCCTTTATTGGGCCAGGCACAATCACCACTGCCAGTGTGGCAGGCGCCAATTTTGGTTTTGCCCTTATATGGACATTACTTTTTTCAGTTATTGCCACTATATTACTGCAATCTATGGCTGCACGACTGGGTGTTGCCACAGGGCAAGACTTAGCGCAGGCACTGAGAGCTAATATTCAAACACCGTTATTTAAATTGTTAGCTATATTTTTGGTTATCAGCGCTATTGGAGTTGGCAGTGCAGCATACGAAGCAGGCAATTTAAGCGGCGCGAGTATGGGGTTAATAGGTATATTTCCAAACGTTAACCCGCAAATATGGACCCCTCTAATCGCTTTTGTTAGTGCAGTATTACTTTATAGCGGCAAACACAAAGTAATAGAAAATGCACTAATAGTATTAGTGATTTTAATGAGCTTAGTGTTTATATCTACACTGATTATGGCTGCCCCTTCACTAAATGATGTATTTTCAGGCTTTATGCCTAGCTTGCCTGAAGGTTCAATAACAACGGTACTCGCACTCGTTGGCACCACCATAGTACCTTATAACTTATTTTTACACTCTGGCGTTTTAGCAGCCAAGCACGATAGTAAAAGCGATTTACAAAAAGTAATAAAGCAAACCAATGTTGATACCGGATTATCAATTACCTTAGGCGGTGTGATCACATTAGCTATTTTGTCTACCGCATCGGTCGCCTTTTATGGCACAGAGGCAGGGCAAATCAGCGCAGCAAACATGGCTGTACAACTAGAGCCCCTGTTAGGTGATGCAGCCCATTACTTTTTTGCTATTGGCTTGTTTGCAGCAGGGTTAACAAGCGCCATTACAGCGCCCCTTGCTGGTGCTTATGCGGTATGTGGTATGTTGGGTTGGTCAAACAACATGGCCAGCACTCGCTTTAAAAGCGTGGCGATTATTATTTTATTGTTTGGTGCAGGCGTAGCATCGCTTGGGCTAGACCCTGTCGCGGTTATAATATTCGCGCAAGCAGCTAACGGTTTATTACTGCCTGTTATTACTATTTACTTAGTATGGTTGGTGAATCAAAAATCAGTGATGGGGCAATTTACAAACTCCATTTTTTTTAATTTGATTACTCTTCCTGTTTTAATACTTATTTTTGGCTTAAGTAGCTACAAACTTATCGGTTTAATTTTTAACTAAATGCTAAAAAATCATATTTAAAAGCCGCTGTTTACTAAAAATAGCGGCTGTTGCTTATTAACAAAACAGTTAATTTTTTTTAGTACTTTTAGCTACTTTTATCAGCTGTGCAAACGTATAGCCTCCAACCGCACCAGCAAGCAACTGTAAGTAAAATCCCCAACCTCTCGCGCCAGCAATTATGGTTATATTCATAATTGATTCAATAGCAATGAGCGCGGTCGCAAAAGCAGCTATACCCCCTATAACAAACAGCCCGGCATAATGACCTTTTAATTTTTTACTAATAAACCAGGTAACAAAAAAAGCAATAATAAGTGCAACAGCAATAATAGCGCCGTACGTAGGAAGTAAACCTAACCAATCGTCGAATGTTAAATTAACACGATCGGCAAACCCTACCACTACACCTACATTAACTAATTGATTGACAACGTATTGGCTATGAAACAAGCTAGCAAGCGTAAACGTAAGTAACCAAGCAACTAAAAATGAAGGGAGTATACGTGTTAAAAACAACATGGTTATCTCAACTTAAACAAAATAATTTTTCTTACAGTAGCAAAGGCTTGCACCTTAAACAATCTATCTCACTTTTTATACTATGCGTGCTCTTTGCGTTTAACGTTAATGCAAACAATGATTTACCTCAAAAACAATATAAAACGCAAACATTAGCTACACAGTTAAACTCACCGTGGAGCATGGTGCAACTACCAAATGGCACGTGGTTAGTAACCGAGCGTGATGGCCATGTAGTGATCATTAAAAACAATCAACAAAGTAAAGTAAAATTACCTCTTGAAGGGTTATATGTTGCAGGCCAAGGTGGTTTACTCGACATAGTACTCACGCCTAATTTTGCTGAGTCTAAGGAGCTAATATTTACGTATGCCCAAGGCAGTCTTGAAGCAAACAGGCTCGTTATTGCCAAAGCTAGGTTTGATGGAACACGCTTTTCGGTACCAAAAGTTATTTATAAAGTCGCCACCGATAAGGGTACACCTCAGCATTACTCTGGCCGCGCCCTCTTTCTCCCCGATAGCACTTTACTTTTTTCAAGTGGCGACGGTTTTGACTACCGCGAGCAAGCACAAGTTATAACCAGCCAGTTAGGTAAAGTACTACGAATTAATTTAAATGGTACTACTCCAACCGATAATCCGTTTATCAAACATGAAAACTCTACCGCGCATGCCATTTATTCACTCGGCCATCGGAACCTACAAGGTTTAGTGTATGATGACGATACACAGCAAATTATTAGTCATGAACACGGTCCTGCAGGCGGTGACGAGCTGAACTATTTAACGGCTGGAAATAATTATGGGTGGCCGGTAATTACAAACGGTGACGATTACTCACAAGCACGTATTTCTCCGTTTAGAGACTACCCCGGAATGGCTAAACCAAGCGTAGATTGGACGCCATCAATCGCCCCATCAGGCATGGCGTATTATGGCTCTAAGCATGCAGCCTTCCCTTCACTGCAACGCCACGTACTTATCACTACATTGGTCGATAAAAAGCTCTACAGTGTTAATTTAGTGAATGGTAAATATACCCAGTCGCATGTATTTCCAGAAGCAACAGGCAGGCTAAGAGATGTGTTTGTTACAGCTAAAGGTAATGTAGCAATATTAACCGATGGCAAAGAGGCAAAGCTGATGTTGTTTAAAGCAAATTAATGTACAAATAGGGTTAAAGGTGCTTCGCTTTTAGAGGATACTAGCGGCTTAAGAGAGCCGCTTTAATCACTCACAATCAGGTAATGGCTCACTAATTGTGAGTGTATGAGTAACAAAATCTACTATAGCTTGATACTTTCTAAAAAATGGAGAACCTAATAAGCCATGTATTGTATTGCCGCCACCAGCGGCCTGAACATGGTCTAGGTTGAGTGATACAAACTGTGTACTTTCATACAACTGGCCTGCTAGTTCAAATTTCAAAACGTCTATTAAGCCCATTTCGTGATCAGCTGTACCTAACCCTGCGGCATTTTCTTCGCTTAGTTCCTCTTTTACCCCAAGCTTTTTAATACATGCCCTATCTAAAACAGATGCCCCCGCGGCTGTATCTAAAATTAAATTTACTTTATGCCCGTTTATTTCAGCTTGTATAATTTGATGCCCTGTTTCTGTTACTTCAAATTGCAAGCTTGTGGTTTTAACTAATTCCATGAATGTTCCTTATTTAGGTTGATTTACAAACACTCTACTACAGTTGCCTTCTAAAACAACCGCATAAATAGTAAGCAAGTGACTTTTCACTTACATCCCTTTTGTATTTCAAATCTGGCAGTAATTTCTCAAACTAAAGATACAAAAACTAATTATATTAAAGCAAATTAATGCACAAAGAGAGTCAGAGGCGCTTCGCTTTTAGAGAAATCTGGGAAGTCCATATAATGGCTTAAATAAAGGTGCATCTAACTAATTGCGACTTGATGTCTGAAGTCAAGATTTGACCCCCTTAACTCCTATTAGCAGTTTAGCGCAGAACCCTAATAGTTTCTGTTGTTGTAAAATTGACATTAATATTTTGACCAATAGCATTGTTAATTTTTAAATCTTTAATTTTAAACTCGATACTTTCCTGCTTTTTAAACATGAAAGTAACTCTTAAGTTTGTAGTCTCTAAAACATCAGAAGGTAGCTCTGATAGTGACGTATAATCATGACTAAACCACTTTTCGTCAGAAACCCTGTAGAAATATTTTATTTCGTGGGGTGTGATTACTTTACCACCAACGTTAAATGAGATGTTTGCAGGATTAGCCGATATTTTAAATTTTTTATCAGAAATCGCCTCAAACCAAATCCATGTTTGATCGTAATTTATTAGTACGTCAGCAGCCTGAGTAGTAACTTTTACATCGTTGTCTAGTAAAACTAATTTTGAAGGAGTGTTGTCACCACAATGTCCAGTAGTAATCACTTCACCGCTTTTAGATTCCGGATAGTAGTACGTTCCTGGATAGGCGATACATCCCTGAATCGATATTAGACTAACAATTGCTAGAAATTTACGCATGACTTCCTTTGCTAATATAACGCCTTGCTAAGCGCGCAAAAAATTGTTGGCTAAAATAGGCGAGGAACGAGCAAAAGCCAACTGTTTTTTGTCCGTTTAAGCAACTTGTATGGATAATAAACCCATAAATTAATTAATACTTTAACCTAGTTCGGGTAATGTGAGGCCCAAGCTTTGGCTGCAACCAAAGCCTTTTATACAGTAGTTCGATTGAGCGTAGGCTCCTCTATTGAGAGACCGGTAACAAGTTAGAACGCTGTATAAACTCCAAGCATTAAACTCGGATAGTCAACGGGGCCTCGAGCCCGAATAGCAAGGCAGAGTCAGCTTATTATGAATACAATAAATAATCAAAATGAAATTAACGTCGGTGTCGATACAGGTAAAACACAACTCGATATTTATATCAGGCCTTTAGACATTTACTTTACTGTAGAAAATAATCAAAGTGGCATTAAACACGCCATTCAAATCTTAAAAAAACACCCAGTAACACGCGTTACTATTGAGGCAACTGGACGTCTGGAACAGCCTTTTATCATAGCCTGCGCTGAGGCGAATATTCCCTTCGTTATTGCTAATCCCGTAAACATAAAACGGTTCGCAGGCGCTATCGGCCAAAAAGCAAAAACGGATAAACTTGATGCACAACTTATTGCTCACTTTGGTGAAGCGATTAAACCGCCTTTATCATCTTTAAAGCCAGAGCAAATGCGCTTGATGAGCGATTTACTCTCGAGAAGACGCCAGTTAATGGATATGCAAACGATGGAGAAAAATCGCTCTCAAATAATGCCAAAAACACTATCATCACTCATAAAACCTATCCTAACGGCATTAAAAAATCAGATTGAAAAAGTCGATTTGAAACTTCAAAAACTGGTTAGTGAATGTGACGAATACAAAGCAAAAAATGCCATTATCCAAAGTGTGCCAGGTGTTGGCAATGTGGTCGCATTTAACTTACTTAGTGATATGCCTGAGTTAGGTTATGTGAACAACAAAGAGGCCGCTTCTTTAGTAGGTGTAGCCCCATTCAATCGTGAAAGTGGCGTGTATCAAGGTAAGCGAATGATACGTGGCGGCCGACCCAAAATAAGAACTGCCATGTATATGGCGATGATGTCAGCCATTCAGTGCAACTCTAAATTTAAAGACCTTTATCAACGCATGGTTAAAGCAGGAAAGCCTAAAAAAGTAGCCATTATTGCGTGTATACGAAAGCTGGTAGTGATCATAAATTCTATGGTGAGGGATGGTGTCATGTGGGATCCTAAAATGGTTTG
>NZ_BAAJML010000007.1:0-246850 GCF_057547735.1 Pseudoalteromonas sp. NH0006-46 | reverse complement strand
TTAGTCGAAGGACTTTAAACTAAATAAAAATAAGAAAATTGAAAAGAATTTTCTTGGTGACAATAGCGTTTTGGACCCACCTGACTCCATGCCGAACTCAGTAGTGAAACGAAACAGCGCCGATGATAGTGTAGCATTTGCTATGTGAAAGTAGGACATTACCAGGATTTAATTAAGAAAACCCGTTACAGTAATGTGACGGGTTTTTTGCTGTCTGGGGTTTAGTAAAATAGCCAAGAGGCCATGCCGAACTCAGTAGTGAAACAAAACAGCTCGAAGGCGAGCCCCGCGGAAGGCCGCCCCGACGCAAAGATAGTATCCCATTTGCTATGTGACTCTCCACCGCTGTGGGCACCACGACATTACTAGGATTTAATTAAGAAAAACCCGTTACATTAATGTAACGGGTTTTTTGCGTAAACGCACTAACTTAAAACGTCAACCCGTGCCTCACTAACGAGGTTAGCGTCTGCTTTTATCCCCAAAATTTAATAAATATTTTTCATTCAACTAAACTAGCTCGTTTAATCTGAGACATGGTAATATTTTCATTTACCTAAACCTATTTGAGGTGTTAATTGCCTACTACAGATTACCAACGTGTATTAAATGAAATCACTCAAGAAGTCGCCCCTTTATTGTCTAAGGGAAAAGTAGCCGATTATATTCCTGCACTTGCTGAAGTTGATCCTGAGCAGTTTTCTATTGCTATATATACTACTGAGGGTGACATAATTTGCGCAGGTGATTGTTCGCAGCGCTTTACTATTCAATCTGTATCTAAAGTGATGACATTAACTATGGCGTTACAGCGTTATGGTGATGAACTTTGGAGTAGAGTAGGTAAAGAGCCTTCAGGTACTGCTTTCAACTCGCTTACTCAGCTTGAATTTGAAAAAGGCATACCGCGTAACCCATTTATAAATGCTGGTGCTATTGTTACCTGTGATGCGCTTTATAGCCGTTTGTCTGCACCTATGCATTCTATGCTCGAAACATTCAGGTTGCTATCAGGTAACCGCGGTATTGTGATTGATAAAAAAGTGGCTAACTCTGAGTATGAATTTAGACACCGTAATGCTGCTATGGCACATTTAATGAAGTCATTTGGTAATTTTGAGAATGAAGTTGATGATGTGCTTTGGTCATACTTTAATTTTTGCTCTATTGAACTTAATTGTGTTGAACTAGCTAAGGCATATAATTTTTTGGCAAATAAAGGTATTGATCAACTCTCTGGTAAGCGTGTTTTAAGTAGTCGTCAAAATAAACAGCTTAATTCATTATTATTTACCAGTGGTCTGTATGATGCCGCAGGCGATTTTGGATATAGAGTGGGTATGCCCGGAAAGTCGGGGGTTTCAGGTACTATTCTTGCGGTATTACCGAATAAATTTACTGTTGCAGTTTACTCGCCAGGATTAAACTCGTTTGGTAACTCAGTCGCGGGGATAGCAGCATTAGAGCTGCTATCTAAAAAGCTCGATATTTCTATTTTTTAGAAAGGCATTGGGAGCTTATTGCTCCCAATAAACTTGCTCTAAACAATCTTCACGCTCAGGCAAACCACGCGATAACCTCGGCGAGTGTTGCACAAGTACCTCATAACTTGCTCTGTTTGCATATTTACTAATTTGTGCAAGAGATGAATATGTAATGGCTTGTTGATCGTGCTTCGCTGAGTTTGCCACATTAAGTTTGTGATAAACATTTGCTGATAAATCATGTAGTACAGCAGCTAGGGCGCAATCGCCTGCACCATTTGTATTTTTGATTGAGTCAGGTCCGCCCATAAAAGGGGCCGTGTGGCTGTAAGCTCTTATAGGTTTTTCGCAATCAGCTTTACGCATAGCGCGTGAAAATTCATAACGGTTAAAGTCTGCAATAGCGCCTGGCAGTAGTGGATATTCAGTTTCACGTTTAAAGCTGTCATCAACGTGGCCTGCCATAAATAACCCTTTCTCACCTGCGGTACATATAACAAGGTCCACCCAGTCTAGTGCTTTGTCTGCAGCTAACAGCGGGTCTTCAAACCCTGTAATAGCAAAGCCTTCTTCTTCGTTCATAGCAAGAATGTCTACATGCTTTTCAACAAAGTTTGCCCACCATGCAGGATCTTGCTCTATTAAAAACTTAGTGCCTAGTGTTAGAACAACAGGAACGCCAGCATCATTAGCATATTTAACAGCTTGCATGGTTGCATCTGTCATGGTTTCGTCATCTTGTGTACGCATAAGGTATGCACTAATGACTAAAGCCGATGAGTTTTCTATTAACGATTTATCTATTGATTCTGGACGTAGGTAATTCATTAAACCCGCACTAATTGCAAAGGTGCGTTCGCCCGTTTCATCAATCAGGGTAAAGCAACGGCCAATCGGTCCGTCAACAGGCTGTAAATAATCTAAATCTACACGGCTTGAGGTATTACATAAAAAGCGATATGCGTAGCTTCCTATTTTAATGTTTTCGCTCATTACACCTAATAAAACAGAGCGATCATCGGCAAGCACAGAGTAATTGTGCATTGTGTTACCAATGGTTCCACCTGCAAATTCATAATCAACCATGTTATTTAATTTTAAACGATCGTACAGAGCATTTGTTATGTCACTGTCTATAACCTGTGACATGCCTCTGCGTAGTTGAAACTCATCAAGGAAAGCTTGATCAACTTTTGCTTCGATATCAACAACGATTTGATCGATACCCGTAATATAGCTACGTTGTAATCTATCTGTTGCGTTAAGTTGATTAGTTAGTGGATCTTTGGCTTCCACTGGAAAATAATGTTTATGCCTGCGGCGTCCAGGAAATTTCATTCGCTACCCGTGTTGTGAGCTAAATAAAAAAAGCGTGAGATTATAACGTAAATCAGCGGCAGTGAGCCATTATTAACAGCTAAATAGTGTTTTATTTTTGCAATAAAGTAATCAATGACACGCTTTAGGGTTTTAACTAGGTATAATTAAAGCATAAAAGGCAATTGAAGAAGAAATAATGAACAAGCCATTTGACGACGCTTATTGGATGGAGCAAGCGCTTTTATATGCAAAACAAGCAGAGTTGCTTAACGAAATTCCCGTTGGTGCTGTTTTAGTAAAAGATAATCAACTTATAGCGGCTGGATACAATCGTTCCATTACAGATAATGACCCTTCAGCTCATGCTGAAATGATTGCTGTGAGAGAAGCCGGTAAAGTGCTAAATAACTATCGGTTAATTGATTGCACCTTATATGTAACACTTGAGCCATGCTCAATGTGTGCAGGTCTGTTAGTACATAGCAGAATAAAGCGTTTAGTCTTCGGCGCCACAGATGCAAAAACCGGCTCAGCAGGTTCTATTATGAACTTACTGCAAGAACCAAAGCTTAACCATCAAGTTGAAGTTGTTAAAGGGGTATTAGCTGATGAATGCGGAAACACTATTTCTGAATTTTTTAAACGAAGAAGAGCACAAATTAAAGCAGCCAAAAAAGCTGCTCGTGAAGCTTAAAAATACGTTATCAATTGCCTACAGGTAGGGTGTCTGATGCTTCCATTTGTTGCATTGCAAACATTCTGCGACGCCATATTATTTTTTTATGTAAACCACGTAACATGATACGACGACGTGTTGCCGTTGAATAAATAACGTTTCTTTTTAATTTTTGCGTGCGTCTACGTTTTAGCATGTGTTCTCCTAATGCGTGAGAGTGAGAAAGGCACAAGGCATATCTTTGAAAATGTTAAGATATACAATTATCACACATTAGTGATCATTTCATGACAAGTAAACAGATATTTTAGTTACTCACTGCTTTAGAGTTGTAATCTTTTATAAATACTAAATTTACTACTAATTCATTGAACCGCTATGGCGATTCATTTTGTTTTATACTGCTGTCGCTATTATGCTCTGTAGTGGTATTTTCTTCTGTCATTGCATTGTTTTCATCAAGCCATACCAGTGCGTCGTAGTATCTGCGAATATTATCAACATAATGAACTGCAACGTCACCACGAGCATAGCCATAGCGTGTTTTACGGTAATAACGTTTCTTGATCAATAACGGTAAACGCTTTTTCACGTCGGCCCATTTATCAGGGCTTGCCCCTTGTTGCTGGGTGATAATACGCGCGTCATTTACATGACCCCAACCAACATTATAAGCCGCTAAAGCAAGCCAAGTTCTGTCTGGCTGAGGTATTCTATCAGGAATACGGGTTATTAATTTACTTAGATACTGAGCTCCACCACGAATGTTTTGTTCTGGCTCAAGGCGATTAGTTACACCAACTTGTTTAGCTGTACTGCGTGTAAGCATCATAATGCCACGAACCCCCGTTGGGGATTTAGCGCGAGGGTTCCACATCGACTCTTGGTAACTTAATGCTGCGAGTAAACGCCAGTCAAGATCCCCTGCGTATTGCTCAAACCATGGTTGATATGTAGGGAGCGTTTCTTTTATTGCTTCTATGTAAGCTAATGTATTCACATAGTTAAACTGGCGTACATGACCAAAATATTTTTCTTCGAGTACATAAAGTTGGTTGTTTTGTTTTACTTCACCAAAAAATGGCACGAGCAAGGCGTATAACGAGTCATCTTTTGACTTGCGAAGTATCCATGCTATTGGATCATTACGGCTGACTGAAAAGCCAATACTTAAATTAGGATGATAGCGCCTAAAAAGCGATAAAGTATGCGAATCGGCTAGGGTATAGTCTATTTCACCATCTATAACAGCTTGAAGTAGTTCCTCTTCATCAAACTCTTCACTCTCGGTCCAGGTGAGTGATGGGTTGTTTTTTTGCGCTTTTTGTAGAGTAAGAGAGTGGCTGCTTTTGGCTATAACCGTAAAGTTACCTTCTAAATCGTCAAATTTACGAGGACGAACACGACCTTGTTTATATACTAATTTTTGACTGATTGTTCTGTAGGTAGGGCCATAGCGGTATTGCTGTGCACGCGTTTTATTGTATGTAAGGCCTGAGGCAATTAGGTCTAAGTCACCACTTTCTAAGCGCTCAAACATATCAGATAAATTAAAAAAAGGGACTATTTCCAGTTCAACACCTAAGTAATCGGCAAACGCTTGAGAAAGCTCATATTCAAAGCCTTGCTCGCCTTGTACTGCTTGATAATAATTACTCGCACTTGCCAACGTGCCCACACGTATTTTGTTTTGCTCTTTAATTTGGGCGAGTTGAGTTGGCTGTTCTTGCATATTACATGCACATAACAGCATAACTAAAGTAATGATTGTTATTAGCTTTTCTTTGAACATTGAGTGCCCCTTTAACACGCTAACACCCGTTATAACAAAACTTAACCATTTCGTCACTTTCCTATTTATTTTATTAGTGGGGAAGAGAATAAATAAAGCGTAAGAAGTTAATTTTATGAAAAGCGTAATTTGGAGTTAAATATGATGGCTAATTGGACTATAATGCGTGCCTAAAATATCGTTCAATCCCTAACCCCGGATGAAATTATCTATGTTGATCCTTCGTGGTGCACCAGCACTGTCAGAGTTCAGAGTTAATAAAATTTTAGCGCGTTGCCAGCAATCGCAACTTCCAGTCACTAACGTATATGCCGAATATGCTCATTTTGCCGATTTAACATCGCCTTTGAGTGTTGATGAGCAGAGCAAGCTTGAAAAGCTATTAACTTACGGTCCAACTATTGCCGAGCATACCCCAGCTGGCACATTAGTACTTGTTACACCTCGCCCTGGTACCATTTCGCCTTGGGCATCTAAAGCAACCGATATAGCGCATAACTGTGGCCTTAAACAGGTTCACCGTGTAGAGCGTGGTATTGCTTATTATATAGAAGGTGAACTAAGTGTAGAGCAACTTGCACAAGTAACGGCGTTATTACACGACCGTATGACCGAAGCTACACATACTGAGCTTGAAGCCGCAGCGCAGTTATTCCGCAATGATTCTCCGCGTGAAATGTCATCAGTTGATATTTTAGGTGGTGGTCGAGAAGCGTTAGCTGTAGCAAACGTTGAGCAAGGTTTTGCCCTTGCCGATGACGAAATTGACTACTTAGTAGAGAACTTTAAAAAGCTAGGTCGTAATCCTAACGACATAGAATTATTTATGTTTGCCCAAGCAAACTCAGAGCATTGTCGTCATAAAATATTTAATGCTGATTGGACAATTGATGGCATTGAACAGCCAAAATCGCTGTTTAAAATGATCAAAAATACCTTTGAGCACAACCCTGAAAATGTACTGTCTGCTTATAAAGATAATGCGGCAGTAATGAAAGGCTCAAAAGCGGGTCGCTTCTTCCCGAATGCGCAAGGTGAATATGCGTATCATCAAGAAGACATTGAAATATTAATGAAAGTTGAAACCCATAACCATCCAACAGCAATAGCTCCTTTCTCTGGCGCGGCTACCGGTTCAGGTGGTGAAATTCGTGACGAAGGTGCAACAGGGCGTGGTTCTAAGCCAAAAGCAGGTTTAGTTGGCTTTACGGTTTCTAACTTACGTATACCAGGTTACGAGCAACCGTGGGAAAGCGACTTTGGCAAGCCTGGTCGTATAGTCAATGCCCTTGATATTATGATGGATGGCCCACTGGGCGGTGCTGCATTTAATAATGAGTTTGGTCGTCCTAATTTATTAGGTTATTTCCGCACGTACGAAGAAAAAGTAACAAGCCACAATGGGGAAGAGGTACGCGGTTACCACAAACCAATTATGCTTGCCGGTGGTTTAGGAAATATTCGTGCTGATCATGTTCAAAAAGGCGAGATTCCAGTAGGCGCAAAACTAATTGCGCTAGGCGGCCCTGCTATGAACATTGGTTTAGGCGGTGGTGCTGCATCAAGTATGGCATCGGGCCAATCAAACGAAGACTTAGACTTTGCTTCTGTACAGCGTGAAAACCCAGAAATGGAACGTCGTTGTCAAGAAGTCATCGACAAATGTTGGCAGTTAGGCGACGAAAACCCAATAGCATTTATTCATGATGTAGGCGCTGGTGGTTTATCAAATGCGTTTCCTGAACTGGTAAACGATGGTGGCCGTGGTGGTAAATTCCAACTACGCGATATTCCTAACGATGAGCCAGGCATGGCACCTCATGAAATTTGGTGTAATGAATCGCAAGAGCGCTATGTACTTGCTGTAGCTGTTGAAGACTTTGATCGTTTTGAAGCCATTTGTAAGCGCGAACGCGCACAGTACGCAGTAATTGGTGAAGCCACAGAAGAGCGCCACTTAACCGTAGCAGATAGCCATTTTGATAACAGCCCTGTTGATTTACCGCTAGATGTATTATTAGGTAAAGCGCCTAAAATGCACCGCAATGTAACATCACAGCAAGTAACAGGCACAGCTATTGATGCAAACGCTATTGACGTAGCAGATGCTGCGCAGCGCTTATTACGCTTACCTACCATTGCAGAAAAAACGTTTTTAATTACCATTGGCGACCGCTCAGTTACCGGTTTAGTTGCTCGGGATCAAATGGTTGGCCCTTGGCAAGTCCCTGTTGCTAACTGTGCAGTGACCGCGGCAACGTACGATACTTATCACGGTGAAGCCATGTCACTGGGGGAACGTACTCCGGCGGCACTATTAAATTACGGTGCTTCGGCGCGTTTAGCGGTGGCTGAATCGTTAACTAATATTGCCTGTGCAAACATTGGCAGCCTTGAGAACATTAAGCTATCTGCTAACTGGATGGCCGCAGCGGGTCACCCAGGTGAAGACGCAGGCCTTTACGAAGCCGTAAAAGCGGTTGGCGAAGAGCTTTGCCCTGCACTTGGTTTAACTATACCTGTAGGTAAAGATTCTATGTCGATGAAAACGACATGGAAAAACGAAGACGATAGTGCTGAGCAATCAGTAACGTCGCCGTTATCGCTTATTATTACAGCCTTTGGCCGTGTTGACGATGTACGTAAAACAGTAACGCCACAGTTACGCACTGATAAAGGCGACACATCGCTTATTTTAGTTGATTTAGGTGCTGGCAAAAACCGCATGGGTGCATCAAGCCTTGCACAGGTTTACAAGCAGCTTGGTGATGTTACACCTGATGTAGATAGCCCTGAGTTACTTAAAGGCTTTTATAATGCTATGCAAGCACTTGTAGCAGATAGCAAACTACTTGCTTATCATGACCGTTCAGACGGTGGTTTATTTACTACCGTAACTGAAATGGCATTTGCAGGGCACACAGGTGTAACCGTTGATTTAGCTGGCCTAACAGGCTCAGACTTAGAAGCGCTTTATAACGAAGAGCTTGGTGCAGTAATTCAAGTGGCTAACAGCGACTTAGAGGCTGTAAATGCAGTGTTTGAACAACACGGTGTAGCTGCAATTAGTCACGTGATTGGCTCGCTTAATAGCGACGATAGCATTGTATTTAACCGCGGCGAACAAACGGTACTTAATCATACTCGTACTGAATTGCGTACTATTTGGGCCGAAACAACGTACCAAATGCAAGCACGTCGTGATAACCCTGATTGTGCTAAACAAGAGTTTGATGCCAAGTTTGATGCAAAAGATCCAGGTTTAAACGTAAAACTTAACTTTGACTTAAACGAAGATATAGCTGCGCCATACATTGCGACAGGTGCTAAACCACAAATGGCTATTTTGCGGGAGCAAGGCGTTAACTCGCATCTAGAAATGGCTGCTGCGTTTAACCGTGCTGGTTTTGCCGCTGTTGATGTGCACATGAGCGATATCCTCGAAGGGCGTTTAACCCTTGAGCAGTTTAAAGGCTTAGTGGCGTGTGGTGGTTTCTCTTACGGTGACGTATTAGGCGCCGGTGAAGGTTGGGCCAAGTCTATATTGTTTAACGATATGGCACGCGATCAGTTCCAAAATTTCTTCCACCGTGAAGACACCTTTAGTTTAGGTGTGTGTAATGGTTGCCAAATGTTATCAACGCTTAAAGAGTTAATTCCAGGTACTGAGCATTGGCCTCGTTTTGTAACTAATAAATCTGAGCGTTTTGAAGCACGCTTTAGCTTAGTAGAAATACAAGAGAATCCGTCGGTGTTCTTCAGTGGAATGGCGGGATCGCGTATGCCAATTGCTGTATCTCATGGTGAAGGCCATGCTGAGTTTGCAAATGATGCTGCCACTCAAGTTGCGCTTGAAAGCGGCACTGTCGCGGTTAAATTTGTAGATAACTACGGTAACCCTACAACGCAATACCCGGCTAACCCGAATGGTTCACCAGAAGGTATTACCGGTATTACTTCTACTGATGGTCGTGCCACTGTAATGATGCCGCACCCTGAGCGTGTATTCCGCGCTGTAGCTAACTCTTGGCACCCAGATGAGTGGAAAGAGGATAGCCCGTGGATGCGTATGTTCCGCAATGCACGTAAAAATGTAGGCTAGTGATCACAATCACTCCCTATACAAGCTAGATTCATAATCTAGCTGTAAAATAAAAAAGGCTGCCTGTGCAGCCTTTTTTGATTGCGTAGACTTAAAATTGCGATAGTTTCTAAGGTATTAATAAAAGCTTATAAGGATAGTATGTTAAAGCGCGTTGGTTTAATTATGGGTGCTGTATTGCTAAGTGTAGTTTTGCTTGGCTATGTATTTCGTTTGCCACTATTACAATGGGCTGTAGCGCCTCAACTTGACAAAGCGGGTGTTACTTTAAGTTGTTTAGACTTTTCGCTTACCAGCAAGCTAAATGTGCATGTACAAAAAGCGTGCTTGAGTTACCAAAATCAAGAGCTTGTTGTTACAGGTATTACCGCAAATACTCGCCATGTTGAAATTAAGCATGCGGCGCTTAATGTCAATCCACTTCCTCAAAGTAATAAAGCAAGTAGCCCTGCAACAATTTTAGATTTAGCCCTGCCCGAAAAAAGACCAACAATTACAGTTGAGCAACTAAGTATAAACAGTGAGCTTTTAAATCAGCCTTTAATGCTAAGCATTAACGAGCCTAAGCTTAACCAGTTTGTAGTTAGTGGTGATTTAAGTGCCAGCGCAACGCTTTACAATAATAAGGTACAAGGGCAGCTTAAAGTTAGTGATGAATTGCTTAAACAATTACTTAAAACCGATAACGCGTTATTAAGTGGACTTAGCTTTAATACATCGCAAGCATTTAGCTTTAATGGGATAGAGGGAAGCTCCACTGGTAGTTTGCAGGCGCGGTATGACTATAAATTTAAAAACTGCGACATTAGTAATAATACTGAAGGGCTGCTAAGCACTGCGTATAATTTAAATACCCAAAAGCTTTCACTTGACTCAAGTAAGCTTAAAAATAACGTAATGCTTAGTAATAATTGTCAATCTCTTATTCCTGAAGGTGATTACAAGGCCTTTGCCGTTAAGCAACTCCCCCTTAATTGGCAATTTGCTTTACCTAAACAAATAAGCTTAGTAGATAATAACTTAACCTTGCCGTTAATAACGCTTACAAGCGATGAGCAAACAGAGCAAGAGATAGACATAACTTTTACAGATACGTTTGTTAATACAGTCACACCTTTACAAAGTGCGCGCACTCAGCTTAAAGCGCAGCTACATACTGATGATATAAAGGCTATAGTGCTAAATACGCAGCTTGAAAACGCACAACTAATTGGCAATTACGATATTGTGCTTACCGCTTTGCCTGAATTTTTACCGGCTGAGGCTAATAATGTAAAAGCCCACGGCGACTTTACACTTACTCAACTTATTGACTCTAAACCCGTAGGTAAAGTAAGTACTACCTTTAGTTTTGATAAAGCCGTTGCTTATGGCACTACTATTAACGCTTACACAGGTAAACTAGTGGCAAATATGAGTGAAAAGCTCGATGCAAACGTGGTTTTGAAAAGCGAGTTTAAAAGCGCTCAATACGATGAGTATAAGCTCACTGGTATCAACAATACCCTCAGTGCAAAGGCAAACTTAGGCGTGGGTGAGTTATTTGCTCATTTAGCAGCGAATACTCAAATAAGTACACTGACAAGCCCGAGCATTGATTTAGAAAATATAAACGTGGATTCAAAGGGCATTCAAAGCCGAGCGCTTAAAGCGTCTCATCATGTATTTGTAAACGGTATAGAGCTGGTGGCTAATCACCATATTTCTAAAGTAGAACACCCGTTTGAAGTAATAGTCCCGCAGCAAAATGTACTTTTGCTAAATTCAATTGTTAGCCAATTTGAGCCGTTAGCTCAACTCACTCAAGGCGAGTTTGGTGGGCGTATTAGTGGCGATGTTAACTTACAAAAAGCTAATTTTAATTTAACTATTGATGATACCAGCGCGCTTTATAACGATTACTTAGCTAACCAGTTTAGTGCGCAACTTAGTGGGCAATATGATTCAGGGCAGCTTAATGTTGAGCCAACTACCTTTAACCTCAATGAATTAAGAGCGGGCGCGGTAGTTAATAATATTAATGGCAAAATAAAAGTGGTAAATAACAGCGCGCAAGCATTTGATGTAAGTGGCAATGTGTTTGGTGGGGTATTTGAATTAGATAAATACTCGCTTTTAAAATCGCAGCAAACAGCCAATGTTACTTTTAAAGATATTGATGCGAGTAAGCTTATTACCCTTGATGACAAGTCGGGAATTACCTTAACGGGCCGATTAAAAGGGTGGCTGCCACTTCATTTTAGTGACAGTGGCGTAGAGGTTACAAACGGCAGCTTATTAAACCAAGGTGAAGGTAAGCTTATTATTAACAATAACGCAGCGTTTGACGCTGTTATTCAACAGCAGCAAGAATTACAACCTGTACTGGGCTTACTTAAAAACCTTGAGATACAAAAACTTAATAGTACAGTGGCACTTAAAAGTGATGGTTGGTTAAATTTAGGTGTTAACTTACAAGGCTTTAATGCGCCACAACAGCAGCAAGTTAATTTTAACTATAACCACGAAGAAAACATGTTTACGCTACTAAGAGCGCTAAGATTAAGTGACGAAATAACACAAAAAGTTGAGCAGCAATATTCTCAAAAAGGAAACTAATGATGAAAAATTCGTTAAGCATTAAGGCAATCATTGCCCTTGCTGCTATTAGCGCATTAAGCGCATGTACACACAGAGTAGAAGTAGCAGCGAAAGAGCCAATAACTATCAATCTAAATGTAAAAGTAGATCACGAAATTCGAGTAAAAGTAGATAAAGAACTCGATACCCTGTTCAGTGACGACAGTGAATTATTTTAGGAGCTAAATGATGACTATAAAAAATAAATTAAGTATTGCCACTCTAGTAAGTGCGGTATGTTTGTCGTTTTCGGCGTGGGCGATTAGTTTAGATGATGCTAAAAGCCAAGGGTTAGTGGGTGAGAACAGTTCGGGTTATTTAGGTTTAGTTGTACAAAATAGCGAAGCGAAAGCTGTTGTTGAAGAAATTAACGCAAAGCGTAAAGCTCAGTATTTAAAACTAGCTAAAAAGAACAATTTATCGCTTGCCCAAGTAGAAGCACTCGCAGCGGCTAAAACAATCGAAAAAACCCAAAGTGGTCATTATGTTGAAGTAAATGGCAGCTGGGTTAAAAAATAATATTGAATTTGATACTTAAAAACCGAGCGTTTATGCGCTCGGTTTTTTTATGCCTTCTAAAAGCTGCTGCCAAAAGTCGATGCCTTTGCGCCTTGCAAGTTTAATATTGTGCTCAGGGATAGATTCAGGCTCGTCATAGCTTTCAAGCGCTTCGCTCATACTTAATTCGCGAATTAAATGCAGTGTAGGGTAGGGAGCTCGGTTTGTGTAATTTGCGGCATCATCTTCATCGCTGTCGGCAAAAACGTAGTCAGGGTGGAAATTAGCAATTTGATATTTACCTTCAAAGCCTTGTGCAACCAGTAGCGCATTGGCTAAATCAACTAAATCTAAAAAGTCTTCAAAATCACTAAAGCCGTTATCAAACAATATTAATGTAGTTTCGCGCTCTGGATTTTGATCAAGCTGAGTGCATTGCTCAAGCATATCCATCACCGCATCATCAATTTTTACTGCTGGGCTAAGCACATAATGAATGCAGTTGTTCTCAACTTCTTTGCGGGCAAATGGGCAAAAGTTATATTTTACAATAACCGACGATACCCACTCACGGGTTTGAGTAATAGCTAAATTGGTCATGCTTATGGCTCTAAATACTGATTAATTATGGTTAATGTTTTTTTAATGGCGCCTTGGTTTTTTAATACGCACTGCTGCGCTTTATTCCCTAAAGCTTGGCAGGCTTTAGTGTTTTGGCTTAAATTAATTAACTGTGTAGCAAGCTCATCAGTGTTTTCAACAACCACAGCCCCCTTTAACTTTATAAGTTCAGGGTAGATATGATCAAAGTTATACGTATGTGGACCAGTTATAACACCAACTGAAAAAGCTGCAGATTCAAGAGGGTTATGCCCGCCGCGGCGAATTAAACTACCGCCTACATAACTTACATTACCAGCGCCATATAAACATTGTAGCTCGCCAAGTGTATCGGCCAATAGTACGTGCTCGTTTTGGTAGTTATTGTTGCTACGACGACTAAAGCTAAGTGGGCTTTGAGCTAACGCGTCGGCTACTTTATCAAACTGCTCAGGGTGACGCGGTGCAATAACTAAAAGTGCATTAGGGTATTTTTTTAATAGTTGCTGATGGGCGTTTAATATCATTTCGTGCTCAAGTGGGTGAGTCGAGCCTGCCACCCATACAAAACGCTCTTGAGTTTTATACACGGCTTTAAGATTTGCCACTTTAGTCAGTTGTTCGTCGCTTGGCGTAATGTCGAACTTTATTGAGCCTGTAACATGGCTTTTTGCAGAAGGTAAACCAAGTTCAATAAAACGCTTCTCATCATTTTCATTATGGCTTGCGAGCACTGAAATTGAACGCATAATTATATGCGTTAACCCTGCCACCTTTTTATACCCTTGTTGCGATTTTTCGCTCAAGCGAGCATTAAGTACCAGTACCGGAATGTTCTTTTTATGGCTTATTGCCATTAAGTTTGGCCAAAGCTCGGTTTCTAATATGCATAGTGCTTGTGGGTTTATACGTTTTAAAAATCGGGCGGTCGAAAACGCAAAGTCCATAGGTAAATAACTACACGCCACGGTATATTTAAATTGATTAATTATTTGCTCGCGACCTGTAGGGGTATTACAGGTAATAAGTATATTAAGCTGTGGGTGTTTTTTTTGCAGTGCTTTAATAAGTGGTGCAGCTGCAAGTACCTCCCCTACAGAGGCGCAGTGCACAACTAACGGTTTGCCTTTACTTGAAAATAAGCTTTTGCTCACAAAGCCAAAACGCTCTTTAAAGTGTGCGCGGTAGCCTTTGTTTTTTTTCCCTCTTAATACATATAAGTAAAATACAATCAGCGGGCTAATTAAAATTAAAGCGAATGAGTAAAAAATGCGTGCCATACTGAACTTTTATTGAGGTAGGTGCACTTAGTTTAACGCGAAAGTGATAATTTCTGAACATGTGAAGCACTAAATTATGTTCCAGTTCAGCTATATTCCTATAAAATACACACAACTAAATAAAACTGTGGAATAATGGATTTAATTTTTTCCTGCCATTTCAGTTCCTAGAGGAATTTTTCATGTCAATTATCGATTCTGTGGCAACAAGCTACGTTGAAAGTTTAAACCGTCATCAAGCCTTATTTGAAACGATGGATGCTTATCATCAAGAGTCTATGCAGTTATTAGAAGCATGCCATAGTGCATTACAAGCTGGTGGTAAGGTTATTTGGTTTGGTAATGGCGGAAGTGCAGCGGATGCTCAGCATTTAGCGGCAGAATTTGTAGTACGTTATAAATTAGAGCGCGGACCGCTTGCGTCTATGGCGCTCACAACCGATACGTCAATTCTTACTGCGCACAGTAACGACTACCACTTTGATACCGTGTTTGAGCGCCAAGTTCAGGCGCTTTGTAAACCGGAAGATTTAGTCATAGGTTTAACAACCTCAGGTACCAGTGCCAATATTAATTTAGCGCTTGAAGCTGCAAATAAAATTGGCGCATTTACTGTTGCATTAACAGGCCGTGATGGCGGAAAAGTAAAAAACATTGCTAAGCTGCCAATTATTATCAAAAACGATGAAACAGCTCGTATTCAAGAAGCGCATATGTTTATTGGCCACTGGTTATGTGAAGCCATAGATATGGTTGTTGCGGAGCAGCAGTAATGGATTTATCGCTATTAAAAAACTTATCTAAAGCGCGTATTTTAGTGGTGGGCGATGTAATGCTTGATCGCTACTGGTACGGTGACACTGGGCGTATCTCGCCAGAAGCCCCAGTACCAGTTGTTAAGGTAAGCAAGTTTGAAGACAAAGCCGGTGGAGCTGCCAATGTTGCTAAAAACATTGCTAGGCTTGATGCCAAAGTAGGGTTACTTGGCTTAATTGGTGAGGATGAAAGCGGGCAAATTTTAGAAACAATTTTAAAAGGTGAAAAAATAAGCTCACAACTTGTGAGCGTATGTGATTTACCAACTATTTCTAAAATGCGGGTTATTAGTCGCCATCAGCAACTTGTACGCCTTGATTTAGAAGAAACCTTTAGCGAGCAGCATAGCCAGCTGTTATTAAACCGCTTAGAGCTAGTGCTTGATGAATACGATTTTGTGGTGTTTTCTGATTACAGTAAAGGCTCACTCAGTTTAATTAAAGAAATGGTGAGTATTGCTAAAGCGGCGGGTAAAACTGTACTTATTGACCCTAAATCGCCAGACTTACACTTGTACGAGGGCGCAGATTACATTACGCCTAACTTACATGAGTTTAATTTAGCGGGTGGTAAAACCGGCTCTGAAGAAATTTTAGCGCAAAGTGCCCGTGAACTTATTAGTAAAAATGGTATTAAAGCCATGCTACTTACGCGCTCAGAGCAAGGTATGTCGTTGATTAATGCCGATGAAAAACACGACTTTGCAGCTCAGCAGCTAGAAGTAAGCGATGTAACTGGCGCAGGTGACACCGTAATTGCAACTTTAGCTGTAATGCTTGGGGCAGGTATGGCCCCTAAAGATGCAGTAGAAATTGCTAATTTAGCCGCCGGTATTGTAGTAAGTAAACTGGGGGCAGCCACAGTGTCACCAGAAGAGCTAAGCCAAAAGCTAGGCCAGTACTTACATACAAATGGTGAGCACTACCAAACCCCATTTGATGATGTGCTACAGCATATCGAGTTTGCAAAACAAAACGGCGAAACCATTGTATTTACCAATGGTTGTTTTGATATTTTACATGCAGGCCATGTGCGCTATTTAGCACAAGCTAAAGCGCGCGGAGATAAGCTTGTTGTTGGGTTAAATAATGATGAATCTATTACCCGTTTAAAAGGCCCTGAGCGCCCAATAAACCCGCTTGATGAACGCGCGATGGTATTAAGTGCACTTGCCTCTGTTGATTGGGTAATCCCCTTTGGTAGCGCTGAGGAAAACGACACACCCGCTAAATTAATCGAGCAAATTAGCCCTGATATTTTAGTAAAAGGTGGCGATTATACTGTTGAGCAAATAGCAGGGGCCGATCATGTACTGCGCCATGGCGGAAAAGTAGAAGTACTGACATTTTTAGATGGCTGTTCAACGTCAAAAGTGATTAGTAAAATAAAGCAGTAAGTATATTTTGCGTATAAAAAAGGGGATGAAAGCGTTGCTCTCATCCCCTTTTTTTTAAAGCCTGAATAAAGTAAATTTTAAATCCGGACTAAAAGTTATATTCGTATTTAGCAAAGGCAGATGTGTCATTTTCAGCGCCATCATTATTTGATGCAAAAGCACCTAATGTTAAACGCCCACCCATGGTGATTTTTCTGTAACGAAGTTCAAGCTGTTTTGAGTTATAACCCGTTTTAGTAATTGTATTACCTATATCAGGATTATCAGGGGCTTTATCACTATTATCGCTATTGTAATCCACGCTAAGTAATTTTACCTGCCAGTCATCACCATTCGAAAGTTGACCTAATAAAGTTAATACTACAGATTGTGCGTCATTATCAAACGTTGAACCTATAGTTCTGCCGTGGTAGCGGTAACCTGATTTGTAATCAGTGTGTTCGTAATAACAATTCTCTTCAACTGATTCACCGCATGAAACACTCGTATCTATGTATTCTACATTCACTAATACATTTTGATCGTAAATACGTTGGGTCGTTTGGACACCAAATAAATAAGCTCGGTCAGCAGGTTTAAATTGTGAGCTGGCATCCTCACCTATGGTGCTGGCATAAATGGCGTATGGGTGGCTAAACAATGTGTCAGACCAACGAATATCGAGGCCTGCAAGTTGATTTCCAATTTTAGACTCTAGCTGACTGTCGCAATTTTCATTACCATTAATACAAGTTGTTTGCCCTGTAATAACATCAATAAAATCCCCAGCAGAACTTGGCTGACCTTCACCTGCCCACTGCGCCGACCAACTTACTGCAATTTCTAATTGTTGCAGTGGGCGTATATTTAAGCGGCTACTCCACAGTAATGCATCAGGAATCACTCTGGTTGATTCGAGCTTCGCCATTTGTGCTGTAAAACTCCATTGGCCTATCCAGTTTAACCAAGGTGTTTCAAAGGCGGTGCTTTGTTCACGCGTTACACTCAGAGCAGGTAGTGGCTTTGCATTACCCGACATAATTAAACTGTTATCAACACCTGGTCCCCAAAACTGCTCAACAGCACCGCCTCTAAAAATCCAATTACCTAGCCTATAGGCTAGGTAACTATCATCAAGTGAGGTATCGTCACAATCAGTTAATGCTTGCTCATCTTTTACAATGTCATCACTAGTTTTTCCGCTAATGAAGCATTTTTTACCGTCTTTTCTAGAGCTTAGTGCAACTTTGGCGGCAAAGTTATTACCTAGGTAGGCATACGCTGCCGAAAGCGCTGATTTTTGAGTATTAGTCGCGCCAAAGCTCGTTGTATGTATTGGATCTGTGGCTGCATAAGCTGATAATTGCACACTATGTGAACTTGCGTTTTCAGATTTATAACGATGCTTAACACGCAATAATGCGTCTTGCAAGCTTGGAGATAATTGCTCGATGGGCATACTGTTAACATCATTAATAAAGCTCTTCCACATTAACGGGTATGTTGTTACCGGCGCTAAAATAATACCGGCGTCGGCTAGCTGTTGTATATCAGCTTTTAGTCCGTAGTCATCTGGTTTAACCCATGGTTCAGCATTAACAGATAAACTGATAGCACTAAATAATGTTGAAAGAATAAAAATTCTGTGTCGCAAAGTTCAGGTCCTTGTGATTAAGATTGTTGGCAAGTTTACCAATCTAAGTATGTTATTGCAGTAAATATTCAAATTTATAGGGTCAATTAAATGTATAAAAATGTAACCTATCTATCGTAACAAAGGCCTGATTGATATACTAAAGATCAAATAGGAAATTGAGAATGCAATGAGCAACAAACGACTTTTATTTATTCCAGTATCGTCACCAGAAGGAATTGGTGAATATATGCGCTCGTTGTCGTTGGCTAATGGGTTACTCGCCGAATTTGCTGGGATGCTTGATATTCATTTTATTTTAAATAAGTATACAGCCTACGCTGATAATTGCCCCTTTGATACCACCTTACTTGAGACTTCAGCAACCAAAGAAGTTACATTAGTGTGCGACTTTATTACTGCATACAAACCAGACGTAGTTGTATTTGATTGTGCTGGGCGCGCAGCACACATGAAAGCGGCAAAAGAGGTTGGCGCTAAAGTTGTTTTTATCTCTCAACATGAAAAAAAGCGCGCAAAAGGGTTAAAGCTAAACCGTGCAAATTTAATTGATGCGCATTGGGTTGTACAGCCAGATTATTGCATTGCGCCTTTAAGTTGGGTGGAAAATACAAAGCTAGATATGTTTCCCCTTGCTCACCCGTATAATGTTGGCCCTTTCGTTGCACACGCTTCAGTTGAGCAAAAAAAGCAAGTTTTAAACAAATATGGGCTTGAAGAGAATAACTACTTATTAGTAAATGCAGGCTCTGGTGGGCATACATTTAATAATTTAAATTGTGCAGACACCTACTTCGAGACCGCGCTTAAAGCGGGAAAAAAAACGGGTTTAAAAACAGTGGTCGTGTTTGGTTCTAATTATACAAAAAGAATACCAAAAACAAGCGAGCTTATTTGTTTAACAAGTTTAGAGGGAACGGATTTTTTAGCCTTGTTGAGTCAGGCTAAGCTGGCTTTATTAAGTGCTGGTGATACTTTGTTGCAGGCTATTGCATTGCAAACCCCTGTAATAGCTTGCGCTATTTCAAAGGATCAACACGCTCGCCTAGAAAATTGTGTTAATACAGGTGTAGTTATTAAAGCAAGCCTTAATGCTGATGATATAGTCTCTAAAATTGAACACGCAATAGAAGATAGTCGCTACAAATCCCTCTTAATTAAATACCATAAATTAGAGAACCCTCAAAGCTATAGCGTAATTACCAGTGCTGTAAAAAATATGCTCGTAGGAAGCCATGCATGAACATTGTGATAGTAATTGACTCTCTTGTTGGCGGTGGCGCAGAAAAAGTGATGCTTACTTTGGCTGAGCAGCTTGTTGAACTTGAGCATCATGTTACTTTATTGTCACTTGCAAGCTCCATTGAATACGATATTCCTGAATGCGTTAAGGTCGATAGTTTATTTTCTGATAGGGCTTCAAAAGTAGACCGTTTTTGGAACATAAATAAAAGCGTTGTAATGTTAGAAGCCTGGTTTAGCAATAAACAACAAGACATAGGCGCGATAGATTTAGTGCTTTCAAATCTTGATAGAAGTAATAATTTACTTGCTAAAAGTGCAGTTAAAAATGTACATTTTGTTGTACATAACTCAGTCAACGCAGAGCTGGCTAGGCAAAAAAAATTAGGCCCGTTTTCTTATCGCTATCTTAAAAAATCAAAACAAAACCTAAATGGTAAGTCACTCGTTTGTGTATCCAAAGGGGTAGAGCAAGAAATCATCGAAGGCGATTTAATTACGCCAAGCGCAATAACTACTATTTATAATCCATTTAACTTAGCTGAAATAAAACGCCAATCAGATGAAATTAATACGGCTATCCCGCAGTCTCCTTATTTAATTCATGTTGGTCGCTTAGCTAAGCAAAAGCGCCACGATATTTTATTTGCAGCATTTGCCAAACTTGATAAAAAATACAAATTAGTGCTTTTGTGTAATAAGCCAGCGAAAGCGTTTAAGCTTGCAAAAGAGTATGGTATTGCAGAGCGATTAGTTGTCCCCGGGTTTGAACAAAACCCGTATAATTGGATTAAACACGCGCAGGTATTAGTTTTAAGCTCTGACTTTGAGGGGTTGCCAACAGTGTTAATTGAAGCGTTAGCAGTGGGTACACCTGTAGTGAGTACTGATTGTACCTTCGGGCCGAGTGAAATATTAACAGGCGAGCTGGCTAATTACTTAGTACCTGTAGGAAATAGCGAAGAGCTA
Source organism: Pseudoalteromonas sp. NH0006-46 (assembly GCF_057547735.1). NCBI lineage: Bacteria > Pseudomonadati > Pseudomonadota > Gammaproteobacteria > Alteromonadales > Pseudoalteromonadaceae > Pseudoalteromonas > Pseudoalteromonas sp. NH0006-46. The sequence continues at coordinate 226,423 of NZ_BAAJML010000007.1, read as the reverse complement.
GCGGCTAAAATAAAACACGTTTTAGCAAATAAGCCGAGCGTGGAAAGCGCCTATATTTTGCAAAAAGTGAGTGCTGAGCAAGTTTCTCAACAGTATTTAGCGCTAAGCAGATAGCTTTTGCTTATAAATAGTATGCAAAGTTTTCCAGTCGTTACCTTGCCAATAAAAGCTATTGTTCCGGCCTTGTTCTTTTAAAAATGAACGTGCAAGGCGAGCCATATTAGCTTGCTGCCACTGTGCGTTTGGCTGCTTAATTTCACCCCGGTCAAAGTCGATAACATATACGTCGCCATCTTCATTAAATAAAATATTATTGATATTTAAATCAGCGTGGTATACCCCTTTAATATGAAATAACGCAAGAGTGCTGGCTATATTTTCAAGCTCATCATTATTTAAAGGGCGCTCAATTAAAATGTCGAGCAGGCTTTTAGCGCCGCTTACCGCTTGTGTAATTATATCGCCGCGGTAAATCAAACCATTGTGAAATACTTTAGCTGCAATGGGCTTAGGCACATTTAGGCCAAGTTCAATAAGCTTTATCATTAAGCTAAATTCTTTGTAAACGCGCGTATTTTCAAGGCCAGGGTAAAGGTATTGATCGCTTAATACCTTACCAACTAATCCACCGCGCCAATAATGCCTGAGCACAGCGGTTAAGTTATCGTGTTTAAAAAACCATGCCGTAGCACGGCCTTTTTTAGCACCCACTATTTTATTTTGCTGTTGCCAATAAGTTGCATCAAACCAGTTTATATCAACAAGGTTTAAATAATCTGGATGGCTTAAAATAGTGTGCTTGCCTTGCTTTAGTGTATTAAACATAGCTTGTTAAAATAATTCAATAATGTGCCTATATTAACGTGTTTTATGGCGCAGGATAAGTGCTTGCATTAACGCGAGTATAATTTAAGATCTTAACCTATTATTTAAAGCCTAACGGAATGCGTGACTCAAGTGCCTAATTACTCCTCTATTTGTATTTTAAGACTCTCAGCTATTGGTGATGTTTGCCATGCGGTTAGTGCTGTTCAAGCAATTCAAAAAGCGCACCCTTATGCAAAAATAACCTGGGTAATGGGTAAAGTAGAGGCTATGTTACTTGCTGATTTACCAGGCGTAGAGCTGGTAATTTTTGATAAAAAAGAAGGTAACGCTGCGCTTAAAAAATTAAAAAACACCTTTAAAGGTAAGCAGTTTGACGTACTTCTTAATATGCAGGTGGCATTAAGAGCAGGCTTTGTAGCACGCTGTATACCTGCAAAAGTAAAAATAGGATTTGATTGGGCGCGCTCAAAAGAGCTACACAGCTTATTTATAAATAAACGCATAGCAGCGCAAAAAGAGTCGCATGTATTAGAGGGCTTTAAAGGTTTTGCTAATGCAATAGGTGTCGATGATTACACGCCTTCATGGCAAATGCCTTACAGCACACAAGATCAAAGCAGAGCAGACGAGTTATTAGGGCAAGAGTATTTAGCTAACAAGCTATTTGTTATCTCGCCAGCGGCTAGTAAAGCTCAGCGCAATTGGTTGCCTGAACGCTATGCTGCACTAGCTGAGCACGCACACGCGGAAGGTTTTAACGTTGCTTTAACCGGCGGGCCTACCGAGCTTGAAGTAAACTTAGCGAATAATATTATTAAACATTGCAACAGCCCTATTTTAAATTTAGTTGGCAAAACTAAGCTTAAAGAGCTGTTATGTGTATTAAAAAGAGCTGATTTAGTACTTGCCCCCGATACCGGGCCTGCTCATATGGCAGTAACCGTTGGCACGCCTGTTATTGGTTTATATGCGCATTCAAACCCTGCACGTACAGGCCCCTATTTATACCAAAACTACGTCGTTGAGGTTTATCATCAAAACTTACTTAATCAAACCGGTAAAACGGCGCAGCAAGTACCGTGGGGGACCCGCGTTAAAGGCGATGATTTAATGAGCCAGATAAGCGTAGAAAGCGTAAAGGCAATGTTTGACCATGTTGTAAAAAAAGAGTCATTAAAATGAGCCTACAACAAAATAAAGCCCTTTTTTTAGACCGTGATGGAGTCGTTAATATTGATCATGGTTATGTATATAAAAGTGAAGATTTTGAATTTATTGACGGTGTATTTAGTACCTGTAAAGCATTTTACGATGCAGGCTATAAAATAATCATAGTGACCAACCAATCGGGGATTGGGCGAGGATATTACACACAACACGATTTCCTAATGCTTACAGGTTGGATGAAAAACCAATTTAGTGCGCATGACATCGAAGTGGCCGATGTATACTTTTGTCCTCACCACCCAAAAAAGGCATTACCTGAGTATTTAAAACAGTGTAATTGCAGAAAGCCCGCACCGGGTATGTTGCTTGAGGGTATTGATACCCATAGCATCGACCCAAAAAAAAGTATTATGGTGGGCGACAAGCTTAGTGATATGCAAGCGGCCAGTAACGCCTGTATTGGCGTAAAAGTATTAGTAAGGTCTGGTAAAAATTTACCGAGCGATGCACCTCAACATGCTGATTTAGTTATTGATTCAATCAATGAGTTAACTGCACTTTTAAGCAGGTAAATAACCCTACCCTAATTGGCTGTAAACTGGCAGGAATTCCTGCCAGTCAGCCACTTTGCGACGAACTGCAAACCGTGCATTTTCTTCGCTAAACTTTTACAATACCCCCCATCTTAAACAGTAACTAAAATGTTGTTGTTTACCCGTTCAATTAAATGGAGAACACAGATGAGAGCATCTGCTTTTTTTAGCCAGCTACAACAGCAAATTGAAGACGTAAAATCAGAAGGTTTGTACAAAAACGAACGTATTATTAAGTCTCAGCAACAAGCTCAAATAGAAGTTGCCTCAGGTAGTGTTATTAACTTCTGTGCTAACAATTACTTAGGTTTAGCTAATAGCCCAGAGCTAATTGAAGCTGCCCAAAATGGCTTAAGTAAGCATGGTTTTGGTGTGGCCTCTGTGCGCTTTATTTGTGGTACGCAAGATATTCACAAAACATTGGAACAAAAAATTAGTGCATTTTTAGAAACCGAAGACACCATTTTATATTCGTCATGCTTTGATGCTAATACTGGCCTATTCGAAACGATTTTAGGCGCAGAAGATGCCATTATCTCTGATTCATTAAACCATGCGTCAATTATTGATGGCGTTCGTTTATGTAAAGCTAAGCGTTTTCGCTATGCGAATAACGACATGAGCGATCTTGAAAAGCAACTTATTGCTGCAGACGAAGCGGGTGCTAAAACTAAATTAATTGCAACCGACGGCGTGTTTTCTATGGACGGCGTAATTTGTAATTTAGAAGCCGTGTGCGATTTGGCCGATAAATACGATGCTCTTGTTATGGTTGATGACTCTCACGCAGTTGGTTTTGTTGGCGAAAACGGTAAAGGTACACCAGAGTATTGTAATGTACTTGACCGAGTAGATATTATTACTGGTACATTAGGTAAAGCACTTGGCGGCGCATCAGGTGGTTACACCTCAGGTAAAAAAGAAATTGTTGAATGGCTACGCCAGCGCTCTCGTCCATACTTGTTTTCTAATTCACTAGCTCCTTCGATTGTTACAGCATCGATTAAAGTGCTAGAAATGCTTGAAAATGGCGGCGAACTTCGGGCTAAGCTTTGGTCAAATGCTAAGTACTTCCGTGAACAAATGGAAGCGGCAGGTTTTACCTGCGCAGGTAAAGACCATGCCATTATCCCCGTTATGTTGGGCGACGCTAAAGTGGCATCACTTATGGCAGACAAATTACTTGCAGAAGGCATTTATGTTACTGGCTTTTCATTCCCAGTTGTACCAAAAGGGCAAGCTCGGATTCGTACGCAAATTTCAGCAGCGCACAGTATCGAGCAGCTTGATACAGCGATCGCTGCCTTTACTCGTATTGGTAAAGAAATGGGCGTTATTTAATTTTTTATAAACCGAAGTCTTTTCGGTTTTTTTGTTGAGTGTAATTCATGAAAGCATTATCTAAATTAAAAGCAGAGCCGGGCATTTGGATGACAGATGCGCCAAAACCAGAAGTTGGCCACAACGATCTGCTTATTAAAATTCGCAAAACGGCTATTTGTGGAACCGACGTTCATATTTATAAATGGGACGAATGGGCAAGTAAAACGATTCCTACGCCTATGGTGGTTGGCCATGAATACGTTGGCGAAGTGGTTGATATGGGACAAGAAGTTCGTGGTTTTGCTGTTGGTGACCGCGTATCTGGTGAAGGGCATATAACGTGTGGACATTGTCGAAACTGTCGTGCAGGGCGTGTTCATTTATGTCGCAATACCACAGGTGTTGGCGTTAACCGCGAAGGCGCGTTTGCTGAATATTTGGTGATCCCTGCATTTAACGCGTTTAAAATTCCAGATAACATTTCAGATGAACTAGCGTCTATTTTTGACCCATTTGGCAATGCGGTACACACAGCGCTTTCGTTTGATTTAGTGGGTGAAGATGTCCTTATTACAGGCGCTGGTCCAATTGGTATTATGGCTGCGGCCGTTGCTAAACATGTAGGCGCGCGTCATGTAGTAATTACTGATGTAAATGAATATCGCTTAGAGCTTGCTCGTAAAATGGGTGCAACTCGCGCGGTAAATGTTGCCAACGAAAAGCTTGAAGAGGTTATGACCGATTTAGGCATGACAGAAGGCTTTGATATTGGCCTTGAAATGTCAGGCGTGCCAAGCGCATTCAATTCAATGCTTAATAACATGAACCACGGTGGTAAAATTGCCATGTTAGGTATTCCGCCATCAGATATGGCGGTAGATTGGAACCAAGTTATTTTTAAAGGTTTAGTGATTAAAGGTATTTATGGTCGCGAAATGTTTGAAACCTGGTACAAAATGGCAAGTTTGATTCAGTCAGGTCTTAATTTAAGCCCAATCATAACGCATCAGTATTCTGTAGATGACTTCCAAGCTGGCTTTGATATGATGATTTCAGGTCAGTCAGGAAAAGTAATTTTAAATTGGGATTAATTCCATAAAAAATTACAAGAAGGGCGGCTATGGCCGCCTTTTTTATTTTATTTATTAAAGAGAGTTCAATGGCATTTAAACATATATCGATTGCGCAAACGCATGAGTTATTAGACAAAGAAGACGTAGTAATTGCAGATATACGCGATCCTAACTCATATCAAGCGGGCCATATCCCAGGCTCTGAGGCATTATCAAATGCCAATATTGCACAGTTTATGATGGAAAAAGAGTTCGATCAGCCCATTATTATTGTGTGTTACCACGGTATGAGCTCGCAAGGTGCTGCAAGTTATTTAGTTGAGCAAGGTTTTGAGGATGTATATAGCATGGATGGCGGTTTTACAGCTTGGGAAGCAGCCTACAGCGAGAAAGTAGAACGATGATAGAACTTGGCAGTTTAAATAACCCGCGTGCCGCACAAGGCTTTATAGATTATTTAAAAAGCCAAGGTTTAGATGGGCGCCTACATTCAACCGATGGTAGCCATGTTGTTATTAGTGTATCTGAAGAGCATTTTCACCAGGTACAACCGCTTTGGGTTGAGTTTACTCAAAATCCCTCTCATCCACGATATCAGCAAGCTTCTTGGCATGTAGGTAGTACGCAATCGCCCCTAAAGTATCAAGGGCAATCGCTAAATCTCATAGCGCGATTTAAAGCGCTGAGTTGGCTTAATCAGTCAGTCAGTGTATTTAGTATTGTTATTTATGTTGCGTTTTTATTGGGTGGGTTTGAGAGTATTTATTCTGCATTACAATTTGATCCTTCGTCTCCTATAACTTGGTTAACGCCGGCCTTGGTTCACTTTAGCGCAATCCATATAGTGTTTAATTTAATATGGTGGGTATCGCTTGGAGATAATATTGAAAAGCAATGTGGAAAATTGAGTCTAATAGGGCTGTTTTTTGTTACTGCTTTAATCAGTAGCTGGGCGCAATATTTAAATGTTGGGCCTAATTTTGGCGGTTTAAGTGGCGTGGTATACGGCTTGCTAGGTTATTGTTGGATTCATAGTTTTTTAAACCCGCATAAACCGGCATTAGTGAGTACCTCAATTGTAGGTTTTATGCTTGTTTGGTTAGTGCTTGGCTTTGCTGATGTGTTGTTTTTTGGAATGGCTAATTGGGCACACTTAGGTGGACTTGTGAGCGGAATGGCGTTTGCCTATACCGCCCAACTATTTACTAATGAGCCTAAAGGTAGTTGAACTTAGTGGTACAAATACTTAGTAAATAATACTTCACGAATAATCTCTTGGCCTGTTTCTTCTTTTAACAGGCTTTTTAATTTTTCTATGCATTTTGCGCGAATTTCTTCGCGACCAGTTAATGACTTTATTTTTTCTTCAGGCTCTTTCGATAAAATTTCTACAATAGCGTCTCTTAATAAAGGGGTGTGATGTTCAACAACAGCGATGTCTGAATTATCACTTAGCATTAAGTCAACGGTAACGCGCACATAACCCATTTTTTTACTTGATGCGCCAATATAATTAGTGATTATGTCAGGTTCAAAACCAAAGTAACCAACCGTTGACTCTGCTCGGGCACTCAGGCTCACTAAACTCATAATTAATGTAAAAAGACCCACGTATACTATTTTTTTCATATTTAAAGCGTTTCCGAAAACATGTTGTAAATAGTTTATACTTAATAATAGGTAATAAACAGCGCCAAGCAATTATTTATATTAGTTACTTGGGTTAGTGAATAGGCTCTTTTTCAAATGCTTAGGTAATGTTATCATTTACTTGGATTATATTTTATTGAGTTATTGTGGCAACTTTTCCTTTATCTTTATCAGCTAACTGGCTATCGGCTATACAAACCGATGACTTTACACCTACAGAGCGAGAATGGCTTTTTGAGCCGCGCTCTTTAACCGCTAAACTAAAAAGTAAAGCAACTTCTTTTAGTGTAAAAGTACTCAGCGAACAGACATTTAATTTAAGCCATGAACAGCAGCAATTACTAGACTGCAAAACGTCATCGGCGTTAAACAGAGAAGTGCTTTTATTATGCGATAATCACCCCATGGTTTACGCTCAAAGTTGGCTCCCGAATAACCAAACTCACAACTCGCTTCATAATATGGGAGAGCGTCCCTTAGGCGATGTTATTTTTCAACAGCCCGAGCTTGTTCGTCAAAATATTGAAATAGCCCGTTTCGATAACAACCATTCAATACAAAATTTAGTGGCACAGCAAAATTTGCCAATACAAACATTATTAGGTCGCCGCAGTGTGTTTTCGTTAAGTGAGTATCAATTTTTGGTGGCGGAAGTATTTTTACCTGGAGCGTATCTTTACTTATGAAATTAGCAGGTTTAAAAGCTAAGCACTTTTCTTATTATTTACAGCTTATGCGTGTTGATAAGCCAATAGGTACTTTATTGCTTTTATGGCCAACATATTGGGCTTTATGGCTTGCCAATAGCGGTACGCCGAGCTTAATTAATTTTATAGTGTTTACTTTGGGTGTTGTAGTAATGCGCAGTGCAGGCTGTGTGATAAATGATTTTGCAGATAGAAAAGTAGATGGCTCTGTAAAACGTACAGCTCAACGTCCTCTTGCATCTGGTACGGTAGCAAGCGCAGAAGCACTAAGTTTATTTTTATTACTGATCTTTGTAGCGTTTATTTTGGTTTTAATGCTAAATGTTAACACCATTTTATTGTCTTTTGGTGCGCTTGCGCTCGCGTTTTGCTATCCGTTTATGAAGCGCTACACCCAATTGCCGCAAGTCGTGCTCGGGGCCGCATTTGGTTGGGCAATTCCGATGGCTTATATGGCATCTATTGATGCATTACCCATACAGGCTTGGTTGCTGTTTACTGCTAATGTATGTTGGACGGTTGCGTACGATACTATGTATGCCATGGTTGATAGAGATGATGATGTAAAAATTGGTGTTAAATCGACCGCTATTTTATTTGGTCGCTTCGACCGCCATATCATTTTTATATTAAATGCTTTATTTATCGCACTTATAACTTATATAGGTTCGATTAATCATTTAGGTATGCCGTTTTGGGGCGGGCTACTAATTGCAGTTACGTTGCTTATTTATCAACACGTGTTAATTTTAAGGCGAGATAGAGACGCATGCTTTAAAGCATTTTTAAACAACCATTATGTTGGTATGGCTATTTTTGCTGGTTTACTATTCTCGTACCCCATTAACATTTAGTTATATTAACGAGGTGGATCAATAATTCCGCTAATTGATGCGTTTTTTCTAAACCAGCCAGCAATTGAATACCGATTATCTACTGCTGGTAATACTTCGTGGACAAAGCGCTCGCTTTCAAATAAAACTAACGTTCCTGCCTCTGGCGCAATAGTCACTTCAATGTCTTTGCTTTTTGGCTTATAAATTACAAGTTCACCGCCCTCGCCTGGTGTATTTAAATAAAAAACGCTGGTAAATACTCTATTTGAGCGTCCTTTAAAGGCATCGACATGCTTTTTATAAAAGTCACCCTGAGTGTATTTTGCATAGTGACATTCATAATCAAATAGCCCCATAAAAAAAGTGCGATTGAGCGTTGTGCGAATACTCTCCATAACAGCTAGGTAGGTTAATTGTGCTTGGGATGACCCATCAAACCAATAAGTTTTATCTTTTCGAATATTATCGTCAATTTGTAAATGATTTAAACGACCAATACCAGCAAGGCTAAAGTGCGGATTTATACGATAACAATCAGCCATTAAATCAGCTATTAGTTCATTGTTTATGGCATTGGGTATAACTGTATAACCGCGGTTTTCAATATCGTTATAAAACGCACCATCGGTTGAAAAGTTGATCATTTATGTGGTTCTTTTTTTGAAGGTGCGCCAGTTTAGCCGAAAAAGAGTAAAAAGCTATTGTTTTGTGCTGCACCTATTTCAAAAATAACAATGGATTAATTAATTGTTGTGGCTGCTTTTTTTATGAGTGAAAGTAAATGTGCCAAGTGTTCAGTAACAGCTGTTTGTTGATTTGTTTGAACAACTAACTGCTCATGGCTTAGGTCTTTATTTGTTTTTAACTGAACCAGGTCGGTGTGCTCTGCCACTGTGTTTGCATGTTCAATACTGGCGATTGCAAAACTATCTGATTTAGTAATGCCCGATATAACCTGTTCAATACTGCCCATTTTAATAGTTGATGATTTATTTAAAGAATCAATGGCTTCATTTAGCATGGTTTGAACTTGTTTTGACTGAGAGAAACAGCCAAAGGCTGAATAGGAGTCTAGTTCGTGTTTGCTTATGTCACTTTTTTGGGCAAGCGGGTGATGTTTAGATACAAATAAAATAAGCTGATCAGGCAGATGAATATCGCTACCAATACTATTTATAGCTTGAGAATAAACACTAATGTCTATTTCACCTTCTTGAAGCTTACGCGTTAATTCATGCTGTTCTTGTAATTGCATTTCAATTTTTACATGTGGGTACTGCGCTAAAAATTGCCCACATGAAATAGGCACAATATTACTTGCCTTATTTGTGTAACCAATAATAAGTTTTTCATCGGCATTGCCATGAACAGATTGAAACAGGCGCTTTTTGGTGTTTTCTAATTCGCTAAGTGTATTTTTGGCGTAATCAAGAAAAAGTTCGCCTTCAGGAGTCAGTTTTACTGAGCGGGTTGAGCGCGTAACTAGCTCATAGCCCATTTCATCTTCTAGGGTTTGAATACTACGGGTAAGTGCAGAAGTACTAATTTGCGTTTTTTCTGCGGCCTGTCTGAAGTGACGTAGCACACCAAGTGCTACAAATTGTTCTAATTGCTCAAATCTCACTTTATAGTCCCTTTTTATAAGTAAGTTGTGATGTAATGCTACATCAATATTCTGTTTGTTTTACCTGTCTAAACTATTAAAAAATATATGTAAATTTACAACTGATAGATCACACAATATATCTGTTTGCACAATAATAAAAGTGTAAAAATGTTAAAAAGTATTAACCTTTAGACTAAAGGCTAATAATTTAGTATTCACCTAACATCCCTATCTGGCAAAGTTAAAATAATAAGCAGGTATAAATAAAATATTAGATAACTTTATTATGCTAATTAATGAAAAAGTATGCCACAAAGTAGGGCATTGATTAAGCAATAATTAAAATATTTGCACGAATTTTAGTCTTTTAGCTTGTTTTATTGTCAAAGTTTTTGTTTGCTCTGTTACTCAATGGTTTGCTTTCAATATTTTGAAGCTCAATTTCTATTGCATCACATGAAATATGAATTTCAAATAAAGACGTTAATAAAGATAAACTTAAGCAGGTTAGGCTTACGCCAAACAAAATAATACCCGTGGTATTAAACTCAATAAAAAGAGCGAACATAGACAAAGTACACAATAAAAAGGAGCCTACACCGTAAACTTGCATCGTTCTTATTAGTTTTATACGTTTTCTTAAATTGGTAATTTGCGCAACAACGACAGGTCGAATTGACTCGCCTTCTCTGGCATTTAATTCTCTGATTAATTGCGCAAGCACTAAAAATCGGTTTGTATAAGCAAGAAGTAATAAAGATATCGCTGGAAAAAGTAGACCCGGGGTTGTAAGTGTCATGCTTGCGCCTTTTTTGAATATTGTTTAATAACGTTCTCAATACCTTAAAGTATTGTACACACAAAATAATCGAGGTCGATATTGCAAACTCATAAAAACACAACAGATAGTGCATTTAATTGGATAACAATTTACCAAGCAGCCAACACCTTAGAGGCTAATATTGTTAAGGGGTTAATTCAAGCAGGCGGGATAGAGTGTAAAGTTGCAGGAGAAATGCTTCAAGGCGCACTTGGAGAAATTCCTTTCGATCAGGCACAAGTTAGAGTGCAGGTTTATGCGATAAAAGAGCGCCATGCGCGACAAATATTGGTAAACTATCAGCAAGTAAAACAATCCGCTCCAGATTGGGTATGTCCTAACTGTAATGAGCATAATGGATCAACATTTGATTTTTGTTGGTCATGTGAGACGTTAAAGAATGACTAAAGCAAATAATTTTCAGCGTATTAGAGAGCTAAACTATTTACAAAAAGCGGTATTAGCAAGTGCGCTAATTGAACGTATGTTGCCAAATTACGGCTTATTTAGTGAAGCTACGGGGTTTGGTGATGAAACGTTACTTCGTAATGCGCTTAATGTTTGTTGGGAAAAAATCTTGCTACCAAAAAGTAAGATCGATTTAGAAAAGCAAGTTGAAAAAGTGGAACCTAATGTTCCAGAGCTGGCTGATTTTGATATGTTTGGTACATACCCGGCTATTGATGCGGCAACGTCATTACTGAGCTTGATGCATGGCTTAATGGCACAAGACGATAAAGAATTTGTAAGCGTTAGTAAAATTTCGCAAGCAACCGTTGCGCGCTTTATTGAATACCAAATGACAGTAGACGGTGAAATTGCAGACAATACCGCTGTTAGGGAACACCCTTTGATGCAGTATGAAATTGAAGTGTTAGCTGAGCTTATTGATTTTGTTGAAAATATGGGGCGTATTACTTCAGATAGTGTAAAAGCGCTGAAAAAATTTGCTGTTGTTGATGGTCAAACAAATATTGGTTTGACGTTATAAACAAATTAAGTAACTTGAACTTTGATTAAGTAGTGATAAAAAAGCGGGAGAAGTACAATGCGAATTTTAGGCATTGAATCGTCATGTGATGAGACTGGTATTGCAATTTATGATGATGAAAAAGGTTTATTAGCTCATCAATTATACAGCCAAGTAAAAGTGCATGCTGACTACGGTGGTGTGGTTCCTGAGCTTGCGTCACGCGATCATGTGCGTAAAACTCTACCTCTTATTGATGCCGCATTTGCTCAAGCGGGGTGTGGCCCTGAAGATTTAGATGGTATTGCTTATACCGCTGGCCCAGGCTTGGTTGGGGCGCTGTTAGTGGGTACTTCAATTGGTCGCTCTTTGGCTTATGGCTGGGATATTCCTGCTGTTGCGGTTCATCATATGGAGGGGCACTTACTTGCTCCTATGCTTGAAGAAAACGTACCTGAATTTCCGTTCATTGCGTTACTTGTTTCTGGTGGCCATACCATGATGGTAAAAGTTGAAGGCATTGGTCAATACGAAGTACTGGGCGAGTCTGTTGATGATGCTGCAGGTGAAGCGTTTGACAAAACAGCTAAGTTATTAGGTCTTGATTACCCAGGAGGCCCTCGCTTAGCTAAATTAGCAGAGCAGGGTGTGCCAAAACGATTTATCTTTCCTCGTCCAATGACTGATAAGCCAGGCCTTGATTTTAGCTTTAGTGGCTTAAAAACTGCGGCGTCGATTACCATTCGTGAAAATGATGAAGACGAGCAAACTAAAGCTGACATAGCTCATGCATTTCAAACCGCCGTTATTGATACGTTAGTTATTAAATGTAAGCGAGCGCTTAAGCAAACAGGCATCAAACGTTTAGTTATTGCAGGTGGAGTAAGCGCAAATACCCAGCTTAGGCTTCAGCTTGAGCGTGTGATGCAAGGGATGAAAGGTGAGGTTTATTATCCGCGTACAGAGTTTTGTACAGATAACGGCGCAATGATTGCTTATGCCGGAATGCAGCGTTTAAAAGCAGGTCAGTTTGCAACCCTCGATATGAAAACCAAGCCACGTTGGCCAATAGACAGCCTCGAGCCCATTTAATTTAACGGGTTATGTTGGTTTATTTTCATCGGTGGGGGCGTTTTTAGCCCCCACTTTTGGTTCTTCACCCGCAAATAACCTAACTATATTTGTTCTGTGGCGAAAAATAATGAGCACCGTGATAAAAACCACTGGCAATGTATATAGGGGCTTAATTAACCACGTATAAAGCGGTGCGAGTAAAACGGTAACGAGGGCGGCAAGTGAAGAGTAGCGACTTACCGCAACAATAATTAGCCAAGTAGCAATTAATAACCCTGCCAGGGATAAACCTATTGGAAGTAAAGCACCAAATGCGGTTGCAACGGCCTTGCCTCCTTTAAAATTAAAAAACACGGGGTACATGTGCCCTAAACAGGCGCCGACGGCAACAACGCCCAGAACTAAAGGCTCAAGTTGTAAAAAATAGGCCCCCCACACTGGAATTGTGCCTTTTAAAATATCAAAAACAAGAACTAAAACAGCAGGAAAAGCGCCACCTAAGCGGTAAACATTAGTTGCGCCAGGGTTATTTGAGCCATGTGTGCGGGGATCTTGGAGTTTAAATAGGCGCGACACTAAAATAGCCGACGAAATCGACCCAAGTAGGTACGCTAAAACAAACATCAAAATGGCTAACACATAGTTCCTTATTTTTTTATCGTTATACCCGTTACATTTAATGCAATTAACATCGTTTTTGGGCTATTATTGGCGGCAAAATTTATCGTTAAAAGTATTATACTTCTATCAATTTTAGCTCAACGCGTTATTTTGTTATTGTAGAAGGTATTTTTACATATTTAAACACTGATTAAAGCATATACAATATTAATTTTTAATTAGTTTATGTAGTTAGAACAGTTGTTGGTCTTTTGGAGTATCAATGGATAAGGTATTTATATCTCAATTGCACGTCGACACGATTATTGGAGTGTACGACTTTGAAAAAGAAAGTAAACAGAGCCTTTATTTTGATATTGAAATGCTAAGTGATATTAAACCCGCTGCCGCAAATGATGACATTAATTTAGCACTTGATTACGCAAAAGTAAGCGAACGCGTCATTGCACATAGTACTGCTAAGCCTGTTGAGTTACTTGAAACACTTGTTGAGCAATTGGCTGATATTATTTTAACGGAATTTAATACAACTCAAGTGAAAATTAGAGTGAGTAAACCTGCAGCAGTGCCGCAAGCACAAACTGTTGGAGTAGAAATAACTCGCAATAAGGCAAGCGTTTAAATGGCGCAAATATTTATTAGTCTTGGGTCAAATATTAACAAAGTGCACTATATGCAAAGTGCCTTAAAAGCGCTTAAAACGCATTTTAAAAATATAGAGCATTCGTCTGTTTTTGAAAGCGAAGCCGTAGGTTTCGTAGGTAATAACTTTTATAATTCGGTCGTTGGGGCAAAAACAGATAGGCCGCTAGCTGAAGTGTGTGCGTTACTAAAAGAAATAGAGCGCGATAATGGTCGTACACCTAATGATAAAAAGTTCAGTCCACGAACACTAGATTTAGATTTATTGTTTTACGACGATGTTATTTGTGACAGCCCTGCGCAATTGCCGCGCGATGAAATCACTAAAAATGCATTTGTACTACAGCCTCTCAGTGAGGTTGCCCCCGGTTTTTATCACCCTGTAGCTAAGCAAACAATTGCTCAATTATGGAATGAATATAATAACCCTCAACAAAAACTATGGAAGGTGGAGTTTTCTAACCCATGAGTATTTTAGAAATAATAATTTTAGCGCTAATTCAAGGTTTTACTGAGTTTTTACCCATATCTAGCTCGGCTCATTTAATTTTACCCTCGCAAATTTTAGGCTGGGAAGATCAAGGACTCGCTTTTGATGTTGCAGTGCATGTGGGCACTTTGATAGCGGTTGTCATTTATTTTCGTAAAGAAGTGGCTGATATTCTCAGTGCGTGGTTTAAATCGTTTGGCGCACAAGGTAAAACAGACGACAGTAAACTCGGCTGGTGGATTATCTTAGGGACAATACCTGCTGCAGTATTTGGTTTGTTACTTAAGGATTTTGTTGAGTTATACCTTCGAAGTGCATGGGTCATTGCTGCCACCACCATTATTTTTGGTTTGCTGCTCTGGTACGCTGATGCCAAAGGAAAACAAGTTAAAACAATTTATCAACTTAATTGGAAGTCGGCTTTAATGATTGGCTTGGCGCAAGCCGTTGCTATGATCCCGGGTACCTCTCGTTCAGGTATTACAATGACAGCGGGTTTAATGCTAGGCATGAATAAGCAAAGCGCAGCGCGCTTTTCGTTTTTACTCGCCATTCCTGTTATATCAATGATGGGGCTTTATTACACAGTAGAGCTCGCATTGGGCGACCACGTTGTTGAATGGGGCACATTGTTACTAGGGGTGGTACTGTCCTTTTTATCTGCTTATGCGTGTATTTATTTATTTTTAAAAGTGATTGAACGAATGGGAATGTTACCTTTTGTCATTTACCGATTAGTTTTAGGCTTAGGTTTAATCGTTTTTTTAAGTATGTAGATTAATTTACTTTGCAAAAAAGCCTTCTAATTTAGAAGGCTTTTTTGTTTGTGATAATGACTTTAAGCATTAGTAAAATACCTACATATAATGGTAACTATGCGCGAAATTTGGCATTATAGCGCCATTAAACTTTGCACAGCTGCAAAGTGAGCATACGGTTTAAGGAAAGTATATGCATATTCATATTTTGGGCATTTGCGGTACGTTTATGGGCGGTATTGCAGCCATTGCTAAGTCACTTGGTCATCAAGTGACAGGTTCAGACCAAAACGTTTACCCACCTATGAGCACCCAGCTTGAAGATCTTGGTATTGAGCTCACTCAAGGTTACGACGTATCTCAATTGGAGCCAAAACCCGATATGGTGGTGATTGGTAATGCCATGAGCCGAGGTAACCCATGTGTTGAATATGTGTTAGATAACAGCTTACCTTATACCTCAGGCCCTGAGTGGTTAAAGCATAACTTATTGCAAAACTCTTGGGTACTTGCGGTAGCTGGTACGCATGGTAAAACCACCACAGCCAGTATGCTTGCGTGGATACTCGAATATGCGGGCCTTAAGCCTGGCTTTTTAATTGGCGGCGTAGTACAAAACTTTGGTGTGTCGGCTAAAGTGGGCGAAACCCCATTTTTTGTAATTGAAGCCGATGAGTACGATACCGCCTTTTTTGATAAGCGTAGTAAGTTTGTTCACTATTTACCGCGTACGCTAATTTTAAATAATCTTGAATTTGATCACGCAGATATTTTTGATGATTTGAACGCAATTAAAAAACAATTTCACCACTTAATGCGTACACTACCTTACAGCGGTAAAGTCATTTGGCCAAAACAAGACAAAGCGCTTGAAGACGTTATATCGCAAGGTCTATGGAGTGAAAGCGAAACGTTAGATGGCGATTGGGGCTATAAACTAATTAAAGCCGATGGCAGCGAGTTTGATGTACTTTTGAATAATGAGCAGCAAGGCACAGTTAATTGGGGCGCAATTGGCGAACATAATGTAAAAAATGCGATTATGGCAATTGCAGCTGCGCGCCATGTGGGAATTGCTGTGAGTCACAGTATTGATGCACTTGCCGAATTTATAAGCCCAAAAAGGCGAATGGAACTCAAAGCCGACATAAATAGTATTAAGGTGTATGACGATTTTGCTCATCACCCAACAGCGATTAAAACAACCTTAGCGGGTTTACGCGCTAAAGTTGGCGATGAAAAAATTATTGCTATTTTAGAGCCCCGCTCAAACACCATGAAAATGGGTGTACATCAACACACGTTACTCGCTTCATTAGCTGAGGCTGATGAGGTGCTTTTGTTTGAACCCGAAAACTTAGGTTGGTCGCTTAAAGAACAAGCCCAAAAAGCGGGTATGCAATGCTTTAACAGCACACAGTCGATTATTAATAGGGTGCTTGAAAATGTGCAGCCTAATCAACACATTCTAATCATGAGTAATGGCGGTTTTAATGGCCTCCATCAGCAGCTTGTTGATGGATTGGCTGATAAATACAGCGGAGAATAATTTGCAATTTAAAGATAAAATAACCTTAGCGTTTAGCGGTGCCTCTGGTGCGCCATATGGATTAAAATTGCTTGAAGTACTGCTTGAGCAGCAGTATCAAGTGTATGTGCTTATTTCGAGTGCGGCTCGAGTTGTGCTTGATACTGAGTCAAACATAAAGCTCTCTGCAAATGAAGATAAAGCTACTGAGCAATTAAATGCGCTATTTGATGCAAAACCACTGCAATTACAAGTGTTTGGTAAAGATAACTGGTTTAGTCCTGTAGCTTCTGGCTCTGCCGCGCCGAAAAAAATGGTTGTTTGTCCATGCAGTGCAGGATCGGTATCAGCGATTGCGGTAGGCGCATCTGATAATTTACTAGAGCGTGCGGCTGATGTGGTGATTAAAGAACGTGGCCAGCTTATTTTAGTGCCGCGCGAAACGCCTTTTAGCGAGATCCATTTGGAGAATATGCTAAAGCTATCGCGATTGGGTGTAACCATTATGCCCGCAGCGCCTGGCTTTTATCATAAACCGCAAAGCATAGAAGACTTAGTTGATTTTATGGTGGCGCGAATTTTAGATCATTTAAACATTGAGCATGCTCTAACAAAACGTTGGGGCTATGGTGAGGGTAAGTAATGAGTAAGCAAAGTATTGCATTAAATATCGAAGGCCTTACCAAGGTATACAAAAACGGCGTAGAGGCTGTTAAAGGTGTTGACTTACAAGTAGAAGAAGGCGATTTTTTTGCGTTGCTTGGGCCTAATGGCGCAGGTAAGTCAACAACCATTGGTGTTATTTCGTCCTTGGTTAATAAAACTGAAGGTAAAGTGGAGGTATTTGGTTGCGATATCGATACCCATCTTGAAGCTGCCAAGGCGCATTTAGGCTTAGTGCCACAAGAATTCAACTTCAGCCAGTTTGAAACGTTGACCCAAATATTAGTAAATCAAGCGGGTTATTACGGTGTGCCGCGCAATGAAGCACATAAGCGTGCAGATAAATATTTAGCTCAGCTTGGGTTACTTGAGAAAAAAGATAAACAAGCGCGCACTTTGTCAGGTGGGATGAAGCGCCGTTTAATGATTGCACGCGCACTGATGCACGAGCCAAAGCTGCTGATTTTAGATGAGCCAACAGCGGGAGTAGATATAGAGCTACGCCGCTCTATGTGGGAGTTTTTACGCAAAATTAATGAGCAAGGCGTCACAATTATTTTAACCACGCACTATCTTGAAGAAGCAGAGTTACTGTGTAAAAACATCGCTATTATCGATAGTGGGCGCATCGTAGAAAATACCACCATAAAAGCGTTATTAGCAAAGCTTGATAAAGAAACCTTTGTGCTTGATTTAAAAATGCCAGCAAAGCCCGTCACATTACCTGGGTATACCTACACTATGACGGACGATCATACCATTGAGGTTGAAGTGGCAAAATCGCAAGGATTAAATGCGGTATTTACTGAGCTCACAGCACAAGGTAATACAGTATTGAGTATGCGTAACAAAGCCAATAGATTAGAAGAGTTATTTGTAGGATTACTAGAGCAAGGGCGGGGCGAATAAATGTTAAAATATGGCGTAGCCTTAAAAAGTATATGGATTAAAGAGTGTATTCGTTTTTTACGTATTTGGGTGCAAACCTTAGTACCACCAGCTATTACAATGAGTTTGTATTTTGTTATTTTTGGTAACTTAATTGGCTCGCGTATTGGTGAAATGGGCGGATTTAGTTACATGGAGTTTATTGTACCCGGCTTAATTATGATGTCGGTTATAACTAATTCATACTCTAATGTCGCCTCTAGTTTTTATTCAACCAAGTTTCAAAAAAGTATTGAAGAGTTGCTCGTTGCTCCGGTGCCTAATTATATAATTGTATTAGGCTACATGGGAGGCGGTATGACGCGCGGTATGATGGTAGGCTTTATTGTTACCTGCGTGTCGCTACTGTTTGTTGATATTCAAATACATAATATTTTTGTAATAATGGCAACAGTTATCTTAACTTCTGCGGTGTTTGCATTAGGTGGTTTGATTAATGCTATTTACGCTAATAGTTTTGATGATATTAGTATTATTCCCACATTTATACTTACTCCGCTAACGTATCTAGGTGGTGTATTTTATTCAATTACGTTACTACCTGAGTTTTGGCAGAACGTATCGCAAATAAACCCAATCATTTATATGGTTAACGCATTTAGGTATGGATTTTTAGGTGTGTCGGATGTTGATTTAACGGTCGCATTGGGTGTTATTTTAGTGTTCATTACAGTGTTATTTTCTGTTGCGCTTACATTAATCAGAAAAGGTGTGGGGCTAAGACATTAATGAGTGATGCAAATTCTCGAAGTATTGTATCTAATCAGGCTGGTATTCATGAAAAGCTTGATGAAATAGTAAATAAGCATTTAAGCGCCGAGTTTAAAAAGCCCATTGCTGCACACACGCAAGCGGCATTTGATGAGGTTAATGAAAAGGTGCAGGCATTTGATGGACCACTTATTTTAGACTCATGCTGTGGTGTGGGGGAAAGTAGCGCGAACTTAGCTAAACGGCACCCCGATGCGTTGGTGATTGGTATTGATAAATCATCTCATCGACTTGATAAGCACGACGTAGAATACAAGCAAACTGATAGCGGGCAGTATATTTTAGTGCAAGCCGATTTAAATGATTTTTGGCGTTTAGCCGTGGCTGCTAATTGGCAGCCTACGCATCATTATTTGCTTTACCCAAATCCATGGCCTAAATCTAAGCATATTCAGCGCAGATGGCATGGTGCGGCTATTTTTCCGTTTATTGTTAAATTAGGTGGGCAATTAGAGGTTCGCAGTAATTGGGACATTTACGTAAAGGAGTTTGCCAGAGCGCTTGCGCTTACAGGTAACCACTGCGAAGTGACACTTTATGAGTCAGATGATGCAATCACTCCGTTTGAGCGTAAGTATTGGGCTAGCGGTCAGCAAAGTCATCGGCTTATCATAAATTTAACCTAAGTATGGCTAGAATATTTAGTCGTTACAGTTTACTCAGCTGGCTAAATTAGTATCTTCAGATATAGCGAATTGTGGCGCGGGATAAGCAAAGTAATTACCTTGCATAAGCGTCACATTTGCTTTTTGTAGCGCATTAACTATGGCTGCGTTTTCTACAGATTCAGCAATGAGCTGTAAATCTAATTGGTTAGCAAATGCTGCTATATGCTCAATAAATAAGTAAATGTCTTTATCGTTTATTATTTGTTTTATCAATCCACCATCTAATTTAATTCCATCTACTTCTAGCTTAAGCACATTTGAAATATTTGAATAGCCACTTCCAAAATCATCAATAATGACTTTTACCCCTTTACTTTTTACCATAGAAATAAAGGCTTTCACTTCTGAATAATTAGCAATGGCTTGCGTTTCGATTAACTCTAAAGTGATATTGCTTGGGTGTGGGTAGCGTTTAAGTTCGTTAGTAATATATTCGTTTAAACTTGGGTCTAACATATCTTGCGCTGTTATATTTAAGCTCCAGCAAATATTAGTCTTTCTAAAGCGACTAATACACTGCGAAAATATAGTGCGGGTTAATAAACCATCCATTCTAGAGCGAGTAACTACATTTAAAAACGCATCGGGTTTTAAAATCTCTCCACTTGCGGTCACCATCCGAGCCAAGCATTCGTACTGCACTACCTGATTAGTTTTGGTATCTATTATTGGTTGAAAGTAGGGCACAATTCGGTTGTTATCAAACGCATCGTGAACTTCTTTAGCCATTTCTACATTGTATTGATATTGAGTTTTAACATCATGTAGGGCTTTTGAATAATTAATAACCGTATGTCTGCCTTGTTTTGCTTGCAGGGCAGCAATATGAGCATTTTCAAGTAATAGTGACTTATTGCCAGTTGCAATGCCCGCACATAAAGTGATGTATATGAATGGGTCGGTTAATAAAGGCGTATTGGCATTATAGGTTTCAATTAAGTCGTTAAGTTCTTCATAAGGTGTTTCTTTGGGGGAAAGCAGTACCAGTTTATTCGTTGCTAAGCGATATAAATGACAGTGAGTAGAGCAACGGCTTTTAAAATGCATAAGTAGATTTTTCATTACTCGGTCGCCAATTTCAGTGCCGTAAAAACTATTTATATCCTCAATTTCGTTCACCCATACAACGGCTAGTTGCATATGGTGGTTATTACTTTTTTTGAGTAAATATTCCAAAGCAATGTGGTTATCAAAGCCGGTACTGGAGTCAGTTGCTAATGAACGCTTAAGTAAATAAACATAAATAGCGGCAACAAGCGCTGCTATAAAAAAGAAAAAGCTTGCCATAGCCGCTGCTTTAGAAACGCTTTCACTCAGCTTTTGGTTTAGGTCGTTAATCGTTATATCGGCGCCGGTAAGGTAAGTGGTACCTGTTCGAGTATCTACGTAAGGAATAAATATCGTTTTAAAATGCCCCCACTGATCCGCTGAAACTTCAAATACTGGTTCTGTGGAGTAAAAAGCGCTTATGTTGAGATTGGTTGCTTCTGGGTATATATCTAAATATTGCGTTATTTTGCCATTGCTCATATCGTCTTGAGTATAGCTAGATGCAGTAAAGTATACGCGGTTGTTTTTTAATATCATCGCGTATACATATTCAACATCCAGTGCTTGTGCAAACTCTGAAAGCTGCCTGCTTTTGACTTCATAATCAATAAAATTAATTTGGCCGTTTTGATTCATGGTATTTAGGTAATCATCACCTAGTATATGCTTTACAGTGGCTGCGGCATTAAGTAGACGAGCATCGACAGACTCCATAATTTCAGCGCGGGTTGTGTGGTAGGTGTAATAGATATAAGCAACTAAACTGACTAAAAATAAAGCAAAGCCGGCTACTAACCAGCTCACTTTTACTCTTTCCCTAAGCATGTCTGTCCCTTTTTTGTTGTTTTTTTTATTATACTTAAAATACCAAATTGCCCAATAAATAATTAGTATTTATTCGATTAAATAAAATTTTAATTAAATTAACACTTTTTTGTCATGCGTGTTGTTGCTTTTAAGGCTTTTAACGAGACATTTTACTTATATTGCAGTACAGTTAGCGCAATTATTTAGAAACACTATTGCTTAACTTACCGCCATAATTGGGCGTTTTTACTAGTTAAACAGGTGTTTTAGCAACACACACACTAGGTATTAAGATGGATCAAAAGCGTTGTGCCGTCGCCTCTAAAGAAAGCCTCAAGCGTATATTCACTGTACCTGAAGCGCCTGACTCAACTTTAAGCAAAATTGAGCTTGAAATTTCGAGTAATTTAGCAGGTTTTTTGAACGAAAATATAGCGGCAATTGAAAAACCCTTACATGAAATTGAAAAAGACTTTCAATCTGCGGTGATCCCGGAAGATCCAACATTTGTATCTGCTTATGCTCAAGACATAATGGAGCAGCTTGTTGCACATTCTGTGCATACTGCTGCACCAAGTTTTATTGGCCATATGACCTCTGCACTGCCACATTTTTTATTGCCCCTATCAAAATTGATGGTAGGACTAAATCAAAATTTAGTAAAAATAGAGACATCCAAGGCATTTACCCCCTTAGAGCGCCAAGTACTTGGTATGATGCATCATTTAGCCTATGGCCAAAATGATGCGTTCTACTCTAAATGGATGCACAGCGCTAAAACCTCACTTGGCGCATTTTGCTCAGGTGGCACGGTTGCAAATATTACTGCGCTTTGGATTGCTCGAAATCGTTTATTAAAACCAGATGGCGAGTTCACAGGTATTGCAGCCCAAGGGCTAGTGGCTGGTATGCTTCATTATGGGTATAAAGGGCTCGCGGTTTTAATTTCAGAGCGAGGCCATTACTCACTAGGGAAATCGGTTGATTTATTAGGGCTAGGGCGCGACAACTTAATTGGTATAAAAACAACGGATGACAATAAAGTCGATGTAAATGCCATGCGAGATAAAGCTCGCGAGCTAGAGTCTAAAGGCATTAAAGTAATGGCAATTATTGGTGTTGCAGGTACAACCGAAACCGGTAATATTGATCCGCTTAACGAAATGGCTGATTTAGCGCAAGAAATTAACTGTCATTTTCATGTTGATGCAGCATGGGGCGGAGCAACGTTGTTATCGAACACGTACCGTCCTTTACTCAATGGTATTGAGCGAGCAGACTCAATAACAATTGATGCCCACAAACAAATGTATGTACCTATGGGGGCTGGTTTGGTGTTATTTAAAGACCCAGCAGCAACCGATGCAATAGAACACCATGCTGAGTATATATTGCGTAAGGGCTCTAAAGATTTAGGTAGCCACACACTCGAAGGTAGCCGCCCAGGTATGGCTATGTTAGTGCATGCTTGCTTACGTGTTATTGGCCGTAAAGGCTATGAAATGCTAATCGATAGAAGCATTAAAAAAGCAAAGTATTTTGCTAATTTAATCAAAGCAGATGAAGATTTTGAGCTTATTTCAGAACCTGAACTGTGCTTGCTTACTTATCGCTATGTGCCAAAACAAATAAAACAAGCGATTGCTGAGGCAGATGAAAAAACACGGATTGATATTTTTGCCTCACTAAATCGTTTTACAGCCAGTATGCAAAAACGCCAGCGTGAGTCAGGTCGTTCATTTGTGTCGCGTACTCGTTTAACCCCAGCTCAATACGATAACCAACCTACGGTTGTGTTTAGGGTTGTACTGGCTAACCCGCTAACCTCGGGTGTCATTTTAAAAGAGATATTAGCTGAGCAAAAAGAGCTTGCTAAAACAGACCCTGTATTTAAAAAGTATTTAAGCAAATACATGAAATAGTAAATGCCGCATTTATAAAAAAGACGCTATTTCGCGTCTTTTTTTTGCTTAGTTAAAAGCAACAGGCTTTTATAATATTGCTAATGATGTGCTGTGAGGGCTTTATTTTTTCCATTGCTAAAAATTCGTCAGGTTGATGCGCTTGGTTAATTGAACCCGGCCCCATAACAATGGTTTCACAGCCTAATTGTTGAATAAACGGGGCTTCTGTACAGTAATTAACAGCAATGGCTTTTTGGCCAGCTATTTTTTCTGCAAGTTGAACTAGCGCACTGTCGGTATGGCCTGTAAATGCCGGTATTGGGTCGTGCAGGTCAATTACACTCACTGAGTTAGGATATTGTTCGTTAATCTCTTTTGTTGCATCAAGAAGCAAAGCTTGCAACTCTTGCACGCTAAGCCCTGGCAGTGGGCGCATATCAATATGCATTTCACAACAACCACATATTCTATTTGCGTTGTCGCCACCATGAATATTACCTAAATTTAAAGTAGGGTAAGGTATTTCAAAGTAATTTAGTGAATACTTATTCTTTAATTGCTCTTTCAAGATCAGTAATTTTGAAGTCACTTTATGCATAACTTCAATGGCGTTTAGACCACGTTCGGGATCGGAGCTATGCCCAGAGCGACCAACGACCCTTATTGCTGTACTCATATGGCCTTTATGTGTAAATACCGGTGTCATATCAGTGGGTTCACCAATAATACAGCGCGCTGGTTTTAAATTTGGGTGCTGACAAATTTGTTGAGCACCTGCCATTGTTGTTTCTTCATCGGCGGTAGCAAGTATTAAAATAGGCTGTGTTTGTTGTTTTTCATCCAACTCGCTTATAGCTTGCAGCACAAAAGCAAAAAATCCTTTCATATCAATGCTGCCTAAACCATAAAGTTTGTTATTGAGTTCGGTTAATTTAAACGGATTATGATTCCAGCGGCTATCATCAAACGGTACTGTATCGGTATGCCCAGCAAGCATTAAACCGCCATCGCCAATGCCGCGTTTTGCTAATAAGTTATAACGCCCTTTTTTACCATCAAGTTCTATTATTTCACACGTAAAGCCAAGAGTTTCACACCATTGTGCAAGTAACTCGATAACACTTTTATTGCTCATACATTGACTGTCTTCAATCGCACTAATAGAAGGGGCTTCAATTAATTGCTGATACATAGAAATAAACGAAGGCAGAGACATAAAAATTCCCATAATAATTATTCAATTTAATTGCATAACAATATAAAAGTATTTATGATGAATATCAATTCACTTTTTAAGCATAAATATATTAAGTAACACCATGAAGATAATGCGACGATAATCAAAATTCATTAATAAATAAGACTTAATTAGCACCTAAGCTAGTGTAAGCGAACACATAAGTAAGTAGTAATAAATTTTAAGATAACGAGTAAATAATGAATGTAGTGATTATTGGCGCAAGTGGTTACAGCGGCGCAGAACTAGCAAGCCTTATTGCTAAACACCCAAATTTAACTTTATCAGGTTGTTATGTATCTGAAGGTAGCCTAGACAAACATAAATTACTGAGTGATTTATACCCAGAACACTTAGGCTTACTTGATATTCCTTTACTTCCTCTTACAAAATCAGCGTTTGGTGACATTAACGCGAATGCAGATTACGTATGCCTGTGTACCGACCATAAAGTCAGTGTAGATTTAGCGCCGCAATTTTTAGCGATGGGCAAAAAGGTATTTGATTTATCGGGTGGTTACCGCCTAGCAAGTAATGACGATTACGTTACTTATTATGGCTTTGAACATAAGCACCCTGAGCTGCTAAATGAATCGGCATACGGTTTAGCAGAGTGGAATAGCAATGCAATTGCAAATGCAAAGTTAGTGGCTGTTGCGGGTTGTTACCCTACAGCGGCATTGAATGCGTTAAAGCCACTTCAGCTCGCAGGCTTACTGAGCGAACAACCTATTATTATTAATGCAGTATCGGGTGTTACCGGCGCAGGGCGTAAAGCCAGTGTAGGTACTCATTTTTGTGAAGTATCGCTAGCGCCATATGGTTTATTTAACCACCGTCACGGACCAGAAATAGAACAGCACTTGGGCCATAAGGTTTTATTTACACCTCATTTAGGTAACTTTGCTCGCGGTATTTTAGAAACGATTTACGTGCAACTAAAACCTGAGGTGACAAGTGAGCAAGTAGCAACGGCTTATGATGTGCTTTCAAAAGAGCCTTTAATTCGTTTGTTAGGCAATAAAATTCCATCAATCAAAGGGGTTGCAAAGCAGCCATACGTTGATATTGGGTGGCAACAGCAAGGCTCGCAATTAATTGTTGTTGCGGCAATCGATAACCTACTTAAAGGTGCTGCGGGGCAAGCTCTGCAATGTATTAATTTATCTATGGGTTTAAACCATACCACAGGCTTAAAAGGAGCGTTTTAATGAGTAAAAAAACGTGGGTTATTAAGCTTGGCGGTGCTGTACTTAATACTGAAAATGCAGCTCACGCGTTATTTGAAGTGTTATCTAATCAGCCAAACCATAACTTTGTAATTGTGCATGGTGGTGGGGCATTAGTCGATACATGGTTAAAAGAGGCAGGTTTTGTTAGTGCTAAACATCAAGGTTTACGTATTAGCCCTGCTGAACAAATGCCGCATATAGTCGGTGCACTTGCAGGGTGTGCAAACAAGCAGCTAATGGCTCAAGCTATTTCTGCTGGCCACAAGCCTGTTGGCTTAAGCCTTTATGAAGCAGGCGTAACTGCATCGCAAAAGCTCAAAGCATTATGTTTAGTAGGTAAGTGCGAAAGCAACGATGACTCTATTATTAACGATTTACTAAACGTCGGGCGCCTACCTATTGTTAGCTCAATAGGATTTGATGAACAAGGGCTTTGGTACAACGTTAATGCTGACGAGGCTGCGGCCGCTATTGCTAATAATTTAAATGCAGAGCTTATTTTTATGACCGATGTAGAGGCTGTACTTGACGCTAATAAACAGCCGTTACATCACCTTGACACAAAACACATTGAGACTTTAATTGCAGAGGGAGTAATTGTGGGCGGGATGGAGGTCAAAGTTAAGACCAGTCTTCACGCTGCCCTACACTTACGACGCGGTGTGTATATTTCCAGCTGGCAAAAGCCAGAAAATTTAACTGCTTTGCTGCAAGGCGAGCATGTCGGAACAAAGATTACACCATAGGGTTACCATGTTAGAGAATTTTTTAACCGGTCTAGAGTTAGACCAACAAGGCGCACTTAATTTATTAAAGCTAGCGCGTGATTTAAAAGCAAATCCCGAGAAATACAGCCAAGTACTAGCGGGTAAGTCAGTTGTTACACTATTTGAAAAGCAAAGCCTACGTACACGTTTATCGTTTGATATTGGTATTAATCGTTTAGGTGGCCACGCTGTTTATTTAGATCAGCAAAATGGCGCTATGGGCGCTCGCGAATCGGTAAAAGATTTTGCACTAAATATTTCTACATGGGCAGATGGTATTGTAGCGCGTGTTAATCAGCACAGCACATTAACAACGTTAGGTGAATACTCCTCTGTGCCTGTGGTTAATAGCTTATGTGACTTGTACCACCCGTGCCAAGCACTGGCTGACTTTTTAACCCTTCAAGAAGTACATGGCGATGTGAGCGAACTTAAAGTGGCTTACCTCGGCGAGGGTAACAATGTGACCCATTCACTTATGTTACTTGCCGCAACACTGGGCACCGATTTTGTAGCGGTAACGCCAAAAGGGTGTTCGCCTGATTCGCAAATTCTTAAAAAGGCTGAGCAAATCGCAGCAATGAATGGTGCATCTGTCATGGTAAGTGACCGTGTAGAAGCGGCAGTTGGCGCAAACGTTGTTTACGCCGATACATGGGTTTCAATGGGGGACGATACCCCGCTTGAGCAAGTTAAAGAAAAATACATGCCTTATCAGCTAAACCAAGCATTGCTAGATCAAACTGGGGCGACTACGGTATTACATTGCCAACCAGCACACCGTGACTTTGAAATTACTTCTGAGGTAATGGATGGCCCAGCATCTAAAATTATTCAACAAGCAGAAAATCGCATGCATGCGCAAAATGCTCTGCTAGTTACATTACTAAATCCAAATTTTGTTAAGGAACACCTATGAGTTCAATTAAAAAAGTCGTTTTAGCCTATTCAGGTGGTCTAGATACATCGGCTATCGTGCCATGGTTAAAAGAAAACTACGGTTGTGAAGTAATCGCGTTTGTTGCCGATGTAGGCCAAGGCGCAGAAGAGCTTGAAGGTGTAGAGGAAAAAGCGATTGCTTCGGGCGCAACTGAGTGTTACGTAGTTGACTTAAAAGACGAAATGGTAAGTGACTACATTTACCCAACGCTTAAAACGGGTTCTATTTACGAAGGAACGTATTTACTTGGTACGTCTATGGCGCGCCCAATTATTGCTAAGGCGCAAGTAGAGATTGCACGTAAAGTAGGGGCTGATGCACTTTCACATGGTTGTACGGGTAAAGGTAACGACCAAGTACGTTTTGAATCGTGTTTTGCAGCGCTTGCACCTGAGCTAAAAGTTATTGCGCCATGGCGTGAGTGGGACTTATCAAGCCGTGAATCACTATTAGATTACTTAGCTGAGCGTGATATTCCGTGTTCTGCTTCAGCAACAAAAATTTACAGCCGTGATGCTAACGCATGGCACATTTCCCACGAAGGCGGCGAGCTTGAAGATCCATGGTGTGAGCCTAGCGATCAAGTATGGACCTGGACTAACTCTCCAGAGCAAGCCCCAGATAAAGCCGAACTTGTAACATTAAAAGTAGTTGAAGGTGAAGTGGTTGCTGTAAATGGCGAAGAGCTTAAACCTTATGATTGTTTAGTTAAATTAAACGACATTGCATCACCGCATGGTGTTGGTCGTGTAGATATAGTCGAAAACCGTTTAGTCGGTATGAAATCTCGCGGTTGTTACGAAACCCCAGGTGGTACCGTGATCATGGCGGCGCTTCAAGCAATAGACGAGCTGGTACTTGATAAATCAAGCCGTAAGTGGAAAGAAGTATTAGGCGGCGAATTTTCGCACTTAGTGTACGACGGACGTTGGTTTACGCCACTTAAAGACTCTATTTTAGCGGGCGCTGAGGCACTGTCTACATTAGCAACGGGTGAAGTGGTACTTAAGCTTTATAAAGGCCAAGTGACTGCGGTTCAGAAAAAATCACCTAACAGCCTATACAGCGAAGACTTTGCAACCTTTGGCGAAGATGATGTGTATGACCAATCACATGCTGAAGGCTTTATTCGTTTGTTCTCGCTTTCAAGCAGAATTTCGGCGTTGTCTAAAAAGTAAATTTTACGCCCCTTGTAAAAG
The DNA here is from genome assembly GCF_057547735.1 of Pseudoalteromonas sp. NH0006-46. Taxonomy (NCBI): domain Bacteria; kingdom Pseudomonadati; phylum Pseudomonadota; class Gammaproteobacteria; order Alteromonadales; family Pseudoalteromonadaceae; genus Pseudoalteromonas; species Pseudoalteromonas sp. NH0006-46. The sequence continues at coordinate 197,551 of NZ_BAAJML010000007.1, read as the reverse complement.
GGGCATTACAGGGTTTGGAGATATTTCATGGCATTATGGGGCGGACGTTTTTCTACGGGTCCAGACGAGGCGTTTAAGCAATTTAACGACTCTCTTCCATTTGACTACCAATTAGCAGAGCAAGATATTATTGGCTCTGTGGCATGGGCTGGCGCACTTGAACAAGTGAACGTGTTATCAAGCGATGAGCATAAAGAGTTAGTATCGGCATTATACGAGTTACTCGAAGAGGTAAAAGCAGAACCAACCGCTGTAGCTACCTCAGGTGCTGAAGATATTCATTCACATGTTGAAGCCGCTTTAATCGAAAAAGTGGGTGATCTAGCTAAAAAATTACACACAGGCCGAAGTCGAAATGACCAAGTAGCCACCGACTTTAGATTATGGTGCCGTGATACTGCCGATCATATTTTAAAAGCCATTGCGCAATTAAAAGCTGAATTTGTTGCGTTAGCCGAACGTGAACTGGGGACTATTTTACCTGGTTATACTCATTTACAACGCGCACAACCTGTATTATTTAGCCACTGGTGTATGGCATACGTTGAAATGCTAGAACGCGACGAAAGCCGTTTGCAAGACGCTAAAGCCCGTATGAACTATTGTCCGCTAGGCAGTGGCGCGTTGGCTGGCACTGCTTATCCAATTGACCGCCAAACACTTGCACAAGGCTTAGGCTTTACAGGTGCAACTAAAAACAGCCTTGATGGTGTATCTGACCGTGACTTTGTTGTTGAGCTATTAAGTTGCGCTTCAATTTCAATGATTCATTTATCACGTATGTCTGAAGATTTAATTTTTTATAACTCAGGTGAAGCGGGCTTTATTGAACTTGCTGATAATGTAACATCTGGCTCGTCTTTAATGCCGCAAAAAAAGAACCCAGATGCACTTGAGCTTATTCGTGGTAAAACAGGCCGTGTATTTGGTGCTTTTAGCGCCATGATGATGACTCTTAAAGCATTACCACTTGCATACAATAAAGATATGCAAGAAGACAAAGAAGGCATTTTTGATGCGATGCCAACATGGCTTGCGTGTATTCATATGGCACAAGCGTGTATTAAAGGCGTAAAAGTAAAAGGTGAGCGTACATTGGCTGCGGCAAAAGGTGGCCATGCAAATGCAACCGAGCTGGCTGATTACTTAGTGGCTAAAGGGGTACCTTTTAGAGAGGGCCATCATATTGTGGGGGTGTTAGTACAGCTTGCAATAAGTGAGGATAAAACGCTTGAGGAGCTCTCACTTGAGCAATATAAATCAGTAAATGATGTATTTGAAGACGACGTTTATCCGGTACTTGAAATAGACGCCTGTATTAAAGCGCGTCAAGCAATTGGTGGTACCTCTATTGAGCAAGTCACTAGCGCAATTAAAGCAGCCAAAAAAAAACAGCAGATAACGGTTCGTGATGCCAACCTAGACGACGTTGAATCGATTGCAAAGCTTATTCAACATTGGGCAACCGTCGGCGAAAATTTGCCGCGTGCAAAAAGTGATATGGTGCATTCAATTAATGAATTTGCTGTAACCGAAATAGACGGCAAGGTGTCGGGCTGTGCATCGCTGTATATATACGATACAGGCCTTGCAGAGATACGCTCTTTGGGTATTGACCCGCAAAGTGCGGTGACTGGGCAAGGGCGGCAATTAGTTGACCATTTGCTAATAAAAGCCAAAAAATTGGCACTTAATCGCGTAATTGTACTTACGCGCGTGCCAGACTTTTTTGAAAAACAAGATTTTGCTTTTTGCAGTAAAGACAGCCTGCCTGAAAAAGTAATGAAAGATTGTGAATTGTGCCTTCGTAAAGAAAACTGCGACGAAGTAGCAATGGAATATATTTTAAAGCCAAGTAATAAAGCGGAGATCCCGTGTAAATTCGTGGCTTAAACTCCCTGGATACAAAAAACGTACGGTTACCCCTGTGCGTTTTTTTATGCCTGAGTTTGTCTGGTCGGATGTGTTTTGGTTGTTTAAACTTTCGTGATTTACCTAAAAAAATAAAATTTAAAAAAGTTGGTATATAGCTTGCTAATAGTTACGTAGTTATAAAATAGCAACTACCACCATGAGTAGTGCATATACCTACACAATGGTGTGATTTAATTTTACGCCAATTAAATTTAAACTTTTATAAGGTCAATTACATGCAAATTTCAGCTAATAGCCAAGTGCAAATGCAAGCATACAACAAAACACAACAATTACAGCCTGCGGCTGAACAAACTACTAGCACTAAAACCCTACAATCTGATACAGTAAGTTTCTCGCAAGAAGGTTTAAGTGCGGCCAGTGCTGATTTAAGTCGTGCGGCAATATTAGTAGACCCGCCAGCTAGGCCAAAGTAATAATTTAAGGCGTTTAATGTTTTTACAAAATTTATTTGGGTTGTTTTCTCTCTCCGCATTTTTTATGTGGGGATTTTTAATGGCCTTTTTTTTTAATGTATTTATTTACGCAATAGGTTTAAAAAAAGGCACCACCCTTTTATTTAGCTCTTTTGTAATGATGTGTTCATACACCCTATCAGATTATTTTTTTACATGGCTTTCAATTAAAAATTCACTCTATATGCAATTTGCCTTGTATGACATTGCGACTATTTCTGCACTTATTCTCGTTTATAAAATAGTAAAAAAAACTACACCATCATTTTTATATTTAGTACTAGGCCTCAGCATCAATACCATCTTCTTCCTATTGATGTACATAGACGGGAGTACATTTGGAAACAATCAGCATTGGTGGTTTAGGGAAGTATTCATTTACACTGTCAACTTAATAGACATTACGATGATTGTTGCATTAATAGTTGATAGAGATATCTTAGGGCTGCATAAACTTAAAAATGCAATCCGCACATTGCTAAATCCAAGCGCTAATTCAAAAATGCCCTAGCTTAAAATTCATTTTTATTTTTACGCTTAACAAACTTTAAAGCATAAATTTAAGGGCGGTTACTTTATTTCTAATAACTGTATTTTTGACAACTATACTTTATAAAGTATTAAGCCACATGTTACTCAGTTTTAGACTGAAAAATATAAGTATACTCCTAAAACTTGGTAAACAACTAAATAATGAAACGCTTTAAAACTAGCCCCAATTATCTATGTAAATTAGCGCATTTTAATAATGGGTATTTTAAATGACTTTTTTATTCAGATTGGTTTCAAGCATATACACACCTATCCAATTAAATATGTACTTACCGGCCAGAATGACCTGCTCTTATCATATTAGCGATTGTTATGTTAGATGATCTGATGTTAACCCCAGATGTAAGTTTTTATATTGGAGCATTGGTACAGTGGGGTTTTTTAATGGCCTTTTTGTATTCATTCGTTTCTAGGATTAATAAGGCTGACAAAAAGCGTGTTTGGTTATCGCTAGTGATGACTGTTTCATATCTATCAAGCCTTTTTATAGATATTCAAACAGTACAGTACCTCGATTTTTTTATTTTGATATAGCTACTATTTTTGCCCTTGTGATACTTAATTTATTTATTAAAGAAAGGCTTATATTCGTTTATTTACTAGCGAGGCTCTCAGTGAATGCCATCCTATTTTTAGGAATGCACTTAGATACCGTAATTTATAATAACTACGAACCTTGGCTTTTTACAATAGTGTATTCTTGGCTAGTCAACTTTAACGACTTTGTTATGGTTGCTGTTTTTTTCATTAAAAAAGATTTCTTGCGTTTGGTTAAATTGAAAAATGCTGTGTTGAATCGTAAAACACCGGTGGCTAGGTAATGGGTAGTTTTTTGGAGGACTTATTTTGGAGTCTCGCTGAAATCAGCGAGCTTTTAGGTATACTTATTACGTGGTTATTTGTTTTTACATTTTTATATAACCTGTCTGCGGCTATTAATAAATCAGACAACAGCCGCACTCAACTGTCATTCATTATGATGGTTTCTTATACGTTGAGTTTGTACATAGACATGTATACTCCATTACTGTACCTACAATTATTTGCTTTTGATGTGGTCACTATTGCCGTTATTTTTATCTGGCGGTTGTGCTTAGGTAAAGTTATCCCTGTTGGTTTTTATTATTTAATTGTGGGGCTGTGTATTAACGCATCGCTTTTTGTGGCCATGCATATTGATATAATAGTAAACCTAAATTACGAATTTTGGTGGTTGTGGATGCTTTATGGCTTTTCAACACTTATTGTTGATTTCACAATGGCAGTAGTACTTATTGCTAATAAAGATATTTTAGGGTTGGTTAAATTGAAAAATGTTGTGTTGAATCGTAAAACACCGGTGGCTAGGTAATGGGTAGTTTTTTGGAGGACTTCTTTTGGAGTCTCGCTGCAATTAGCAATCTCTTAGGTATACCTATCACATGTTTATTTGTTTTTGCATTTTTATATAATCTGTCTACGGCCATTAATAAATCAGACAATAGCCGTACTCAACTGTCATTAATTATGATGGTTTCTTATACGTTGAGTTTGTTCATTGACATGTATACATCATTCCTGTTCCTAAAATTATTTGCCTTTGATGTGGTCACTATTGCCGTTATTTTTATTTGGCGGCTGTGCTTAGGTAAAGTTATCCCTGTTGGTTTTTATTATTTAATAGTAGGGCTCTGTATTAACGCATCGCTTTTTATGGCCATGCATATTGATATGATAGTAAATCCAACACATGAATTTTGGTGGTTGTGGATGCTTTATAGCTTCTCAGTACCTATTGTTGATTTCATAATGGCTGTAGTACTTATTGCTAATAAAGATATTTTAGGGTTGGTCAAATTAAAAAATATTTTACTGAATCGTAAAATACCGGTGGCTAGGTAATGGGTAGTGTTTTGGAAAACATTTTTTTTAGCCTCGCTGAAATTGCTGAGCCCTTTGGCATACTCATTACATGGCTATTTGTTTTTACATTTTTGTATAACTTGTCTGCGGCTATTAATAAACCTGATAATAGCCGAACTCAACTGTCATTCATTATGATGATTTCGTATTCGTTGAATTTGTACATAGATGCATATACACCATCAGTTCATTTACAGTTATTTGCCTTTGATGTTGTCACTATTGTCGTTATTTTTATTTGGCGACTGTACTTTGGTAAGGTTATCCCTATTGGCTTTTATTATTTGATCGTAGGTCTCACTATAAATGCGACTCTCTTTATGGCGGTATATATTGAATCAATTGTAAAGCTATATGATGGATATTGGTGGTTATGGGGAGTTTACGGATCAGTTATGCCGCTTGTTGATTTAACAATGGCTGTAGTACTTATTGCCAATAAAGATGTTTTAGGGTTAGTTAAATTAAAAAATAGTATGTTAAATCGTAAAACACAGGCAGTTATGTAATGGGGAATAGATTGGAAGACTTCTTCTGGTTTATGGTCTCTATCGGTGAGCTTTATGGAATTTTTATTGCTTGGCTGTTTGTTTTCACTTTTTTATATAACTTGTCTGCGGCTATTAATAAACCTGATAATAGCCGAACTCAACTTTCATCAATTATGATGATTTCTTATATTTTGAGTTTATATATAGATATAAGCCAATATTCTGCTCACCTTCAGGTGTTAGCTTTTGATGTAGTTACCATTGCCGTTATTTTTATTTGGCGTTTTTGTTTTGTCAAAGTACCTCCCATTGCTTTTTACTATTTAATTGCAGGGCTATGCATTAACGCATCGCTTTTTTTGGCCATGCATATCGATAATGGAATCAATCAGAATTACAAATTTTGGTGGTTATGGGGGGGATACTGCTTATTGATGCCTTTTGACGAATTAATCATGGCTTTAGTACTCATTATTAATAAGGATATTTTAGGGTTGGTTAAATTAAAAAATGTTGTGTTGAATCGTAAAACACCGGCAGCTACTTAATGGGTAGTAATTTGGAAAGTATATTTTTAAGCATTGCTGAAATTGGTGCGCCTCTTGGTATTTTTATTACTTGGCTATTTGTTTTTACTTTTTTATATAACTTGTCTGCGGCTATTAATAAACCTGATAATAGCCGAACTCAACTGTCATTCATCATGATGATTTCGTATTCGTTGAGTTTGTACATATATGCATATACGCCATCGGTTTTTTTACAATTGTTTGCTTTTGATGTTGTTACTATTGCCGTCATATTTATTTGGCGGCTGTACTTGGGTAAAGTTATTCCTATTGGCTTTTATTACTTAATTGTAGGGCTATGTATTAATGCAGCGCTTTTTATGGCTATGCATATTGATACAATAATACAGCTTTATGGTGGATATTGGTGGTTATGGGCGGTATACGGATTAGTGGTACCACTTGTCGATTTAATTATGGCTGTAGTACTTATTGTTAATAAAGATATTTTAGGGTTAGTTAAGTTCAAAAATACAGTAGTAAACCGTAAAAATAAAGCCGGTTAAATAAGGAAAGTGTAGTTTGGTAGATTTTATGTGGAGTCTCGCTGCAATAAGCGAGCTCATAGGTATAATTATTACGTGGTTATTTGTTTTTACTTTTTTATATAACCTTTCTGCAGCGATTAATAAATCAGACAATAGCCGTACTCAACTGTCATTCATTATGATGGTTTCTTATACGTTGAGTTTGTACATAGACGCCTATACACCAGCGCCTTATCTTCAATTATTTGTTTTTGATGTTGTCACCATTGCCGTTATTTTTATTTGGCGGAAGTGCTTTGGTAAAGTTATCCCTATTGGCTTTTATTATTTAATCGTAGGGCTGTGTATTAATGCATCGCTTTTTTTTGCCATGCATATTGATAGTATTGTAAATCCAAATTGTGGATATTGGTGGTTGTGGATGGTTTACGGTATTTCAACACTCATTGTTGATTTCATTATGGCTGTAGTACTTATTGCCAATAAAGATATTTTAGGCTTGGTTAAATTAAAAAACAGTGTACTCAATCGTAAAAAACAGGTTTCTGTTTAATGGGTAGTTTTTTGGAAGATTACTTTTGGATGATGGTTTCAATAGCTGAACCTTTTGGTATTTTTATAACGTGGCTATTTGTTTTCACTTTTTTATATAACTTGTCTGCGGCTATTAATAAAACCGATAATAGCCGAACTTACCTGTCATTCATTATGATGGTTTCTTACACCTTATGTTTATACATAGATATGTATACACCACTTAGGCATTTACAGTTATTTATTTTTGATGCGGTTACTATCGCGGCTATTATTATTTGGCGTTTCAGCCTAGGGAGAGTGATCCCTGTTAGCTTTTACTACTTGGTAGGGGGGTTATCTGTTAACGCAACGCTTTTTTTGGCAATGCATGTTGATTTTATAGTAAACCCATATTGCGGTTATTGGTGGCTATGGGGAGTTTACGGGTCAGTAATGCCGCTTGTTGATATCACAATGGCCGTTGTACTTGTTACAAATAAAGATTTATTAAAACTGGTGTGGTTAACTAAAAAACTAACCACACGTGGTTAATGTATCGCTAGAGGCTGCATACCTCTAAATTTTTTGCTTTGGTAAAGCACTTCACTAGGCTTAATTAGTACTGCAGCCTACTTTATCTTTGAGTGCTTTTACAATAATAGGGTCTACAAATTCGCTTACATCACCCTGATGACGCGCCACTTCTTTAACTAAAGTAGATGAAATAAAAGAATTTTTTTCAGCAGGTGTTAAAAACACACTTTCAAGATCGGGGTTTAGGCGGCGATTCATATTGGCTAATTGAAATTCATAATCAAAGTCAGACACCGCTCTTATACCGCGAATAAGTACGTGAGCATTGTGATCGCGTGCTAAATCAGCCAGTAATCCAGAAAAACCAATAACTTTTACGTTATCTAGGTGCCTTAATATTGTGTTTGCTAGCGCCACACGTTCTTCAAGGTTAAAACATGGCTGTTTACTTGGGTTATTAGCAACGGCAACCAAAACAGTATCAAACATTTTAGCAGCGCGCTGTATAAGGTCTGTGTGCCCATTAGTAAGTGGGTCAAAAGTGCCGGGGTAAATTGCTGTAACGTTCATAAGGTTCACAAATTATAATTTTAGCGTAGTTTAACAGTGTTTACAGTACAAAGCAGCCCAGTCGCAGGTGCAGCTAGTGGGTATTATTTAAGGTGAAAATATACCGTAAAGGCATGACGTTATTTATAGCTCACTTTTTTGGTTTCAAACTTGGCGCTGTGGTTAAGTCGTCTTTTATGTTGAATAACTTTCAATCCATTAAGGTCAACACGATCTAGTTGTAAGGGGAGTGTTTTAATTGTTAATTTTGTTTATACTGCCTATCCAAATTTGAGTGTAATGTAGCCAATAGACTATTTGAGTATTAGCATATGAATACCAAGGAAAAAATAATACATACCAGTATTTCGTTGTTTAATGAAAATGGTGAGCGTGCAATAACAACGAACCATATTGCATCGAGCTTAGGGATGAGTCCGGGTAATCTTTATTATCATTTTAAAAATAAAGAAGACATTATTCGCCATATTTTTGCGCTTTACCGTGATCATTTAAGTACACATTTTAAGCCTATTGATAAAGACGACGATGCATTTAGTCATTTAACTGCTTACCTCGACTCGCTATTTGAACTTATGTGGCGTTTTCACTTTTTTTACGACAACCTTGGCGATATCCTCTCTAGAGATACAGACTTAAAACAAGCGTATATTGATTTTCAGCTTGAGTTACTAGAGCAAGTTCGTAACGTTATTTTGGGATTGCGCGATAAAGGCATGATCGCCATTGACGAACAAGACGTGACCGAATTAGCACACACACTTAAATTAACCGTTAGCTTTTGGACACCTTACATAAAAGCACGAAGACCCAGTGGTTCGTTGGCTGAGCAAGATATTTATTATGGTATTTTAAAAGTATTGGCTTTATTTAGGGCTTACAGTACAGAAAAAAGCAGCGTACAGATGAACCAACTTCGCGAAAAGTACACGGCACTTGCACAGCAAGCACCGGCAGTAGCATAACGCTTCATTTATTGGCTGTTTCCTAGACGTTAAAATTTTTGCTATAATCGCGCGCCAAATGCCTGGGAGCGCGAATTCCCGCAGTCTAAGAGTGAACTATGCTTAAATTTATCGTCAAACTACACCCCGAAATAGCTATCAAAAGCCGCTCGGTTCGTAAACGCTTTACTAAAGTGTTAGAAAATAACATTAAAATTGTATTGCGTCGTATTGACGAAAAAGTACAAGTAAGAAACAACTGGGATAACATTTCAGTTGTTACCAAATTAACTGATGCGCAAACTCGGTTAGACTTTATTGATGGTTTGCAACGCATTCCAGGTATAGTGCAATTTATTGAAGTGACCGAAGTCGAATTTAGTACTTTGGACGAAATTTATCAAAAAACCTTTGAATTAATTGGCCACACAATCGCCGGTAAAACATTTTGTGTACGTGCAAAACGTATAGGCCAACACGACTTTACCTCAACTGATTTAGAGCGTTACGTTGGTGGTGGTTTAAACCAACACGTTGAAGGTGCCCGCGTAAAACTTAGCCGCCCAGAGGTGACTATTCGCTTAGAAGTAAAAGACGACAAAGCCTACATTGTAACGCAAACACATTTAGGTATGGCGGGTTTTCCTTTGCCAACTCAAGAAGATGTGCTGTCGTTAATGTCGGGTGGGTTTGACTCAGGTGTTGCTAGTTATCAAATGATACGAAAAGGTGCGCGTACGCACTTTTTGTTTTTCAACTTAGGTGGTGCTGCCCATGAAATTGGCGTTAAACAAGCCAGTTACTTTTTATGGAAAAAGTACAGCTCTACCCACAAAGTAAAATTTATAACGGTAGACTTTGAACCTGTTGTTGCCGAAATTTTAGAAAACGTTGAAAACAGCCAAATGGGCGTTGTCCTTAAACGTATGATGATGCGTGCGGGTAGCGCGGTTGCTGAAAAGCTAAATATTCAAGCGCTTGTAACGGGTGAGAGTATTGGGCAGGTGTCTAGCCAAACGTTGGCTAACTTAAGTGTTATTGACCGCGTAACCGAAACGCTTATTTTACGTCCGCTTATTCAGCACGATAAGCAAGAGATTATTAATATTGCGCGCCAAATTGGTACCGCTGAAATGGCTGAAACTATGCCAGAATACTGTGGTGTTATATCTAAAAAGCCAACGGTAAAAGCAAAAATAGACGTGATTAAAGGCGAAGAAGAAAAGTTCGACTTTGATGTACTTGATACCGTTATAGATAACGCGCGTGTTATGGATGTTCGTGATATCGACGTAGAAGCCAAGCAAGAGCTAAAAGAGGCTGAATCGGTTGCCGATTTACCGCCTGGCTCTGTGGTTGTTGATATTCGTTCACCAGAAGAAGAAGATGCCGCGCCGCTTGAAATTGAAGGTATTGAAGTAATCCACTTACCGTTTTTCCGTTTAGCTACTAAATTTGGCGATCTACCAAAAGATAAAGACTATTACCTGTATTGCGATAGAGGTGTAATGAGCCAGTTGCAAGCGCTTATTTTGCACGAGCAAGGGTTTACAACAGTTAAAGTGTATCGCCCTTAAGAAATAAGTTAGTAAGTTACGGGTTAATAGTTTATGAAAGCGTGGTTTATACCACGCTTTTTTTTGCCTGAATTTTAGCAAGTAGCTCATTATTTGTAGGGGTATTAATGTTGTAGCGTTTGCCTTGCTCGCTAATATACCCACAAATGGCCATTATTTCTGTTGGCCTGTTATTAGCAATATCTTGTTGCATTGACGAATAATTTTCAGCGGTAAGTGCCATTACGGTGTAAGCATTATTTAAGGCATTAGCTAAAGCAATATTCAACCCTTGCGCGTTAGCAACTCTGCAGCCCTCATAGAGCAAGCTCATTATAGTTGCGCTAAATATAGGAGCGCGTAATTGGCCATTTTTTATATTATGAAGCGCAGTTAGCGGGTTAATAGCCACATTAACCAGTAGCTTTTCAAAGCGAAGCTGCTCAATATTTTCAGCCAGTTTTAAGTTTGGGATTGCTTGGAGTAGTGGTGATATACATTGTGGGTTTTTAACTGCAAGGTTGTTACAGCCACCAATCACGCTTTGTCCTTCACCGGTATGTTGTACAATGTACGGATTAGACTTAAATCCGGCCATGCTGGTGGTTAAAAAGTAAAGTGCTTGCTGAGTGTGTAACTGAGGCATTAGCTCTTCAATATTTCCCATCCCATTATGAGAAATTACCAGTGTTGAATTATTAGCTAGGTAAGGTTTTACTTGTGCAAACGCGTCTTGAACCTGAAAAGCTTTAACCGTAAAAATAACAATATCATAACTAGGTTGCTGCGCCAGTTCACCTAAATTAATAAAGCGTGCATTAATTTTATGTGACGGGGCATTTTTACGGCTATAAAAACGGGTATTGCAGGTTGGCTTGCGTGTTAAAACATGTACCGTATTTTCTTTACTTAAAAAGTGACTCATTAATAGGCCTATGGCGCCATCACCTATAATTAAAATGTTAGTCATAGGGATTCTTTTTGCGAGGAGTAAAAATTACTCTTAGTAAAAAGTAGCTAGCAGCACCCGCAAAATCAGCGATAAAATCGCCAATAGAGGCTTGCCTATAGGGAAGTGCATCTTGCATTATTTCAATTGATGCACCGTAACCGGCTAATAATAAAACTTGTGCGTATAAAGGAAGCTTAAACGCTTTATCCATAATAACGGCAAGCACAAAAAAAATCCCAAAATGGGCTACTTTATCAATGTGTGGAAATAGGTTAGCTGCGCCTTTTATTTCTTTGGCAAATAAAAAAGTAAACGCCACGATGCTGAGCAAAAAAACTGCTTGGTAAACACGCCTTGTCACGTAAAATCCTAGAGTCGCTTAAAAAAGAAACTTGAGTATATCAAACTAAATGAGTATCGCACCTGAACAAGATGCAGAAAAATGTAAAGATTTATAGTTTTAGCGTTATAATTGCGTCATAAAAATTAAGATTGAATAGTTAGGAGAAAACCAATGCCTTCATTTGATATTGTATCTGAAGTAGAAATGAACGAAGCACAAAATGCGGTTGATAACGCAAACCGTGAACTTGAGACTCGCTTTGACTTTAGAGGTGTTGATGCATCTATTGAGCTAAACGACAAAACAATTAAACTTAAAGCTGAAGCTGATTCACAGGTTATGCAGTTGTTTGATATTTTAGCCGGTAAAGTTTCTAAGCGTGGTATGGATGTAGCTAGCCTAGAGCTTCAAGACATTAGCCGTGCGGGTAAAAATGTTTTTCGTAACGTTGCGCTTAAGCAAGGTATTGAAAAAGATATGGCTAAAAAAGTAGTTAAAGCCATCAAAGATTCTAAAGTAAAAGTGCAAGCGGCTATTCAAGGCGAGGAAGTGCGCGTAACGGGTAAAAAGCGTGATGACTTACAAGCTGCTATGCAAGTGGTGCGCACTGCCGATTTAGGTCAGCCATTTCAGTTTAAAAACTTCCGCGATTAATTATAGAGGCCTTTTTTACGCTCTTTAAATAATAAGCCAAATAGCCGCGATAGTTATTTGGCTTTTTCATGAGCTATTTAAATTCGTTTAAATATACTAAATCTTTTTTAGCTGTATAGACGTCCGTTGACATTTTTTATTAAACTCCTCACAATAGCGGCCTATTTTCAAGGTGCTTATTAATTTTTTCAATGGTTTGATTTTTTTAATAAGATAATCGGGAAGTTGGTGCGTTTTCATGATGACTACAACCCCAACACTGCCCCCGCAACGGTAAAGTAATACATAAAGCTATGTACTTACTGAGTCCGGAGACCGGCCTTGATGTAATCTTACTTAGTTCTTTGCGGTGGGCAAAGAAGGGGAACATCATGTTAAATAAAACAACTCTTGGCGTTGCAATTACTGCTGCGCTGTCACTATCTGTATCTGCTGCAGAGCAATCAATCGAAACCATTACTGTAACCGCTAATAAGTTTGAACAATCAATTACTAATGTATTAGCGAGCGTAAATGTTATAACTCGTGATGACATAGAAGCCAGTAATGTTCGCGACTTACCAACGCTATTAACGTCTCAAGTTGGCTTTCAGGTAAACCCTAATGGCGGCTTTGGTCAAAATGCCGGTGTTTCACTGCGCGGTACGGGATCAGGTGATACGCTAATTTTAATAGACGGTGTGCGCACTGGTTCGGCAACGCTTGGTCAAAAAGCATTAAGCAATGTGCCATTAAATAGTATTGAGCGCATTGAAATAATAAAAGGTTCACGTGCTGCAGTGTATGGCTCTGATGCGCTAGCGGGGGTTATTAATATTATAACGCGCGAGTCAGATAACCTTTCTGTTAGTGCTACGTTTGGGTCTGATTCATATCAAAACTACCAGCTTGCTGGCTCTGTAAAAACAGGAGATCTGACAACGGCTTTTAATGCTGGGTTTGAAAAAACAGATAACTTTGATGTACTGCAAGGTGTTGCCCCCGATGAAGACGGCTTTGAAAACAAAAACCTTGGCTTTAAAGTAAACTATACCGATGCGCACTATGGCGACTTTAAGTTACTAGGGCAATACAGTGAAGGCTTTGCTGATTACGACAGCCGCTTTAGTCCTGCCGATAGTATGATTGAGCGAGGTGATTTTAAAAATTACCAGCTTTCGGCTGGTTGGAATAAAGACTATAACAATCAAACTCACAGCCTTGATATAGCATTTGCAACGGATGATTCAGACAACCGTTATGTTGATTTTTCTCAAGGGCCAACAACAAGTACGTTTATTACTAAGCGCTCACAAATTGATTACAACGGCCAATACCGCTTAAACGACACGTTAAACATTAGTGGTGGTATTAATTGGTACAACGATGACGTGTCACAAAGCTCCACCACGTTTGAAGTAGAGGAGCGCGATGTATTAGCGGTATTTGTTGGCGCATATTACGATGCGGATGAGTTGCTTGCTAATTTAACTGTTCGTCAAGATGACGATGAGCAATTTGGTAATGAAACAACGTATACCGCGGCGGCAGGTTATCACTTATCCGAAAACGCCACATTTAGAATAAGCCAAAGCACGGGCTTTAAAGCGCCTACTTTTAATGATTTATATTTTCCACTTTACGGCAATGCTAACCTTCAACCCGAAACGTCAGTAAATCGCGAGCTTGGCTTAAATATTGACTTTGAAACTGCACGTGTTGATGTCGCTATTTTTAGAAATGAAATTGAAGATAAAATTGCTTACGACACTAATTTTGCACTCACCAATATTAATGAGGCTCAATATGAAGGTGTTGAGTTTAGCCTGATTAATCAAATTTTTGGCTTTGATAGTAATGTGAATTTTGCTTACTTAAGTGCAGAAGATAAAGAAACTGGCGAAGCGCTTAGAAACGTTGCGAAACGAACCTTTAATTGGGAGCTTGCAAAACAGTTTGGTGCATTTGATACAAGCCTAGCAATGCAATATCGCGGTGAGCGAGCAGGGGCCGTTTCACAATTAGGGTCTTATACGCTTTGGAATTTAGCGGGTAATTACCAAGTAAATGATGAGGTTACGGTATCCCTTCGTGTTGAAAACTTATTCGATAAGGAATACAACGCAGTTGATTCAAATACTGATTTTACAACAGGGCAGGTGTATTACTACAACACGCCAGAGCGCCGCTTTTTTGCTGGTATAGATTACCAGTTTTAAATAATCTAAACAGAAAGCCCGGTTTTGCCGGGCTTTTTTGTATTTTTACTCAGCTAAAAACTCTTTAAATACAGTTTCAAACTTGTGTAATTTTGGCGCGATTAACATACTGCAATAGCCCTGTTGCGGGTTTTCGTTGTAGTAATCTTGATGATAGTGCTCAGCAGGATAGTAAGTTGTTACCGGGCTTACTTCGGTTACAATTGGCTCACTAACATGAGTTTGTAACTGTTCAATCATAGTATTAGTAAGCGCAAGTTGTTCGTCATTATGGTAATAAACAACACTGCGGTATTGTGTGCCAATATCGTTACCTTGGCGATTTAACTGCGTGGCATCGTGCAAAGTAAAAAACATAGCGAGCAAGGTTTCAAAGCTTACAATGGTGCTATCAAATTCAACTTTTACTACTTCGGCATGGCCCGTTGTACCACTGCATACTGATTTGTATGTTGGATCGTCAGTATTGCCACCGGTATAACCCGAGCTTACATTCGACACGCCATTTACACGCCTAAATGCTGCGTCAATACACCAAAAACAGCCACCACCAAAGGTTGCTACTTGCGTTGTTGAACTCATAATTATTCCTAATATTAGACAAAGGTCACGCAAAACATAAAGCCTAGCGTCGTAACAAGGTTACGATGCGTTAGCTTGCTTAGATCTCTTCAAGCGGTTTTTCGGCTGCTTGCTTATTAAGTTTTTGTTGTAAATACTCAGGTGACTGTGTGTTGCGTGCAAGCGCATAATACGCTGCTGGTACAACAAATAAGGTAAGTAGCGTTGAAACAATAACCCCGGTGAATACCACAACACCAATTACCATACGGCTTTCAGCACCAGGGCCTGATGCTAATACCAATGGCACTGAGCTCATAACCGTAGTTAATGATGTCATTATTATTGGACGTAAACGTTGTGTAGCCGCTTGTAATATTGCTTCGCTAAACTCAACACCTTTGTCGCGTAATTGGTTGGTAAATTCAACAATGAGTATCCCGTTTTTAGCGCTTAACCCTATGAGCATTACAATACCAATTTGGCTGTAAATATTAAGCGTAAGTCCTGTAGACCAAAGGCCAAACATCGCGCCCATTAAACCAAGCGGTACTGTAAGCATAATTACAAATGGGTGCATAAAGCTTTCAAATTGCGCAGCCAGTACCAAAAAGGTGACTGTTAGCGCTAAAACAAATACGTAGGTCATTGCTGATGCGCCTTCGTAATAAAGCTGAGATTCCCCTTTGTAGTCAACGGCACCATCAATGTCGTTTTCTTGCGCGGCTACTTCATTTAAAAAGTTAAGTGCTTGTTCAAGTGTGTAACCATCGGCTAAATTTGCGCTCAATGTTATTGAACGCATACGGTTGTATCGGTTTAAACGCGAGGCTGTAGCCTCTTCTTTTAAGCTTATTAGGCTGTCTAGCGGAACAAGCTCACCGCTGCGTGATTTAAGGTATATGTTTGAAATATCGGTTGGGTTGTTAAAGTCTTCTTTTGTACCTTTCAAAATCACATCGTATTCTTCACCTCTATCTATAAAGGTTGTTACACGACGCTGACCCAGCATTGTTTCGAGTGTACGGCCAACATCAGACACAGACACCCCTAAATCAGCTGCTTTATTTTTATCGATGCTGACTAAAAACTGTGGGAATGTTTCTTTGTAATCGTGATCGATTCTGACAAGGCCCGGGTTTTGTTCAGCACGTTTAATAATGCGGTCACGCCAATCGGCAAGTTGAGCATAATCATTACCTTGCAGAACAAATTCAATAGGGCGAGATGAACCGCCGCCGCCAATGCCTCGGCGCATAATAGCAAACGCACGTACATCGGTAACTTCGCGCATTTTGCCGCTAATTTCATCCATCACTTCCCACGTAGAGCGCTTGCGTTTGTCCCAATCAGCCATACCAACAATAGCAACACCGCCGCTACCGCCCCAGCCTGGAACACGAACAAGCACGCGACTTAGCTCGCCAGACTCAGAGTAAGGCATAAGGCGCTCTTCAATTTTTGCCATATTGGCAGCATTGTTTTCGTAGCTAGCCCCTTCAGGCCCGCTCATCATAATAAAAAAGGTGCCGCGGTCTTCTTTAGGTGTTAGCTCTGAAGGTACTTGCAGTAATAATGAATAACTCACAAAACCCGCTAATACTAAGCTGACTAACAAGCCCCACTTTTTTGTCATATTGGTTGAAAGTGAATTACGGTAACTGCGCTCTAATTTAGTAAACTGGCGGTCCATCCATTGGCTAAATTTATTAGGTTTGTCGGCACTTTTTAGAACTTTTGAACACAATGCTGGTGCAAGGGTAAGCGCGGTAACACTTGAGAAAAATACCGCCGCGCTGACAGCCATTGCAAATTCGGTGAATAACGCGCCTATTCGGCCATCCATAAATATTAAAGGAACAAACACCGAAATAAGCACCAATGTTGTTGCTACAATTGCAAAACCTACTTCTCGTGCGCCTCTGTACGCTGCAAGTAATGGTGGCTCGCCAAGCTCTATGCGGCGGTGAATGTTTTCAAGCATTACTATGGCGTCATCAACAACCAAGCCAATGGCAAGTACTAACGCAAGTAGGGTTAATAAGTTGATTGAATATCCCATAGCGAGCAAAAACATAAAGCTGCCTACCAAGGCTACGGGTACGGTAACCGCAGGAATAAGCGTTGCACGAATATTGCCTAAAAACAAAAATATAACTAAAACAACTAACCCCATAGAAATGGCAAGCGTACTGTATACTTCGCTAATCGACTCTTTAATGAATACAGACGAGTCGTAACTGTCTTGAATTGTTGTGCCTTCTGGTAGGTTACGTTTGATTTTTTCAAGCTCACTCCGTGCGTTATCTACCACGGTTAAAGTATTTGCCTTGGCTTGTTTTACAATACCCAAGCCAATCATGTTGCGGCCGTTACCACGGAATAAACTTTCGTCGTCGGCGGCCTCTAGTTGAACGTCGGCTACTTCGCCAAGGCGAACTAAATAGCCGTCTTCTCCGCGTTTAATAACTAAATTTTTAAAGTCGCGCTGATCTTTGTAGCTTCGGGCTGTGCGAACGGTAAAGTCGCGATCAATTGATTCAATTTCACCTGCGGGTAGTTCAACATTTTCTGTGCGCAGGGTGTTTTCTATATCGCTTGAGGTAATTCCGCGTGCAGCCATGGCTTGGCGGTTGAGCCAAATTTTCATCGCGTATTGGCGCTCTCCGCCAATTCGAACATTAGATACCCCATCTACAACTGCTAAGCGATCAACTATAAAGCGCTGCGCATAATCAGAAAGCTGTAACGAGTCCATGGTTTCGCTATTTAGTACAAACCAAGCAATAGGGCTTTCATCACTGTTTGACTTAGATACCTCAGGCGGACGTACTTGTTCTGGGAGACTGTCGAGTGCTCTTGCAACACGTTCACGTACATCGTTAGATGCCGCATCTATATCGCGACTTATATTAAACTCAATAGTAATGTTTGAGCGGCCATTACGGCTTGATGAGTTTATACTTTTAATACCTTCAATACCGGATATTCGGTTTTCGATAACTTGGGTTATTTTAGTTTCGATTATCTCCGCTGATGCCCCGGTATATGTGGTGCTAATATTTACAATCGGTGTCTCTATATCGGGGTATTCGCGAAGCGGTAACATGCTAAATGCCACTAAACCAAAGGTTAGTAGCAATAAGTTAATTACAATCGCAAAAACGGGGCGTTTAACGCTAGTGTCGGTAATTTTCACGTATTACCCCTTAACGCTAACTTTACTGCCCGAGCGAATTTTAATCAGCCCTTCAGTAATAATTTGCTGGCCATCAGTTAAGCCCTCATCAATAGCTACCCAACCGTTATTTCTGCTTGCAACGTGTACTTCTATTTTATTTGCTACGCCATCTGTAATTTTAAAC
Organism: Pseudoalteromonas sp. NH0006-46; assembly: GCF_057547735.1. Classification (NCBI taxonomy): domain Bacteria; kingdom Pseudomonadati; phylum Pseudomonadota; class Gammaproteobacteria; order Alteromonadales; family Pseudoalteromonadaceae; genus Pseudoalteromonas; species Pseudoalteromonas sp. NH0006-46. The sequence continues at coordinate 178,966 of NZ_BAAJML010000007.1, read as the reverse complement.
ACGTAGTGTTTATCTTGCAGTGGTATAACGGCCTTTTCTGGCACCATAAGTGCTTGGCTTGTACTTAACTCAAGTGCGGTATTTAGCAGCATGCCTGGACGTAATAAGCCAGATTTGTTGGCAAAACTAGCGGTTACTTCAATGCTGCGTGTAACGGCGTCAATACGTGAGCTAATATGAGTGACTTTGCCTGTAAATGTTTGGCCAGGGTAAGCGTCATTTTGCGTTAATACTTTCATGCCAATGGCCAGTTGCGCTAAATATTTTTCAGGGACTTTAAAGTCTACTTTTATAATACTAATATCATCAAGGGTGGTGAGTATGGTTGCATTATTAACATAAGCGCCTGTAGATATTTCGCGTTTTCCTAATAAGCCAGAAAAAGGTGCACGAATGGTCATTTCGCTTAACGTTGTTTTAGCACTTTCTAATTGTGACTTGGTCGCGTCTACGACAGATAATTGCTCTTCGAGCAACGATTTAGCTGTAGACTGTGTACGTGAAAGTTCTGTAAGGCGGTTAAGCTGACGCTTTTCTTCTTGTAAATTAATGCTGAGTTCTTCAACGGCTAACTCTTCTTGTCTGCTTTGCAATTGCACAAGTTTTTGGCCCTTACTCACTAAATCACCATCTTTAAAAAATATGTCGGTAACATAGTCGTTTTGTGCGCTTTTAATGTAAATAGCTTGATTTGCGCGTGCGCTACCAATTGCTTCTATCATTACAGCGTTTTCTTGCGAAGTTACTGTATGTGCAGAAACCTGTGTAGACATGTTAGAGAAATTAGCCTGTTCGCCATGGCTTGAGGGTAAATATAAGTAAACACTAAATATTAAAAGTAGTGTAATAATGAATGGAAAAAGAGCTTTACCTGATTGTCTAGAGTACATCGTTTTCATACCTGAAAATTAATTATAAGTATTGTACGAAATAAGACCGGATAAAGTCTGTTATGTGTCTCATAATTTTGTGCGTTAGGCGTAAAAGTAAGTAATATTAAAGGTGTGTACCGGTTTTTGTTTAATTAAAGCGATAAATATATGAATTTTAAAACATCTTGTAAGGCCTGCATGACAGCCAGAAAAGTAATTTTATGGGCTATTATTATGTTTATATTTTATATGGTTTTTTATCAGTATGGATAAACACACTAAAAAACGCATTAAATACCGTGCGCAAGGTTCACGAAATGGAATTGAAATCCTCATTGTGGGCGCTATTGGTTTAGTCTTTATTATGGCATTTAATTTACTAAGATCAGGCACTATTAGCATTGTTGAAATTTTTTTAGTCAGTGCCTGCCTTGGGGCTATTTTTGTGGGTTTTTTAAAAACTCAAGAACCTTATTACAGCTTAATTTTGAGCGAATCTGCTATAGAGTATAGGCATAAATATGGCCGTTGGTGCCTATCTCATAAAAACTTTCATTCTTGCGGTGTTCCAAAAGTAGAAAAAGGCTTAGAGCATTTAGAGCTAAACGCGGTTGGGCTAAAACTAAATGATATTGATGAGTTTTTAATGAGTATAACCCCTAGAATTGCGGGTAAATTACTTATAGAACAACGACATTTTTTTATGCAGGTTGTTCAAAATCATTGCAAAAATGGCAATTGCCCATCAGAATGGTTAGTAGAAGATACACAACATCGATCTGCGCGCGGAATTAGCTATAATGGTTTAATAGCTATGTTTGCAAACAGAACCAAGCACCTTAAGTTGCTAACAGGGTATGATTTATTACTACCTGCCAGTGTACTAGACACCGATATTTGGGCTTTTAGCGCTAATTTAAATAAATGGAAGCGCGAGCCACATCAGTTTATAGCGTCGCAGCTTAAAGATTAAACTGCGGCTGTAGGAAAAGACAATGAGCCAAGAAAGAGCCTTTTTAAAAAGTGGTCGAAATACCATAATACATAAAGACAAAAAACTTGATTTAGTGGTTGTTAACTCTGACATACACCCACGAATTAAAGTAACTCAAAACGGCTTAGAGCCCTTTAAAGAAGAGTTACCAAAAAATAGACGCGATGCAAAAGACCGTTACCTAGAAATGGTATATATAAGTAGTGCCGAAGTATTTGGTGAAGAAAAGCAGTTACTTTTTATTCAGTCGTTAGATGGGCGTGAATATAAAGTTGATTACAGTAAAATTGGCACTAAATTGTTTGTTCGTATTCATCAAGATGCTTATATGTAAAGCTTAGTGGCACCTTTATTGCTTACGATTGCGTTATAGTAATTATTTGACACAAGGTGCTACGAATGAAAGCGTTAGCGTTAATCCCTCTTTTTTCCTGCATTTTTATCACAGCCTGCGGCGGTGGTGGCGGTAGTGACAGCACCACAAATATTGAAGCCTCAGTGAATGCGGGTTCAGATATACAAGTTATTGAAAAAATTGATTTTACAATCACTGCACAAGGCTCTCCAGCGGATGGAACTTTTACTTGGCAACAAGTTAGCGGACCAAGTATAGATGGTTTTCCACTTGAAGGCGCTGAGCAAACACTGACTGCACCTGATGTAAAAGCAGATAGCGAAATTGTATTAAGGGTCAGTTATCAAAGCACTGGCAATAGCACAGTAAGTGACGACGTTTTAATTTCGGTTAGTTCTAACAATCAACTGCCTCTAGCTGTAATAACCCAAACAGCGCCAGCTACGCTTCCTTCTGTATACCAAGATACCATTATATTAAGTGCTCTAGACTCAAGTGATCCTGATGAAAATGGAATAGTAAATGGCTATTTTTGGGAACTTATATCAGGTCCTGACTTAGATATTTCTGGCTTTGATGATTCGACATTAAGCTTTACTCATCCTTTGTTAGAAGCAAACACAACATTACTTTGGCGATTAACAGTTACTGACGATGAGGGTGGGGAAGCCAGTACTCAATTCACAATGAGCCTTAATAAAACCAATGAATTAGTTGCCGCAAATGCAGGGGATGATCAAAATGTTGAAGAATTTGACCAGGTAACACTAGACGCAAGCAATAGCGAAACAGTCACGGATACATATCAGTGCGATTGGCAACAATTAACCGGGAATGCCGAAACACTGAGCGATAGCCAACAGTGTGTATCTACCTTTTTTGCCTCCGATGTAGACACCAACACCACGCTTAGTTTTGAAGTAACCGTTACCGATTCGAAAGGACGCACCGATACCGATACGGTGTTTATTGATATAACGCCAAAAGCGCTTGGCCTGATAAACGACAGTGGTATGGGAGAATGCTACAACAATACGCAGCGTATAAATTGCGACAGTGATGATTTTCCTGAGCAGGATGCAGAACTCGGCCGTGACAGCTTTGCTAACCGCATAGATAAAGCAGGCATAGGGAATCTCGCATTTGATTATACTAAGCTTAATCAGTTTGCCGACGAGGTAGATGACTCCAGTGAAGTATTTAGCTGTATTCGTGACAATGTAACTGGGCTTGTTTGGGAAGTTAAATCCCCTTCCTCTGGTACTTTACCAAATACAACGTTACGGGATGCGCAAAACAGCTATTATTGGGACATTGGCGACACAACTACCGATGCAGATAGTACAGCAAATACAACATGCCCTAACGACACAAGTTGTGGCTTACAAACCTATGTAAATGCAGTTAATGCCATCGATTTTTGTGGGGGAACAAATTGGCGAGTCCCCACGTATACAGAGCTTTTGGGGTTAATTGATTATGGTAAGCAAGGGCAAAGCGTATTAATTGACACGGCTTTTTTCCCAAACATGCCTGAACCAGGCGCCATTGAAAACGTTAACTTACCTTATTGGACATCTCAAACTGCTGCGGATGGCACCAGTTTATCGCAGGCTTATATTATTGATATGAGTAACGGTAATGACCTTGCCTATCCAAAAGAGAACAACGCGTATGTTCGTTTAGTCAGAAGCCGATAGGAGAGTGTTATGAAATTAAAATTATTAAATACGTTTATAGTTTTTGGCTTTAGTTTTAATGTGGCGGCGCAAACATGTTATGGCGGTGCCGACACAACAACCCCAACTGATAGGTTTACTGTTAATACCGATGGGACAGTGTCTGACACTGAAACCGGCTTAATGTGGCAGCGTTGTAGTTATTCTCAAACCTATAATACAGAAACACTTCTGTGCGAAGGATCCACTCCTGCAGTGACGTGGCAGGAAGCTTTACGAGGAGCGACTAACGATACAACCGCAAACTATGATGATTGGCAGGTGCCTAATATTAAAGAGCTAGCCAGTATTTTAGAGCACAGTTGTACAGAGCCAAGTATAAATGAGGTTGTTTTTTTAGGCACTAAATCTCAAAACTATTGGTCTAGCACATCGGGTGTTAGTAGTATGAGTTCGGCCTGGGTGTATCAGTTTGACAGTGGGCTAAATAGTTTACGCCCTAAAACCAGTGATGTTTATTTGCGCCTCGTTCGCTACGAAAAATAAAGACTAAATAAGTTAGATTAAAAAGTGCCGTTATTGGAATTAAATTCCGAAGCTGCGCTTTTTTTGTTTTTACATAAATTTACTTTATTTCAACAATAAAGCGCTCACAACGATGTTACTGGGCGCGTTTTTTTGCCATTATAGACAGTGATTTAATTTCGAAGGAACATCGCGGTGTATTTAAGCTATTTTGGCCTTAACGAAAAACCTTTTTCGATTTCGCCTAACCCTCATTATTTATTTTTAAGCGAGCGCCATAAAGAAGCCTTAGCACACTTAACCTATGGATTGGGAGAAGATGGTGGTTTTGTATTACTTACGGGTGAAGTAGGCACCGGGAAAACAACAATCACCCGCAGCATGTTAGAGCAATTACCTGAAAATACACAAGTAGCGATGATTCATAATCCTGCGCTATCAGAACTAGAGCTGTTAGCTAGTATTTGTGATGAATTGAAGATTAGTTATGACGCACAAAATGCGACACTTAAAAGTTTAACTGACATAATAAAAAAGCATTTAGAGAGTAATAACAAAGCGGGTGGCCATACTATTTTAATTATTGACGAGGCGCAGCTACTTGCCCCCAATGTGCTAGAGCAACTTCGTTTATTAACTAATATAGAAACCGACCATAAAAAACTGTTGCAAATCGTGCTAGTGGGTCAGCCTGAACTTCAAGATTTACTAAAGCGTAATGAATTGAGACAGCTTGCTCAGAGGATCACAGCACGTTATCACTTATTACCTTTAACACAAGGCCAAACAGTCGCGTATATCAAGCACCGGTTACACATTGCGGGGTGTGACAAAGGTTTATTTTCAATGGACGCAATGCAGATGGTTCATAAAATGACAGGCGGTGTACCACGGTTAATGAATTTAGTATGTGAACGTGCTTTAGTGGGAACGTTCTCTAAGCAGCAACTCGTTGTAAATGCCGATATAGTAAAACAATCTGCACAAGAGTCATTACCTACCGACTTTGTTGCAACAACGAATAAGCCTGAAAAATCGTCATCCATTTTAATCTATTGCTTTGCCTTTTGCGCTCTATTTGCCTCAGGTATTGGGCTTTCTTTTATTTTATAGTTAGGTGATTTATGTCTTATTTACTAGATGCATTAAAGCAATCTCAACAAGCTGATATGAGCGCCGAGCAGTACGATTTACAGTCAGAGCAGTTAAAACAGCAACAAGCACTGGCTCGTTACCGCCGTATCGCTTTTATTTTGGGAGGCAGCTTAGCAGCCTTTGTTACGATAACAGCCGGATTTACTTTTGGTAAGTGGATGCAATCATCAGGCTCTGTTGAACCCTCTAATGTAGTTAGCAGTCAAAGTAATGAACAAGTAACGACCCAATTAGAAACAGAGGCATTACCCGTCACTCAACAAGCTGAAGTGAATAAAAAGCCTAAACCTGAACAGCTACCAAGCAACACCGCAACTATTGAAGGGCAATTAGTGCATGTGCAAACACCTACGGGTATTAAGCAAATGCTATTAACGCCAACGGGGCAGTATATTCCGATGCCATCAACAGGTGCAGCTAACGGCATTCAACAAGTTTATAATCAGCCTCAGCTTTTAAATACGCAAAATTATAATCAGCTAAACCAAGGTCAACCGAATCCACCCCCACAGTTTACGTATAACCAAGGCAGTGTTGAGCAAACTCAAAGTACGTCTTCGACAAGCATTGATATGAGTAAATATAAAGTGTTGGGTAAGCCAATTAGTGGTGCAGCGCGAGCTGAACCTAAAAGCGATCCTGAGCTTGATGCTGTGCCAACTACACTTAAAAATGCGTTTGCGCAGGCAGTGCAAGATGTCGATAAAAGCCAAGATTATGAGGTAACTCAAGCCTCAAAATCGTCATCTCGGGTAGAGCCTATCGAATTGTTACCAGACGGCCTTCAAGCAATGCTACCAAGTATTAAATACCAAGCACATATTTATTCATCAAGTGCAGATAAACGCTGGATAAAGCTAAATGGGCGAGAGCTTCACGAAGGTGATAGCATAGGTGCATTAATGGTTAAAGAAATTACACCTGAGCAAAGCGTGATTGATTTTGACGGTTACGAGTTTAGCTTAAAAGCCCTGCAAGACTGGCCAGAGTAACAAACAAGTATAAGCTCAGTGAGTAATACTGGGCTTATACTGACAATTTAAGGTAATACAGAGTTTTTGTAAAAGCGCTCTAAATCAATATTGAAATCGCCGGCCTTTACGGTTGATTCGAGTGAGTCCACAATTTTTTTGTTTGATAAATCAATATCAAGCACTTCGGTGTAACGGCTGTGCTTTGCACTATAAAACGTTTTAACAATCGGCTTTAATGGCATCGCTGGATTACTTTCTGTCACAAGCCCAACTTTTTGGCTTGAAAGCTTTACTAATGTGCCCACTGGGTGAATTCCAATACACTGAATAAACTTAGTTAGTAAAGCGCCGTCAAAGCTATCTGGGCAGCCATCTTTTAATATTTTAAATGCCTTGATGGGTTCCATGCCCGATTTATAAACTCGCTCTGCAGTAAGGGCGTCATATACATCAACAATAGAGGCCATGCGAACATACTGGCTTATTTCATTTCCTTTTTTACCAAAAGGGTAACCAGTACCGTCTATACGTTCATGGTGCATACCCGCAATATCTACTGCAATACCCGTTAAGCCTGACTCTTCTAAAATTTGTTTTGAGTAAACCGCATGCTGCTTCATTATTTCAAATTCTGCTTCGGTTAAACGCCCAGGTTTATTGAGGACTTCATCTGGCGTTTTTATTTTACCAATATCATGCAGCAGCGCACCGGTAGTGAGCTCTACAATAATGTCTTTTTCAATATTAAGGTGTTTTGCAAAAATACCCATTAAAATAGATACGTTTATAGAATGCTCTAGCAAGTAGGCATCTTTTTGGCGCATTTGCGTCAGGCAGGCTAGGGCATCTTGGTTTCTAAAAACTGAATCCATAAACCCACTAGCAAGCTCTCTAAATGGGGCTATATCGATATTCAAGCCTGACTTTATATCTTTAAATGCTTTTACTTGCAGTGTTTTAGCTTCGTCATAAAGCTTTTTAGCTTTATTCATTTCTTGTGCTGCGCTATGCGTTTTTTGCCAAGGGTCGCGTTCTATTTTTGCAGAAAGAGCTGTGGTTGGTTCCTTTTTAGGGACTTCTTGGGTCAGTGTTTTGTCTGGGTCGATTTCAATTTCTAAAATCCCCGCTTTAATTAGCTTATCAATACTGGTTTGGGTTTTTACCCAACCTTGGCTTTTAATTTTTACTCTGCCCGTTTGTTTTGTAACGCTTTGCACAAACATTCCAGGGAGTAATTTAGAAACTGGGAGCTTTTTCAATTTCACTGCTTAACTAACAAATCTGTATTAAATGTAACAAACTTTACGCGTTTTAAATAGAAAAAAGGCACTTAACAGTGCCTTTTATATATTTATTAAGTAATTAGTATTAGCTCAATTAATCATCATCTTCAACTAACGTCATCAATGATGTATTTCCACCCGATGCCGTTGTATCTACACTAATTGTTTTTTCAGTGATAAGACGTTTGATTAATGTGTCGTAATACTCAGAACTGATCACCGGTAATATAGCGCCTTTACGCTGCGCAAGTTGTTGGCTGAAGTAACCTAAACGAGACGAACGCGCTGCAACAACTGCGCCGGCTAAATGAGGATGCCCCAAAATAGCTTGTAACTGATTAGGTTTAGCTACTTGGAATACCCCTTCGGCAACACCTGTAGCAATAAACTTCTCTCTGAATGCTTCGGCTTCTTCGTAAAACATTTCAGAGGCAACTGTAATTACTGTATTACCCGCGGCCAAGGCAGTAATGATAGATAACGCCCAAAAGTTAAAAGACGTGCTCTTATCGGCATAACAAACAACACAGCCGCGTGCTTCTAAATGAAGAGTATTAGACTCACCCGTTGGCCCAGGCAGTGTTGTAAATTTACGCATGTGCTTCTCAAGGCGGTTTAGCTGCGCACGCGCATCGGCTAGCGTTAATGCTAAATCGTCAGCTAAGTCATCAATGATCTCTACCGTAGCAATTTTGGCAAGAAGCTGGCGAACAGCAGATACACGGTCATTAAGCGGGGTTGCTCGCCAAATTTTTTCATCGCGCATTGAGTTAGCCATTAGCTTTTCTACTTGGGCATTTGCACCGCTGTAGTGGTGTAAATCAAGCTCATCAGGCGTTAGGTTCGTCATTTGCACGTTTTCTGGCGATGCTTTTTCTTTCACCAAACGCTGTAGGTAGTTTGGACCACCGGCCTTAGGGCCCGTGCCAGATAAACCTCGGCCACCAAATGGTTGCACACCAACAATTGCGCCAATCATATTGCGGTTTACGTATACATTGCCAGCACGAGACATTTTAGCAAGGTACTCGCAACGCTCTTCAATACGTGAATGCACACCCATTGTTAAGCCGTAGCCTGTATTGTTTATCTGATCGATTACTTCATCAAGTTGATTCGCTTTAAACCGAACAATATGAACACATGGGCCAAATACTTCGCGTTTAAGTACAGAAAGATCTTTTATTTCGTATAAACGAGGAGCAAAGAAGTACGCACCATTTTCACTGTTGTCCGGAATTTTACATTCGTAATGAAGTGTTGCATTGCCTTTTAAATACTCAACATGTTCAGTTAAGTTTTTAAGTGCTTTTTCATCGATGACAGGCCCTACATCGGTAGATAACAATGACGGATCACCAATATGTAATTCAGCCAAAGCACCTTTAAGCATTTCAATGATGCCGTCGGCTACGTCTTCTTGGATAAACAATACACGTAGAGCTGAACAGCGTTGACCAGCGCTTTGGAAACCAGAACTTATAACATCATCAACGACCTGCTCAGGCAGTGCTGTTGAGTCAACAATCATACAGTTTTGGCCACCTGTTTCGGCGATTAATGGCACTTGTATATCGTTTCGTGCTGCAAGCGTTTGAGAAATTAATGTGCCGGTTTCAGTTGAACCTGTAAACATAACTGCTTGAATACGTTCATCAGGAACTATTGTTTTACCCACTTCACTACCGCGTGCAATAACAGGCTGTACAACGTGCTCAGGTAAGCCAACCGATAGCATAAGTTCAATGGTACGTAGAGCAATTAAGCTTGTTTGCTCTGCCGGTTTGGCAATAACGGTGTTACCCGTCACAATAGCAGCAGCCACTTGGCCTAAAAATATAGCGAGTGGGAAATTCCATGGGCTAATACATAGAATTACACCTCGTGCTTCAAAGCGCTCATCTTCTGAGAGTTCTTCGGCTCGTGCAGCGTAGTAACGACAAAAGTCGACTGCTTCACGTACTTCATCTATGCCATCTTGTGCTACTTTACCCGCTTCTGTGATACAAATAGCAACGAGTTCGTCATGATGACGTTCCAAAATATCAGCAATGCGGCGTAATAAATTAGCACGGTCTTTTACAGGGGTTTGCGACCATGATTCAAACGCTGCTTCTGCATTAGCAAGTAGTGTTTTCATTTCATCGCCACTTTGTAGTTTTACATGGCCGATGATTTCTTTATGGTTTGCTGGGTTTTTAACAGCAAGTGATCCATCAGGGACTTGGCTTTGATCTATTCGATGTTCGTTAAACCAGTTGTCTAGGTTTTCTTTAAACGGGGTAATAACGTTTATATCGGTTAAGTCCATGCCTTTAGAGTTGGCGCGTTCTTCGCCGTATAAATCAATTGGCATTTTAATTTGCGTATTGTATTTGTTACGAAGTCCTTGCAGCGTTTCTACCGGATCTGGCAGCAATGTTTCTACCGGTTTAGAGGTATCAACTATGGCATTTACAAACGACGAATTTGCACCATTTTCTAGCAAACGTCTAACAAGATACGCCAGTAGGTCTTCGTGTTGGCCAACCGGGGCATACACGCGACATTGAATTTTTTCTTCAGTTACAATTTGGTCAAATAGCGACTCACCCATACCATGTAAACGTTGGAATTCAAACCCTGTGTTATCGCCTTTAGCCACTTCTAAAATAGTTGCTGCAGTGTATGCATTGTGCGTTGCAAATTGTGGGTATAGCACATCACGTACTTCTAGCATTTTAATTGCACAGGCTTTGTATGATACGTCTGTTGTGGCTTTGCGGGTAAATACAGGGTAGTGATCTAAACCATCTTGCTGTGTAGTTTTAATTTCAGTATCCCAATAAGCGCCTTTAACTAAGCGCACCATTAGTTTACGACCTACACGCGTAGCAAGCTCTGTTAGCCATTCGATAACAAAAATCGCACGTTTTTGATACGCTTGAACAGCTAAGCCAAACCCTTGCCAGCCATCCAACTCTTTATCGCTAAATACGGCTTCGATAATATCCAGTGAAATATCTAAACGGTCAGCTTCTTCAGCATCTACCGTAAAACCAATATCATACTGTTTTGCAGCTAGAGCAAGCTCTTTTAGCTTAGGTACAATTTCTGCCATTACTCGATCTTTATGAGTGAACTCATAACGCGGATGAATAGCAGAAAGCTTTACAGAGATACCCGGGCTTTTAATCGGACCACGGCCATTTGCCGCTTTACCAATTGAGTGGATGGCATTCATGTAGCTGTCAAAGTAGCGTTTAGCATCTTTACTTGTACGCGCGCCTTCACCAAGCATATCGTAAGAATATACATAGCCTTTTTGCTCTGTGTCGGCAGCACGTTCAATTGCTTCGTTTATGGTACGACCCATAACGAATTGCTTGCCCATAATTTTCATTGCAAAGTTTACAGACTTGCGAATAACTGGCTCACCTAAACGACCAATGGTCTTTTTAAGCATACCAAACTGTTGGTCTTTGGTTTTATCTGTGTAGTTAACCATTTTACCGGTTACTAATAAGCCCCAAGATGATGCATTTACAAATAAAGAGTCGCTACTGCCTAAATGAGAGCTCCAATCACCTTTTGCTAACTTGTCGCGAATAAGGGCTTCTTGGGTTTCTTTGTCTGGTACACGAAGCAGCGCTTCGGCTAAACACATTAACACTACGCCTTCTTCACTTGAAAGCGAAAACTCATTGAGTAGCGCATCTACACCGCCTTGACCATCTTGTTCTTTACGGATGTTTAAAACAATCTGGCGGGCTCTTTCCCAGGCACGGCTTCGTGCTTTAACGCCTACTTCTGCAAGCGGTAAAATATGATCGATAACCGCATTTTCGTCTATGCGGTAAAAGTCACGGATTTTTTGTCTTATAGGACAGTCAGTTGTTAAATCGCCGTTGAATAACATAAGCAACCCTTAGCAGTGTTAAGATTTAAAGTAAATTTAATTACCAATAAAATACCAGTGATATTGAGAGTGCATTCTAAATAAAATTCAGCAGAATATGCTGGTTAAATTTGTCGATTTACGATAATTTACAGGGCATAAATTTAACTTATCCGCATAAAATTCTGTATGACAAATCCAAATAGATTACGCATGCTAGATCGCATTGATTTAGCAATTTTAGACGTTTTGCAAAAAAACGGCAGAATTTCTAACGTTAACTTAGCAAAACAAGTTAATTTAAGCCCAAGCCCATGCCTTGATCGCGTAAAGCGATTAGAGCAAGAAGGCTATATTGAGGGTTATTATGCTAAATTAAGCGAAGCTAAGTTAAACCAAAGCTTAGTGGCTCATGTTCAAGTGTCGTTGGTCACTTCAAATACTGCTGTATTTAAAGTATTTAAAGAACACATATTAAGAATGGAACAAGTTGTAGAATGTGACATGGTTGCAGGCGGTTACGACTACTTATTAAAAATACGTGTATCTAACATGGAAGAGTACAGGCAAGTGTTGGGAGACTTAGTTGATATCCCCGGTGTAGGCACACATCATACTTATATGGTTATTGAAAAAGTAAAAAAAGATAAAGGGTTATTAATCGAAATTTAATCCCACACATTTAAAGCATACATAATAATGCTTGTATGCTTTAGTATTCATAGTTGCCCAGCTTCCTTCCCTTGTTGTTTTCTAATACCTTAATTTCATATTTTTAATTTATAAAGAAATAATTAGTACTGCCTTAGTTTTGCCCATACAATGCGAAAAATAGCATGCACATCTTTAATAAAGTACCGTTTTTCTGCAATTTTTAATTGAGAAGGTAAACTGTCAATAATGTGCTTTTTAATTTTAAGGTTTTTTAATGATTGAGTATCCGGTAGATCAACTCCCACAACTCATAAACGACTTACTGCAATGCGACACCACAGAACGTAAAAATAAACTGTTGGTTGATGCACAAAGCACACTTTCTACAGAACATCTATCGTTATTGTTTGAAGCAATACCCAAAGAGCAGCGGCTCGAAATTTGGCAATTACTCGACGAAGATACACAGCATGAAATTTTTGTAAATTTAAGCCCTGACAGTTGTTTATGGTTACTGCAAACACTTGATGACAGTGATGCATTTAAATTACTTGATGAAGTAAATGTAGAAGAGCTACTTGAATTAGAAGAAGTGATACCAGAGCGGTTTGTCGACTATGCAAAAAAGCAATTAGATGAAGCGCAAACCAAGCAGTACGAGCTAGCACAACAATACCCACCAGAACAACTAGGTCACTGGCTAGGTTTTGATATTTTAAAGGTGTCTGACAAGTTAACTGCTGGTGGTGCAAAAAAACTTTTATTCAAAGGTGTACCGCAATACAGCGAAGTTATTTATTTAGTGACCCGCAAAGGCAGTTTAATTGGTGAAGTAGCCATTAACGATCTTATTAAAGCACACGATAACGATAATTTAATGACACTAGCAAATCATGATTTTTCATCGTTGCATGCAGACGATGATTTATATGAAGCTGCTGAAGTCGTAATTCACTCTGAGCAAATGGCTATGCCTGTTGTAAATTCAGATAATGAATTATTAGGGCGATTAACAATTGCCTCTGCTTACGAACTTCGCCAAGAAATAACCGATGAAGCCACCGCAAAGGCCGGTGGTTTACGAGAAGACGAAGATTTATTTGCCAGTGTACGAAAAAGTGCTAAAAACCGTGGTATTTGGCTAGGTATAAACTTGGCCACTGCATTTTTAGCATCATGGTTTATTGGTTTATTGGTTTATTTGGCGCCACTATAGAGCAAGTGGTTGCTTTAGCGGTACTTATGCCGGTTGTAGCCTCAATGGGAGGAATTGCGGGTAGCCAAACATTAACCGTTATCGTGCGTGGTTTGGCTTTGGGGCAGGTGACTGATTCAAACCGCAATGCGTTACTTAAAAAAGAACTAAGAGTCGGGGCTGTTAACGGTTTAGTGTGGGCATTTGTAATTGGTTTACTTACCTACTTATGGTTTAACGATTTGATGTTAAGTGTAACGATTACAGTCGCTATTTTATTAAACTTAGTAGCGGCCTCGCTCGCGGGCGTTGTAATACCATCAATTTTAGACAAAATGAAAATAGATCCAGCGTTATCTGGCTCTGTTATTTTAACAACGGTTACCGACATTGTTGGGTTTGTGACCTTTTTAGGTTTAGGCAGTTTGTTGCTGCTATAAACTTTTTAATAGGAAAATAAAATGACGTTTGATGTCATGATTTGGTGTGCTATTGCTCTGTGTATTTCGCAATCGGCAATATTTTCGGGGTTGAATTTGGCGTTCTTTTCGTTAAGCCGATTACAGCTTGAAATGGAAAGTTCAAAAAGAAACGAAGCGGCAATTAAGGTTATGGCACTTCGTAACGACTCTAACTTTTTACTAGCAACCATTTTGTGGGGTAACGTGGGTATTAACGTTTTACTCACGTTGCTCTCTGATTCTGTATTAATGGGCGCTAGCTCGTTTTTATTCTCAACGATTGCGATTACGATAATTGGTGAGATAACACCTCAAGCTTATTTTTCTCGTAATGCATTAAAAATGGCGAGTATGCTTTCGCCATTAATAAAGTTTTATCAAGTTTTGTTTTATGTTGTTGCTAAACCAACAGCCTTGGTACTTGATGCATGGCTGGGCAAAGAAGGTATTACCTATTTTGCTGAAAGCGAGCTTAGAGGAATAATACGAAAACACATTGAGGCAGAAGAAGCTGATGTGCAACATGTTGAAGGTATTGGTGCACTTAACTTTTTTAGCTTAGACGAAATCAGTGTAACTAAAGAAGGGGAAATAATTGATCCAGATTCTATAATCTCTTTACCTACTAAACTTGATTTACCTATTTTTCCTGAACTGACATTATCAGCCGATAATGACTTTTTACGTAAATTACACAAATCGGGCTATAACTGGGTAATTTTGACTAACAACGATGGGTGGCCGTTATTAGTGGTTGATGCCGATGGTTTTTTACGAGCAGCATTATTTGAGCCAGATACTTTTGACCCTTACCATTTTTGCCACAGACCTATTATTGTAACGGATGAAACACTGCGTTTAAGTGAAGTTATTTTAAAAATACGCGCAAATCATTCGCTCGATAAATCGTTTGATGGTGCTATTGATCACGACGTTGTGTTGGTATGGGGTGATGAGAAGCGCATTATTACTGGTGCTGATATATTCGGTCGTTTATTAAAGGGAATGAATGCGCCAAAGTTAGAGATGAACGAAAATAAAGAAGTACAGCCGCTGGCAAAATAGTAAGTTAATCTATTTTTATAGTTAAGCCAGTGCTATATATGCATAGCTCAATATTTGATATGCGAATAAAAAAGCCGCTAATAGCGGCTTTTTTATTGAACAACATTCATTCAATTAATTTATGCCCAACCTTCGTAACGCTTACGGCGCGACAAAACAATGGTTAAAATAATTCCCAAAAATAACCCTAAAAATGCAATCGCACCGCCGTAGGTAAGTAGTTGTCGTTTTTCTTTTGAACTAGCGGCTTCTTTTTGCGTGCGCTCTTGCGCGAGTGTTGTTTGCAGGCTTGTAATTTGCGCTGATAATTGCAGGTTTTGATCGGTTAAGGTTTGATTTTGCTTTTGTAGCTGCGGTAGTTCTATTTGAGCAAGGCGTAAATTTTCCTGCATGGTGCTCATTTCGCTGCTTAAGGTTTGGTATTGTTGATGTAACCCAGGCGTAGTAGAAATAAATTTAGTTTCAATCCAACCTTCGCGGTCTTTGTCGTCCTTTATTTTAATAAAGCCGTTTTCTTCGCCAGACAGTACGGTTATTTTTGTTCCTGCGTCTACAGAGCCTAGTAGTCGATAATTTTTACTCGCCCCTGAACGCATAAATGTATATAAATTGTCGATGATATAAGCGGTATTTGCATCTGATGAACTCGCTGTTGTTGCTTCATCTTGTGCGTAGCTTATAAACGTAGTGGCTGTTAAAAGTAGCCCGAATAAACAATATTTTAGCATTTATCTACCTTGTTGTTCTTACTGAGTCCGTTATGAACATGGTTTTTTAATTCACATATAAAGCAAGATAGTAGGGATTTAGCCTTTTAAAAGCAAGGCTGATATTGTAACCCTGCCATGATTAAACCACTCAAAAAAGCTAAAAAATTTGCATTGTTAGAGCGCTTTGTTTATTTTGACCACTTATTTATTTTAAAGGTAATCCGCAAACCGAATGGATACTGAGATAGAACTGAAATTTTTGGTATCAGATGCCGTTGTCCCACTGATCCCCTCATTAATTACTCAATTTGCAAAAACGGTTATTAATAAGCCTTCACGTAGTTTGCAAAATGCTTATTACGATACGCCTAGCCGTGAATTAAGAGCCCTTGATATTGGTTTTAGAACCCGTTGTTCTGACAATCAGTGCGAACAAACTATTAAGCTTGCTGGCGAAGTGGTAGGTGGCCTTCATCAGCGCCCAGAATATAACTTACCTATTGATTCCAGCCGCCCAAACTTGATGGCGTTTAGTGCTGACATTTGGCCTCATGGAATGCAGGTAGATGCGATTTCACAAAATTTATTTCCTATTTTTAGCACTAATTTTATTCGTCGTACGTGGTTAATTGAAACGCAAGGCGGTGCAAAAATAGAGGTCGTGCTTGATAAGGGCGAGATTGCTGCTTCTGGGCAAGTTGAGATGATCAGCGAGCTGGAAATAGAATTAATCGAAGGCAGCCGCAATGAACTGTTTGCTTTGGCCGATATTTTAGTTAGCCAAAACTGTATTCGACTTGGTTTGTATTCAAAAGCAGCGCGTGGCTATCGTTTAGCCGACGATAATCCACTTAAGCCTAGTAAGTCGATTGGATTTGTTAAGCTTCCTCGCTCTGCAACCCAAGAAAACGCTTTAAAAGAAGCAATGAACTTTGGTATTCGGTTTGTGCAAAAGCATGAGCAGTGTTACTTCGATAAACCGAGTTTAAAAACCTTAAAAAGGGTGACTGACGGTATTAGTTTAATTCGTCATACCTTTTGGTTGTTTGACGATATAGTCTCTAAAGACAGCACCGAACAATTACGCACCGAGCTTAAGTGGCTTTTGAGCGAGTTAGCATGGGTAGAAAATGCAATTCAGTTAAAAACTTATACGTCTAAACGTCATGCCTTTTATAAAAAAATAAATGCAGCGCCCGCTTTGGCGCAAGTTATTAACGACTTAAAAGAGCTGCAGCCAAGTATTGATGACATTAATGCGCTGTTTCATAGTGCCCGGTATAATCGTTTATTGCTCTCGTTAACAACGTGGTTGATTGACAAGCAATGGCGAAAAGATTGGGGGCAGGTAGAGCTCCAAGCTGCAGAAAATCCAGTGTCTTCAATTGCTGAAAGATTGTTTAATAAAGACTGGAAAAACCTGCACCAGTTATTGCCAAAAGAGCAAACGCTAGGCGTAGCTGACTACCTTAATTTACGAATGCAGCTTGAAAACAGTTTGCTAAGCGGTAATTGCTTAGGATCGATGTTCGATAAAGAAGAGCGTCTTGAGTTTAGATTGCCGTGGTTAGATATTTCGCATGGTGTTTATGAACTCAGTACCCTTGAGTATTTAAAGCAATTATGTGCTGGCCAAGAAGATGAGCAACTAGCCAAAATTCAATCTTGGTTAGATCAAAAATCGGAATACTTAGTCAGTGCAATGGAGCAAAGTCGGCTTGCTTCGTTTGACATAGCGCCTTATTGGCAAAAATGATGATCAAGCACTTTTGCAATTTAATCCCAATGCAAAAGTGCATTTGCTTCCTAATTATTTTGTTAAGCTTTAACGTTTACTCTGAGCCTCGTTGGCTATTATACAAAAACGAGCAAGGAGTAAGCATTGAGTATCAGCAATTTTCTGATGATACGTTTGTTGTAAAAGGTCAGCTTAATATTGAAGATGTAACAGCAAATGACTTCTTAGATTTATTAAGTGATACGCGTATTGCGTCAAGTTGGCTTGAAAACACGTCTAAAGTACGTTTAATTAAAGCACTTAGCCCTTCAGAAAACCTCGTTTATAGCTATATCGACTCTCCTTGGCCTGTTGCAAACCGAGATGCTGTTACCTATTCGTGTTATTCAAGATTATCTCCGCAGCAAACTAAGCTTTCTATTGAATCGCGTCCAGAAGAATTGCCATTAACTAAGCGTGTAGTAAGAATTAAAACGCTTAATGCACATTGGTTTCTGACACAAAAAGACGAAGATTTAAATATTGAATATCAGGTTTACGCCTTACCTGGAGGAAATATTCCAACCTGGCTATACAATAAGGTGGGACTTAAAAGTACCTTTAAAACGCTGGTGAATTTACGGACAATGCTAGAAACTAAAAGCTACACCGCACGCGAACCGGTTATTAAAGCTGGCGCTTGTAATTTACGCGAAATGACAGCTAAATAAGTCATTACAAAACAGCAAGGGATTACACCTATAAATGACTCAGTTAAGCCATTTATAGGTGATTGCTCAGTATTTTAATATTTGGCTGATTTAGACTCTTTAGGTAGTGAGTTTTGAATAAACTCTCTTAAGTCGTTATTTGAACTTTCTAAGTCAGCATGGCGAAGGTACATCATGTGCCCACTTCTGTAGCCTTTAAAACTCAAACGATCTTTCATTTTTCCACTTGGATCTAATTGCCACATTGTGTACTTGGCATCAAAGTAATTGGTTGCACCATCGAAATAACCCGCCTGTACCATTACATTTAAGTATGGGTTTTGAGCCATCGCTAAGCGAAGGTTTTCACCGGTATTATTGCCACTTCTATCCCAAGGATGAACGTTACCAAATAAGTTATATTTTATGTCGGTTTTATAGTTTAACTCTTCGCGCAGGTAGTAATTGATTGCAGGTGTAAACGAGTGTAACCATGAAGTCAGCTCTGCCCAGTAGTCAGGTGAATCCCCTGCATCGCGTTTGTCTATGCCTAGATAGCGAGAGTCTAAACGACCAACTGTTTGGCCTCTATCACGTAATAATTCTTTCCAGAAGTATTGCGTAGGGATATCAAGGTTGTTTTGATCGACAAACGTGTCTGAAAGGCCAGCATACGCAGCCATTTTTTTAATGATACGACGCTTTTCGTCTTGCGCTAAAAAGCCACCTTTTGCTAAAGCTGGTATTAATTCGTTTAAAGTAAATTGCTCAACTTCAGGAAGGAGTTCGTCTAAATCTTTTGCTTGTAAATCGGCATTTAGTGCTTTGTGATACCACGCGGTGGCTGCAAAGTATGGCAAACGATTTGCCGCTTTAACTGGGCCTTCGCGTTTAATTCCAATGTCTGTTGGTGACACTAATACAACACCGTTAATATACATCCATTGGCTATTTTGTAGCTCATGTGCAAGGCCCGATACGCGTGTTGTGCCATAGCTTTCGCCAATTAAAAACTTTGGAGAGCGCCAACGCTCTGTTCTATTTACAAAGGTATTTAGCCACTCGCCAAGGTATTTAATGTCGGCGTTAACGCCAAAAAACATCTCTTTTTGTTGAGCTTTAGAAAGCATTTCGCCTTTTTCGTTTTCAATAACTCGCGAATAACCTGTATTCACAGGGTTTACATAAACAATGTCGGCAACATCAAGTACAGAGTATGGGTTGTCTTTAACACCATAGGGTTGAATAGGGTAGCCTTCATCATCAATTTTTAATACACGTGGGCCGGTGTAGGCTAAGTGCATCCAAACTGAGGCTGAGCCAGGGCCACCATTAAAAGAAATGAGCAATGGACGTTTGGTTCTATCATCAACTTTATCGCGTGTGTAATAGGTGTATTGCAGTGTAGCAACGGCATCGCCTTTGTCGCCCCATACGGGTTGAGTCCCTGTTGCAACCGTATAATTAAAGCGTTGACCATTAATTTTAGCTTTGTGTTGGGTGATAACTTTACTATCTACATCAATACGGCGTTGATTATCAGCATTAGCATGGGTACTGAGCATTAATGCAAAAACCGTGATTGGTAAAATACGACTAAGCTTCATGAGGTATCCTTATTATATTTAATAACTCATTAAAGATAAAAATGAGTGAAATAACAAAGGTAATGAGACTAGCTGCCGATATAAGTGGTTAAGTTAATTAAAATTAGCTGGTAAGTAGATAAAACGATTATTAATGGTTTAAATATTTGTTTAATTATTTAGCTAATAATTAAAATCAGGTATATTTGCTTGTAGGTTTGTTTTTTTATTATATCTGTCGATTTACAAGCTACTTAATGGAATGTGCTTTAATATTTAAAGCGTTCAATAACAATGACTCTGGATGTTTTTTACTTATTTTTACTTATTTTTGCTGCGTAAAGCGTAGTACCGGTAAGTTTTATTATTTTGCATTTGCAGCAAATGTTGCAAAAATAATGAGAACAAAGAGAAGGTCTATGCAAAGAGTATTAGTGGTTGAAGACAGCAAAGTAGTGCAGCAGGTTTTACGCCACTTAACCGCCCAGTATTTAGATGTTGCCGTTGATTTTGCTTGGTCTTTAGCTGAGTGCAAGGCTTACGTAGAAAAGTACGACTATTCCCTAGCGCTTGTTGACTTAACACTTCCAGATGCCCCAAGTGGCGAAGTTGCCAAATACACACTTTCTAAAGCAATTCCAACGGTTGTGCTTACATCAAAGATAGACGAGTACAAACGCCAGCAAATGCTAGAAGATGGTGTGGTTGATTACGTTATAAAAGATAACCGTGATTCTTATCATTATGCTGTTAAGTTAGTATCACAACTTCTCAGAAACCAAGGCTGTAAAGCGTTAATTGCCGATGATTCTATGTTGAGCCGTTCATTAATGAAACAAATGCTCGAAAAGCAATTATTTGATGTGACAACCGCGAATGATGGACAGCAGGCACTTGAAATACTAAAAGCTGATGCAGATATAAAGTTACTTATGACTGATTACGCTATGCCTACAATGGATGGCTTTGAGCTAGTTAAAGCCGTTCGTAATTTTAGAGGGCGAGACGATTTAGCCGTCATTGGATTGTCTGGCGCAGGTAAGCATGGTTTATCAGCACGCTTTATAAAATATGGTGCAAACGATTTTTTAACCAAACCGTTTATGAATGAGGAGTTTCACTGTCGTGTACTGCAAACAATGGAACAGCTATCACTGATTGCAGATATAAAAGAAAGTGCATTTAGAGATCATTTAACGGGTTTATATAATCGACGTTACTTTTATCAATATGCTGAAAAGCTATTAAAAAACAAAGATCAAAACAATACGCTTGCGTTACTTGATGTGGATTTTTTCAAAAATATAAACGATACATTTGGTCACGAAGGCGGCGATCAGGCGCTTAAACAGGTTGGCTCACTTATTCGCTCAACCTTTGCAAAATTTACGGTAGCAAGAGTCGGTGGAGAGGAGTTTGCCATTGTGTTACCAGACATAGATTTAGCGAGAGCTCGCGAGTACCTTGAAGCATTTAGAAAAAAAATGGCGAGTTACGATTTTTCTATTAGTGACAAGCCATGCACGATAACGGCGAGCATTGGGCTTGCAGAGTTTCAAAATACGAATTTAAAAGATGCGATGCGCGTTGCCGATAAAGCGTTATATGAAGCAAAAAGTAAAGGTAGAAATTGCATAGGATAAAAACGTGTTAAGTTTTGGTGCAGTGTTACATGTGCACCAATGTAGCTAAGTTGTTAAAAAAGCGCACCTAAATGGTGCGTTTTTTTTGTGGTAAAGCAAAGTATTTTAATTAAGTTATTGTTTTTAAATTAGATTAAATAGTGGCACAAAGGTTGGATTATGTAACTCAACAGGATAACAATAAAGAGTCCGAGGGGGCCACTATGAAAATGATTAGTGCAATCATAAAACCATTTAAATTAGACGATGTGCGTGAAGCGCTCGCTGATTTAGGAATTGAGGGGATGACTGTAGTTGACGTTAAAGGTTTTGGACGTCAACGAGGTCATACAGAGTTATACCGTGGTGCAGAGTACCAAGTCGATTTTATTCCAAAGATCAAACTTGAAATTGCAACTCGTACAGAAAATTGCCAACGCGTAGTTGAAGCTATCACTAAAATTGCATCAACAGGCAAAATTGGTGACGGCAAAATTTTTGTGTACGACTTAGATCAAATTGTTCGTATCCGTACTGGCGAACTTGACGAAGAAGCAATTTAAGAGGGGCTTATGGAAAATACAATTGTAGAACTTAAATTTTCACTCGATACATTTTACTTTTTGATATCGGGGATATTGGTAATGTGGATGGCAGCGGGTTTTGCCATGTTAGAAGCAGGCTTAGTTCGCTCTAAAAACACCACTGAAATTTTAACTAAAAACATCGCGCTTTATTCAATCGCATGTACCATGTTTTTGTTAGTTGGCTACAACATCATGTATGTAGACAACGCTGAGGGCGGAATCATGCCATCACTGGGTGCGTTAATTGGTACGCAAGCTGCTGATGCCGATCACTCTTTAGAGTCTGACTTTTTCTTCCAAGTGGTTTTCGTTGCAACAGCTATGTCAATTGTATCGGGTGCGGTTGCTGAGCGAATGAAGCTATGGGCTTTCTTAGCATTTACTGTTGTTTTAACTGGCTTTATCTACCCAACGGAAGGTTACTGGACATGGGGCGGTGGTTTCTTGTCTGAAATGGGATTTGTTGATTTTGCAGGTTCTGCCATTGTTCATGGTGCAGGTGCAGCAGCAGCACTAGCAGGTGTTATTTTGTTAGGCGCTCGTAAAGGTAAATACGGTAAAAACGGTGAAGTTTACCCAATTCCAGGTTCTAACTTGCCACTTGCAACTTTAGGCACATTTATTTTGTGGATGGGCTGGTTTGGTTTTAACGGTGGTTCGCAGTTATTACTATCAGATAAAGAAAACGCAACGGCTGTAGGTCAAATCTTACTTAACACTAACGCGGCTGCGGCAATGGGTGCAATTGCAGCACTATTTGTATGTAAAGTATTATGGGGCAAAGCAGATTTAACAATGGTACTTAACGGTGCGTTAGCGGGCTTGGTTGTTATTACTGCAGACCCTCTTTCACCTTCTCCATTAATGGCTTGTTTACTTGGTTTATTAGGCGGTTCATTAGTTGTATTTAGCATTATAGCTTTAGACAAGATTAAGATTGATGATCCAGTAGGTGCTATTTCTGTACACGGTGTGTGTGGTGCATTAGGTATAATGCTAGTTCCGCTTTCAAACGGTGATTCGAGCATTGTTAACCAGTTAATCGGTTTAGTAACTATCTTGGCATTTGTTTTTGTAGCATCGTTCATTGTGTGGGCTATATTAAAATACACAATGGGTATACGTGTTACAGAAGAAGAAGAGCTAAACGGTATGGATCAACACGACTGTGGTGTAGAAGCTTACCCTGAGTTTGTATCTGTTCGTAATAACTAAATTTATATAGTGTGTTCATCAAAGCTCTACTTTAGGTAGAGCTTTTTTCGTTTCAGGGAAGGTTAATTTTTCAGGTGTTAGGGTTATGACCAATATGCTAAGCTCTCCTTTGTAAATAAACCGTTGGAACACATTACACTTACATGGCTGATAATAAAAAAACACCCAGTAGTAAAACCCCTTCTAAGCGTGCATCGAAAGCAAGCAGTTCGCCACGTAAAACTAAACCCAAATCAACAAAAAAAGCGGTAAGTACTGTTGTTAAACGCTCATTTATGAGAAAAACATGGTCAGTTTTTTGGAAGCTGAGCTTGGCGGTTTTTATTGCTATGGCCATGTACCTTATTTATTTAGACTCAAAAACAACACGTGTATTTGAGGGCAATAAATGGCAACTACCAGCACAAGTGTATGCGCGTGCAATGCAGTTTTACCCAGGGCAATTTTTATCAAGTCAAGAGGTGGAATTTGAACTTGAACGTCTAAATTACTCATCGGTTAATCGACTTAGCCGCACCGGCCAATACGTTAAAACGGCCGATAGCATTAAAATTTATCGACGTGAGTTTGAGTTTTATGATGGGCTGGAGGAGTCTAGGATTGTTGAGCTGCGTTTTGCAGGACAAAAGGTAGCCTCTGTAAAAGATAAATTTGGTAGGCGCTTGAATAATGCTCGCTTAGAGCCTGTTCAAATAGCCCGCATTGGTAACGATTCTAAGCAAGATAGGGAATTTGTGCCCCTTGATAAGTTTCCTGCTATGTTAAAAGACACTTTGCTAGTGGTGGAAGACCGTAATTTTTATGAGCACCACGGTGTATCTGTTTTTTCTATTTTACGTGCTTTGTATACCAACATTAGAGCAGGACGAACGGTGCAAGGCGGTAGTACATTAACGCAGCAACTCGCTAAAAATATATATTTAACCCGTGAACGTTCGCTGCTGCGAAAAATAAATGAGGCGTTTATAGCGCTTATTCTGGATTATCGTTACTCAAAAGACCAAATATTAGAGGCCTACTTAAACGAGGTTTATTTAGGGCAATCGTATAACCAAGGCGTGCATGGAATGGGCTTGGCGTCTGAGTTTTATTTTTCAAAACCCGTTGATGAGCTTGAATACGACCAAATAGCGCTGCTAGTGGCGATGGTAAAGGGCCCGTCTTATTACAATCCTCGCCGTTATAAAGAGCGCACTATGGAGCGTCGCGATTTAGTGCTTCGCCTTATGGTAGAAAACAAATTAATAAGTACAAAAGAATACCGAGCATCGCTTAAGCGCTCAATAGACATTGCGCCAATGAAAGAAAGTTTACAAAAATCATACCCAGGGTATTTAGAATTGGTGAACCGTGAATTAAATAAATTACTACCCGATCAGCAAACGTTAGATGCTGGTGTTAGGGTTTTTACTTACTTTGATTTACAAAAACAAACAGCAATGGAAAATTCGGTTGAGAAAAGCTTACCGTATTTAGAGAAACGCCCTAAAACAGATAAACTTGAAGTGGCTATGATCTCTGTAAATTCAGATAAGGGTGGTGTATCGGCCCTTGTAGCAGGGCGCGACGTTCGATACTCAGGCTTTAATAGAGTGCTGGATACAAAGAGAAATATAGGCTCTTTAGTTAAGCCCGCCGTTTATTTAACAGCGCTGCAATCACCAAATTATAATTTGGCCACATTACTTGATGATTCGCCGTTACAGGTAACCAATGAAGAAGGTAATGTATGGCAGCCTGAAAACTTTGATCGTCAATACCGTGGTGCAATCCCGCTTTATCAAGCATTTAGTAATAGTATTAATATACCTGCTGTTAATTTAGGCTTAGATATAGGAGTGGATAAAGTTGCAAATACACTTAAATCACTCGGAGTGGATGATCAAATAGATGAATACCCATCTTTACTCTTAGGAGCTTTAGAGTTATCTAGTTTTGATGTAGCTCAGCTTTACACCACTATCGCAAATGACGGTGAGTATAAGAAGTTGACGTCTATTTCAGCACTAACCGACTCTGTAGGTAACGTGCTATATAAACATCAAGTAAGTGCAGAGCCTCGTGTTGATAAAGCGTCTGTATACATGACTAAGTATGCAATGAAACGCGTAACAAAAGACGGCACAGCCAAGCGTTTAAATTTACACTTTCCGTCTATTCAATTAGCTGGCAAAACAGGCACCAGCAACGATTTGCGCGACAGCTGGTTTGCTGGATTTGATCAAAATACGGTAACTGTTGCATGGCTTGGCCGCGATGATAATAAAAGCACAGGTTTAACTGGCAGCGTAGGGGCGCTTGAGGCTTATATTCGTTATTTAAAACCACTTAACCCACAAGCTATTGCTGATACTCGCCCACCTTCAATTCGTTGGGCTTTTGTAAACGAGCACACAGGTAAACAAGCTCCGCCAGGATGTGGCAAAGTGATCCAACTTCCATTAAGAGTGAGTGAATTTGAGCCAAGACCGCGCTGTATAAAATGATAACCCAAACAACACAGCCGCTATTTAGCGGCTGTGTTGTTTATAGATATTAATAACTAAGATTTAAAAAAGCGCATTGACGTTGTTAAGTCGTTCGATAAGCGTGAGAGCTTCTCTGCGTCTTGCAGCGTTGACTGTGCTGAGACGAGTGTATGGTCAGCCAAGTTATTTACTTCCTGCGAGTCATTTAGTGCCTGAGTTGTCGCATTGGCTTGTTGTTTAACTCGTTCAGCGATTACCTCGCCTTGATGCTTTATATCACCCATGCTACTTTCCGCACTTTGCAGTACTGTATTTGTTTGATTTGCGGCTTCGACAGATAATTCCATTTTTTCAACGCTTGAACGCATTTTCACTTGTGTATCGTCAGATGCTTTTTGCAGTGTGCTAATAATTTGGTGAATTTCTTGTGTTTGTGTTTGAGTACGTAACGCAAGTGTTCTTACCTCATCTGCGACTACCGCAAAACCACGTCCGTGTTCACCAGCTCTGGCCGCTTCAATTGCTGCATTTAGTGCTAATAAGTTTGTTTGGTCGGCAATTTCACTGATCCCTTTACTAACTTTGCTTATTTCTTGGCTATCTTGGGCTAGCCGGTCGAGTGCTTGTTGGCTTTCAGTAAACTCTATTTTTAAATCTTGCATATATTGAGCAAGCTCCATGGTATTACTCGACCCTTGTTTTACATGCTCTGCGGCATTTTGAGCGGTGAGGGTTGCTTGATGAGCCGATTCTTCAATTGCATGTGCAGTTTGCGCCATATCGCTTAATGCATGGCTAATTGCATTTACCCGCGTTTGCTGTTTTATTACGTCGTCGCTAGTTTGGCTACTGGCATGCGAAAGAGACTTAGTGGCATCGCAGAGTGCTTTTGTGCTGGTTTTAACATCTGAAAGTAAATGTGAAAAGGCACTAAGTAGGGCGTTGTACTGCTCAGCAATAACACTCATTTCGT
Source organism: Pseudoalteromonas sp. NH0006-46 (assembly GCF_057547735.1). Taxonomy (NCBI): domain Bacteria; kingdom Pseudomonadati; phylum Pseudomonadota; class Gammaproteobacteria; order Alteromonadales; family Pseudoalteromonadaceae; genus Pseudoalteromonas; species Pseudoalteromonas sp. NH0006-46. The sequence continues at coordinate 152,289 of NZ_BAAJML010000007.1, read as the reverse complement.
CATTACCATGTAAGTTAAGAGTTGAATTTAGATCACCGTTAGCGGCCTTAGTGGCTGCTTTGGAGAATCGACTGATGGTATCAACGACTGCAAAATAAAATCCAACCATTAAATAAAGTGCAAATAATAAACTCATTATTGAGGCAACTAATACGGTGTTTCGGGTCCACTGCTGACCTTTTATTTTATTGCTAATTAACGACTCTAAAGTTGGGATACTTGTGTTGATTAAAGCGCTAATATTTTTTTGAACATTGTCAGTGAGTGCTGAAAATTCACGCTGAGTTAACTCTATGTCGTCGGGTTCAAGTAGTTTTTTATCTATCGCGTTCTTAAATGCTGAGACTGATTTTTGTAGTTCATTTAAAGTGGGAGAAAGCACTTTATTTACCGATTTATCCGCTGACGTTGCAATAGCGAGTGTTTTCAAAAGTTGCTGCTCAAATTGGGGTAACGATTTACTTAGGTTTGAAAGTGCAATAAAGGTATCTGGGGTAAATTGGTTATTGTTCAGTACTGTATTTGCGCTCGCGGCGGTTAGGTTTATTTGAGTGATAAAAGCAGGGACACGGGTTACCAACGCGCGATTTAAATAGGCACTGGCCAGTTCACTATCAAGCGCTAAATTAGATTGAATTGACACAAGCTCAAGAACATCTTCGGCTTCATTGTCACTTATTTTGAAGCCTAGTGCTCTTGCTATATTGATGTTTTTGTCCGTTTCATCCTTTATTTGGTTAGTGAGTATTGCCTGATAGCCTTTTAAGCCTTGTTGTTCCATTTTTGATACATGAATACTTTTGCTCAATAACGACACTAGAAAAAACATGCTCAGTGCAAGTGGGATCAAGAGAATACCAAATGTAATACTTATTTTTGCTTTGTATTTTAGGTTCGCCATTAATCGCGTTGCAGGCGCAGCAAACTGCCGTAATCCAGACATAAGATTCTCTTGTAATTAATAAAGTAGGGTGAAGACAACTAGACCTTGTTACGCTTAATTATCATTCAATTATGTTACTTTACAAATAAAAAAAGCCCTTAGTGGGCTTTTTTAAATCTTTAGCTTGAACAACTAATTTTAAATATGAATAAATAAAATATTTTTGGCAGCGTTAACGATTAAAGTTTAGCAAAACAACGCTCAGCTGCGGCTATAGTATTTTGTACTTCCTGCTCTGTGTGTGCAGCACATACAAATCCAGCCTCAAATGCTGACGGTGCAAGGTATACACCTTCTTCAAGCATAAGATGGAAAAAGCGTTTAAAACGCTCTAGGTCACACTCAGTTGCTTGTTTGTAAGTGGTTACTTTTTCTGCGTCAGTGAAGAAAAAGCCATACATGCCGCCCGCGTAGTTTGTTGTAAGAGCGATACCCGCTTTTTTAGCGCCTGCTTCAAAGCCTTCGCATATGGCTTTTGAAATCGCTTCCAGCTTATCGTGTAAACCCGGTTCACTTAATAGCTCTAATGATTTTAAACCTGCAGCCATAGCAATTGGATTACCCGACAGTGTGCCTGCTTGATATACTGGGCCAACAGGCGCAATGTAATCCATAATCTCGGTTTTACCGCCAAATGCGCCGACCGGCATGCCGCCGCCAATAACTTTACCTAAACAGGTTAAGTCTGGCTTTATGTTGTAATATGCTTGCGCGCCACCTAATGCTACGCGAAAACCTGTCATTACTTCATCAAAAATAAGTACCGACTTGTATTCATCACATACTGCACGTAGACCTTCTAAAAAGCCTTCAACAGGTGGAATGCAGTTCATGTTACCCGCTACAGGTTCAACGATAATACAGGCAATTTCGTCTGCGTATTTTTCAAAAATTGCTTTTACTTCTTCAATATTATTAAACGATACCGTTAATGTATGTTTAGCAAAATCTTCAGGAATACCTGGTGAATTAGGCACGCCCATAGTTAGAGCACCCGAGCCCGCTTTAACCAAAAGCGAATCGGCATGGCCGTGGTAACAGCCTTCAAATTTTAGGATTTTATCGCGGTTTGTAAATCCACGTGCTAGGCGAATTGCGCTCATTGTTGCTTCGGTACCAGAACTAACCATGCGCACTTTTTCAATTGACGGTACAAGCGCTTTTACTTTCTCAGCCATTAAAATTTCAGCTTCAGTTGGCGCGCCATAGCTAAGGCCGTTTTCAACTGCTTCATGAACCGCTTGTTTTATAGCAGGGTGATTGTGGCCCATGATCATTGGGCCCCACGAACCTACGTAATCAATATAACGATTACCATCGGCATCAAACGTGAATGCACCTTCTGCTTTTGTAATAAATAGTGGTGTGCCACCTACGCCATTAAAAGCGCGCACTGGTGAGTTTACGCCACCAGGAATAGAGGTTTGAGCGCGTTCAAATAAGTCTTGGCTAATTGTCATGAAAAATCCTATAAATTGTCACTTAAAAAAAGGTTAGCTGTCGCGTTTGCGGCTAAACCAAGGCACGTCTACTTCATATTGCTCAACTTTATTTTCTACGCCGAGCGTTAAAGCAAACAATGCCATACGAATTAATACGCCGTTTTGTACTTGGCGAAATATAGCTAAATTGTCGTTGCTGTTTAAGTCGTTATCAAGCTCGTTAGCTTCAGTACGACTATCACGAGGAAGCGGATGCATTAGCACCGAATTAGGCTTACAGTGTGCGTTATAAATTGACTGGCTAATTCTAAATCCGCCACGGTATTTGTTTGCTTCTTCTTGAGATGGAAAGCGTTCTTCTTGAATACGTGTTTGATACACAATATCGGCCGCTAAGTTCCCTTCCATTTTGTTAACTAGTTCAATTTTATGGCCAGCGTTTTCTACTGCATCTAAAATACTTGTTGGCATTTGCAAGCCATCGGGTGCCACCATTGAAAATTTAACGTTTTTGTAATGACACAATAGTTTTGATAGTGAATGAACAGTACGGCCATACTTCAAATCGCCAACCAAAGCGATGTGCATGCCATCAATGTTTTGATCAAATCGATGTAACTCACGTTCAATCGTTAGTAGGTCTAGCAGTGCTTGAGTAGGGTGTTCATTTGGGCCGTCACCGCCATTGATAACAGGGACGGTACAGCCTTCGGCAAATTCACTAACCGAACCTGCATCTGGATGGCGCATTGCCACTGCATCTGCATACGCTGATATAACACGCGCTGTATCGTACAAAGACTCACCTTTAGCAAGGGCTGAACTTTGCATGCCGGTTGTTTCACGCACGCCTCCACCGAGCAGGTTAAACGCAGTACCAAAGCTAACGCGTGTACGTGTGCTAGGTTCAAAAAACAAATTAGCTAAAATAGCGCCTTCAAGTACCGTTGTTTGCTTTTGCTTTTTAGCGTAAGGCTCCATCTTTTTTGCTACTGCAAAAATACGTTCAATGCAGTCTCTGTCTAACTGATTAACAGACAGAATATGTTCACCTTGGAAACTTAACATGGGGTTATTCCTAGTTTTTCAAAAGGGCGCGATAATCCATAAAATGGGGCACGCAATCGCGCATATTAGATTTTAAATAGTATGTAATTAATATGGTATTTGGTTGTACCAAAGCGCTTAAAGGCTCGGTTTAATTACTGCCAGTGCAACTATAATAAGCAGCGCGATAACAGGTAATTCATTAAAAATTCGGTAAAAACGATCTGTTTTAGTATTTCTGTCGTGTTTAAAGTCGGCTAATAATTTAAAACAGTACGCATGATACAAATATAAAATAATGACCAGTACAAGCTTGTAGTGCAGCCACATGCTGTATTTAAACCATTCACGACCATATTCAACAATTGTCAGTACACCAAAAAGGGCCGTTAAAATAGCAAATGGCGTTACAAAATAAAGGAGCCTGCGTTCCATTACTTTTAGCATAGAGTTACATGCACGCTCTTGGCTCATTGCGTGGTAAACAAATAATCGTGGTAAGTAAAAAATGCCTGCAAACCATGCAATCATAAAAAATATATGCAGCGTTTTATAAATCAGTAATGCGCTCATAGTAACCCTTATTATTTATAGTAAGCTGTTACGAATGGTCAAAATATGATGAATTTGATCCCAACGTAATAAGCCCATTATTTGTTGATTATCTAGTAGATTATGCACGTACAAAGCGCCACTTCGCTTGTCTTTTAGCATATCAAAGGCATCAGCTAACGTTGCTTGACTGCTTATACCTTGTAAATTTACATAGTTAAGATTTATTGCTTGGTCAGACATTAAGCTTAAATCGTATTCCGCGAGGCGATAACCGTTTTCTTCGTCAAACACAATGAGCGGTGTTTGGCTATCCATAGCGTCGAGCGTATTTTTTATTTGCTCTTTGTCGTTTGAAAAAAGCAATTTAAAGTTTTCATCCATATCATCCATTATCCCCACCTTTTGTAGTGCCTCAGTGGCGGGCGAAACATGATAGGGAAGGCCCTGAAAATCTAGTTGCTGCAAAAATATAGAGCGATTACCAAATACTTGTAATGCGGTTACATACGCCGTTGTTATAACAAGCATGGCCGGTACTATTATTTCAGGCGACGATGTAAGCTCCATCACTGTTGTTAACGCGGCAAGTGGAGCATGTAATGTCGCGGCCATTAATCCTGCCATGCCCAATACACCGTAGGTACCAGCGATATCAGTACCTGGGCTAATAAACTGGGCAAAAAATGCCATCATCGTTCCTACTAAAACGCCTAGACCAATAACGGGACCAATTAAACCACCCGGAATACCTAAACCTATCGCAAATAGCGTGGCTAGTAATTTTGCAATCAAGATAGTGGTAAGTAGCTGAACGTTATCAGGAGACTCCACCGCTATAGCGATTGCACTCATACCTGAGCCCATAGCTTGAGGAACGGCATAAGCAATCAAACTTGCAATACAACCTGCAATGAGTAAACGAGGGAACATGCTTAAAGGTTTAAAGGTTTTAATAATTAACATTAAGTTTTGATTAAAACTGTATGCTATCGCACCTAGTGCCATGCCGCATAAAATTAAATATGGATAGTGCCAGCCGCTCAAAGGAGCAATTGTTATGAGTGCAAGCTCTGACCCTTCGCCAAAGACGAACTGAGTAGCAAGCGCGCCTGTTACTGCAGCAAGCATAATAGGCACAAAAATATGAACTTTATATTCTCTTAACACCACTTCCATAACAAAAATAACGGCGGCAAGAGGTGTATTAAAGGATGCTGCAATACCCGCAGCAACACCACAGCCGCTTAAAGTACGCATGGCATTGTGAGGCAGGTGGAGTTTATCGGCTAAAATACTGGCTCCAGTCGCTCCCATATGAACAGATGGACCTTCACGTCCAACCGAAAAGCCACTGATTAATGCCAGAGCACCCCCAACAAATTGGTTGAGCGTATTGTATAAAGGCATTTGCCCGTAGTGACGTTTAATGCGATGAATTACGAATGGGATACCTAACCGATAATGTTTGAAACCAGTAAAAGCTGCAAATGAAGCAATTAAAAATGCGGCAATTAAAGGCATTAAAACGCGTTCAAGTGTAGGTAAGGTTGTGAAGTCGTCTGGTGTTTCTAAAAATAAGCTTTGAAAAAAAAGAATTGTTAGGCGGAATAAAATAATAAAAAATGCAGCAATTAACCCAGCAACTACGCCTAATAGGCATAATTGTACAGATGTTTTAGGTTGTGCGAGTCGACGCCTGAGCTGCTCCAGCCACATGCATTATTTCCTCAGTGCATTTTTCAGCTGTATTTTAGCAAAAGCCAACCACTAAGTCCTTGTGATTTTATAAAATTATTAGCTTAAATTAACTATTTAGGGAAAATAGTAAAACTAAGGCTTTTTAGTTAAAATAATTACTCATTTAATATGCCACTCGTTGCATATTAAAGTGCTGTATTTTTTAGTACACATAACTGATATTCAGACATTTTTTTAATGTATTTATGGATATAACTTAGAGCAAAGCGTTAATTGACTATACTTGATTAAAACACTCGGGTATTGGATAATCACACCATTACGATATTGAGGGTTTTAAAATGTCAGAAGAATTACCAATTCAGTTTAGCGATGCCGCTGCTGTTCGTGTTAAACAATTAATCGACGAAGAAGAAAACCCGGAACTGAAACTGCGTGTTTACGTAACCGGTGGTGGGTGTTCTGGCTTTCAGTACGGTTTTACTTTTGATGAAAAAGCAAACCCAGGCGATTTAGAAATTGTTAAAAATGGCGTAACTTTAGTGGTTGACCCCATGAGCATTCAATATTTAGTTGATGGTGTGGTTGACTATACTGAGGGCTTAGAAGGCGCGCGCTTTTTTGTATCTAACCCGAACGCAACCACGACGTGTGGGTGTGGCGCAAGCTTCAGTGTGTAAATACAGAACAATATATTAAAAGCCGCATTAGCGGCTTTTTTAATGCCTATAAATTAGTGGGAGCGTACTCTGTTATTTGCATTATTAATACAAAAAAACCTAATACAAATGCCGACAGCGCTAAAATATATAGAAAGCCTTTCTTACCTTGCTTAATAGGAACCCCATTGTGACGCAAGAAAAAGTACCACCCTGCGCATAAAATAATAGGTAATAAAAAAAGAAGCCTGAACATTATGTAACCTTTTCTGCGTTGATTATTGTCTAATATTAAACATAAAACGTTAATATGAAATAAATTTGTTATAAAAATTGTGTGCTAATATTTTAAGAATATTAAATTTATTTTTAATGATTTTGATAACTTAGCTGAAATATTCAGTGTTTGTAAATGTTTGCCTAGGTTGATTTTGAGTTGAAAAGACAATTAACTATTTAACCAAAGTGTTAATAGTATATAATGTATCCAAGAATGAGACGGGCAAAATTTCATTCTAATAACAAAAAACTTTTACCACATTTTAAGCGTCATTTTTTAGCTATGTGGGTGGGAGTGAGTAGCAACCAGTGCTTTAAGAAGCGATAGATTGCTATTTAAAACATAAGTTACTGCTTACTTGCCTACAGCTATGATCATGACTGCTGCTTTTGTGGGGTTGTCTAATCGTCTAGTAGGAGATGTAAAATGATGGGGAAAACTGTTTCTTCAGAAGAGAACGCTAAGTTAACAACATGGCTTAAAAGTAAACGCCATGAAAAAGGCCACACAATGAGAAGCCTTGCACAAGTGCTTGGAACACCTCACTCATTTATCGGCAAAATTGAAAATCAAGAACGCCGTTTAGATGTGGTTGAGTTTGTTCGTTATTGTACTGCGCTTGAAGTTGACCCACATGAAGCACTAAGCCTGCTTAAAGTAGATTAATAGTGTATTGCTTAGTTCATTTAGGGCATATTAAATGTGCTAAGCAAAATATTAATGCATGGATGCATTAAGCCTAATAATTACTATGGTAGTTTTTCTCAAGCTCATAAAGTTTATGTCTTATTGCATACAAAAACAGTAAAGAAGGGATCACCATTAAAGCGGTTAAAACAAAAAATAACGACCAATTTCCCATCAGCCAATCATCAATCACTACACCGCTGTAGCTCGAAAGTAATGTTCTACCCAAGTTCCCCAGCGATGCCAATAACGCATAATGTGTTGCGCTAAACGCTCTGTCACATAGCATAGATATAAATGCCACCATAGCAACTAAAGACCACGCTTGAGTAAAGCCATCAATTACGATAGCAAAAGCATATAAACCTAAGTTAGGACCTACTAATGCAATAGCAGAGAATGCTAAATTAGAAGCTGCCATGGCTACACCACTAACAAACAACCCTTTTACAATGCCATACTTTTGGTTAAACAAGCTGCCTACAAAGGTAAAGGCAATGGTAAGTACTGCGGTGCCTACTTTTGAAAAGGTTGCAATATCACTGTTACTGAAGCCAATTTCTTTATAAAAAACAATCGACATTCTTCCTAAAAAGGCCTCACCAATTTTAAATAAAAATATAAAAGCAAGTAATGCGAGTGCCGTTTTAACGCCGTTTTTTGCAAAAAAAGTTCTAAAAGGATCAATAACAGTGACCACCAACCAGGCAACTACTTTATTAATTGGGGTTTTATTAATAGTGGCAAGTTTTGCGATATATATACGCTCTAGTCCTTCGTGAACGGCTTCTCGGTTAGAGGCCGGCTCTTTGGCAAATAGAGCTCCACTCATGAGTAGCAGCATTACTGCGGCTAAAAAGTAATAAATTTGCGGCCAATCGAGCGAGGGAATATCCGCCAGATAAAATGGAATTGCGCCTAGTAACGCGTATCCAGTCCACCACCCGGAGGTGGCCATTGCCGCTGCTGCTGTGGCTTTGTGAGATTCATTCTCACTTAGTGTGTCTATTCTAAAGGCGTCTATTGCAATGTCTTGTGTTGCAGAGGCTACCGCTATTAGTAAGCAAATTGCAGCTACTAATGCTAAATTTTCTTTTAAATCAAGCCCTGCGAGTAATAATACACCAATAAATATAAAGCTTTGGCAAAAAAGAATCCAGCTACGGCGTTGGCCTAGCCACTTATATAAAATAGGCAGCTTTGTACGGTCGATTAAGGGCGACCACAGAAAGTTGATGCTGTAAGCGCCAAATACAATACCAAATAAGCCAATCATGCTTCGGCTCAGACCTTCATCTTTTAGCCATGCCGACATTACAGAGCCAATCAATACCCACGGAAAACCACTGCTAATACCGAAAATAAACACATTAATTAAACGTTTATCTTTAAAATACGAAAAGTATTCGCTGAAAGAGAGAGTATTGCTCATAGGGCCTTCATTGGCGAGTGGGCGCAGCTTTACTGCACCTCATTAATTATAATGGTGTTGGTTCAATCATTTTAATATTTAAAATAACCACCGGTGTTTCTGGTACAAAGTCATAACCAATTTTTTCATTATAAACTGTTTTAACAGCCATAATTTTATCTAGGGTTTCGTATCCTTCCATTACAGTTCCAAATACCGCAAACCCCCAATCTCTTCCTGGGTTTAAATGGTCATTGTTATCCATGTTAAAGAAAAACTGGCGAGTACCTGAGTGCGGTTGTCTGTCTTGGTATGCCATGGCAATGCTGTACATATCATTCTTTAGGCCGTTCCCGCTTTCATTAAAAATAGGGTCATTTTGATGTAAACCTTCCATGTCTTTGTCATATCCACCACCTTGAATAACAAAGTCGCGCTCGTTTTCTTCGTCGCGTTCCACGCGATGAAAAATACTACCCTGATAACTTTTATCTGAAATATAAGTTAAAAAGTTATTGACTGTAATAGGGGCCCGAGAACGGTCTAGCTCAACAATAATGCTGCCTAGCGATGTTACTATTTCAACACGTGGAAACATATTGTCTTTTTGTACAAATCTGCCCTCTTGAGCTGCTAGACTTGCGGCGCTCAAACACAGGGCTAAACAAAGTATAAAAAATCGTTTCATGGTTAACCTTCTAAAAACTGTATTAATTCAGGGTCAGACACAATGCGGGTTATCATTTGTTCAGTCAACTTATTGAGTTGACCTTCTATTTTTGCTCTGTCATGTCCAAGCGGGCCTTCTAGCGCTGCATTACCGCTATACTGTTTAGTAAAATTACTTGTAGCACGAACTACACGAACACTCAGTTCAATTTTAGCTTCACTTTTATGGCTTACTAAGGTTTCAGTAACCACTGCTTGTAAGGCATTTATATCTAGCTCAAATCGAGTAGTTGCTAAATTTGAAATACTTGCACCATTGCGGCTAAGAGCACTGTCAAGAGCACTTTTAATTGACTCAGTAATACCTTGGCTGGCAAATGTTTTTGTTTTGTCCGAGTCAACTAGAGTGAGGGTCGATGTATCGCCACGTACATCAATAACACTCGTGCTCAGGCTGCTATTTATAGTGCTTACTTGGCCATTTTGGTAAACTGGGTTAAGTATTACTTGGCTAGGTTGGTTTGCACAGCCTGCTAAAATAAAAAATGCAGCACAGCCAAATATACGGTTTATTATTGTCATTGTTACAACACCCCACTATTTTTAGTTGAACTTAAAACCACAAACTTTTTGTTTGAACCTAATAGCTTACAGTTACCAAACATACGGTTTAACTTGTCATGATAGTCAAGATGGCGATTACCAATAATACGTAGCTCTCCGCCTTCTTTTAATGTGTCCTTAGCTTGTTTAAACATTTGCCAAGCAATGTGATCGGTAACCGCTTGTGCTTGGTGAAAAGGGGGATTACATAGCACCATATCTACACTGTTTTTTTCAAAGCCGGTTAGGCAGTCATTTTCGATAAATTCGCAATCATCAAATCGTTCTGCCATGTTTTGCTCTACGTTAAGTCGTGCAGACTCAACCGCCATGTATGACTCATCAACAAACGTTACTGAGGCTTTAGGGCAGCGTGCCAAGGTCATAACACCTACCACGCCATTACCACAACCCAAATCAACAATGTGCTTAGCTTTTGGTGTTTGCGGCAAGTAGTTAAAAAAGAATCGAGCACCAATATCTAATGAATCACGCGAAAACACATTTGCATGATTTGTAATGGTAAACTCGGTGCCTTCAAGTTGCCACGAAACAGGATAATCAGCGGCTTTATAACCGCCTTTTGCACTGCTCAATATAAGACGTGACTTTTTCACAGCTAAGCTTGTTTTAGTTTCACCAATAAACTGTTCAAAAGCCTTAATTGTCGAGTTATGAATATCTTTAGTTTTACCTGCAGCAATAACCGGTGTGCCTGGTGCAAGCACTTCGCTTAACTCACTTAGTTGAAATTGTAAAAAGCCAACATTACGAGGTATTTTTATTAATACTAAATCAATATCCTCCGGTAACGCTGATAAGCTATCCAATTGCGTAAATTGAGTTGTAGATAGCTTGTTTTCTTGTAGGTTATACGCCGCCGCTTGATGGCTAATATAAGAGTCGTTAACTGAACAAACCGTTAACTGATTAAAACTACAGGCAAGGGCACCAAAGCTATCGTTTAAAATAAGCAATGAGCGACAATCAGGATGATGTTCGTTAACATAATTGATAAGGTACTCATCGCCCGAATCCCACGCTTGTAAGCTGCGGTTTTTTTGATCCAAAGGGAAGCGTTCAAGAGTAAAAGTTTTATCGCCTAGCTGGGCTTGGGTCGTCATAGTGGTTTTGTATCAGTAAACTAATGTAGGTAAATTCTAACATGCAACGGCAAAACGCCAACCCCCAACAGTTACCAAATGGCTTTTCTTATCAAACAAAGGCGCTTAGCGCGCAAAAAAGCCTCGATTTATTTTACTATCTACAAAAAAACCTTAACTGGCAGCAGCCAGAAGTCACTGTTTACTCTAAAACAAGGCCGATCCCACGACTACAATGTTTTATTAGCGACCATGAAATTGAATACGGCTATTCAAATAGTAAGTTAATAACTGAACCTTGGCCAAGTATATTAATGGCAATGCGAAAACGATTAGAGGCACATTTAAACCAGCCTTTTAATTCGTTGTTAGTTAATTATTATCGTGATGGCAACGACACCATGGGGTGGCACAGTGATGATGAGATAGAGTTGGGTCAGCAACCCACAATTGTGTGCATATCACTTGGGGCAGAGCGAGTATTAAAGCTTAAAGATAAGGCCAGTAATAAAGTAACGGATCTAAAATTACACAGTGGTAGTTGTTTGGTTATGAGTGGCAATAGTCAGCGAGATTTTCAGCATGCTATTTTAAAGCAAACAACCTTAGCTCATCCACGCATAAGTTTAACCTTTAGGTATATAAAACAAGGTTAGTTGAGTAATTTAGTTAGCCAACGGGCAGGGCAGCTTGCTATGATAAGTTCATAAATTAGCTATAAATAATGGTTTGATATGTCAATGCAGCAACAAATCCAAGAAAAAATCAGCAATGCTATAGCGTGTAAGCATTTAAACGTAATTAACGAAAGTCATATGCATAGCAAGGGTACTGACTCACATTTTAAAGTTATAGTGGTCAGCGAAGAGTTTTTAGGTAAGCGCCTTCTGCAACGTCATCGTCAAATTAATGAAATTTTAAAAGATGAACTTGCAAATGACATACATGCATTGGCTATTCATACTTACACTCCTGATGAATACGCTGAGCATGATAGTGAAGTACCTGCGTCGCCAAACTGTTTAGGTGGGTCTAAATTAGATTGATTAATTGAGGTTTGACAGCTATTTACCCCGGTATTTAACTGATCAGATCAGTGTTTTAAGTATTAGCCTTTAAACTAGCGCTAATTTTTTAGTAAAGATATAGGATCATCAATGGTCATTAAGCCAAAAATTCGTGGATTTATTTGTACAAACGCTCACCCAGTAGGTTGTAGCGAACATGTGCAAGAGCAAATTAACTATGTAAAACAACAAGGCGCATTAAAAAATGCGCCAAAAAATGTGTTAGTTATTGGTGCATCTACAGGCTACGGCTTGGCATCGCGTATTACGGCAGCATTTGGTGGCGGTGCTAAAACATTGGGTATCTTCTTTGAAAAAGAAGGCACCGAGCGTAAAACAGGATCGGCGGGTTGGTATAATACAGCTGCTTTTCAAAATGCAGCAGACGAAGCCGGTTTGTGGTCTAAAAATATCAACGGTGATGCCTTTTCAAACGAAATAAAACAAAAAGCAATTGATACGATTAAAGCGGATTTAGGCAAGGTTGATCTGGTTATTTACAGTTTAGCGTCGCCTCGTCGTACTGACCCAAACACGGGTGAAGTTTACTCATCAACGTTAAAGCCAATCGGCAACGCAGTTACAACAAAAAATCTAAATACGTCAAAGCGTGAAATTGACGAAATTACTGTAGAAGCTGCCACACAAGACGATATCGATAACACGATTAAAGTAATGGGTGGTGAAGATTGGGAAATGTGGATTGACGCTTTAAAAGAAGCCGACGTACTTGCTGATAACTTTAAAACGACTGCTTATACTTACATCGGTAAAGAGTTAACGTGGCCAATTTACGGGCACGCGACTATTGGCAAAGCAAAAGAAGACTTAGACCGCGCAACGGCTGCGATTAAAGAATCAACTAAAGCGTTAAACGGTCAAGCGTATGTTTCGTCACTTAATGCGGTTGTAACACAAGCAAGTTCTGCTATACCAATTATGCCATTGTATATTTCTGCTTTATTTAAAGTTATGAAAGCGGACGGAACATACGAGGGCACCATTGAGCAAATTCATGGTTTGTTTACCGAAAACCTGTACGGTGAAGCGCCGCGTTTTGATGACGGCGGGCACTTATTCCAAAACTACAAAGAGCTTGAAGATGATGTTCAAGCACGTATTCAAACTGTATGGGATAAAGTAGATACCAGCACGATTGATGAACTGACAGATTACGCTGGTTACCATAATGAATTTTTACGCTTATTTGGTTTTGGCATTGAGTCAGTTGATTACGAGCAAGACGTAGAGCCAGTTCAAACAATTGCAAATATGATTGATTAGTCAATTAATTGAATAGTCAGGGCTTGTTGTCTTTCTTGGTAAAATGTTGAGTAACCAGTTTGGAATTTCGGTAATGCAGAGCTGATGTTTTGTGGTTATTGCCCATAAATAAGTATTATTGCTAAACAGGTACCGCCTTAAGATTCAGCAAGCTTTAATCCTATAAAGTCAACATACCCTAATTTAAAAGTCGCATCATGCGACTTTTTTCAATTAAAAAACCTCATTCTTTGCTTAAGCTACCACTTTGGTCTAACTTAAATTTTATTAAATCTAGCTAACAAAACCAAATAAGCGTTTCAGTCGTATAATTTTCATAAATACACTCGCATAGTCACCCACAATGGTGTTAAAATTAAGGCAATATGTGAAGAGTTTTTACCGCGTTGCCTGTTTAATAACCAAAGCGAGTTTTTCTTTTATACATTGAAATAACTTGGGGTAGCTTAAATGGCGACGTGGTTGGTACGATTTTTCAGTTTCTTTCCGTTAATGTAGTGCAAGTGCGTATGATCAACATAAAAAAAGGTCTGGATTTACCATTAGATGGCGCACCTCAGCAAGTTATTCACGACGGTTCACCCGTCAAAAGAGTAGCCGTGCTAGGTGAAGAGTTTATAGGTATGCGTCCAACCATGCATATTCGTATGGATGACCAAGTTAAAAAAGGCCAGGTACTTTTTGAAGATAAAAAGAACCCAGGCGTCCTATTTACCGCACCAGCTTCTGGTGTTGTAAAAGAAATAAATCGTGGTGCTAAACGTGTGCTGCAATCTGTTGTTATTGAAGTAAACGGCAGTGAGCAAATCACCTTTGACTCTTTCTCTGAGGCTGAGCTTACAAGCTTAGACCGTGAAAAAGCCAAAGAAGTACTAATTCAGTCAGGTCAATGGACAGCACTACGTGCTCGCCCATTCAGCAAAGTAGCGGCTGTGGATGCAAATCCTAGCTCTATATTTGTAACCGCTATAGACACTAACCCTCTTGCTGCAGATCCTGCAGTGATTATTGCTGAAAATGCGCAAGCGTTTGAAGCGGGTTTAGCAGTTGTATCGCGTTTGACCGACGGAAAAGTATTTGTTTGTAAGCAAGCTGGTAGCCAAATTCCTAGCTCATCTATTGCTCAAGTAGAAGTACATGAGTTTGGTGGTGTGCATCCGGCTGGCCTTGTAGGCACTCATATTCATAACCTTGACCCTGTATCTGCTAGCAAGCAAGTGTGGCATATCGGTTACCAAGACGTTATTGCGTATGGTCACCTTTTCCTTAGTGGTGAAATTTACACAGATCGTGTTGTTTCTCTTGCAGGTCCACGCGTTAAAAATCCACGTTTAGTGAAAACACAATTAGGTGCTTCATTAGATGATTTAGTGGCAGGTGAATTAGAAGACGGTGATAACCGTGTTATCTCTGGTTCTGTACTTGCCGGTGCTACGTCGTCTGGTGTTCATGCATTCTTAGGTCGTTACCATGTTCAAGTATCTGTTTTACTTGAAGGTCGCGAAAAGGAATTGTTTGGCTGGATTGCACCAGGTAGTGATAAATTCTCTGTAACGCGTACATTCTTGTCTCACCTTACACCGAGTCGTTTATTTAAAATGACAACGTCTACGGGTGGTTCAAAACGTGCCATGGTTCCACTTGGAAGTTATGAGCGTGTTATGCCACTAGATATTTTGCCAACACTATTATTACGTGACTTACTGTCTCGTGATTTAGACAGTGCAATTTCATTAGGTGCGCTTGAATTAGATGAAGAAGATTTAGCGTTATGCACCTTCGTTTGTCCTGGCAAATACGAGTACGGCGCAGCCCTACGCGATTGCTTAACTACGATCGAGAAGGAAGGCTAAAATGGGTTTAAAAACTTTCTTAGAAGATATCGAGCCGCATTTTGAACCAGGTGGAAAACACGAAAAATGGTACGCACTGTATGAAGCAGCGGCGACTATTTTTTACACACCGGGTTATGTAAATAAAGGCTCAACTCACGTTCGCGATAACATCGACCTAAAACGTATGATGATTTTAGTGTGGATGGCGACGTTCCCTGCCATGTTCTTTGGTATGTTCAATATTGGTCATCAAGCTGCTATGGCACTTGGTAATGGCTTTGAACTAGCTAACATTTGGCAAGTAGGTTTATTCCAGCTACTAGGCGGTGATTTAACTGCTGATGCCGGTTGGGGCGCAAAAATGTTCTACGGAGCCTGTTTCTTCCTACCTATCTATGCAACAACGTTTGTTGTTGGTGGTTTTTGGGAAGTGTTGTTTGCTTCAGTGCGTAAGCATGAAGTTAATGAAGGTTTCTTCGTAACATCAGTGCTGTTTGCACTAATTTTGCCTGCAACAATTCCTCTATGGCAAGTTGCACTAGGTATTACTTTCGGTGTTGTAATCGCAAAAGAAATATTTGGTGGTACTGGTCGTAACTTCTTAAACCCTGCACTTGCAGGTCGTGCATTTTTATTCTTCGCATACCCAGCGCAAATTTCAGGTGACACCGTATGGACAGCAGTAGATTCATTCTCTGGTGCAACTATGCTAGGTCAAGCATTTGCAGGTACGTTAGGTGGTGACTTAGGTTACGCTAACATGCAAATGTGGTGGAATGCGTTCTACGGCTTTATCCAAGGTTCTATGGGTGAAACGTCAACGCTTGCTGTGCTTATTGGTGGTTTGTTCTTAATCTACGTTCGTATAGCTTCGTGGCGTATTGTACTAGGTGTATTCCTAGGTATGGTGATCACATCATCAATACTAAATACAATTGGCTCAGAAACTAACGCAATGTTTGCTATGCCTTGGTACTGGCACATGGTGCTAGGTGGTTTTGCATTTGGTATGTTCTTTATGGCTACAGACCCTGTATCTGCTGCATTTACTGATAAAGGTAAATTGGCATACGGCGCGCTTATTGGCTTTATGGTTATCATGATCCGTGTTGTTAACCCTGCATACCCAGAAGGCATCATGCTGGCAATCTTGTTTGCTAACTTGTTTGCACCATTATTCGATCACTTTGTAGTGCAAGCTAATATCAAGCGGAGGTTGGCACGTAATGTCTAGTAATAACGAATCAATTGGCAAAACGCTAGCTGTTGTTGTCTCATTATGTTTGGTGTGTGCAGTCATTGTATCGCTAACATCTGTACAACTTCGTCCTTTGCAAAAAGCAAATAAGGCAAAAGATATTCAAAGTAATATTTTAGCTGCTGCAGGCATTAGCAAAGTTGATAACGTTGCTGAAACGTTTGAAGCTAAAATCGAAACACGCTTTATAGATATGCAAAGCGGTGATTTTGCAGATCCTGTAGAAGACTTTGACTTTGAAAAAAGCAAATATGATGCAGAGCTAAGCAAATCTTTAAAAGAGAATGGTATTAAGGACATCGCTGGTATTCAACGTATTACCAAACGTGCGCCTGTTTATATCTCTAAAAAAGACGATGGCTCTACTGATGCAATTATCCTTCCTATCCAGGGTTATGGTTTATGGGGTTTGATGTACGGTTTTATCTCGCTTGAAAGCGATGGCGAAACAATTAAGGACATCATCTTCTACAAGCATAATGAAACACCTGGTTTAGGTGGTGAAATTCAAAACCCACAGTGGACTGCAACGTGGGAAGGTAAAGAGTTACCAATCCAGATCGTTAAAGGAACTGCGGGCGGTGATGAGCATAAAATCGATGGTCTTTCAGGTGCTACATTAACATCTAACGGTGTTGATCACGCGGTTGATTTTTGGACCGGCGAAAACGGCTTTGGCCCTTTCCTTGCTAAAGTACGTAATGGAGCATTGAAATAATGGCTGATACTAAAGAAATGAAGGCGGTCCTGTTTGGGCCAGTTTTCGCTAACAACCCAATTGCACTTCAAGTACTCGGTATTTGTTCTGCGCTGGCTGTAACGTCTAGCTTAAAAAATGCATTAATCATGTCAATAGCTTTGACATTGGTAACCGCGTTTTCAAGCCTTTTTATCTCGACTATTCGTAACCACATCCCATCGTCAGTACGTATTATCGTACAAATGACAATTATTGCGTCATTAGTAATCGTAGTTGACCAAGTACTGCAGGCTTTCTCTTACGCTACGGCAAAAGAGCTGTCTGTATTTGTTGGTCTAATTATTACTAACTGTATCGTGATGGGTCGTGCTGAAGCTTATGCGATGAAGTCGCCACCATTAATGTCTTTCCTTGATGGTATTGGTAACGGATTAGGTTACTCTGTAGTACTTCTTACTGTTGGTTTCATTCGTGAGCTATTTGGTAAGGGTTCACTATTCGGTGTTGATATTATTCCATTAGTACAAAATGGTGGTTGGTACCAACCTATGGGTCTATTGATCTTACCACCGAGTGCATTCTTCATCATTGGTTTATTCATTTGGGTACTTCGTACTTATAAGAAAGACCAAGTAGAAGCTAAAGCGTAAGGGGCGATAAGTGGAACATTATATTAGTTTATTTGTAAAAGCCGTTTTTATTGAAAACTTAGCTTTAGCGTTCTTCCTAGGTATGTGTACTTTCTTAGCCGTGTCTAAAAAAGTAACTACATCAATTGGCCTAGGTGTAGCGGTTATTGTTGTTTTAGGTATTTCTGTACCAGTTAACAACTTGGTTTACCATGCGGTATTAGCACCAGGTTCACTTGAGTGGCTTGGTTACCCAGAAGCAGATCTTAGCTTTTTACGTTTCTTAACTTTCATTGGTGTTATTGCAGCACTAGTGCAAATTCTTGAAATGGCATTAGATAAGTTCTTCCCGCCACTATACAACGCATTAGGTATTTTCTTACCATTGATCACAGTTAACTGTGCAATCTTTGGTGCGGTAGCTTTCATGGTTGAGCGTAACTATAACTTCGGCGAGTCTGTTGTATATGGTATTGGCGCTGGTGTGGGCTGGGCGCTTGCAATTACATTACTTGCAGGTATCCGTGAGAAAATGAAGTATTCAGACGTACCAGATGGTTTACGTGGTTTAGGTATTACCTTTATCACTGTTGGCTTGATGGGTCTTGGCTTTATGTCATTCTCTGGTATTTCACTGTAATAATAGCGAGGTCAATCATGGATATTTTCTTAGGCGTTGGTGTTTTTATCGCTATCGTTGTAATACTAGTTCTAATCATCATTGGTGCTAAGTCTAAACTAGTTGCAAGCGGTGATATCATCATCGGTATTAATGGCGATGCAGACAAAGCCATTAAAACATCAGCAGGTAGTAAGCTATTAGGTGCACTATCTGAGTCGGGTATTTTCGTATCTTCTGCTTGTGGTGGCGGTGGCTCTTGTGGCCAGTGTCGTGTTCACATAAAAGAAGGTGGCGGCGATATTCTACCAACTGAACTTGATCACATTTCTAAAGGTGAAGCCCGCGAAGGTTGTCGTTTAGCGTGTCAGGTAAATGTTAAAAATGACATGGAAATTGAACTTGAAGAGTCAATTTTCGGTGTTAAAAAATGGGATTGTGAAGTTATCTCTAACGATAACAAAGCAACGTTCATTAAAGAACTGAAGCTACAAATTCCAGATGGCGAATCAGTGCCTTTCCGTGCGGGTGGTTACATCCAAATAGAAGCACCAGCTCACCATGTTAAATACGCAGATTTCGATGTTCCTGAAGAGTATCGTGGCGACTGGAATCATTTTGGTTTCTTTGACCTGGAGTCAAAAGTAGACGAAGAAACAATTCGTGCTTACTCAATGGCTAACTACCCAGAAGAAGAAGGCATCATCATGCTTAACGTGCGTATTGCTACGCCGCCGCCAAGAAACCTAAGCCTACCTTGTGGTAAAATGTCATCGTACATTTGGTCACTTAAAGAAGGTGATAAAGTTACTATTTCAGGTCCATTTGGTGAGTTCTTCGCTAAAGAAACTGACGCTGAAATGGTGTTTGTAGGTGGTGGTGCAGGTATGGCACCAATGCGTTCACATATCTTTGATCAACTTAAACGTTTAAATTCTAAGCGTAAGATGAGTTTTTGGTATGGTGCGCGTTCTAAGCGTGAAATGTTCTACGTTGAAGATTTTGACGGCCTAGCTGCTGAAAACGATAACTTCGTTTGGCACACAGCGCTTTCAGATCCACAACCTGAAGATAACTGGGAAGGCTATACTGGCTTTATCCATAACGTGTTATTTGAGAACTATCTTAAAGAGCACGAAGCGCCGGAAGATTGTGAGTTCTACATGTGTGGTCCTCCAATGATGAACGCGGCAGTTATCAATATGCTTAAAGATTTAGGTGTTGAAGACGAAAATATCTTATTAGATGATTTCGGTGGCTAACACGCATATCAAAACAGATTAGTTTTGGTTAAAATATCAGCCTCGTAGCACTGTGTGTTACGAGGCTTTTTTATTATTATTTATTAATTTTTAACCTATTAAGTAGGGTTGTTATGAACAAAGTAAATACTCCCCAGGGCATAATCGCCTTATTTATTATTACGCTGACTTTACTGTTATCTGGATGCGCAGAATCGGTTCCAAAGGAAACCTATTTAGAAGGTAAAACCATGGGGACTACCTATCATATTAAATACTATGACGAGCAAGAGGAAATATCTGCTCTTCAAATACAAGAACAAATAGATGCTGTATTAGTCAACGTAAACCAGTCTATGTCTACATACATTAAAGACTCGGAGATAAATACATTTAATCGCTTGCCAGCAAATCAATTTATGCCAATAAGTGAAGACTTCAGGGCTGTTATAAGCGAATCAATTCGGATCGGTGAATCTACCAATACACTTGATGTAACAATGGGACCATTAATTGATTTATGGGGATTTGGCCCTGATAAAAAGCCGACCAACCGACCAACCGATAGTGAGCTTCAGGCAATGATTGCAAACATTGGTGTAGATAAGCTTGTTTTAAATGAACAAGGCTTAGCAAAAACAGTTGATGGGCTTGAATTATCATTTTCTGCAACAGCAAAAGGATACGGCATAGATAAAGTTGCGCAATTATTAGAAAGACGCGGTATTACTAACTACATGGTTGAAATTGGTGGTGAGCTTCGTATATCTGGTGAAAAGCCGAATGGTCAAGGATGGGTAATAGCAATAGAGCAACCTGATGCAGAGCCTGGTAAGCGTGAAGTGCACCGTATTTTGTTACCTGGCACAATGGGAATTGCAACCTCTGGTGATTACCGCATCTTTTATATTATGGATGGCGAAACTTACACGCACTTGATTGATCCGCTTACGGGAATGCCAATAAAGCACGACCTAGTTTCTGTAACGGTATTACACCCAAGTGCAATGACCGCAGATGGCTTAGCAACTGCATTAACCGTTATGGGGATGGAAAAAGCGCAAGCTTATGCACAAGATAATAATTTGGCTGTGTATTTGATTGCTAAATCGCCTGATGGCTTAGTTACGTATTCAAGTCCTGCATTTGAACCCTACTTGTAAGTGTTTAAAGCTGGTTTATTTCCATAGAGGTTGGGTATATAATATCAACTGCTCAAAAATAGTTTGAGCTTAATTTATTGCTGATCAATAGGGGCTAAGCAATGTCACTTTTTTTTCTTACTTTTGGCTTACTAATTTTAATTGTTACAGCAATGGCTGTAGGTATGATCGTGCAAAAAAAATCAATGGCGAGTAGCTGTGGTGGATTAGGTTCGGTGGGTATAGACAAAGCCTGTGATTGCGATGATCCTTGTGACAAGCGTAAAAAGCGCTTAGCTAAAGAGCAAGCTTGGAAAGAAAACCAAATAATTTAAATATTTTTTTAGAACAAAAAGCGCTTTTATAGCGCTTTTTTTGTGCCTGTTTTTCAGAGGCTAATACAAGTTCAATTTGAAAAGTTCATTTTATTTAATAAGAAACAGACTAGCTTATTTGTAAATTACAGCTATAAAACAATAACTTACTTAGATTCATGCTAAAGCGTTGAGTTGTTCTATGCCTAATAACATAAAGATTTATCTAGTACCTTATAAGTAGATAATTAGTTACTAAAA
Source organism: Pseudoalteromonas sp. NH0006-46 (assembly GCF_057547735.1). NCBI lineage: Bacteria > Pseudomonadati > Pseudomonadota > Gammaproteobacteria > Alteromonadales > Pseudoalteromonadaceae > Pseudoalteromonas > Pseudoalteromonas sp. NH0006-46. Next base: position 130,842 of record NZ_BAAJML010000007.1, on the reverse strand, counting down.
AGCATGACTATTAGACTAAGGTCTATAGTTTAGTTTTTTTCATCTATCAGGTTTATTTTTATCGCTTGTGAAATTTGAGTAATAACTCTAAAGTTAACCCATAGACACAGTTAAGGGCTTAATTAGTAGCTCTAGTGTAGTAAAAGCGTGTTTATAGGCAATGGCCAGAATTCGTTAGTGTATTACTAATACAAAGAATCTTTATATTGTGTGTGAAGATGTTGTCAGTGTGAAAGGCAACTCAAGTTCGGTGGTGACTTAACTTGGGTTGTTTTTATTTCCCTACAATTGCCACGCAGTGTAAAACCAAAATCTTTATATTGTGTGTGAAGATGTTGTCAGTGTGAAAGGCAACTCAAGTTCGGTGGTGACTTAACTTGGGTTGTTTTTATTTCCCTACAATTGCCGCGCAGTGTAAAACTAGAATCTTTATATTGTGTGTGAAGATGTTGTCAGTGTGGAAGGCAACTCAAGTTCGGTGGTGACTTAACTTGGGTTGTTTTTATTTCCCTACAACTGCCACGCAGTGTAAAACCAAAATCTTTATATTGTGTGTGAAGATATTATTAGTGTGTAAACGGCTTAAATTCAATTATGTTGAGTTTAAGCCGTTTTTATTTCAGCTACTTTAAAGTAATTTCATTTCCTATAGTTACTCATACCAATCTGCAATAATATTTAATCATTTTAGCGAGGCTAAGGGTCTAGCTATCTATAATATAAAACTCTCATTCAGAACAATTAAACAGCTAACGTAGTACTTAGCTATCAACGCGTTTCCATCCCTCAAAGTACATCACTTAATTAGGCAAATTGGTGTAATCAAAAAAATAACCTAGCAACAACATACGTACTCGCTTTGAAAAACTGTCCTTTAATTTCATCTTATAATTTAATAACTATTAATTATACCTAAGAGTAAATAGGTTATTTAAGTAAGCTTTCGGCATCATAAAAGAGAGGCTTTAAGGTTCCACAGTTTATAAATTTGTAGGTGAGTTCGTTTTCAGGAGGAACACGTTTTGATGTGCGAACCTTTTGCATACAAGCATTAACTAAGTCCACAAATATTAAGTGGTTAAAGCTTGGAGCTTTTTGAATTTTATGTACATAAATACGCTCTGTACCGTTTAACTCAATCATATCGTACTCGTGCCATTGTGAAGATTCGCTTAGCTCATCAAGTTCTCTGGCGTACAGTTGCTTATCAAGCTCAAGCTGCTTGGCTTCATAAATTAAACTACCGCCTTGACGATAATCACCTTCGTATACGTCGGCTGTAATTGTTATTTCGTCCCCGCGCATTAAATGTTGAATATTAAACTTTTGCGGTTTTATAGTGATCATATCGGCATTTTTCACAAAGCTTAAAAAAGCAACATTTGAGTTTTTTACTTCGTAAACAACTTGCAGGTCGTGTGGTGATCTATAAGAAGGAAGATTAATAGCAAAGATGGAAGACCCTCTATTAACTAGTGCCATGGGGTGAACTGCATTGTAGCTAGGGTCTAGCGGTGGAAGTTCTACCTTTTCTTCTTCAGCAAACGCTGTTGCACTGAACACAAGCAACAATAAAGTAAATATTAAACGCATAATAACCCCAATTAATTTATAGGCTTAAATTGTAGTATAAAGTTTATATAACTCATATTTTAATAGGCATTATACCGGCCAAAATATTCACCTATTTTGTGTTGATTGAGTTTAGTAGAGTGCGAGCATTTAAATATAGGTTTGTATTATCGGGGTTTGACGAATTAGTAACCCAAACAACATGCCCTTTTTTATTTATAAACAATGTAGTTGGTGTGCCGCGTATTCCTAGTTGTGTCGCAATTTCATCGGCTTGTATTGCGGTTTTAAATGTATAGCCCCTATTGGTTAATGCTTTGGCGGGGAAGGCGTTATCATCTTCTTTAAAACTTACAGCTATTACGTTTAAGCCCATGTTGTGTATTTTTTGAAGGGCGGGTTGTAACTTTTTACAATAAGGACACCATGTAGCCCAAAAATGTAAAACATAAGGTTGGCCTAATAACTCCTGAGTTTTTATATTTGTACCATCGGCCATGTTTAATGTAAAAGGTGGTAGTTTAGGATGGTTTGAGTCGAGAGCAGGCTGCTCCGCAAAGACTGTTAAACTTAAAAGGATAAGTGTTATAGCTGCAAAAATGTGTTTCATAAACGTGTCGCTTTTATTTTGTTAGCAAATAAGAACGACAATATTGGGTTTTTATTTCATTTTAAAAACGTGCTGCTTGTTCAATCACTATGCCATGGCGCTGCGCAAGGCGAAGGTGGTCTTTATCGTAACCGCCACCAATAACAGTTGCCACAGGTATGTTGTGATCAAGGCAGCGTTTTAAAACCAGATGATCACGTTTAGCAATCCCATCCCAGCTTATGTCTAATTTACCTAAGCCATCGTTTTGCCAAATATCTACACCGGCATCGTACAGCACTAAGCTTGGGTTTAGTTCTTTAAGTAGGTAGCTTAAGGTATCGTCAACAATAGCTAAGTATTCTGCATCTTGCATATGATTTGCTAAGCCAATATCCAAATCGCTGGCCGACTTCCTAAACGGGAAGTTTTTTTCACAGTGTATTGAACAGGTATAGGCATAGGGCTGATGTGCAAGCATAGCGGCGGTGCCATCACCTTGATGTACGTCTAAATCAAAAATAAGCACATTGGTTACTTCACCGCTATCAATCAAGGTTTGAGTGGTAAAGGCTAGATCGTTCACCATGCAATATCCTGAGCCAAAATCAAAGTGCGCATGATGCGTGCCCCCTGCTAGGTGACAGGCTATACCGTGTTTTAGCGCTAAACGTGCGGTTTGTAATGTGCCTTGCGGTGCAGTAAAAGTGCGCGCCATTAACTGGGGTGACCAAGGTAATCCTATGCGGCGCATGGCTTTATCGTCTAAGCGGTTGTTCCATAAATCGTGAATATAGTTGTCGCAATGTACTCGCTCTAAAGGCTCGGGAGAGCCTAAAATAGGCTGTGTGAGGTTATTGCCAATTAAGCCTAGTTTTTTAACGTGTGCGTATAAATTTGCAAACTTACTCATTGCAAAACGATGCTTAGGATCAAAACTAAACGAGTAGTTTGGATGGTACACTAACGGTAAATGAGGATTTAAGTTCATGTTCACATAGGCTATAAAGTTTGCCTTATGGTAATCAACTCACTTTAAAGAGTCTATTGTGAGTCGTGAATAAGCATCTCTAATTCACGATGAAGTAACTCATCGTCCGCTAAGTTTAGCTCTATCAGTCGTTTTAGGTAGGAAATACTATCAATATCAATATGCTTACACTTTAAACCAATGTGATTGGCTTCTATATGGCAAATAGTTGTCTCCATTTTTATTTCAATTTCGCTGTCGGGTAAAATAAAACGCAGTATTGCATCGTTCTCTGTTTGATCATTTAACACATCACATTTGCTGATCAATGCGCCGTGCAATGAAATATCAAGCAGGGTACATGGGTACTCATTTTCTTGAAAAATTATGTGTGCATCGGTTGAAAATAAAATACGAGAAAATTGACGACGTTCTTGCATGACTTTGCCTTATTGTTTTTTATTAATCATAGCCTGTAATTAAATAGATGCTAGCACGAAATTAACGGATGTTTTTCAGTTATAAAAAACCCTGCGCAAAAGCAGGGTTTTAAGAGTATTTTAGTTAATTTAGCGATTAACCAATCTTTTTGTATTTAATACGTTTTGGTTGAGCTGCTTCTGCACCATAGGTTTTTTTAAGCCACTCTTCGTATTCAGTATAGTTACCATCGAAAAAGTTAATTTGCCCTTCGTCGCGGTAATCTAAAATGTGCGTAGCAATACGGTCAAGGAACCAACGGTCATGCGATATACACATTACACAGCCTGGGAATTCTAAAATAGCATTCTCAAGTGCACGTAATGTTTCAACGTCTAAATCATTGGTTGGCTCATCCAGTAGCACTACGTTGCCACCCGCTTTTAACAGCTTAGCAAGGTGTAAACGGTTACGCTCACCGCCCGATAAGTCTTTTACAAACTTTTGCTGATCGTTACCTTTAAAGTTAAAACGGCTAACGTATGCACGGCTTGGGAATTCAAAGTTACCAATTTTTAGTACGTCTTGTCCGTCAGATATTTCTTGGAATACTGTTTTGCTTTCGTCCATATCGTCGCGGAACTGATCAACCGTTGCTAGTTGTACTGTTTCACCAACGTTAACACTACCGCTATCTGGCTGCTCTTCGCCACTTAACATTTTAAATAGTGTCGATTTACCTGCACCGTTGGCGCCAATAATGCCCACAATAGCGCCTTTTGGCATGGTAAAGCTTAAGTCGTCTATTAATACGCGGTCGCCAAAGCTTTTACGTAAGTTAGTCACTTCTAATACTTGGTCACCTAAACGTGGACCAGGTGGAATAAATAGCTCGTTTGTTTCGTTACGTTTTTGGTAATCAGATTGCTGTAGTTCGCTAAACTGTGCCATACGTGCTTTTGACTTAGCTTGGCGGCCTTTAGGATTTGAACGCACCCATTCAAGTTCTTGAGCAATTGATTTTTGACGTGCTTTTTCAGATTTTTGTTCTTGCTGTAAGCGCGCGTCTTTTTGTTCAAGCCAAGAAGAGTAGTTACCTTCCCATGGAATACCTTCACCACGGTCAAGCTCTAGTATCCAGCCAGCTACATTATCAAGGAAGTAGCGGTCATGCGTTACTGCCACTACAGTGCCTTCGTAGTCATGTAAGAAGCGCTCTAGCCATGCAACCGACTCAGCATCTAAGTGGTTAGTAGGCTCATCAAGAATAAGCATGTCTGGCTTTTCTAGTAACAAACGACAAATAGCAACACGGCGGCGCTCACCACCTGACAGGTGCTCAATTTTAGCATCCCACTCAGGTAAACGAAGTGCATCAGCAGCACGCTCTAATACGTTATCGATATTATGGCCATCGTGCGCTTGAATAACCGCTTCTAATTCACCTTGCTCTTTAGCCAGTGCATCAAAGTCAGCACCTTCCATTGCGTACTCGTTGTACACTTCGTCAAGGCGATTAAGGGCGTGTTTTACTTCGCCAACAGCTTCTTCAACTATTTCTCGTACTGTTTTGCTTTCGTCTAGTACTGGCTCTTGTGGTAAGTAACCAATTTTAGTACCAGGTTGAGGACGCGCCTCACCTTCAAAGTCTTGGTCAACACCGGCCATAATGCGTAGCAATGACGATTTACCAGAACCATTTAAACCAAGCACACCAATTTTGGCGCCAGGGAAAAAGTGCAACGAAATATCTTTTAAAATTGTGCGCTTAGGCGGCACAACTTTAGATACTCGACTCATTGAGAAAATAAACTTATCAGGTAAAACCATGGAGGAAAGCCTTCAAACAATAATAAAAATTTCAATGTTGTATTGTAGTTGTTGAGAGGTGAAACAGTCAACGAATGGCGGGTGGGAATATCTGTTTATCGTTTTACCTTGTTAAATGTATAGTTTTATTTGGGTGTGCTAACGTATTTACACCATAGTAAAAATAAGAAAAACTCATGACCATACAAAAAATAATAATACTGGCTTTGCTAATATTATTTACAATAAATTCCAAAGCAAATGCAGCAGACTCACCTTGGCCCGAAATAAGAAAACAAAGAATAACCCAGCTCCTGCCAAACGCTTTAAAAGCGGCTAATGTAGACGCTTGGCTTATTGTTTGTAGAGAAAATAACAACGACCCATTGGCCGACCATATTGGCTGTGAAAACGCAGGGTCACCAGCGGCGTACTTATTTTACTTCAATAAAGGGACGTTTCATTCAGTTGCTTACTCACCTTCAAGCGAAGCAAAAGCACTCGACGAGCTAAATATACATGAAAAAGTGATCTCAGTGCCACGCAGTGTGTCTGCGTTAAAATACGCCGCTGAGTTTATAAAAAAGCAGCCTTTTGAGCGCATTGCAATAAATGTCTCTGACCTTAACGCGCAGGCTGATGGCTTATCGCACTCACAATACAAGCAACTAGCGAGCTTATTAGGCGCAAAGCACACAGCAAAACTCGTATCTTCTGAAGAAGTCGTTTATCAATGGCTTTCAATTAAATTACCTGCGGAGGTTGAAATAATGAAAGAGGCTGCAATGCTTTCAGCAAAGTGGCAACTAGAGGCTTATAAAACCATTGTTCCAGGTAAAACCACTGATGCCGATGTAGCTAAATTTTTAAAAGCTAAAATGAAAGCAAGAGGCGTAACCGATGCATGGGCTGCCGACCAAAACCCCAACGTAAACTCAGGCCCCGACCGCGGACATTCGCATTCTACAAATAAAGTGATTATGCCGGGTGACGTAATCCAAATTGATTTTGGTGTAAAGCTCTACAATCGCTGGGTAAGTGATATTCAGCGTTTTGCTTATGTACTTAAAGAAGGGGAAACCTCTGCACCGGCCAACATTCATCAATATTGGATTAACGCCAGAGACAGTGGTTTTGCCGCATTTAATGCCATGAAACCCGGCGTAAAAGGCATAGACGTGGATCAAGCTCAAACCGTATTAATGAATAAATACAACTCAGAGCCTGTGCCATGGAGCACCGGTCACCCTGTAGGGTATGTTGCGCACGACACGGGCCCAAATTTAGGGGGGTCTCGCAGTGCGCAAGTAAGGCCTGCAGCACATCGTAAACTAAAAGAAGGAATGGTGTTTGCCTTTGATGGTTTTTTTAGTTGGCCTTTGAATAACACCGAGTTTAAAACCATTTCAGTTGAAGAGATGGCTGTGATTACCAAAAACGGCGCTGAGTATTTAATTCCTCCTCAACAAAATTTAGTCCTAGTAGGTAATAACGAGTAGTTTAAAAAGTAAGTATTTTAAATGCAGTGAGTTAAGCCTATTTTTAGGGGGTAACTCATTGCTTGCCACAGACTTAAGTAATAATGAATAAATTTCATTTAGACATCTATACATCTAGAGGTTGATATTTTTTGCTTTCAGTTCATAATTAGCACGAGTTTTTATGAGTAGGAGTTAAAAATATGCCAATCACTGTAAAGGATGAGCTTCCGGCCATTGCACGTTTACGCCAAGAAAACGTATTTGTAATGCCAAAAAGCCGTGCAAAAACGCAAGAAATCCGCCCAATGCGTTTGGCTATATTAAATTTAATGCCTAATAAAGTAGAAACCGAAGTACAGTTTATTCGTTTGCTTGCCAATTCTCCTTTGCAAGTAAACGTAGAGCTGCTGCGCCTAGACACCCACCGCAGCAGTAATAATTCAGAAGAGCACCTAGATACGTTTTACCGCTATTTTTCAGAGGTAAAAAACAACAACTACGATGCGCTTATTGTTACAGGTGCACCACTAGCACATTTAGAGTATGAAGATGTTGCCTACTGGGAAGAGCTAAAAATCATTATTGATTGGGCAGAGCAACACGTTACCTCTACGTTGTTTTCGTGTTGGGCGGCCCATGCCGCGTTATTCCACAGCTACAACTTAAAGCGCGACTTAAAACCCAATAAGCTGTGTGGCGTATTTACTCACCAATGTCATTTTAAACATGGTGCATTAACCCGTGGCTTCGACGATACCTTTTTAGTGCCACACTCACGTTATGGGCACATTGATATAAATAAAATAAACGCATGTGATGATTTAGTTATATTAGCAGGCTCTGAGCGAGTAGGTGCTTACTTACTGAAAAACAAATCGGGTAGCCAAGTATTTATAACCGGCCACCCGGAATACGATGCCGACACCCTAAAAGGGGAGTACGAGCGCGATTTACAAAAAAGCCCAGACGCGCCAAAACCTGAAAACTATTTTCCCGATGATGATGCAAGCAAACAACCTTCAAAAACATGGCAAAGTCATGCTTTTTTACTTTTTTCGAACTGGTTAAATTACTACGTGTATCAAACCACACCGTATGATATTAATTTAGTTAGCCAAGATGTGAGGACTAACAACTATGCCGAATAATAAAGCCGCCAACAAACAAGCCCAACTAAGTGAAGCGCTCAAAGAGCGTATTTTAATTTTAGACGGCGCTATGGGCACCATGATCCAAACTCATAAACTTGAAGAAGAAGACTATCGTGGCGAGCGCTTTAAAGACTGGCACGTGCTAATTAAAGGTAATAACGATTTATTAAGCCTCACTAAGCCAGAGTTAATAACAGAAATACACCGCAGCTTTTTAGCTGCCGGTGCAGATATTATTGAAACCAATACTTTTAACTCAACCACCATTTCGATGGAAGATTACGACATGGCAAGCATAAGCCGTGAGGTAAACTTAGAGTCGGCTAAACTCGCGCGCGCAATATGTGACGAGTTCACCGCTAAAAATCCAGAAAAACCTCGCTATGTAGCAGGTGTGTTAGGGCCAACATCTAAAACCTGTTCTATCTCGCCAGATGTAAACGACCCAGGTTACCGTAACGTAACGTTTGATAAGCTGGTTACTGCTTATGTTGAGTCTACTCTTGCTTTAATGGAAGGCGGCGCTGATTTAATACTTATCGAAACCATATTCGACACCCTAAATGCAAAAGCAGCCTCATTCGCAGTAGAAGAAGCGTTTGAGCAAGCAGGGCGCACATTACCTGTAATGATCTCGGGCACCATTACCGATGCCTCAGGGCGTACCCTTTCTGGGCAAACAACCGAAGCATTTTATAACTCCATTCGCCATATAAAACCTATTTCGATTGGCCTTAACTGCGCCCTAGGGCCAGACTTACTTCGCCAATACGTAGAAGAGCTTTCGCGCGTATGCGAAACATTTACTTCAGTACACCCTAATGCCGGTTTACCTAACGAATTTGGTGAGTACGACCTAGAAGCACCTGAAATGGCTGCCGAGATTATAGATTGGGGCAAATCGGGCTTTATAAATATTGTGGGTGGCTGCTGCGGTACAACGCCTGCGCACATTCGTGCGTTTGCTAAAGGGCTTGAAGGCGTTAAACCTCGCGCATTACCAGAGCTTGATGTACGTATGCGTTTATCAGGCCTTGAAGCCTGTAACTTAAACTAGGAGCCAACATGACACAGCAAATTGCAGTATTTACCAATGTTGGCGAGCGTACCAACGTAACCGGCTCGGCCATGTTTAAACGCTTAATCATGGAAGAAGACTATGAAGCAGCGCTTACCGTTGCCCGCGAACAAGTAGAAAACGGCGCTCAAGTTATAGATATAAACATGGACGAAGCCATGCTGGACTCAAAAGCGGCCATGGTTAAGTTTTTAAACTTAATTGCCTCAGAGCCCGATATATCCAAAGTGCCTATTATGGTCGACTCCTCTAAATGGGAAGTGATAGAAGCAGGCTTAAAGTGTATTCAAGGCAAGGCGATTGTTAATTCAATATCGCTTAAAGAGGGCGAAGAGCCGTTTAAACGCCAAGCTAAAATTATTAAACGCTTTGGCGCCGCCGCTGTTGTTATGGCGTTTGATACCGACGGCCAAGCCGACACCGCAGATAGAAAATACGAAATCTGTGAGCGTAGCTACAAAATATTAGTAGAAGAGATTGGCTTCCCACCGGAAGATATTATATTCGACCCTAATATATTTGCCGTAGCCACCGGTATAGAAGAGCACGACAACTACGCCGTAGAGTTTATTGAAGGCACACGCCGCATTAAACAGAACTTACCGCACTGTAAAGTGTCGGGCGGGGTGTCTAATGTATCGTTTTCGTTTAGGGGTAATAACCCCGTGCGTGAAGCCATTCACTCAGTGTTTTTATACCACGCAATAAAAGCGGGCATGGACATGGGTATTGTAAACGCAGGCCAGCTTGCAGTTTACGACGACATCCCAGAGGAACTTCGTAAAGCCGTAGAAGACGTAATCCTTAACACCGACCCCGGTGCAGGTGAACGCCTTGTAGAAATAGCCCCTAAGTTTTCAGGCATGGCACAAGCCGAACGCGTAGAAGATTTAGAATGGCGCACATGGCCTGTTGAAAAACGCCTAGAACACGCCCTTGTAAAAGGCATTACCACCTTTATAGATGAAGATACCGAAGAGTGCCGCGCAGCTGCCGATAAACCTATTCACGTAATTGAAGGGCCACTCATGGATGGCATGAACGTGGTAGGGGATTTATTTGGCGCAGGTAAAATGTTTTTACCGCAAGTTGTTAAATCAGCCCGTGTAATGAAGCGAGCCGTAGCCTACCTAGACCCATTCATAGAAGCCGAAAAAGAAGAAGGTGCCACTAACGGTAAAGTGGTTATGGCTACCGTAAAAGGCGACGTGCACGACATAGGTAAAAACATTGTAGGCGTGGTACTGCAATGTAATAACTACGAAGTAATCGACTTAGGCGTAATGGTACCTGCCGAAAAAATACTGCAAACAGCAATTGACGAAAAAGCCGATATTATAGGCCTTTCGGGCTTAATTACCCCATCGCTTGATGAAATGGTACACGTAGCCAAAGAAATGACCCGCCGAGGCTTTGAGTTACCACTTATGATTGGCGGCGCAACGACCTCTAAAGCGCATACTGCCGTTAAAATTGAGCCACAGTACGACAAAGGCGTCGTGTATGTAAATAATGCTAGTCGGGCAGTGGGCGTAGTATCAAGCTTGTTATCTAAAGAGCTAAAACCAGCCTTCTTAGAAAAAACTAAAGCCGAGTACGTAAAAGTACGCGAACAACAAGCGCGTAAAAAACCACGCTCAAAACCGGTTACCATACAGCGTGCTCGCGATAACGCAGCACAGCTTGATTGGGATAACTACACGCCACCTGTGCCTAAAAAGCTGGGCGTGACCGAGTTTAAAAATGTATCAATCGCCACGTTGCGTAAATATATAGATTGGACCCCATATTTTATGACGTGGTCAATCGCTGGTAAATACCCGCGCATAATGGATGACGAAGTCGTTGGCGAGCAAGCACGTAGCTTATTTAAAGACGCTAACGACATGCTCGACGACCTCGAAAAGTCAGGCAGTTTACAGCCATTGGGTGTAATTGGTTTATTCCCTGCAAACCGCGTGGGCGATGACATAGAAATTTACACCGACGAAACCCGCAAAGAGCTGTTAAACACCTCGTGCCATTTGCGCCAGCAAACCGAAAAAACCGACTTTGCTAACTATTGTTTGGCCGACTACATTGCGCCAAAAGGCACACCTGATTACTTTGGTGCGTTTGCAGTAACGGGCGGTTTAGAAGAAGACGACTTAGCAAATGCGTTCGACGCACAGCAAGACGACTACAATAAAATAATGGTGAAAGCGGTTGCCGATAGGCTCGCAGAAGCGTTTGCAGAATACCTACACGAACAAGTGCGTAAAGAGTATTGGGGCTATGCACCCGATGAAAACCTGGGTAACGATGAGCTAATTCGCGAAAACTACCAAGGTATTCGCCCTGCGCCAGGTTACCCAGCGTGCCCAGAGCATACCGAGAAAAAGAAAATTTGGCAGTTGCTCGATACCGAAAAACGCATTGGTATGCAGCTCACCAGTTCATACGCCATGTGGCCAGGGGCTGCGGTTTCGGGCTGGTATTTCTCACATCCAGAGGCAAAATACTACGCCGTAGCCGCTGTGCAAAAGGATCAGGTAGAAGATTACGCCAAGCGAACTAATATGACGCTCGCAGAGGCAGAAAGATGGCTATCGCCTAACTTGGGGTATGAGCCGGAATCATAGTGAAGTGGTTAAATAGCGAAGCGGTCAGCTATCAGTAAAAGAAAAGCGAGCCTAATTAGGTTCGTTTTTTATTACATAGCACTATCTAATCCCTTTTCAAATTTAGGTAATCACTTGTTTACAATAAGTTTATTAAGTGAAATTATAGGGTAAGGAAATGGAAACCATTTTGAGAGATCCTCAAATGGTATTTGATAAGCTTTCTATACTTTATCAATAAGGGATATCGTGATTAAAGATACTATTCAATCAAATAAAACTAACCATGAATTTAGTTTTTCTACTCTGGGTTTTTTCGTAAAGCTTTTTCTGGTCGGACTCTGCCTTTTTTCACTAATTCTTGCTTCTGGGATGGTTTTTATTGTTCTCAAAAAGGGAAGTGTGCATCCCTTAGCGCTAGCTTTGGCTGTTCTTGGCCTTTGTAGTTATGCTTTTTGGCATTTATGGGCTGTATCTAAGAGAAAAGTTAATCAAATAACTATTTTAGCCATACTCAACTTATTAATAGGTGGGAATATTGCAGGCTGCGTAATAATGTTTTTTATTCGCCAATCTGCAGTTAAAGAAAGAGCTTTAATAAATAAAGAGAAGCTCTAAATAGTGGTTTTATATTTTAACCTCAGTTAACGTAATTTGGTTAATTGCCCATTTAAGTTTAAATAATTTAAAGGAATAAAATGAAATTTATACTCTGCATTATGATATGGGTTGCAAGCTCATTATTGGCATACGCTCAGCCTATTGAAATAGTCACTGCACAAAATGAGCAAAGTGAAAAAATTATGCTATTAGCTGAAAAGGTCAATGAGTTAGAAAGTAAGTTATCGAGCTTGTCTTATGACACAGAAAAGTTAGAAGAGGAATTTAATCGTAGTGCATTGGCTGTATTATTTTTTGCTTTTTTCAGTGCTTGGTGGGCTAAATCTACAGGTCGAAGTGCTTTACTTTGGTTTGTTCTTGGCATTCTCTTTAATTTTATTACCGCTATTGTAATAGTTTGTAAAACCGAACGAGGCATTAAAAAATAGCTATGGCTTAATCCTTCAGCTAATTAAGATACATTTGGGATAACTGCTTAGCTCTTTTAGTATATTAAAAAGGCAATTTTATGAAAACGATTGGCATGCTTGGTGGTATGAGTTGGGAGTCAACCACTAGCTATTACAAAGCGTTAAACCAGGGGGTAAAAGATGCGCTGGGTGGGCTGCATAGTGCCAAAATTTGTATGGTAAGTGTTGATTTTGCAGAAATTGAAACATTGCAGCACCAAGGCGATTGGCCACAAACAGCCGCTCTTCTAGCTGAAGCTGCTAAATCGGTAGAGGCTGGTGGGGCTGATTTTTTACTTATTTGTACCAACACCATGCATAAAGTGGCTGACTACATTGCCAGCAGTATCAGCATTCCTATTTTGCATATTGCCGATGCTACCGCAGCGCAGTTAAAACACGATGAAATAACGCGAGTAGGCTTACTGGGGACGCAATTTACAATGGAGCAAAACTTTTACAAAGGGCGGTTAACTGATAAGCATAACATTGAAGTGTTAATACCCGAGCCTAATGAGCGAGCGCGTGTACACGACATAATTTATAATCAGTTATGCCAAGGCATTATTAATGAAGAAGCGCGAACTGAGTTTATAAATATTATTGAGCGGATGTTTGAAAAAGGCGCACAGGCCATTGTTTTAGGCTGTACTGAAATTGCTTTATTGGTAGAGCCGCAACATACAACCGTGCCCCTTTACGATACCACGCAAATTCATGCGCAGGCCGCGGTTAAATTAGCACTAACTAAATAACTAGCATTTAGCTTATACATAAAACCGCCACAGGCCGGTTTTTGCGTTTAGCGACCTACCAAAGCTTATTAAAGCCACTTACCGATAAAAATTTCAATAAACCAATCCTAAGTGGTAGGCTAAAAAAGTAGCAAGTATTCAAACCGTTCTCGCGCAACAAGGCATTCCTTTAAAGCGCTTTGCCAAGGAGTTAAATATGATCACGCTTACCGTTAATGGTAATAAACATGAGTTTACAGGCGATCCGTCAACGCCGGTGCTTTGGTATCTTCGAGATGAATTAAATTTAACCGGGCCTAAGTTTGGTTGTGGTATGGCGCAGTGTGGTGCGTGCACTATACATATTGATGGCGTAGCGCAGCGCTCGTGTGTATTACCGGTATCGGCTGTAGTAGGGCGCAATATTACCTCTATTGAAGGATTAAGCGAGCAAGGCGACCATCCTGTGCAAAAAGCCTGGGTTGAGCATAAAGTGCCGCAGTGTGGGTTTTGTCAGTGCGGGCAAATAATGCAAGCGGCAAGCTTGTTAGCAGCTAACCCCAATCCAACTGATGATGAAATAGTGAGTAATATGTCGGGCAATATTTGTCGTTGTGGTACATACCCACGTATTCATAAAGCGATTAAGTCGGCGGCTAAAACTATTGCGGGCGTTGAGTATTTTGACCCAAATGAACAAGGGGAAGAAGTATGAAAAACGACAATACGTACTTTGACCTAAACCGCCGCCAATTTTTAAAAACCAGCGCAATAGGCGCATTAGTATTAGGCACTTATTTTGTAGGCAGTGCACCAAGAGCGTTTGCTGGCGTGTTAGAGCAACCCTCTGAGCAAGCAAAACGTGCCAACTTATTTATAGCACTTCGCCCCGATGGCATGGTTGAAATAACCTGCCACCGCTCTGAAATGGGCCAACAAATTCGTACAGCCATTGCTCAAATTGTGGCAGACGAAATGGAAGCTGCATGGGATAAAGTAGTTGTTATTCAAGGTAAGGGCGACCCTAAATACGGGGATCAAAATACCGATGGATCGCGTAGTATTCGCTACAACATGCAGCGCCTGCGCGAAATGGGCGCTAGCGTACGCTACATGATGCAGCACGCAGCTGCTAAATATTGGAAAGTTGAGCCTCAAACCTGTACAGCTAATCAGCACGTGGTTACCCACAGCTCAGGCCAAACGCTTGCCTACAAAGACTTAATTGATCTAGCGCTTGGTATTACACCGCCAGAGCCTGATAAGCTAACACTTAAAACACGTAAAGAATGGCGTTATATAAATACCGGTATGGCGCACATAGATTTAACCGATTTAGTAACCGGTAAAGCCACATTTGCTGCCGATGTACGCGAACCAAAAGCGCTGGTGGCTATTATTGAGCGCCCGCCGGTAGTAGGTGGTGTAGTTAAATCGTTTGATGCCACCGCCGCTAAAGCAATTAATGGCGTAGTTGATGTTATTGAAATGCCTGTACCAAAAGGTGCGCCGCAATTTCAGCCAAAAGGCGGCATTGCCATTGTTGCTAAAAACACCTGGGCTGCATGGCAGGCGCGTAAAGCACTAAAAGTGGTGTGGGATGATGGTAAAAACGGCGATTATAATTCAGAGAACTTTAAAAAGTCGTTACTGCAAACAGTGAATGAGCCGCAAGCGCATGTGCGCGAAAAAGGCGATGCCACCAGCGTATTAGCTAGATCGAGCAATAAGCTTGTAGCCGATTATTACGCGCCGCACTTAACTCAAGCACCTATGGAGCCACCTTGCGCCACGGCAATGTACAATAAAGACAGTGTAGATATTTGGGCTGCAACGCAAAACCCGCAAGCCGATATGAAAACTGTTGCCGCACTACTGGGTATGGATGAGAGTAAAATTAACGTGCATGTCACCATGTTAGGTGGCGGATTTGGGCGTAAATCAAAACCTGATTTTTCGGCAGAGGCCGCCTACATTTCAATGAAAACTGGTAAACCTATTCGCGTACAATGGACGCGAGAGGATGATATTCAGCACAGTTTCTATCATGCGGTATCGGCTCAACATATTGAGGCTGCACTAGATGAAAAAGGTAATATTGAGGCTTACTTGCATCGCACGGCGTTTTCGCCAATTATGTCTACCTTTCAAGAAGGGGCATCTGCACCTGGTGGCTTTGAGCTAGACCTAGGTTTTACTGATAATCCAATTTTAACACCCAATATGAAACTGGAACGAGGTGAAGCACCAGCAAAAGCCCGAATAGGCTGGATGCGCTCGGTCACAAATATTTTTCATGCGTTTGCTGTGCAGTCATTTATAAATGAGGCTGCCCACAAGGCGGGTAAAGACTCAAAAGATTATTTATTGGAAACCATTGAGCCAGCGCGTACTATCGATTTCGCAAGCCAGAACGCAAACTATAATAACTACGGTGGCGATAAAGCGGTTTATCCACTTGAAATAAGCCGTTTGCGTCATGTTATTGAAAAAGCAGCGAGTATGGCAAATTGGGGGAGAACACTGGCAAAAGGGCGCGGGTTAGGCATTGCAGCGCACCGCAGCTTTCTAACGTATGTGGCAACGGTTGTAGAGGTAGAAGTATCTGATGCTGGCGACTTAAACGTGATTAAATCGTGGGTGGCTATTGATGCGGGTACGGTTGTAAACACCGATACCGTTAAAAACCAAACGCAAGGTGGCTCTATTTACGGTATTACCACTGCAATTAGCGATGGTATTACTTTTGATAAAGGCCGCGTGCAACAAAGTAATTTTCATGATTACCGCGTGCCCCGTATGAGCGATTCACCACTAGAGGTAGAAGTAGAAATAATACAAAGCGATGCACCACCAGCAGGCGTAGGCGAGCCCGCAACGCCGGTTTATGCTCCTGCATTGTGTAACGCTATTTTTGCAGCTTGTGGTAAGCGCATTAGGCAACTGCCTATAGGTAACCAATTAAAAGCGTAAATAACGTCCTTTTTAGCCGTTAAACAAAAAAACCGCCATAAGGCGGTTTTTTGCTGGCTCATTTAAATTAATTTTTTGTTATTCAACCTTTAACTTCTAGCTCTAATTGTACAAAAATTATTTCTTTGTCTAAGCTAAAAATCTAGTTAATAAATGCTTGGCTTGTTTGAGGAAATTACACTATGCGTATATTTTTGCTCTTTTTAATCTTTTTGTTGAATGGCTGCGGTAGCGATACATCGGATAACCCAGTAGACGGTGGTACTAATGCAGGTACAGATGCCGTTATACCCATTGCAAATGCAGGCCATTCTGCGCAATTGCAAAAAGGAGCAACGGTAGTTCTAAATGGCGGTGGTTCATATGACCCTGATGGCGCTGCTTTAACCTACAGTTGGAGCATTGTTAGCGCGCCGCCAAGTAGTACGAGCGAATTAAGTGATACAGCATCTCCATTTCCAAGCCTTTTTCTTGATGAAGCAGGAAGTTATGAAGTAGCGCTTGTTGTAAATAATGGAACAACCGATAGTGATCCAAGCACAGTTATTATTAGTGATACCGATTCAATGCCAGTAGCGAATGCGGGTCCTGACCGTCGGGTATCTGGTAGTCAACCAGTTATGTTAGATGGTAGCCGAAGCTCAGATAGTGATGGTGACCAACTATCTTATGAGTGGTCAGTTATTAGTAGCCCTGCAGGTAGTAATGCCGCTATTACAAATGCTACTAGCCCTTTTGCTCTATTAACACCAGATATTTCAGGTGACTATCAGGTACAACTTATTGTTAGTGATGGTGTTTTACAGAGCGCTGCCGATACTGTTTTAATAAGCGATACCAACGTCGCACCTGTAGCAAATGCAGGAGCTAACCAGACCTATGAGGTTGGAAAAACCATCCGATTTGATGGTTCGGGTTCTAGCGATGCTGATGGAAACGCATTGAATTATCAATGGCGAATAGTATCAGCTCCAGTTGGAAGTACAGTTGAAATCCAGAATGCAACGTCTGTTATTTCAACATTAAGCCCAGATGTAGCCGGTGATTATGTTGTCTCTTTAACAGTAAATGATGGCGTTTATGATAGTAGTCCAAGTAGTGTCATTTTACATCGCACAAATCAAGCGCCTATTGCAGACGCAGGTCGTCATTTAAGTGGTCAAATTGGTCAAGTTATACACCTTGATGGTTCTGCATCGATAGATGGTGATGGCGATAGCATTCAACCTCGTTGGTCTATTATTTCCAAACCAAAGGCGTCTTTGGCGCAATTATCAGATATTGATTCTTTTCATCCTGTTATAACGCCAGACGTAAGTGGCGACTACGTCGTTCAGCTTATAGTTTACGATGGGCAATATTTAAGTACCGCAAGTACAGTGACTATCTCAACGTCTAACCTTCCGCCAACTGCGAATGCCGGTCCTTCGCAACTTGCTTCTACAGGTCAAATTATTCACCTGGATGGCTCACGTTCTAGTGATCCTGAAGAGAGTGGGTTAGGTTATCAATGGAGTATTATTTCGATACCAACAGGTAGTGCAGTCACGCTGTCTGACTCCAACGTTGTTGCCCCGTCATTTACACCAGACTTAGCGGGGGACTTTATTTTTCAGCTTGTTGTTTCCGATGGTGTACTAACGAGTTCACCTGCGACCGTGATTGTTACTGATAAGGATTTACCACCGACTGCTAATGCCGGAAATGACCAATCCGCCGGCACGGGGTCATCAGTCAAACTAGATGGTTCTTTATCGAGTGATCCTGAGTTACAAGCACTCAGTTACCAATGGGTTTTATTGTCTAGCCCGGCAGGTAGTGGTAGCACTATTATGGA
Source organism: Pseudoalteromonas sp. NH0006-46 (assembly GCF_057547735.1). Lineage (NCBI taxonomy): Bacteria > Pseudomonadati > Pseudomonadota > Gammaproteobacteria > Alteromonadales > Pseudoalteromonadaceae > Pseudoalteromonas > Pseudoalteromonas sp. NH0006-46. The sequence continues at coordinate 112,558 of NZ_BAAJML010000007.1, read as the reverse complement.
TGCGAACCGTCCTATTGCTTCGCTTACCCCAGATCGCTCAGGTGATTATGTTGCGCAATTAACCGTAACGGATGCATTGGGCCAGCGTGATAGTGATGTGGTTATTGTTCGTGATGCTGCAAAAAATACATTACCAGTGGCGGATGCAGGGCGCGATATACAAGTTGATTTAGGTGCTAAGTTTGTACTCGATGGGTCAGGGTCGAGTGATGCTGATGGCGACATATTATCGTATAGCTGGGCAATTGTAAGCAGACCCGCAGGGAGCGTTGCACAACTGAACAATGCAACTTCTGCCAACCCTGACTTAACGCCTGATGTTGAAGGTGATTTCATTATTCAGTTAGTGGTTAGCGACGCTAAAAGTGTGAGTATTCCTGATGTTATTATTATTCACGATAAAGAGCGAAATTTAGCGCCTAATGCTTATATTAGTATTACACCACAGGGATTTGTAGGCACGCTTTATAACCTTGACGGTAACCAAAGCTCTGATCCGAATGGCGATAGCTTAAGTTACCTCTGGAGTTTAATTCCGACACAAGGAAGCGCAGCTACGCTTTCAGATAAAACTAGTTCAACCCCAACGTTTATGCCTGATGCAGTTGGCAGCTATATAATTACGCTGACAGTATCAGATGGCTCACTTTGGTCTGCCATTTACTCTCGAGCAATCACGATAGAAAATCCTCCTAAGGGGGCTGCTATCTCACTTCCTGCAGGACATAACCTAATGATGCTAAGTGGTACAGGGGGAGATAGTCGTACGGGTGCTGTTTATTCTATCTCTGAAAGCGACTTATCTAAGTCGACTGAGCTATTTAGTTTTCATGGCTTACCTGGAATCAATTCATCATCTTTTAGTCAGAGTTTAGTTGCTCACCCTAATGATGGCCACTTATATACAGTGTTAGGATCAACAGGGTTATACGGACGAGGGGCTTTGTTAAAATATAACCCAGCGAGTCATCACGTTGAACTGCTAATGAGTATTCCTCGACTGTTTCCATCTGGCAATGAAATAAGAAATGTAAAGGGCACACTCCTATTTCACCCTGATGGCAAAACAGCCTATGTTAAAGCTGATGCAGGAGGTTTAAACCAGTCTGGTGGCGTGCTGCAATTTAACATGGATGCAAGCAGTGACGATTACCTTACCGTACAGGTTATTGGTGAATTTGGTGCTACAGGTACAGACTACGCAGGATATCCTATTGCTCCTGTCACTAATTTAATGTGGAATGGTGATAATCGCTTATTATCAGTGTTCGTTGCTCCTCGCGGGTCTTTATACTGGCCTGGTTTTGAATTAACGGCAAGTGATTCAAATGACTTAAGTAAACCATGGGTTATATCTGGTTTTGGTGCCTTGGGGGCTCGCGGACGCCATATTGCTGTGAATAATGATACGGTTGTTCATTTTGTTAGTTCTAACTCCCCCATAATGGAATCTTCAGGGCGCAGCGGTGGGGTTGGTGAAGTCGCTTCTGATTGCAGAAACCCTATCGGTGCTTTCTTTTGGCGGGCGCCTCTGGTATTTAGTGTTTGTGAAGGAGTCACCTCAGAAACGCCTGCGGTATTATACGAAACAACGATATCAGGTGGACCTCTTTCATTAAGGCACTCTTTTAGTAACTGGAAAAATATCTCTATTGCTGGGTTAGTACCCTCTAAAGTTGCTGATAATATGTATATGACAGTCACTGATTATTTGGCAAAATTTTTAGTTGACTCAGTTGCTGACACAGGCTTAACAGTTGCGCCACCTTTTGTAAGCGAAATCACAAAGCCAAATTATAGTACTAAAACCATCATACAAGGCGGGGGTGATAAAGGGATATTATTTATTGGTGACCCCGCAATCCTAAATGACCCAGATGACTCAATTAATGACCGCTATGTATCGGTGCTTAGTTATGATGGTGGGGAGAATAAACGAGGTGCGATACTCACCTACGATCGCGCAGATAGTTCGGTTAGTATGACTTCGCTGGGCTTTAGCAAAGGTGGATTTCCTTTTGGTAAAGTCACTAAAAATTCAGCTGGGGATTACTTTTTTGCTGTGAGCGATGGCGAGCGTGGGCGAGATGGAGGTAAGGTGCTTCGATATGATTCTGCGCTTGGCGAGCTTGCAGAAGTTGTTTTACCACGTACCAAAAGACCTGGATTAAATCATGTTGAATCGGCCTCAGGTAAATTATATAGCTTAGGAATAGATCTTTTTGCTGATACTTACGAGCTGTATTCGATTGATACTGACTCATTAGGTTACCAAAAAGAAGGATCTATTGGCCAAACAAGCGACGAGATATCTCGCTATGCATTAGCGATAGATAATAACAATGCGTGGTTCTTTACTGGTGATGCGCTTAATTGTGTTGACTTGTCCACTAATCAACTTAAAAGTGTGCAAGTAAGTTCATCTGGCAGTAATGAACCTGTGCGAGCAGTTGAATTTGCAACGCCAAGTGCTGATGGCTACTTTGCAACACGTTCAACCAGCGGTGCAAATGCTGCTATTCATCGTGTAGTCAATGACTGTGCAGCGCCAATAATTAGCTCTGTAATAACTGGGTTAAGTGATGCCCCTTCTACGGCTTTATTAGCAAGTTCTGATGGTAATTTTTACTACGGCACTGAAGGTGGAAAGCTCATGCAGTTTGATGGTGTAAGTCAGCCTGTTATTGTCGCTTCATTTGACAATACAGGTGTTGTTGGGTTTTTAACTGAGGATGCTGAAGGCGCTATAGTTGGGGTATTGTCAAACGGTAATGCTCTAGAAGATAAAGTTTTCTCTTACACTATTGCTGATGGTACTACGTCAAGTCAAATAGTGCCCGAAGATAGACCCATTGATACATTTTATCCTGGTGTTACAGAGATAAACTAGCTATAGCTTTAATATAGCCAATTAAAAACCGCCAAATGGCGGTTTTTTTAGAAGTTAGCGATTAGTGAGTTTTTTCAAACTCATCTACTTCACGCTCTGCTTCTTCTTTAGATTTACCATACTGCTGCTGGATTTTACCCACTAGCTCTGTACGGCTACCTTCAATTTTGTCTAAATCGTCGTCAGTAAGATCGCCCCATTTTTGTTGCGCCTTACCTTTAAGTTCGTTCCAATTACCTTTCATACGATCGCTGTTCATAAGTTTCTCCTTACTTAGATTTAATTAACGTTCAGTATAATAGGAGCAAGGCGTGTACCAATAAGTTAAATTTAGATTTTATATTTATAATCATGGGGTTATGTTTTTATTAGCGCAGTAGTAATTAAAATGGCGCGCATGTCCTTAAAAAATGTACAGAGCGGTCTGTAATTATTTCTGATTATGATGCCATTTATAACCACACAGCTTTAGCGGCGCGTTTATTTTTGGTTTTTGTTACAATGCGTGCAAAGCAATTTTTGGTAAATAGCAGTGCTGCCGGTTCAAAACATATATCAACAACTCGTAACTACATTACAAAGCAATCCTATAACGTTATTACAAGCACCGCCTGGTGCGGGTAAATCAACATGGTTGCCGCTACAACTTATGCGCGACGGCCATTTTAAACGTATTGTAATGCTGGAGCCGCGCCGCTTAGCTGCACGTAATATTGCCAATTACCTAGCGCAGTGCCAAAACGAAAATGTGGGGCAAAGCGTTGGCCTTCGTGTACGCGGTGAAAGTAAAGTAAGTAACAATACGCGCCTTGAAATAGTTACTGAGGGCATGCTTACTCGCATGCTACAAAACGATCCAGAGCTTAGCGACATTGATTTACTGATATTTGATGAGTTTCATGAACGCTCAATTGCAGCCGATACCTCACTGGCTTTTGCTTTAGAGACCCAAAGTGCACTGCGTGACGACTTAACCATACTCCTTATGTCGGCGACTCTTGATACAGAGCGCTATACGCAATTTTTTGATTGCCCAGTTATTCAATCAAGTGGGCGAAGCTACCCCATAGATGAAGTATACATACCAATAAAAGATGAAAGCCGCTGGCTTGATGCTATTCCCTCTTTAATAAAACAAGCACTAAACGAGCAAAGCGGCAGTGCGCTGGTGTTTTTGCCTGGGCAATTTGAAATATTACGTGTACAACAGGCCCTTAATGATTTGCCAAGTAATTGCCTAGTTGCCACGTTATTTGGCGAGCAAGATAAAGCCAATCAGCAGGCAGCGATTGCTCCTGCGCCTGAGGGCATGCGCAAAATAGTGCTTACCACCAATGTAGCCGAAACCAGCTTAACCATTGAAGGCATTCGCATTGTTATTGATAGCGGTAAACGACGCGCGGCCAGTTATAACTTAAAAACAGGTGTAACAGAGCTTACAACACAAAGTATATCGCGCTCCTCTGCCGTTCAGCGTGCAGGGCGTGCAGGGCGAATAGAACCCGGTGTTGTTTACAGGCTTGGCTCAAAGCAAACCTTTGAGCGACGTAATAGTCACGATAGCCCCGAAATACTCACCTCAGACATAAGCCAACTTATGCTTGAAGCAAAACAGTGGGGCGCAAATATTAGCGAACTCACCTTGCTTGATACGCCAACAGCGCAGCAATGCACACAAGCAATGAGCTTACTAACTATGCTTGAAGCCATCGACGGCAAAGGCAAGCTAACCAAGTTGGGCAGCAACATGCTGGGTTTTGGGGCGGATATTCGCTTAGCGCATATGCTTTTAAAAGCGCAGGCGCTTGAGACAGAACTCCCTGGTATTTACCGTTTAGCACTTTATTTAGTGGCGCTGCTTGAGAGCCGAATAAACAGTGCCAACGAGCTAAGCTTGGCGCTACATAGCCAACAGCAAAGGCCACACCCAGTATTTAAACAGCAGTTAAAATACTGGCAAAGCCGTTTAAAAGTAACCGACAGTAACAGTGAGCTAAACACCGAGTATTTAGGTTTGCTGGTGGCATTAGCTTACCCCGATCGCATTGCAAAAAAACGCGGTAATGGCTATTTACTTGCCAATGGTGCGGGCGCTGATTTAAACACCGATTACTGGCATAACGATGACTATCTTGCTATTGCAAGTATGGGCGGCCATAAAGGCACGCGTATTTTTGCAGCCACCGCACTTAGCCCATTTGAGCTACAAGATTACTTACCGCATTTGTTTACTACGCTTACCCGCTGTGAGTTTGATGAAAAAACCGCGCGCTTTATCCATCAAGACGAAGTAAAGCTTGGCGCCATTACGCTTACAAGCCAACCAAGTAAGCAAAAGCTTAATAAAACCGAGCGCGCCAAAGCGTGGCTTAATTTATTTACCAAGCATGGTTTTGCATTATTTAATGAACAACCCGACGCGCAGCAATTATTAATACGCATGAGTTTAGCCAGTCAGTTTATGCCAGATACGTTGCCGGCAATAAGCGAGCAGCAACTTATAGAAACAGCTGATGATTGGTTAGGCGTATATTTACAGGATATAAAAACGCTGGAGCAGCTTAAAAAGTTTAACTACTTTGAAGCACTGCAAAATTGTTTTGACTGGACACAGCAAACAGCCTTAAAAACACTGTTACCGCTTAGGTTAACGGTACCGAGTGGCTCAAATATAAAAATTAATTACCAGCTAGATGGCCCCGCAAAGTTAAGCGTGCGCATGCAAGAAGTGTATGGCTTAACAAGTACACCAATGCTTGCAAATGGCAAGCTGCCACTGCTTATGGAATTACTCTCGCCAGGTAAGCGCTCTTTACAACTTACGCAAGATCTAGCGCACTTCTGGGCTAGTAGTTATCGCGATGTACAAAAAGAAATGAAAGGACGTTATCCCAAGCATTTTTGGCCAGATGACCCAGCCAACAGCGCGGCAACCAATAGAGTAAAAAGCAAAATGTAGGTTTATTAACTTAAAAATATTTGTTTTATTTTTGAGCATATGAATATAGTGTACCTATAAATAAATCAATACTTTTAACTACAAGGAAGAAGTGATGAAACGACTATTTACATTTGGTTTGCTATTAGTGAGTACCTTTTTGGTTGATGCTGAAGAGGCACTGGACTTAAACAAATTTGCACAGCATTACTACAGCGCCATGACCGCAACGCAAGCGCCTAACGCAAGTGAAAAAGAGCTTGAAGCCTACCTTAGCTTATTAACGGACGATGTTGGCAGTCAGCACATACCGTATCAAGTAGATGACTCTCGCACTGCCGAGGGTAAAAAACTAATGCGCAAAGGCATGAGCTTTTACTTAGGCGCGCATACCCACTATGAAAGTGAGCTACTCAATACTTTTATATTTAACGATAGCGGTTTTGCGATTCGTTATAAAAACCACGCTAAAGGCATTCACCCACAAAGTAAGCAGCCAATAGAGTACACATCAGTAATGATGGAAGTAATAGAAGTTGAAAACGGTAAAGTGGCGATGATCCGTAAATATCATGAATAAAACCATGTATTTACTTTTTATTAATTAGCGCCTTTGAAAGTAGGGGTATTGATAAAAATATACTACGCTTTAATTATAAACTAGTACGTTATAGCTTTAGGTGTAGTAGATGCATGATTTAAAAATCAATATTCTTATTATTGATGACGACGAATTGCTGTTACGTGCGTTAATACGCACGCTTAACCGTTTATACCCCAGTGCTCATGTGTGCACAGTTCAAGTTGCTACTCAATTTGAACAGCAAATAAATAACAACGCCTTACCTGATATTATTTTTTGTGATTCGATGATGCAACTTCCTACCGGGAAAAACGTTCTAGAACAAGCTAAAGAGCTCTGTCCATCTGCGCTAAGGTGTTTATTAACAGGTGATATGAGTGGGAATTACCAGCTACAATTAAATAATGTAATCCATTTTCACCTAGTTAAGCCTTTTGCTCAGTCACATTTAGAGAGCGTAATAAATAGTGCTGTTGTTTTAAAAACACTACCTATTAGCTGTGAGCATCGCATTATTTTAGGGCAACTCTCTGAACTTCCGTTTTTAGGTGAGGTAACGCAAAACCTACTCAATGAGCTCAATAAAAGCGAGCCTAATATTTCTATTTTAGAAAAAGATGTTAGGCACGACCCTTTACTGGCTGGTAAGGTTTTACAAATTGCTAATTCGGCTTTTATGGGGTTTGATAGTAGCACCTCAAGTGTTAAAGAAGCGATTGTAAGGATTGGCTTAATAAACCTTAGAGCAATTGTGGTTTTTTCAGAGTTATCTCATCAGTTACTTAGTAAAAATAAACAAAAAGCAATTAATAACCTAATAGACAAAGGTTATAAAAAAGCAGAGTTATCGCAATCGTTAGCAAAATATATAAAGCAAGATCGCCAAACTCAATTACTCGCATGTGCTGTAGGGTTATTAAGTGTTATAGGTGAGTTAATTATAACGAGTGATCCTCATGGCGACTTAGATAGTGAAGTTGTACCTAAGTTTGTGTTAAGTGCTTATTTACTGGCACTTTGGGGGTTTGAACAAAAAATAGTCGACGCGCAATTGATTGATGAATTACCCTCAAAAAAAAGCATATCATTAACCGTGATTCACATGATTGTTGAACATGTGTTTTGCAATAATGCGTTTAACTTTAATCTTGAAGAGTTTGATTTTATAGATGACTTAGCGCTATTTCCCGACATAGAGCAATGGTGGTTAAGTAATAAATAAGGATAAAACATGAAAGGCATAATTTTTAGAGGCTTAGAGGCACTGGTTATTGAAAAGTGCGGTATGGCGGCATGGGATGATTTACTTGAAAAAAACGCCCCTGATGGCCGTGTGTATATTTCAGCACAAAGTTACCCAGATGAAGAGATAATTGGTTTAGCCCAGGATGTAGCAATAGCCCTATCGATGACTATGCCCGAAGTATTAAAAGCATTTGGTGAGTATTTGTTTGGTCACTTAAACAGAAGCCACCCGACGGTTGCGAAAGGCTTTAATAGTTTTGCAGAGTTAATAATGGGGATTGATAAGGTCATTCATGTTGAAGTCGCTAAGCTATACCATGAACCAAACCTACCAGAAATAGAGTCTAAACTGATTGAAGATGGATTTATTTTAATGCATTACCGTTCTAAAAGGCAATTATGTATGTGCGCAGAAGGGCTTATTTATGGTGCGGCTTCGCACTACGGTATTGATGTTTCTTTAAACCATGTTGAATGTATGCACGACGGCTTTGACAAGTGCGTTATTGAAGTGAAGTATGAGGCTTTAAATGGCTGAAGACGACTATAACTACAAAAAAGCGTATTTGCGTGAAAAAGCGGCAAGAGATCAGTTAGAAGTTTTACTTGAAGATAAAACACGTAAGTTATTTTGCGCTAATCAAGAGTTAAAAGAAAAGCTGAGCATGCTAAAAAGCCAGCAGGTAACCATAATGCAAACCGATAAAATGGCAACACTCGGTACGTTATCGGCAGGCGTAGCACATGAAATAAATAACCCGCTTGCTTATGTAATGAGTAATGTAGAAAGCATTAAGTACTTTAAACCAACACTTCATTCATTAATGCAGATATCTAAGCAGTTCATAGATAAGTCTATCTCGGCTTCAGAGCTTGAAGCACAATTGGTTAAGCTCGACCAAGAAACGAATATAGATTTTATTTTAGAAGATTTAGATGAACTGCTCGGCGACACTCATGAGGGACTTCAACGTATCGCTGCCATAGTAAATAATTTGCTTAACTTTGCCAGACCGAAAAATAACTTATTGGCTATGGCTGATATTACTGAGTCATTAAATGGTGCCATTAAGTTACTCGCCAATCAGCTAAAAAGTTGTCAGGTGGAATGTGATTATGAAGAGCTGCCATTGAGTTATTGTAATTTATCGGCAATTAACCAAGTGTTTGTAAATATACTGCTAAATGCAAAGTATGCGTGTGATTTAGTTGATGGCAAGCAAGGTAAAATAGTCATCAAGTTATTTTCAGACGAAAAAAATATTTATATTGAAATTGCTGATAATGGCTGTGGAATGGACGAGCAAACTAAAAGCCATATTTTTGAACCATTCTATACAACAAAACCAGTAGGGAAGGGAACGGGGATGGGAATGGCCATCGTTTATAACGTGCTAAAAGAGCATAATGGTTCAATTGAGGTAGAAAGTGAGCTTGGCGAAGGTACGCTAATGCGCTGTACTATGCCAATAACATTAATGCCGGAATCATCATTAAACTAGTTATATTGGCGCAGAATAAACTCAAGCACACTTAAAAAACTTTAGATAAGCGCTATTTATAAAATGAATTAAGCTACTTCACACCCTAGGGCCTAATAATGACATTAAGATTTTTTGTAATAATAGGTACTTTAATTTTAATGTGCTTTGTGACTAGTTTATTGGTTAGCTATCGATACTTTTTTACGTTACCAACTATAAATGAAAACATCAAAGACTACCAAGATAGAGAGTTATTAAGCCTAGAAATTGCTTTAAACAGAGAGTTTGTTTTCTTAAAAACCCTAAATTACGATTATGCGGTGTGGGATGACTCTTACGATTACATGACGAGCTTTGATAAAGACTATATTGAGTCAAATTATGTGGACGATACCTTTAAATCACTCAAAATAGATGGTGTATTTATTTACGATATGAACTTTAAACAAGTTTATGGGCATACTTTTGATTACATTCAGGAGCAATCCTTTGAGCTGCCAGAATTTGATCTAAATACTCATTTACCTAACCGTACTATCCTACCTTATAAAAAAAATACGTCAGAACGCTTCGGTTTTTTAAGAACAGAGCATGGCCCTGTTATGTTTGCATCCCACGCAATACAACGAACAAATAAAACAGGAGAGCCTGTTGGTAGTATTGTTTTTATTAAAAAAGTAAGGAAATCACAAGTTGCTATGATGGCAGAAGTAGCACAAGTAAAACTTAGCTACTCAATAATAAATGACGATAGCGCAACACAAAATTTACTTGTTTTAAATGGTGGAATCCAAAATGAGGGAATAGCCACTGAGCGGCAAAGAATATTGCTAGACATAAATGGTAACCCATTACTGACAATGGTGATTGAGCATCACCATCAAAGGTTGCCCGTGTTATTTGACTTGTATTTAATTATTATTTTAATAATGTTTTTTGTAGCCTCTATAATAGGTTTTTTGGTAGTTAATCGTTTTTTTATTACACCATTAATTAATGGTGCATCGGCAATCAATTTGATGTTACTTAAAAATGACCTTCAACCGCTTCATTTTAAAAATCAGTTTTTAGAAATGCGTGTACTTATAAATGGTTTTAATTCCTTAATAAAAGAGGTCAAAAAACAAAACGAACAACTTGAAAAAATAAGTAAAGTAGACGAGCTAACGCAAATTTATAACCGACGTGCCTTTGAAGAAATTTACACATTACAATGGCATGATGCCCACAATCAAAAAACAACGTTGGGATTAATGCTAATTGATGTTGATTACTTTAAGTTGTACAACGACTGTTATGGTCATCAAGAAGGAGATAGTGCCTTACAAGCACTATGTGGTGTTTTAAAAGAAACCGCCCAATCAAATAATGGTATAGCAGCACGCTATGGAGGTGAGGAATTTATACTGCTGTTTAACCAGCTTTCGTTTGAGCAATTTGAACTAACATCTCAACAATTACGAAAAAATGTAAATGCGCTTAAATTACCTCACAAAGGCTCTAAAGTAAGTGATGTTTTAACTATAAGTGTAGGCTGTGCTTTTGCAACGGCAAAGGCTATGGATGATGAAAGCATCACAGCCAAATCATTAATCAAAGATGCAGACGTTATGCTGTACGAGGCAAAAAACACCGGAAGAGACAGAGCCTTAATTAAATCAATATAATTAAACCACCATCGCGAATTGTTACTATTAATGCTAAAAAGTTTAATACATATTACGTTGCGCTAAACTTCTTTTCCTCCATGTTGCTCGGCTAAATCATCAAGCTCGGCAATGGTATAATCGAAGCCTGTTTCGTCGTAATCATAGCTTACTTTTACGCTATCACCTCCATTAAAAAGACGTGTTTTAACATCGTTCACTGGCCAGTTTTTTAACTCATGTAAAAAACGGTTGGCCACTTGCGATGATTCAAAACGATAACTAATTTCTGTTTTCATGTATGAGTCTCTGGCTGTTTAACCCCCGTAGTTTGTGTAATTTTGAACGTTAGTCAAGTTTCGATTACAAAAAATAAAAGGAAAAAATGTAAATTTTGTGTTTCAATTAATGCATTAAACTAAGTAGGCAATTGCTTACTTAAACCAAAATATCATGGCGATTTAACATGCATTATAAATTAGTTTTGATAGTAAGCTCAGTCTTTTTTCTTAGTGCCTGCGGTGGTTCTGGCTCAGATGATACTCCAACCGTTAATGGTAACAAACTTCCTTCTTTAACCCTGTCGGGCTTACCCAGTGATATCACAAAAAGCCAAACTATTGAGCTAAAAGCAACAGCCAGCGATGCTGACGGCAGCATCGCAAGTGTAATTTGGCAACAAACTTCGGGGCCTACGGTGTTAAATGAGCCAGTAAACGCAAGCTCAGTTAGCGTTAAATTGGCTGATGCACTCACTTACACGCCTTCAGAGTATGCGTTTAATGTTACCGCGACCGATAACGAAGGGGCCACTACCGTTAAAACGGTCAATTTTTTTGCCCGCAATAGCATGGATGCATTTTCTGCAGCTCGGTTGTTGCATCAAGGAAGCATGGGGCCAACGCTTGTAGAAATACAAAACGCGCAAGGTCAATCTGAGCTGCAATGGCTTGATGCCCAACTGGCATTGCCCATTAACTATCATCGTGACTATATGGTGTTTACTAATGACGATGAAGATTTTAGGTATATAAGCCGAATAGACGCGTGGTGGAAAGCCGTAATGCAAAGCGACGATCAACTACGCCAGCGCGTGGCCTTTGCGCTGAGTGAAATACTTGTAGTGTCTGATCTCAATAACGATTTACGCTCTCAGCCAGAAGGCATGGTGACCTATTACGATTTACTGCTAACGCATGCATTTGGTAATTTTCGTGATTTACTTGAGGCGGTAACTTTATCGCCAATCATGGGCACTTATCTTAGCCATTTGGGTAACGAAAAGGCCGATGATGCACTTAATATTCGCCCCGATGAAAACTATGCCCGTGAGGTTATGCAGTTATTTACTATCGGGCTTGATGAGCTAAACCAAGATGGTACCGCTAAATTAGACGCTAACGCTAATACTATTGCAACGTATGGCCAAGCAGAAATAGAAGGGTTTGCTCGTGTATTTACAGGGTGGACATTTGCAGGCAGTGAAACATTTAAGCGCAAAAGTCGCGACTATGTTGCGCCTATGCAAGCATTTGAAGAGTACCATTCACAAAAGCAAAAAACGTTATTAAACGGCGATATTATTCCCCAAGGGTATGGTGCGCAAGAGTCGTTACAACTAGCGCTTGATAATTTATTTAACCATCAAAATGTAGCGCCTTTTATCAGTAAGCAGTTAATACAACGACTAATTACATCAAACCCTACACCGCAATATGTAGAGCGAATTGCCAGTGTGTTTAATGATAATGGCGAAGGCGTACGAGGTGATCTAGCAGCAGTAGTAAAAGCTATATATTTAGATGATGAAGCTCGTCATTATGGCAGCGTGTTAAGCTACCAAGGTAAAATAAAAGAACCGCTTCTTAAAACAGTTCAATTTTGGCGAAACCTAAACGCAAGGTCACCCGAAGGTTTTTACAAAACATGGAATTTAGTTGATCGATATGGGCAAGGGCCTATGCAGTCTAGCTCGGTGTTTAACTTTTTTAGACCTGACTACCAGCCTGCTCAGTTGCGAGCAGATGCATTAGTGGCTCCTGAACTACAAATAGCGGGTGACGCTACGCTTATTGGCACCATGAATGAGCACTTTGCCGATTTAGTGTGGAGTACTGCAGAGGCGCACACCGATTTAAACCCAAATGGCATTTATGTTTACATCATTAACGATATGAATACCTTGCAAAACAATGGGATTAACTACTTACTCGATCAATATAACGTACTGTATTTTGCAGGTTCTATGAGTAGTGATACACGCCAAGCATTATTAGATTTAGATGCTTATTTTGATGACGATCAATATCGCGAACGGGTATCGTATTTACTTTATATGATTGCTATTTCACCTGAATTTAATTTGCAGTACTAGGAGAGACATAATGAGCATTAATAGAAGACAATTTTTGTCGTTATGTTTAAAAGGCGGTGTATCGGCAGCCGCACTGACTAGTTTGCAACTACAAGCGCTTACAGGCTCTGTTAATGCAGTTGAACTAGGCGACTACAAAGCACTAGTATGCATTTTTTTATACGGCGGTAACGATTCACTCAACATGTTGGTACCCCTTGAAGGTGAGCAGCGTAGCTTGTACGAACAAAGCCGACAAAATTTAGCTGTTGCATCGCCAATTACTTTAAATACTGCAACCCAATTTGCAGGTGGTGTAGGGTTGCACCCATCATTGTCGCCTATTCAACGTGTTTTTAATGAATCTAATTTAGCGTTTGTTGGTGGGGTGGGTACCTTGCTTGCGCCAACAAGTTATAACGATTACAAAAACAATGCAGTGGTGTTACCTAAGCACTTATTTTCTCATAATGATCAGCAAGCATCTTGGATGTATGGCCGTGAAAAACAGTCGCTGAACAGTGGTTGGGGAGCACGTTTGTTAGAGCGCTTAAATCAGCAGGATCAGTTTGCTGCTAATGTGTCGTTAGATGGAACTAATCTGTGGCAAACAGGCAGCCAAACAAAAGCGTTTGCACTAAATAAAAGTGGGATTAGTCGTATAAATGCATTTGGCGGTTATCAACCACGCACAGACCATGTAACTAACATTATGAATCGTATAATGGGCAATACTCATCATCCGCTTAGTGATGCTTATGCAAAAAGCTTTAATTCGGCTATTAACAATACTCAAACTATGAACAATGCGTTAGAGACTGCCCCAGAGCTAATAACACCATTCAGCGATTCTAGTATTTCTCAGCAATTGGCCGCAGTGGCAAAAGCAATTAGTGTGCAGTCTACTTTAGCAACACAGCGCCAAGTGTTTTTTGTTTCAATGGGCGGGTTTGACACCCACGACAACCAATTAGAAACCCATCCGCTTTTGTTAAATTCATTAGCGCAAAGCTTGAGCGAGTTTAATAGCGCAATGCAAGAGCTAAATATGGCAGACAAAGTAACGACCTTTACGATGTCGGACTTTGGTAGAACGCTGACCTCAAATGGTGATGGCACCGATCACGGTTGGGCGGGCAATCAGCTCGTAATGGGAGGAGCCGTTAAAGGAGGCGATATTTATGGTGAATTTTTAACACAGCATTTAGACGGCCCGCAAGACGTTGACAGTGGCAGGCTTATCCCAAGCGTGGCAAATGAGCAATACTTTGCCTCATTGGCGCAATGGTTTGGCGTTTCATCATCTGAATTGAGCGATATATTTCCTAATCTGACTAACTTTGATCGCACAACATTGGACTTTTTTATGTAATTAGTTGCTAATGGTAAACCAAAATCAAGCACGTGCAGTATAAGTGCTGTTTACAAAATAACAATTACACACAAAATGGAGCACAAGAATGAAGATTTTAGTCAGCTTGGTGAGTTTAATCGCCTTTTTACTGGTTGTATTACCAGGCCCTTTATACAAGTTTGGCATGGTTGATTTAGGCCTTGCTTTTACAGGCTTTAGATACGGCGTGTATGTGGGTGGTGCAGCACTTGTTTTACTGCTAGTGCAGTTAATATTTATGCGTAAAACCGCTTCATTTGGTAGTGCTATCGTTGCTGTAGTATTTTCTGTGGTTGCTATTGCTATGCCGCTTAACATGATGAATAAAGCTAAAAGTGTGCCGCCAATTCATGATATTTCGACCGACTTGGTTAACCCGCCTAAATTTGTTGCTATTGCACCACTTCGCGCTGACGCACCAAATCCAGTTGAATACGCAGGGGAAGAAACCGCGGTACAACAACGTAAAGCTTACCCAGAACTAACAACCCTTAACTTTGCGCAGTCGCAAAGTGATTTAATTGCAGCAACTGAGCAAGCAATTAAAAATTTAGGCTGGGAATTGGTAAGCGCTAATAAATCACTTGGTTTAATAGAAGCAACAGACACCACAACGTGGTTTGGTTTTAAAGATGATGTTGTTGTTCGTATTGTTGATGAAGGTACTGAGCGTTTTGTTGATATAAGAAGTAAATCACGTGTTGGTCGCAGCGATTTAGGTAAAAATGCCGAGCGTATTAATACTTTAATTGACGAAATTAACGCAGAGCTTACTAAGTAACACTGCCTTAAATAGTAGTATGTGATTGAGCCCAAATAATATTTGGGCTTTTTTGTGGCTGCTTTTCAGTTTGTATTCACTCCTCAAAGTACATACTCAATGCGTTTTAAATTTTTAAACAACTATGGAGTTATGATGAAAACAGTAGGATATGCAGCAAAAAGCCAAGGGTCTGAGCTTACAGAGTTTGAGTTTGAACGCCGCGATTTACGAAATAACGATGTAGAAATTGAAATTTTATACTGCGGTGTGTGCCATTCAGATTTACACGCCGTTAGAAACGATTGGGGCGGTGTAAAATACCCACTCGTTCCAGGCCATGAAATTGTTGGCAGAGTTAAGTCGGTTGGTAGCGATGTTAAAAAATACAAACAAGGTGACACCGTTGGCGTAGGCTGTATGGTTGATTCATGTAAAAGCTGCGATCAGTGCGACAATAATGAAGAGCAATTTTGCCGTGAGGGCATGGTTGGCACTTATGCCGGTAAAGACAGAGAAACCGGAGAAATGACCCAAGGCGGGTATTCTAAGCATGTTGTAGTTCGTGAAGAGTTTGTACTCTCAATACCACAGAATTTAGATCTCTCACGCGTAGCACCGCTGTTATGTGCAGGTATTACTACGTATTCTCCACTACATAAATGGGGCGTTAAAAAAGGCAGCCGTGTTGCAGTTGTAGGCCTGGGTGGCTTAGGTCATATGGCGGTAAAAAATGCCGTAGCAATGGGTGCTGAGGTAACTGTTGTTGGCCGAAGCGAATCTAAAAAAGAAGATGCTGTTAAACTTGGTGCCCAGCATTACTTAGTTTCAACAAATGATGACGAAATGAAAGAATCGCAGTCAGCTTTTGATGTAATCATTGATACAGTGCCTGTTAAGCACGACCTATCAATTTATACACCACTATTAGACATAGATGGAGCATTAATTATTGTTGGTCAAGTGGGGCCTGTTGAAGAGTTAAATACAGTGCCATTATTAATGGGACGACGTCAGGTTGCAGGTTCACTTATAGGTGGTATAGCAGAAACTCAGCAAATGCTCGATTTTTGTGGTGAAAACAATGTATTGCCTGAGTGTGAAATGATTAACATTGACGAAATTAACACCGCATACGAACGTATGGAAAATTCAGATGTACGTTATCGTTTTGTAATTGATATGGCGTCGTTAGATTCGTAAAAATTATTGATATGAAAGTAAAAGAGCGGCTTATCAGTCGCTCTTTTTGTGTTGTGATTAATTAACTGTGTTTAAATCGGGAGACTTATTAAGTTGTAAATAGCTCAGCAACCACATTCCTAAGCCACCTAAAAATAATGCCGCAGCGACATAGCCAGTTTGATTTGGCGCAGCCCCTTTAGCAATCGCGATTCCACCTACCCACGGGCCAATTGCGTTTGCTGTATTAAATGCACATTGAACTAATGCGCCTATCATTGCGTG
Organism: Pseudoalteromonas sp. NH0006-46; assembly: GCF_057547735.1. Classification (NCBI taxonomy): domain Bacteria; kingdom Pseudomonadati; phylum Pseudomonadota; class Gammaproteobacteria; order Alteromonadales; family Pseudoalteromonadaceae; genus Pseudoalteromonas; species Pseudoalteromonas sp. NH0006-46. The sequence goes on along the minus strand of NZ_BAAJML010000007.1, from coordinate 95,799 downwards.
ACCCTCAGGTGCTACATCCATGAGTAGGCTTTGAATTAATGTCGCTAAACCGACACTACAACCGATGAAAAAAATAACCGCATAAAGTACCCAAATATTATAACTTGCCGTAACATAAGCAAATGCAAAAATAATGGTGCATACAAGCGCAAAGCCAGTCGTTTTTATTGCCGACTTATCTGCAGCTTTTCCTAAAACGTAATTACCCAGTGTACAGCCAATGCCAAACATTACCATTGCCACCGAAATAGTATAAGGCGCTGTATTTGTTACATCTAAAATGGTGTCAGCAATGTAGGTATAAATACAAAAAACACCACCAAAGCCAATAATAACAATGCCTAGAATTGACCATACGAGCTTGTTTTTGAGCACACCAAACTCGTTTAATAAGTTAGAGGGTTTAGCGTTGTCTATGTTGGGCACGACTTTATAAACTAAAATAAATGCAACAAAAGCAATCGCTGCAGCACCAGCTAAACAGTAACGCCAACTTAAATTTTGGCCTACCAATGTTACAACGGGCACACCAACAATAGTTGCAATGGTTAATCCCATAAATACTTTTGACATAAAGCTGGCTCGTTTACCTTGCGGCGCAATATCAGATGCAAGCAAAATGGCAGCACCAAAATAAGCGCCATGAGGCAATCCACTTAAAAACCTAAATATGATTAACTGCTCTAACGACGTAGCCAATGCACTAAGCCCATTAGATACACACATTAAACTTAAAAAAATCAGCAGTGCTTTTCGTTTTCGCATATTAGCCGTTGTAAGCATTAACACAGGTGCACCAACCACTACGCCTATAGCATACGCGCTTATAGCATAACCACTTTGAGAAGGTGTAGTACCAAATGTTTCGCTTATAAGGGGCAACATTGGCATCATCGAAAATTCAGATAAACCTAAAATAAAGGTGCCTAACGCCAGCACAATTAAAATAGCCGTTTTATTTAGCTGATTGGGTATAGATGTAACATCAGGTTTCATAAACCCCCTTTGAATTAGATGTTTAAATATAAAAAAGTAACGCCAGAGCAAAAAGCACTGTGGGTTATAAATGCAAAAAATTTATGAAATGAATATAGAAAAACTTGAAGCAATTAGTTTAAGTGAAGCGGTAGGCTAAGTCATTAGATAGAGTTAAATAAATACGATTTATATTATTTAATGATGGTGGGCATAACTTTTGGATGCTATTAAAAGCAGTGGAAGCTACGTAAAATTGTTTTTTAGTGGAGTGGATGAAAGTGCCAGCATTTATGCTGGCACAATTTTATTAGCGTATTATTTTAGGCTCTCTGCAAAAAATTCAGCCATTTTTGTGTAGAAATCAGAGATGTTTTTAGGTTGATGAAATCCATGTCCTTCGTCTCTCACCATTGACTCATATGGATAGCCTATTTTATCAAGCGCAGACGTTAATGCTTCATATTGTTCCATAGGAACCCTTACATCGTCCTCACCATGAGCAATAAACAGCTTAGCTTTAATTTTATCAACATTAAATGAAGGAGAGCGAGCTTGCATATCTTCCATGTCGGTACCATGAACCATGTCTAAATACTTTCGACCTGACTCTCTGGTGGGGATATCGCCGCTTTCTTTCATTTCTGGAATTGAATATACACCCACATAACCAATTGCACACTTGTACAGGTCTGGCTCCCTAATAACGCCCATTAACGTAGTGTAACCACCGTAGCTACCACCATAGATACATATTTTATCTTTATCTATTATTCCTTCATTAATAGCCCAGTAAGTGGCATCAGTGACGTCGTCTTGCATTTCGCGTCCCCATTTTTTATAACCACTTTCCTCAAACTCGCTGCCATAGCCACCAGACCCTCTAAAGTTTACTTGAAGCACAGCGTAACCTAATGAAGCCATGTACTGAGTTTCAGGGTTGTATTGCCATAAATCTCTAGGTCCATGTGGGCCGCCATGCAAGTATACAATTGCAGGTAAGTTTTTATCAGCAGCTCCTTTTGGTATGGTTAAATAGCCGTTTAATTCAACGCCATCTCTTGCTTTTATTTTAAAAGGTTCAGTCATAGAGAGGCTTTTTTTATCTATCTGAGGGGCGCTTGAGGCAATAAAAGTCGCTTTTTTATTTTTAGTATCGTACAAGTAAAAAGTAGTTGGCGAATTATCAGCTTCTACAGAAAACACAGAAAGACCTTTTTCTTTAGAGTGGCTTGTAAATTGTAATCGGTAATTTTTAAATGTGTCACTTAGCTCTTTAAATATTGCATTTTCACCCTTTGCATCAAAGTATTGATATTGAGGGTAATCAGGGTCAAACGTAGCCCCTATAACATCTCTGTTAGGGCCAAATATTGGCGTTGAAATATCAACACTGTCATTTGACGCTAAAAGTGTCAGTTCTTCACTTTCGAAGTTAAGGCTGTAAATAGCAGTAGTTTTTCTGCCCGAGTCACTCATTAAGAAGGCCTCGTTACCCTCTAGGTTCATACCTAAAAAACCTAACGCATCTCCTTTTTCAAAGTTTAGTTTAGCAAGATTTAAAGACTGCCAATCGCTGTTCACTTTTTTCTTAAAATAAACACTTAAATCGCCTTTGCCAAGCTCTTGCTCTTCATCTTCTTCATAATGAAATGCCAATCTAGGGTTACCCGAAATATCGGTAGTTATACCAAAGACATCGTCTTTGGGTTGGCCGCCTACATAATCCATTTTTCCGTTATAAATATTTAATTTATGAACATTAACGGCAAAGTCATCATTAAAGTGACCTTTGGCGACTAGAATGTTTTCTTTATCATTTGGAAGGGTGCTAATGACTTCTAAAACTGACGTGTTTGAGAATAGAATTTCACGTCTTTTTGAACCATCGTAATTAGCAACAACATAATATGGGCGTCCGCCTTTGGTATCTAAAAAGCCAACTGTTTTAGCTACTGACATCATAAATCTTTCGTCATTTAACCAAGTAACATTACGTATTTTTTGATTTTCGCCAAATGCAAATGCGGCCGTTGTTTTTCCAGATTCTCTTTCAAGGATGACCAGCTTTACTTCAGTATCTTCTCTGTAAGTGAGTGAATAATATTTCCCACTAGGTGAAATTTTAACTTGAACGTATCCGCTTTTATCAAAGAAATCTTCTAACGTATTTTTACTATATGAGTTAAAGCTTAATAACAATAAGCATAAAACTATAAGCCTTGTAATTAACATTTTATATCCTTAAATTTTAGAGTATTTATTAAATATCATGGCTACTTGTTACTTAATATTTAATAACGTTATTCTATTGTTATTTTTATCTTTTTAGAAGTACTGCTGGAAACATTTCACTAGAGATTTGTAACACATTGTAATGTCATTAAAACCAATCTTTATGTAAAGTTTGTTTGACTTGTAGTTGTTTTTGTACAAGTATAGTAAAGCACACTTTACTTTTTGAGAGGGTTAAAAAATGCAAACACAATTAACGTTAAAGCAGCGTCAAAAAATAAATACGACTAATTTAGCTAAGTGGACGCTCATTTGGTTACTATCGCTAGCCATTTGTTCGTTTGGTCCGGTTTTAATTTGGGATCATAATAACGCGATGAGTGGCTTTTTTATTGTCGTAAATGTTGTTGTGGGCATTGCAATGATCATAGCCAATAAGCGCAACTTACAGGGACTTGATGAGTTACAGCAAAAAATACATTTAAGTGCAATGGGTTTTACGCTTGGAGCGGTTGTGGTCGGTGGGCTTGCATATAGTAACTTACAATTAAGTGGCATTATTAGCGTACGGGCTGACATACCTGACTTGATGTTTTTAATGGGCTCAGTGTATTTAATTAGCACCTACATACTTAACAAACGCTACAGCTGTGATGAGGGCGACGAATGAAAAACCGCTTAAAAGTACTCAGAGCTGAGCAAAATCTAACACAGGCTAAACTAGCTGAATTATTAGATGTATCGCGCCAAACCATTAATGCAATTGAAAAAGGTAAGTTTGATCCCAGTTTACCGCTGGCGTTTAAAGCAGCGCGGTTATTTGAATTAAAAATAGAAGATATTTTTGATGATGAATAACGCAGGCATATTTAAAATAAAATGAGCAAAGTGCGACAATTTGTCGCGCTTTTATTCTAGCCTCAAGAATTATAATTAGTCCAACTATTACAGTGGCATAATTATAAAATGGCAGATTTAAGCAATACTCCAAACACATATTTATTAACGCCTTTGGCTTTTTTTATAGGCAGCATATTTTCTTCAGCAGCCTTTGCAGACGACACCTCTTTAGAAGTTATTGAGGTTCATGGACATTCGCAAAATAAACACCTTGCACTTGGCTCTGCAGAATCATTACTAAATGATTTAGGTGTGGATTTTTCTGCTGCAGGTGGGGTGTCTAATTTGCCTATTTTAAATGGCTTGATGGGGGATAGAGTAAAAGTATTAGTCGATGGGGCTGATGTTACAGCGGCATGTGCTAATCATATGAACCCTCCGCTTTCGTATGTTTCTGCTAATCAAATTGCGGCTTATCATGTTATTGCGGGTATATCAGCGGTAAGTGCCGGTGGCGATAATATTGCCGGGGTGATAAGCGTAAATACTATTTCACCACAGTATAGCCAAAGTAATGAGCTTCACTGGCACTCAGGCTATGTATCTGCTCAATATAATAGCGTAAACAATGCGCGAAAAGTGGGGGTAGGAGCACGTATTGCGAGCAATACCCTGAGTTTTAATTACCAAGGTGCGTTTAGTGATGCCAAAAGTTACGACGACGGAAATGGAAACTTGGTATTAGATACCTTATATCGCGTTCAAAACCATGCGCTTTTTGCAGCAATACGAGACGAAAAACAACAGTTTGTTATTAAGCTTACACATCAAAAAATACCTTATCAGGGCTTTGCTAATCAGTATATGGATATGACTGACAACACAAGTTATGGCGCAACGGCCCAGTACAAGCGTGTATTGGAAAACAGTGAATTGGAAGCCCAACTTAATTGGCATGAGGTTAAACACGAAATGGGTTTTTTTAGCGCTGAAAAAACAGGCATGATGCCAATGAATACCGATGCGCGCGATATAAGCTCTCAAATTAAATGGCGTTTAAACCTAGATAGCAATAGCAGCCTATTACTTGGGCAAGCATTTTATGATTACCGAATTGATGATTGGTGGTCTGCTGTTGAAGGTTCCGCCATGATGGGCCCTAACGATTACATTAATATAAATAATGGTCAGCGTAAGCGTATTGCAGCATTTGCAGAATTTGAGAGCCAAATAAATACTAAGTTGGGTTAAATTCAGGTATACGTGTTGAGCATGTAAATACTCGTGCTGACGATGTTCAGCCATATAACGAAGGTATGGCAATGATGACTATGAGCGCCATGCCAATGCAGCCCAGTAACGCAAGTGCCGCTGCTGCTTTTAATAGCAAAGAGCACGATAAATCAGACACGGTGGTTGATATCAGTGTATTACTTAATTATCAGCTTACTCATACTGACGAGCTACAGCTTGGTCTTGCTCGCAAAAACAGAGCACCTAATTTGTATGAGCGATACAGCTGGGGTGTGAGCAATATGGCAACCACCATGATTGGTTGGTACGGTGATGGTAATGGCTATATAGGCAACCAAAATTTAGAAGTAGAAACCGCGCATACAATAAGCTCTACTTATATTAAATCGGCTCAAAACGACGACTGGCAAGTAAGTGCTAACATTTGGTATACCAATGCATCTGACTACATTGATGCAGACCTCGTCAGGTCTTTCAATCGATTTGGCTTAGAAAACACAGCACGTAACATACTTAAATTTACTAATACGGATGCCGTATTGTATGGGGTTAAGTTAGATTTAGCCGCTAATATTCATCAATCTAAAGCACTCGGTAATTGGCAATTAAATGCCAATATTACTAATACACGTGCAAAGCGAGATGATACCAACCAGCCGCTTTATCAAATAAAACCACTGCATACTAAGTTTGCAATTAACCATCAACTCGGCCGCTTTGAAAATACGCTGTCGTGGCAATGGAATGATGCTAAAACACGCGTCGATAACAACCGATTAGAAAACCAAACCGATAGCTACAACATTGTAAATTTAGGTTCAAAAGCGTCATGGGGCGACTTAACGTTAAGTGCACAAGTGAGTAATTTATTTGACGAGTACTATCAACTACCGCTTGGTGGGGTGAGCATTGCGCAGCTTAAAAAAGGCGAAAGCACGGGTTTTGAGCAGCTCGCAGGGCAGGGGCGTTCGTTTAATATAGGGATGAGTGTCGCTTTTTAAGGTGATTATATAATTTACAACCAAGAGCAGGTTACGGCTGCTCTTGGTTTTGTTCGATTTGGGTTAATTGTGCTGCTTGTTGTTCTAGCTTCTCGCGTTCTGCTTTTGATATATACGCGGGCTTATTACTTTTGTGTAATTTAGCGTTAGCGCGTTTGTCTTTCTTTTGAAACTTTGTGACTATTTTTTTACGACGATTCACACTGATTTACCCCAATTATTTTAAGCCGCTTATTATACCGCTATCCATATTAAAGCCGCCATATAAATATTTACACTTAATAGTTTGTTAAATTACCGCAAAGCGCTATTTGTAATGCTGTGTGGGCGCTATAATTAAAGCCCTTAGTTATTAATTAAATGGAATAAGTTTTGAAAAAGTTAGCTTTAGCCAGTGCTCTTTTGTTCGCGTTTAGCGCGCACGCACAGTTACATAAAAATATTGATAATGTTGCCGATTACGCTGTAAATACCTACCAAAATGCGCAAGTACACACGCTAACTAACTTAGTTGCTTTTCCTACAGTAAATAAAGATTCAATACCCGCACCACAAAACCCAGATTTTATTAACTTTAAATCGGTATTAAAAATGAAAGCTGCAGAGCTTGGGTTCGACTACCAAGACCTTGGTTACACCGTGCTTATTGGCATGGGTAAACAAACAGACAAGGTAACAGTGGTAACACACGGTGATGTGCAGCCAGCTAATGCGAGTAAGTGGAAGCAAAACCCCTTTATTATTGATACCTCTGAGCCAGGTAAATTAGTTGGCCGTGGTACCGAAGATGACAAAGGCGCTATCGCTACCGCGCTTTACGCCATGAAAGCGATTAAAGATAAAGGTATTGAGCTCAATAACCGCATTGAGCTGATGATTTATCTGGCTGAGGAGTCTGATTGGGGCCCACTTACTGAGTTCATGAAAACATATGAGCAACCAAAGTATGCAGTAACCATTGATGCATCATACCCGGTAGTGGTTGCTGAAAAAGGTTGGAGCTTAATTTCTCCTACATTTAATGCCATATCAGATCAAAAAGCAGTGTATGTAAGCGACCTTGCTGGTGGTGCATTCAAAAGCCAAATACCAGAAGATGCAAGTTTAGTACTGCATAATGCTAATGAGCGCTTAATTGACTCACTAAAAGCGAAAGCTAAAACGCTTAGTGATGTTGAGTTTAATTTTGAAGAGCAAGGTAAAGGCTTAAAAATAAGTATAAAAGGAATGTCTGCGCACTCATCTGAGCCAGAATCGGGCGTTAATGCTATCGCACACTTGAGCGAGTTATTTAAAGACGTAGCGCTTGAAAACAATAGCGATGGACAGCTTATTAAATTTGTAAATCAACTGATAGGGTTAGATCTTCACGGTAAGCAGTTTGGCGATATTGCCTATAAACATGACTTTATGGGCCCAATGACTGTTTCTCCAACCGTCATTGAGCGCAGCGGAAATAAATTAACGTTAGCCGTTAATGCTCGTCGCCCTGTTGGTAAAAATGAAGATGTTTTAAGGCAGCAAATAGAGACAGCCATTAATCAATGGCAAGCTAACAATAACGTTACACTCGAGAGTATAGATACAGTGATAGGTAACCCTATGCTGTTAGATAACGCGCCGCACGCACAAAAGCTACTCGATATTTTTAAACATTTTACAGGTGACGAACAAGCCGATTTTGTATCAATTGGCGGAGGTACTAACGCAAAACTATTTGATAATGCCGTATCGTTTGGCCCATCAATGCCGGGTAAACGTTATACAGGCCACTCTGAGCATGAATTTATTACGCTTGAGCAATTGGAGCTAAATTTACGCATGTATACCGCAATGATGATAGAGCTAGGTAATATGTAAGCTATAGATTTTTTAATATAAAAGCCGCCTTGTTTAACTGAAGTGACTTCAGCAAGGCGGCTTTTTTGTATTCATCGTAGTCATTATTATCGGTATAACTTGCAGTGAAATAGAGGCTATTATTAGTAAAGTCATACATCCAGATAGAGCACTTCAATCTAGAAGTAAGTGATTTAGGTTGACCGTTTAAAAAAGGTCTATAAGTAATGGGTTTATAATGAGGTAATTAAAATAGAGGTGAGCTATTTACAATTCTTTATAAACCAGTGGCTAATTATTATAAAAAACTTAACAAACTCTCTTCAAAATGGTAAAAATCATACTGTGTAAATGTATTAATACAGATGGATAGCAGTAATATGGACTTTTTGAATTTAGCACTGACGTTTCCTACCATTATTTTCACGGCCCTGCTTTTGGTTGTAATCCTTTTTTGGATGATCACTTTATTAGGATTTGCTGACATTGATATGTTTGAATCTGATTTAGACATAGAGCCCAGTTCATCTAACTCAAATAGCGCCCATTCAGCGTCAAACTTTGGTTTTGGCAGTATTCCTATTACGGTATCAATTAGCTTAGTGGTTATGCTTAGCTGGCTAATTAGCATTTATGCACATAAGTTTTTTGCTTATCTACTTGGTGACGGTGTTTTATTTTATGTTTTTGGCTTAGTGATGCTGATAGTAAGCGCGATTATTGCTTTACCAATTGCAGTTATTATTTCAAAACCATTACAACGCTTTTTCTCAAGTGTAGAAACTTCTCGCAGTAGCGACTTATTGGGTCTTGAATGCACGGTTGTTACTGGAAAGGTGACGCCAACGTTTGGTCAAGGCAGAGTTAATTTCCAAGGCTCTGAGCAACTCATTGAAATAAGATCGCATGACGAATACCCCTTCAGCGCAGGTGATACGGTTGTATTACTTGAGCATATAAAAGAGCAGCATTGTTATATTGTTACTGCTAAACCTTGGTAACACAACGCCGTTTTTTGCTGTAAATAACACATAATAAATCGATAATTACGTTAGGACATAACATGGAATTTTTAGATAACTTACTACCTATATTAACGTTTGTAGGTATAGCGATAGCGGTCATTTTTGCTATTTTGTTAATTGTTGGCAAGTTTTATCGCAAAGTGGAACAAGGCCAAGCTCTCATTATAAATAAAATGAAAAGTGAGCCAGACGTTACCACTACAGGTGGCATTGTGTACCCTGTTATCCATAAAATGGAAGTGATGGATATTTCAACAAAGCGCATGGTACTTGAACGTAAAGACAAAGGCGGCTTGATTTGTAAAGACAATATACGCGCCGATATCGCAATCACCTTTTATATTCGTGTTAATGAAAACAAAGACGATATTTTACGTGTTGCAAAGCAAGTAGGTTGTGCACGTGCGTCAGAGCATGAAACGCTGCAAGAATTATTTGAAGCTAAGTTTTCAGAGGCACTTAAAACCGTTGGTAAGCGAATGGATTTTGTTGAGTTATTTACTCACCGAAACGAATTTAGAGACAACATTAAAGAGGTGATAGGACAAGACTTATCTGGCTATACACTTGAAGATGTTGCCATTGATTACTTAGAACAAACGTCGATTGAAAAGCTTGATTCACAAAATATCCTTGATGCAGAAGGTATTCGTCGTATTACCGAAATGACGGCAGCGCAAAATGTATTAACCAATCAATTAAAATGTGATGAGCGCGCAAAAGTAGAAATACAAAACCAAGAAGCCACTGAAAAATCACTTGAAATAGAACGTCAAAAACAAGATGCAATGTCGCGTCAAGTTCGTGAAATTGAAACCGTTAAAGCGCGTGAACACGCCGAAGCTGAAAAAGTACGCCACGAAGAGCGTTTAAAATCAGAACAGGCTCGAATTCAATCTGAAGAATCAATTGGAATTAGCGAGCAAAACAAGCAACGTGAGCTTGATATTGCAGAGCAAAACCGACTGCGGGTACTGGGTATTGAAGAGGAAAAAGTTTTACGCTCTCGTGAAATAGAAGTCATTGAACGAGAAAGAGAAACTGAAATTTTACGTATTAATAAAGAAAAAGCACTTGAAGTAGAACGTAAAGAAATTGCTGATGTAGTGCGCGATCGCGTAATAGTAGAAAAGTCGGTAGCTGAAGAGCAAGAACGTATTAAAGATGTGCAGGTTTTAGCGGGTGCAGAACGTGAAAAAGACGCCATTATAATTCGAGCTAAAGCGGAAGCAGAAGAAGCATTAGTTAAAGATATTGAAGCCGCTAAAGCGCAAGATCAAGCCGCTGAATTTAAAGCTCGTGAACTTGAAACAATGGCTAATGCAGAGCTGCGCATTGCTAATCAGCAAGCTGAGTCTAAAAAGATACTTGCCCAGGCACACCAAGTAGAAACCGCTGCACAGGGCTTAGCTGAAGCTGATGTTATTACTGCTAAAGCACAAGCGAATGCAATGCAAGGTGAAGTGGATGCTAAAGTGTTGCGTCAAAAATTAGAAGCCGAAGCACAAGGTAACCGTGAAATAGGGCTATCTCAAGCGCAAGTACAAACCGCCATGGCTGATGCATATGAAAAACAAGGTGAAGTTGAAGCCATTAACCTTGAGCGTAAAATGCTTGCAGAGGCCAAAGGCCTTGAAGAAAAACTACAGGCGCTTAATGCGATGGACCAAGATGCCCGTGACTACGAAAGCTTTACACTACAACTAAACCAGCAAAAAGAGCTAGTGCTGGCTAAAATTGAGGCAGGTAAAGACATAGCTGAGCATCAAGCTCAAGTGATGAGCAAAGCACTAGGCGATGCCGATATTAATATTATGGGTGGCGATGGCCAGTTCTTTAACCAGTTTATGAGTGCTATTAGCTTAGGTAAATCAATAGATGGTTTAGTAGATGAAAGCAAAACAGTACAAACTGTATTTAAAGATCACTTAAATGGTGATCGTAATTTAATTGAGGATTTGAAAGGAGTATTAGCGGGCGCTAACGGCTCAGCTGAAACCATGAAAAATCTTAATATGAGTAAATTACTAAAGCAATTGAGTAACACCACAGCTGCAGAAAAAAGCCAGTTACTGAGTATGCTAGGGGGCAATATGGGCAGCAGCCTTGAAGATAAAATTAAACTCGACCCGCAAGACTAATTCCCTTTAAATCTATAGCCGTAATAGTTAACTTTACGGCTTTTTTGATCACACATACAAAAAGTAATACTGCAGGAAAGGTTTAATGACGGACTCAACACAACATGCTTTAGAGCAGGGATCGTACGATTTAATTAAGCGTCGCTTAAATAACTTTGGCGCAACACTCAAAACGCAAACAGATAACGTTAATACGCAGCGTATTAGCGAGTTTGGTAGTACAGAGCTTCAGGTTAAAGGGCGCGTGCGTGCGCGAACTGAGCAAAACTGTACGCCACGCGATATTGTTATTGTGGGCGACAAAGTTATTTTTGCTTACAACGTGTTTTTGGGTCTGAAAAAAGAAACCTCAATTGATGATGTATTTAGTGTGCACAAATTGGTTCAGCAAGAGGATCACTTTGAAATTGAGCCATACCCAGAACAAACCTTATTTTTAACCGATACCCGTTTTATTAGAGATTTCGAAGAGCTTTATACTTACTACAAACAAACCAAGCTACAGCACCTATACCAGCAAAACGGTAAGTTATTTGCGCTGTTTCAGATTGGTGAAAAGCTCTCTGATGTGCGAGTGTTTAGATGGGAAATACACCCTGATAACACCATTAATTACATAGATAACCGTGGTGAGCGCGATATTAAGCACGCACACGATTATGATTTTGAATGGCAACAAACAGACCGCAGTGATCATGTTGAAGGGCGTCACGGTCATATAAATATTGCTGATACCGTATTTGTTGAAACTATTGGTGGCACGCTCACCATAAAAATAGAAAACAGCACCGAAACCGGCGAAGGCATTCATCAAGAACCCGTTGAAGATAAAAATCAATCGCTTGCTGATAGCGAGGTTGAATACGCGCAAGTGGGGGACATGATTTTACTTAAAATTTTGCCATACCGTGAAAAGCAGTGGCGCTATTTTATTTTTAACAGCCGCACTTTGCAGGTTATGCGTCAAGATGCCATTGGTAGCGCTTGTGTTACCTTACCCGAAGACCACGGTATTATTTTCCCCGGTGGTTACTATTTGCAGTCGGGACAGGCTCGCTCATTTGAAGAACAAATTGATGATTTAGAATTTCATCGCCAAGTTAAATCGCCCAATGGCGAAGATGTTTTGTATGTATTTTATGAGCCAAGCGAAGGACGCTATGCTTTGTTTGCTTACAATATTATTGATAAAAACTTACAAAACCCAATTTACTGTCACGGTTATGGTATTTACAACGATGGCATAGCGTTAACCTTCAAAGCCGATAACGAACAAGCTGAGCGCGTGCACCCAATCCAAATATGGCAAAGCCCATTTGTATCTGCTGAGTTTGCCGCCAATGCACCTGCTTTAACGAGTTTTTTTGGAAAAATTGGTAACCCCGATTTAGTACGCGGTATTTCAGATTTATATAGCGTATGCAAAGCGATTAACGAACAAAGCCCAAGTTTGTTTCACTACGAAGATATGATTTCGCTGAGCCGAAATATATTTGACCGCTATCATTGGCTCAACGAAACTGAGTTTGCTGACATAGCGCAAAGCTTGCACAGTATTTTTGAGACAGCTGAACAAGTACTTGATGAATTTGAAAAAGTAACTGAAATACAGAACAAAGCTAAGCAAGCACTTGCAGATATAACTAAACAGTACACAGAAGTAACACGAGAGGTTCGCCCTGATAGCTTTAAAGCAGTGTCTGAATTTGTTACGGCAATAGACGCGTTAAAAGTACTAAAAGGGCAAATAATCAGCCTTGAAGATATTAAGTACATAGACACAGATGCACTTAACCAGTTACAAGCTGATGTAGATGAGTATTTGAGCGGTGTAAGCCAAGCAACTGCTGCTTTTTTACAGCAATCAACAGCACTTGAGCCGTATCATAAAAAATTAAAAGAACTCGAAGAGCTAAGCGCTAAGAGTGAAAGCGTAACCGAACTTAAAACCTATATTGCCGAGCTTGATAAACAAAGTGTGGAGCTTGATTTACTTAACCACACAATGCTTGATTTAGACATAGACGATAGCCGTATTCGCACCCAAATTTTAGAAGATATTAGCGGTGTATATGCGTTAGTCAATAGGGCAAAAGCAGGCATAGAAATACGTCAAAAAAGCTTAGGCAGCGTTGAGGCTAAAGCTGAGTTTGCCGCCCGTTTTAAGTTGTTTTCGCAAAGTATTACTAACGCATTAAATAATGCAAAAACCCCTGAGGCGTGTGACGATCAGTTATCGCGTTTGTTAATACAGCTAGAAGAGCTCGAGTCGCAATTTAGCGATTTTGATGAATACCTCAGCGAAATAATAGCCAAGCGCGATGACGTTTATGAGAGCTTTGAAGCGCATAAACAAAGTTTAATAGATGCGCGTCAGCGCCGTGCACTTAATTTAGCAAATGCCGCAGAGCGTATTTTACAGGGCGTTAACCGACGATCGCAAAGTTTCACTGAGTTAGATGCGCTAAACACTTACTTTGCAGCTGATCCGATGATCAGTAAATTACGTGCACTTACGCAAGAGTTAAAAGATATTGGCGACGAAATACGTGCCGATGATATTCAGTCAAAACTAAAAGCGAGCAAAGATCAGGGCATTCGCTCATTACGTGATAAACAAGATATATTTACCGATGGCGGTAACACGGTAAGTATAGGTAAACACGCATTTAGTGTTAATAAGCAATTACTTGATTTAACGTTACTGCCTCGCGATGAGCAGCTAATGCTGCATTTAACAGGGACCGATTATTTTGAGCCAATTACCGATGCAAAAAGTGTTGAAACATTAGCGCAAAGCCGTCACTTGTGGCAGCAAGCGCTCGTGTCTGAAAACAGCACTATTTATCGTGGTGAATATTTAGCTGCGCAAATTTTATTAGCGTGCGAAAATAGTGAGCATGCACTTACATTTACACAACTGCATCAAGCTAAAGACAACAGCACGCTGTTAAATGTAGTGCAAAAATTTGCAGAGCCCCGTTACCAAGAAGGTTACGAAAAGGGCATACACGATCATGACGCTAGCACAATATTAGAGTCTTTACTTAATCAAAAAAGCACCCTGGATTTACTCATTTACCCAGTGAGTTGTAGGGTAGTTGCGCAGCTTTACAGCGCGCAGTTGTCAGCAGAGCAGTTGGCTACTTTTTATCACCAAGCAAAAAATGCATTGTTGATGGAAACGCACTTTGGTGCAATTAATTTTATTAGCGCTTTAACATCTCAACTGAGTGAATATATCAGCGAGTTTTTAAATACGATACCTCGTATGCTTGTGCACTTTAGTGATTTATCAAGTGAGCTCAGCGCGGCGTATTTAATAAAGCAATTGGCGCAGCAAAAAAGTGCAGATGAACCTCTGTTTATCGTATCTCAGCAAGCTAAAAACCTCGCCGAGCAGTTTAACAATGATGCAAATAGTAAGGGGTTTAGCAAAGAGCTGGCCCAAGCTAATACCACACTTAATAGCGCAGATGGGCGAGGGCTACTTTATTTAAGTTGGCTAAATGCCTATTGTTTACAACACAGTAATATTAGCGGTGAAGTTCAAGCTGAAGCTGCGAATTACCTTCATTTAACAGCCTCTACTTCTTTCAAGTACAGCGTTTTAGACGTAAATACCGATAACACTGTTAGTGGATTAATGGGGCAGCATAAGCAAATAAGTGAGCAAACACTTCAAGTTGATTATGCGTCGTTTTATGCACGTACGCGTGAATATATTACTGGGCAAGTGCCCGCCTTTGAGCAATACCATTCTCTTCGTAGTGAAATTTTAGCTGAGCAAAAAGAGCGCTTACAGTTAGATGAATTTAAAGCGCGGCCTTTAAGCTCATTTGTACGAAACCAACTTATTAATAAAGTGTATTTTCCAATTATTGGCGATAACTTAGCAAAACAAATTGGCTCAGCGGGTAAAAACAAACGCACCGATTTAATGGGTATGCTGTTGCTTATATCACCGCCAGGGTATGGTAAAACAACACTTGTAGAATATGTAGCTAACCGCCTAGGATTAACATTTGTAAAAGTAAATTGCCCGTCAATAGGGCACGACCAAGTATCGCTAGATCCATCTCAAGCCATTAACGCAACTGCCGAAAAAGAGATTGCTAAAATCAATCAAAGCTTTGAAATGGGCAATAACGTAATGCTTTATTTAGATGATATTCAGCATACTAACCCTGAATTTTTACAAAAGTTTATTTCGCTATGTGATGGCTCGCGCCGAATTGATGGTGTGTGGAATGGAAAAAGTAAAACGTATGATTTACGCGGGAAAAAGTTTGCTGTGGTTATGGCGGGTAACCCCTATACCGAATCGGGTGAGAGCTTTAAAATACCGGATATGCTTGCCAACCGTGCCGATATTTATAACTTAGGTGATACGTTGGCAGGGTGCGAGCAAGAGTTTGCAATGAGCTTTATAGAAAATGCCCTTACGTCTAACTCCGTGCTTGCACCGCTGGCAAACAGAAATATGGACGACCTATACAAATTTGTGCGTATTTGCCAAGGTGAAGATATACCGTTAAACGAGCTTGAATATGGCTACTCACAGGCTGAGGCCAACGAAATTAAAGCAGTAATTAATAAACTGATTACTATTAGAGACACCGTATTAAAAGTAAATGCGCAATATATTGCTTCTGCTGCTCAAGATAACAACTACCGTACAGAGCCGCCATTTAAGCTGCAAGGTAGTTACCGTAATATGAATAAAATGGCTGAAAAAGTGGTTGCAGCCATGAATGACGAAGAGCTTGAGAATTTGATTTGCGATCATTACCGGGGTGAGGCTCAAACACTCAGTAAAGGATCTGAAGAAAATTTGCTTAAACTAGGTGAACTACGTGGTACCGGTACAGCGCAAGAACAAGCGCGCTATGAGCAAATTAAAGCTGACTTTGTGAGGTTAAATAAACTTGATGGTGCTGGTAGCCCAGTAATGATGGCAGTTGAGCAAATGGGATATTTGCATGAGGCGTTAGAGGGCATTGCAAATAAACTTAGTAAAAGTAATTTAAGTTATGACTACAATGCATCAATTGGCACGGTTGGCGAAAACTTGGCCAATTTAGATAATCGTCAGAGCTTTAATGTACTTAATGAAACACTTCAAAGCTTATTACACCAAGCGCCAGATAAAAGCAGTGTTGCAGAGCTAATTAGTGTAATTGAAAAAAGTAGCGCACACTCTCAGTTAAGTGAACTCAATAAAACACTCAATGCTAATAATGTTAATCAAACAATTACGATGTTTGGGCAGCAGTTAAGTGAGGTTATTGCACAAAATAGTAATCAGGACGAAATTAAAGTTTTAACTGAAACCCTAAGTCAGGCAATTGCTAGTAATGATATAAAACAGCAATTAACCCAATTAGTGCAGGCATGGTCAGGTAAGCAGTAGGTTAGACTTAATAGATTAATGCCGCTTTACAATAAGCGGCATTAATCAAGCTTTTTATAAACTTAAGGTGTGCGATTGTTCTCTACCTTAAAAATCAAGATTCACATTAGGTAAACACTCAAAGCCAGGCTTTGCAAATAAGTAGCCTTGCATTAACTCAACGCCAGCCTGTTTAAGCCACATGTATTCTTCTACTGTTTCAATTCCTTCAGCTAGGGCTGTAATATTTAAATCGCGAAACATGCTTAAGCAATGAGTTACTATTAATTGGCGTTTCGTATCGTGGTTAATATCGCGTATTAGTGCCATATCTAGCTTAATAATATCTGTTTGAAAGTCAGCAAGTAGATTTAAACCAGAGTAACCCGCACCAAAGTCATCGGTCGCGGTTTTAAAGCCAAGCGATTGGTAATAATCAACCACGCGTTTTATATGTGCGGTGTCTTCTACTTTTTCTACCTCGGTAAACTCAAACATGATGTTTTTAATTGGGAAATTATACTTTTTTGCCGCTTCTAATGTGGTGCGTATGCAGCGCTCAGGCTTATAAATAGCGTTGGGTAAAAAGTTGATGCTAAGCATTGATGTAATGCCTAGTTCTGAGGCTAGCTTAATGGCTTTAATACGGCAAAGCTGGTCAAACGTATAACGGTTTTCCTCGTTCACTCTTGAGATAATAGAATAAGCAGATTCGCCGTTTAGCCCCCTCACTAATGCCTCGTAGCCAAAAATATGGTTGGTTTGGCAATTTATTATAGGTTGGAAGGCCATTGAAAAATCAAATTCAAGTGTGTTTGCATCCTCACAGTTACTGCAGGTAACTTTTGCGCAATTTGTTGATTTTTCATTCATTTAATTCAGCCTTTGTAACATATACATTAAGGTTAGTTTAAATCCGATTTTAACACAAACAAGTTAAAGTATGAGTTTTTATATTTTAACTAGTTATAAGTGATTAATAAGTAAGCCCTAATTGATGACACTTGTCATAATATTGAGTGACTTTTAACAGCTGTATTTGCTGTGTTTATGTTTAAAAATAACCTCATACATAAAGAGGAGAGTAAACATGAGTACAATTACATTTTTTGAAAATCTAAAGCGTTATTTAGCTGTATTAACACTATTAACAGTCATTAATTTAATTACCTCGCCAAATTATTTATGGGTGATATGGCCGGCGTTAGGTATGGGTATTGCACTACTTAACGATTTATTAAATTTAAACAACTCAAAAAGGGTTGGGTAATGAATGCAAAGCCAAGTAAAAACTTACTTGGCTTAGATTACCTACTATTGAGCATAGGTAATAGTCGGTTATGAGACGCTCTCGAGTGTTGCGTTAAGTGATATTTCGGTATTAAGCAGCTTTGAAATAGGGCAGCCTTTTTTAGTTTGCTCACACAATGCTTGAAATTGCTCATTAGCAATATCTTTAATACGTGCGTTTACTTCAATAGCTATATGCGTCACTGCAAAGCCATCGTCTACTTCATCAAGGCTTACCGTTGCTTTGGTATCAATTTTATCGGCCGTAAAACCAGCATCACCTAATGCAAGCGACAGCGCCATGCTAAAACAGGCACTGTGCGCCGCACCTACTAGCTCCTCAGGATTTGACCCTGGCTCACCTTCAAAGCGGGTATTAAAGCCATACGGTTGTTTATTAAGTGCGCCACTTTGCGTTGAAATACTGCCTTTGCCTGTTTTAATGTCACCAGACCACGTTGAGTTTGCTGTTTTTTTAATCGTCATCATCTTCTCCTTGCGTTGCATGTAAGCTTTTCAGACTCATTAAGCGTTATTTACAAAAAAGCTTAAATAACGGCTGAAAAAGCACTAATTTCTGATGATGTTGCAAAATAGACGCCAGTAAATTTCAATTACTCTTTATTGCGCTTACACCGCTCTGAGCAATAAATTACATTATCCCAGTCACGCTGCCACTTTTTACGCCACGAAAATGGCTTGTCGCATACTGGGCATATTTTGTGAGGTAGGTTTAGTTTTTTATGCGCCATAATTACTTAACCTTAGTGTTATTTTTAGTGGTGCTTTTATTTTTTACTTTGCTTGTTTTAGGTGTGATTGCAACATGCTTTCTAAGAATTTTGCCTATGGCACGTTTAACGTCTGGACGCTCTCGGTATTGCCATAATCGCTCGCGGGCGTCTTTAGATGCGACCGTCAAATCAAGCATCGGCTCTGGGTAATCTTCACCGAGTTTAAAATCGTTAAACAATGCCTCCATTGGGGTTTGTTCCCATGGTTCGTGTAAATACTCAATAGGAAGCTTTTCAAGCTCGGGGCACCACTTTTTAATAAATGCGCCGGTAGAATCTTGATCTTCTGATTGTTTAATCGGGTTGTAATGACGAATAGTATTAATGCCCGTAACCGATGCCTGCATTTGAATTTGCGGGTAGTGAATACCGGGTTCAAAATCTAAAAAGTAATTCGCCAGTGGCAAACTTGCTTGCTGCCAACTTATATTTAAATGATGCGTTACAAAGCTCACAAGCATAGCGCGCATTCTAAAGTTAATATAACCGGTGGCTTTTAAACAGCGCATGCATGCATCTATTATTGGTATGCCTGTTTGCCCCTGTGCCCAGCGCTCAATGTCGCGTTCTACATGCTCATCGGTACGATATGGAAATGAGTGATATCCCGGATTTAATGCTTTAAATTCCATGGTGCATTCACTTTCAAATTTTTGCATAAAGTGGCAATGCCAATGCAAACGAGATACAAAAGCAGCAAGCGGGCGTTTCCAACCTTTCTTATCTGGGTGTGATGAATGATAAGCGTCTATCGCAGTGTGATAGACTTGCCTAAGGCTTATATTTCCCCACGCTAAATATGGCGAGAGCCTAGAGCAATGTGTACGGCTTAAGCTTGGGCTAGAAATCCCTTTTTGATAGCCTTTACCGCGCTGGCCAAAAAAACTTTGCATAACTTCTCTTGCGTGAAGCGATCCTCCTTGTTGAAAGTTATCATCATCTTGCGTGTAGGTTTTAGGTAACACTGGAGTTTCATAATCTTTAAGTTTTACGGTATTAACATTTTTCCAATTAGGTATAGCAAGCGGAGCTTGCATTGTTTTTTGCCAGCGCTCATTCCAGTTATCACGATTTTTTTTACCACGAATAACAGCGCCAGTTGGCGATTCTAGCCAGTCTATATGGTTATGATGGCACCAAGCTTTAATTGCTAGGTCGCGCTCAAATGTATTGTTTAGCCCGATTTCTTGGTGACTAAAAATACGTGCTATTTCAAACTGGTTATTGAGCCTATCAAGCAGTGTTTGCATATTTTCATTAAATATATAAACCTTTGCATTAAAGCGCGCTAACTGAGAATTTAAATTAACAATAGATTGATATACAAAGCGCCAATGCCGCTCATTGTAATGAGCATCTTCAAGTAGGATTGGTTCAAAGTTATAAAGTATTAAGGTCGCTATGTCAGTATCGAACGCATTTTTTAAGGGCTGATGATCGCTTAAGCGTAAATCGCGTTTGAACCACACTATGTTTATTTTTTCACGCATTTAATTTACGACTCGTCGCTTAAAGTTAGTATATTAGTGTTCACGTTATTTGTGTTTTTTGCTTGCGTATTAGCTAGTTGGTACTGGTTGCTAGATAAAAGTATTGAAATACAAAACAGTTAAAGTTGTTAATACGTAAAGGTTTTAAATTGCGATTTAGTTTTAATAATAAAAAGGAAAAACATGTTTTTAGATTTAACTAACAATGCCAATCACAATGTGTATTCATATTTAGTGGGTGGTATAAGCCCACGACCTATTGCATGGATCAGCACGTTAAGTGAGAAGAGAATTGCGAACATTGCCCCGTACTCATTTTTTACCGTCGCAAGCTGTAACCCTCCTGTATTAAGTGTTACTCAGGTAAACCCGCGAGATCAAGCCAACAAAGACACCTTAACTAACTTACTGGCAACTAAAGAGTGTGTAGTCAATATTGTTAGCCATAACTTAGTTGAACAAATGAATCAAAGCTGTGCTAATTATCCAAATGACGTGAGCGAGTTTGATGAAGCAAATATACAACAGGCGCCAAGTTTGTTAGTGAGCCCGCCAAGTGTCGAGGCTTCTAAAGTACGCTATGAATGCACACTACGTGAGGTCATTACTATTTCTGAACAGGCAAGTGGCGGTATAATGATGTTATTAGATGTAGTAGGTATTTGCGTTGATGATGCAATATTAGTAAACGGTTATATAGATCCTACTCGCTTAGATGCTGTAGGAAAAATGGGTGGCGATTACTTTAGTACAACAAAAGATAAATTTGTTCTGAAGCGCCCTCAGTTGTAGAATACGGACCTGATTTAAAAACATAAAAATAAAAGGATTTTTGATGCGTAAATTCATTGCTGCTGCATTAATTACTCTTCTGAGCTTTAACACCCTTAGCGCGCAAGATAAAAAACTACCAATAGAAGCCTTTGCTGGCTTAAAAGACTTTAGCCAAGTAAAGCTTTCGCCTAATGGTGAAAACCTTGCCTTTGTAAGAAACAACAAAGGCACTTTAATTTTAATGGTAAAAAACTTTAAAACAGGTGTTATTACCCCTGTTTTACAGTCTGACAACCAAACTGTATTTTTTGACTGGTATAGTTGGGCGAATGATGATGTGCTGTTGCTTGGTGCACGCCATATAAAGTACCAATTTGGTGGTGCTAAATATACTTCAACACTTATGTATGCTTATAACTTAACTAACGATAAAGGCATTAAGTTGGCTATGAGGGGTAATGCAGCTCGTGGCGAGAGACAGCCACAGTTTGCCGATAAAATTGTTAGTTTTTTACCTAAGCAAAAAAATAAAATTTTAGTGCAGGGTGACTTTAAAATAGCTAATACTCCTGCGGTATACGAGTTAGACCTAACCACATTGCGCAGAACGCAAATACAAAGGCCTCGTAATAATGTTACAGCGTGGTTTTCCGACAGACAAGGCAATGTGCGAATCGCTAAAATAATGGACGATACTCAATTTACTTATGAATTACTTAACGCTGAGACTGGAGACTGGGACACGTTATTTGATTACGAAGTATTTAGTGAGCAAAGTATTTCTATATTAGGGTTTGATAAAAGCCCTAACCTTTTATATATCTCGGCTTTGCACAACGGGCGAGATGCATTGTTTAGACTTAACCTAACTACCAAAGAGCGCGAGTTAATTTACAGTAATGATAAATACGACTTTGATGGTTCTATTTTTTATTCTAGCAAAACAGGTGAGGTTGCAGGCTTTACTGATTCTCATTTAGAGGACGGGGTAAACTACTGGGATGCAGATTTAGATAAATTGTACCGTTCGCTACGTGCATCGCTCGCTAAAGATGAGTACGATCTTGACATTGTAAGCACCACCGAAGACCAACAAAAGTATATTGTTTACTTTACCTCAGACAGCACCTCTGGCATGTACCTTCTTGGCGATAGAACTAAGAATGAATTGGCTTTACTTGCTCATGCTTACCCAAAAATAGATGAGACAGTATACGGCGGTAAAGAGCGCATTAGTTATAAAGCGCGAGATGGATTAACCATTGAAGGTTATTTAACGTTGCCTGTAGGGTATGAAAAGGGCGATAAATTACCCACTATAATATTCCCGCATGGTGGTCCAATGGCGCGAGATTACGCTAACTTTGATTATTGGACGGCACTGCTTGCTTATAACGGATACGCTGTTTTACAACCTAATTTTAGGGGCTCAAGTGGTTATGGTTACGAGTTTTTAATGGAGTCGATTCAGGGTTTTGGTTTAGCCATGCAAGACGATTTACAAGATGGTGCTAATTGGCTAATTGAACAAGGCATAGCACAGCCTGAAAAAATCTGTATTGGTGGCGCAAGTTATGGGGGGTATGCTGCGTTAATGGCGGTTGTTAAGCACCCTGAAACATTTAAATGTGCTGCCAGTTTTGCAGGCGTAAGTGATTTAGAGCACCTTGTTTTTAAAGCGCGTTACTTTACTAATAAAGAAATAGTAAGAAAGCAGTTTGGTACAGATGACGATATGTTAGAGGCTAACTCACCTGTAACGTACGCAAAGCAAATCAACCGACCTATATTATTAGTACATGGCAGCGATGACAGTGTGGTGCCTGTTTACCATAGCCGTGAAATGGAAGATGAACTCGATGATGAAGGAAAAGATGTAACCTATATTGAGCTGGACGATGGCGACCATTACTTATCGCATCAAGCACATCGCGTTAAAACGCTGCAGGCTTTTTTAGATTTTTTTGATAAACACTTAAAAAGTGAATAATACAAAGGCGACTTAGGTCGCCTTTTTTGTATAAAAATTTAGGAAAATACACATTGTTTGCACGTTTGGTTGTTAAACTATTTATTTAAATGTGGCCAAGTTATAAGTGGCGGTTTTATTTTAAGGTCAACACTCCCTTATGAAAATTCATAATAAGCTTTTTTTAATTTTGTTTAGCTTTACCTTCAGTATTATTGCAGGGCTGGTGGTGCTTATACAATGGAGTATAGGTCAGGGGGTTATTGATTATGTGAATGCTAAAGAAATAAAAGCACTTGAGCCACTCGTTATAAAGCTCGCCACGCAATATGAAAGCAGTGCCTCATGGGACGAAGTCATCCGTGATAATAAAAGCTTTAGACGCCTTATCGAAACCGAGCTACAAAGTAGTCAATTTTCTGAACGCCCGGGGCCAAGAAGTCGCTCAATGAGACCGCCCCCGCCAGAACGCGCCCGCTTTGAAATGAAAGGCCCACCTAAGCCCAATAATATAGCTCATTACGCGTTGCTTGATAAAAATAAACAGCCAATAAGAGGGCATTACCTTGATGAGCTTACCTATATAAATACGCCAATTATTGTTAATAATATAGCCGTTGGTTATATAGCTGTTTCTAAAAGAGATGGTTTAGTTGATGGCTACGAGCTTGACTTTTTAGAGCAGCAAACCAACTACTTATGGCTTATTGCTATAGCCGCTGCTTTATTTACCTTGTTGTTAACTTTTTTATTATCACGACATTTAGTCAGCCCCGTAAAACAAATTGCAACAGGTATGCACCAGCTGACCCAAGGTAACTTCACCACTAAGCTTACCCTTGATCGAAAAGACGAATTAGGTCAGTTAAGTGAAGACTTTAACGTGCTTGCCTTAACGCTCGCTAAAGATGAAAAAGTGCGTAAACGTTGGCTGGCAAATATTTCTCACGAATTAAGAACACCCATGAGCATTTTACTTGGTGAACTTGAAGCAATGTTACTTGGCGTACGTGAGCCCAACACCCAAAACATTAGCTCTGCTAACGATGAGGCAATGCATTTAAAACGGTTGATTGATGATTTACACATGCTAAATAGTGCTGAATTAGGGGGGATGCATTACACCATGCAGCCAACCGATTTAACATTACTGTTAAATACAATTGAGCAAAAATATCAGGTACTTTTTGAACAACATGCAATTAATATTTACGTACTTAACAGTGCCAAACAAGCTATTGTTCAGGCTGATAAAACACGGCTATTGCAGCTATTTGACAATATTTTAATGAATGCTGTGCACTATGCTCAGTGCACTACTATTTCAATAACCGCTGAGAACATAAGCAAAAAAGGGCAATCATTTATTGAGCTGACCATCGAGGATAATGGCGTTGGGGTAGAGTCTTCGCATTTAGCGCATTTGTTTGAATACCTTTATCGGGTTGATGGTGCGCGTAACCGCCAAAAAGGTGGAGCGGGCCTTGGTTTATCAATATGTAAACACATAGTCGAAGGCCATCATGGTGAAATAGTCGCAGAGAAAGCAAGCATAGGCGGCCTTGCTGTTGTGATTAGCTTACCCACAATGTAAAGCGCAGAAGTGTAACTTTTTAATTTACCTACTTTAGTAAGTGGCTAGGACTTATATGACAAAGCGAGATGCCAATGAGTGAACAAATATTAATAGTTGAAGATGAAAAAAAATTGGCTAATTTAATGAGTGATTTTTTAATGAATCATCATTTTAATACTCATCAAATACACCATGGGAATGACGTACTTCCATGGCTTGAAATTAATAGGCCCAACCTTGTGTTACTTGATGTAATGTTACCAGGTCAAAGCGGAATTGAATTATGCAAAGCGATTAGGCGCTTTTCCACAGTACCGATTATTATGGTGTCGGCTAAAGTAGAAGAAATAGACCGTCTGTTAGGGCTTGAGTTAGGCGCTGACGATTATATTTGCAAGCCATTTAGTTACGCAGAGCTGGTTGCCCGCGTTAAAGCTATTTTAAGGCGTATTAATACGTCACAGGCTCAAACGTCGGCAATGCAGTTAGATGAAACCACCTACAAAGTGAACTATAAAAATAACAACATTGAGCTTACAAACGTTGAATTTCAGTTATTTAAACCGTTGTTTAATAACCCGAGTAGAGTTTATTCACGTGATAGCCTAATGGATACCATGTATACCGATCAGCGCATTGTGAGCCACAGAACAATTGACAGCCACATAAAAAAATTACGCAAAAAGCTTGATGAGTTAACTAAAACTGAGAGTGTGATTCAATCTGTTTATGGGGTGGGGTATCGCTTTGTACACCCGCAATAAGGGAGCAAAGCGATTATCATAAAAATGAGTGTTATTACTCGTCGTCAGAGAAGTTGATACGCGCTAAACGTTCTTGTTCTTCATCGGCAGCGGCTTGAATTTCGTCAAGTATAGAATCAACATCAGCGTCTTCGCTGTTATCTTCAAACTCACCTGTAAGTATAGAGTTAGGTGTTAGGTTTGCTTCTTCAAATAGTGCCCACATTTCTTTGGCATACTGAGTATTTAACAGCTCAGGCGCAAACTCGCTGTAATATCGGCGCATATTGTTTACGTCACGAGCAAACATGGCTTCAGCGCTATTGTTAGCAGACGCATTTACAGCTTGCGGTAAATCAATAATCACAGGGCCTTTATCGTCAACAAGCACGTTAAACTCTGATAAATCGCCATGAATAATACCCGCGCACAGCATAAGCATAATGTAATGCATCATCAGTGTATGTTGTTTTATAGCTTCCTCTCTACTCATACTTACATGGCCTAGCTGCGGCGCAACATCGCCATCGCTATCAGACACAAGTTCCATAAGTAATACACCATCAACACAGCAATATGTGTCGGGTACGCGCACACCGGCCCTAGCTAATCGAGAAAGTGCATCAACCTCAGCGTTTTGCCAAATTTCTTCTTCTAACTGGCGCCCATAACTTGAGCGTTTCCCCATGGCACGAGCTTGGCGACCACCGCGAACTTTACGGCCTTCTTGGTATTGTGCGGCTTTTTTAAAGCTGCGTTTAACGGCATCTTTATAAACCTTGGCACACCGGATGTGTTCACCACATCTAACCACAAATACATCGGCTTCTTTGCCGCTCATTAGTCGGCTAAGTACTTCATCAATTAAACCGTCATCGATAAGGGGTTGTAAGCGTTTTGGTGTTTTCACAGCTTGCCTGCTAAGTAGAGATGGTTATTAATCATTATTTATAAAAGTGCTCTGTAATTAGTTGTTTTATATGCCCAAGCAGTATATCAGCTTTGAGAATTAAGGGCAGTATTACGCGCATTTGCACATGTTTGCGTTAGCTTATCTGCTGATTGTAAATTGGGCAACCAGAACGCCCTAGAACACATCAATTTTTTAAATTATTGAATGCTTCCTTATTGTTTGCACATTTTTTGCTTTTTTAAGGTGTAAGTTTACGGTATCAACATGTCCTGAATATAAGGTTATTACTATGAAGCATTTAAGATCAACGGCAATAATTGTATTACTTAGCATTGTTTTTTCGGCCAATATTGCTGCAAAAGGAAGTAATAACAAACAGCCTAAGCCAGACTTTTCAACTCTCGACACCGATGGCAATGGTGCAATTAGTTTTGACGAATTTAATACTAAAAAACCACCTCACGGTGACGCACAGACTATTTTTGATGAAATTGATGCTGACGGTAATGGGGAAATCAGCGAGCAAGAATTAAGTGAATATAAACCACCTCGTCGTGAACGTTGAAAGGAAACTAACATGATCAATTCTATAAACAATAACGCTACTAGTTTTATCCCGCAGCAAAAAAGCCAAGCTGCATCGTTAACGTCAGAACAAAGTGATTTTGTAAAAGAAACGCTAGCGCAGTTTGATCCCGAAAACTTAACATCTGAAGATGCAAAGAGCATTCAAGCTGCGTTTGAAGAGCAGGGTATTTCACCTACTAAAGAGCTGGCAGAATTAATGAGCGAGCTTGAATTTGACGCTAAAAGTATTGGTAATGCTGGCCGCCCTGAAGGGCAAAGGCCGCCTCCACCGCCACAAAATTCACTAGAGCAAGTTAATACAGAAGAGGTAGTAAGTTACCTAGATGAATTATTAGAGCAGTATTCAAGCCAAATAAATGATGAAGATAAAGACGCTATACTATCGGCTGTTCAAGAAAAGTTTGGTTTGTCTAAATTTGATTCGCTTCTCAGTATTAAAGCGTAAACATATGTTAAAGCCTTTGCAAAAAGCCCAGTAATTCTGGGCTTTTTGTGTAGGAGGTTAGTTTAAGCGGGTTGATATTTTACTGGTGCCATCTTCTTCTGTAAATTTAAACACAAAGTCTTTTTTACCGTCTTGGTTAATATCAACTAACAAAATATCTTTACTTTTTTTAGGTAAAGTTAACTTTATTTTTTTACGCTTTTTGCTCAGCAAATTGTTCTCATCGCCGTAGTAAACATAGAGCGTTTTTTTGCTGTACTTATAGACTGCATCGGTTTTGTTATCGCCGTTTATATCGCCTATGTATAAAGGCGGGGTTGCATCGCCATTACTCATATTTATTTCCATCTCAAGATCAATTTCTATGCTTGATTTGCTGGCAAATGAGCCATCTGCTTGTTGCTTATAAATATTCATTTCTACATCTACGTCAGTTTTACCACCGCCCATAGCCATAGAAGCAATAGTGCCAAGGCCAATGTCTAAGTCCATTGTTTGAAGATCTATTAAGCCATCGTTATTAAAATCTGTTTCAAATACAAGCTGACTAGGGCCGCTGGTATTTAACAATTTAATAGGTGTTTCACTAAAACCTGTTTGATTACCCAAATAAAGGTTATGCGCTATTTCAATATCGAGCGAATCCATACCTTTCACTGGCTTATATTGCTTGGTAATAAAGTCTAAATAACCATCGTTGTTTATATCAATAAGCTGTTTTATTTTGCGTTTTTCACCGTTACTGAGCTCGCCCAGCTCAATTTTAAAATTAACGTCAGCCATGGTTTTATTGTAACCATTAGCATTCGCGTAAAGTACATTGGCGCCTTGCTTATTTAAAAATACTAAGTCGTTTAGGCCGTCGTGGTTAAAGTCGGTAATAGTAGGCTGGTTATTAATATCAACCTCAAGAGTGAGCCCTTCTTTTGAAAAATCACCGGTAAATAGCGCTGTTTTTTCAAAAGTATGAGGAGTAAATTGGCCGTTGGTGTTTTGAACATACAGAGTTGTTTGCTTTAAGTCAGGGAGCAAAATATCACTCAGTCCATCTTTGTTTGCATCAATAATAAAGTTTATTTTTTCAAACTCGGTGACTTCTAGCTGGTTTATTACTGATGTGTATGTAAATAACAGTGAAGGTGTATCTTTGCCTGCTTTGTAAATGCCATCGCTTGCTACAACAAGCGCTTGTTTACCACTCGAATTAGCAAGTGTTGCCACGTCAAAGCCAATGGCATTATCAGGCAAAATTAGCTGAGTACTTTGTGCCGATAGCAAATCAATATGTTCTAGCTGTTTAAGCTCTTTGTTGAATGCAAATAACGTCGTTGAGTCGGTAGTTACTAACTCTTCGGTAGTTTTAATCGACATAGTTTGTGCCGATAAAACACTAGGCGCAAGCAATATAAGTAATGCACTAAACGGTTTCAACATGGTAAGTCCCTTTGTGTAGTTTTAAGTAGGCAAGTATTTAACTCTCTTCAGCCTACGGCAAAAACTAACGTTAGGGTGTAAGTAATTGTAATAAAATGTTTATACTAAATGGATTAATAAAGTAAGTGCTTTTGGGTGTTAGTGCGAATTGTTATGGCGATGTTTATTCTATTTTAGGTAAAAATAATGCACTAATAGCGCCACAAAACCCAAGCATGCTATAGAGCAAAATAAGTTCAGCGGTAGACAAAAAGCTCTCAAATAACCCAAGACTGCCTAACATGAGTAAAAGCACACCAATAACCGTATTACTTACCGCAACATAATCGGTACGTTTGTTTCCTTGTGCCATATCGACTAAATACGTTTTACGGCCAAGGCGAACCCCCTGGTGAGCAACAGAGAGTAAAAAGTAAAGCGTAGGCAGTAGCAACCATGCACTCAACAGATGGTTAAACCACGTTGCAATAACAAATACCGCTAAGCCATTGAAAGTGACTAGCATGGCACTAAGCACTAAAACTCGCTGGCTTGATAGGTCACTTAATCGCCCCCAAATTGGCGCCGACACTAAACTAGCTAACCCCGATACGGCAATAAACGTTGCAAGTAATGAAAAGTCAAACGACTGGCGACTTGCTAAAATAATATAAAATGGTGCGCTTAAGGCTGAGCACAACAAAAAAGCCCGTGTGACAACAAAGTGGGCAAATTGCTTATCGTGGTAAAGGAGTTTAAGCTTTGTAAATGCGTGCAGTAAACCGTTTTTTCCTCCCTCAGTGGCCCCTTTGTATTCATTTATGCGGCTATAAAAAAAGGCCGCCACAATCCACATTACTGCGCCCAATACCAAAGCAATTAATACCGTGTTTTGTTCTTTTTGCTGAGAAAAAAACCACATCAACAGCCCAAAGGTCAGGGTTGCTAAACCTGCAATACTTGCCGCTAAGCCGCTAATGTTTCCTCGCTGTTTTTTTGGAATCACTTTTCCCAGTACATCTTTTGCTGCTACTGAATTAAAGCCACGCGCTAAACTAAATAAAATTAATAAACCTAAAATAGCGTAGCCCGCTTGTTTTCCCTCTAATGCAAAAGCAACGCCTACCATCGCAAAGATACATAACGATTGCGCAATAGCGCCAATTACCCATACCCATTTTCGAACAGATAGTTTGCGGATCACATCGGCAATGGCCAACTGCGGAAGTAAAGAGCCAGATTCCCTTATTGGTACAAGCCAAGCTATAAAGCTGCCAGGCACATTTATGCTTTGCATTAACCAAGGGAGCGTTACTTTAGGGTTGAGTAGTGCATCTGCAAATTTACTAAACAGCTGGCTCAGTAATAAAATAATGAAGTTACCGGGTACCTCTTTACATGCAGATTCATCAATTTCTTTGCAGGCTTTAGCATCTTCTTCATTATTAAGGCGTTTATAAATTTGCTCTTTTGTTAGTTTGACCACGGTGTTTTCACAAATTTTGAAGTAAGTAAATTTATACTAGGTTGATATGATTAAATATTCTACTCTCAGTTAGTGGAGTGTGATCACTTTAGCAACGCCATATTAAAATTGAACATAAAAAACCAGCATTTAAGCTGGTTTTTTGAAGTGTTAGCAACAGTTTACTTAAAGTCGTCTGCGCTATGTCGTTCGGCTAACTGGTCTTCTTCGGGGCCCCATGTGCGATTAACACGACGACCTCTTTTAACCGCGGGACGCTCAGCGATTTGTTTAGCCCATCTAACAACATGCGTATAAGAGGTAACGTCTAAAAACTCTGCAGCATCGTACAAGTCGCCTAAAACAAGCGAGCCATACCAAGGCCAAATAGCCATGTCGGCAATTGAATATTCATCGCCCGCCATATAGTCATTGTTACTTAAATGCTGGTTAAGTACATCGAGTTGGCGTTTGGTCTCCATAGTAAAGCGGTCAATAGGGTATTGCATTTTACTTGGCGCATAACTATAAAAATGGCCAAACCCGCCGCCTAAGTAGGGTGCAGAACCCATTTGCCAAAATAACCAGTTACGACACTCGGTTTTTGCTACAAGGCCTTTAGGTATAAATGCGTTAAATTTTTCACCTAAATATTGCAAAATAGAGCCCGACTCAAATACACGTGTTGGCGGTGTTGTTGAGTGATCAAGTAGCGCAGGAATTTTTGAATTTGGATTAATATTAACAAAGTCAGAACCAAACTGATCTCCCTCGCCAATATTAATTAGATAAGCATCGTATTGCGCATCATTAAGGCCAAGCTCTAAAAGTTCTTCAAACATAATAGCGGCTTTTTGGCCGTTCGGTGTTGCTAGCGAGTAAAGCTGAAATGAATGTTCACCAATAGGTAAGGTTTTGTCATGAGTTGCCCCAGCTATGGGCCTATTAATACTGGCAAACTTACCGCCACTTTCACTTTCCCAAGTCCATACTTTGGGTGGTGTGTAATCGTTTTTATTGCTCATAAATAACCTCACTGTTAGATTGATTTACTTAAAATAGTTTTTTCACAAACCTTTTTGTCTATCTGCTTTTGCTAATTTATAACCCAAAAACAAACCACTTAAGGCTCCGAATAAGTGGCTTTCAAACGAAATATGAAAACGTTGCGGCAATACGCCCCAAATAAAACCGCTATAAAGTATGGCAACGACTACAGCGATTACGATTGATTTTAGCGAGCGCCTAACCACGCCATAGCAGAGAATAAAACCCCATAAACCATATATTACGCCGCTCAAACCAACATGAAAATTACTGCGACCAAATGCCCATACAAGCAAACCTCCTACAAGCGCAGTAAAAACAAACACGGTGTAAAATCGTTTAACACTGTATTGGCAAATAAGCCAACTGAGCACCGCAAATGGCAGCATATTACTGGCAAAGTGCCACCAACTACCGTGTAAAAAGGGAGCGCAAAGTATGCCAATTAAACCTTGAATGCTACGCGGATAAATACCTAAACCATTGAGGTTTATTCCAGGGAGGCTATTAATAACTTGAAGTACAAAGCAAACAGCAACAATACTAAATATTGCAAATCTTGAAGTAGTAACTAATGACAGAGACTGGGTTGTCATATATTTTCCCTAATGAGCTTAAGCAGTTGCTAGTATAGGAATTGTATTGAGTAATGAAAAGCAAATAAAAAGCACAGCTTAAATGCTGTGCTTAATCAAGGCCGTATTGGCCTTTAGTGTATAATTGCTATTAACCTAATTTAGTTAATAGTTTTTTAGCAGCAAGCTCTGAACTTGCAGGGTTTTGACCTGTGATCAATAAACCATCTTCTAAAGCAAGCACACCCCAGTCCTCAGTTTTTTGGTAGTCGCCGCCTTTTTTGATCAGCTCGTCTTCTACTAAAAATGGGACTATGTCGGTTAGTTGTACTGCTTCTTCTTCGCTATTAGTAAAGCCGGTTACTTTTTTACCAGCTACCAATGCGTTTCCGTCTGCATCTTTGGCATTTAAAAACACAGCACTTGCATGACATACGCCAGCGACGGGTTTTTCTTCTTTAATAAAATTTTCAATTAGCGATACAGAATCGGTGTTATCTACTAAATCCCATAATGGGCCGTGGCCACCAGGGTAAAATACTGCGTCGTAATCACTTGAATTTACTTCGCTTAGTGCATGGGTATTAGCCATTAGCGCTTGCGCTGCGCTATCTGCATCGTAACGTTTAGTTGCATCGGTTTGAAAATCAGCAAGCGTGCTTGTAGGGTCAATTGGCGGTTGGCCGCCAGCCGGAGACGCAAGTGTTACTTCAGCGCCTGCATCAACAAATGCATAGTAAGGTGCTGCAAATTCTTCAACCCAAAAACCGGTTTTTTCACCTGTGTTACCAAGGTCCGAATGTGAAGTAAGTACCATAAGTATTTTTTTAGCCATAACAATATTCCTTCGATAATTGAGTTAATCAGTATTTGGTATTCACCAAACTCGTGTATTTACTATATGCATTTAAACTGCTTTAAACAACGATGATAAATTTGACTTTATTGGTTTAATAATTGATACAATGTGTGGGTTGAATTTTAAACTAGGCGGAAACAACCATGAAAGTGTCATTCGAACAATTAAAAAGTATGGTGGTGTTTGCACAAATTGTAGAGCAAGGAAGTTTAACTGCCGCCTCTAAGCAACTAGGTTTAACGCGTGCTGTGGCAAGCTATCACTTAAAAAAGCTAGAAACCCAGCTTGAAGTTACGCTTTTAAATCGCTCAACTCGCACAATGACACTCACTGAGGCCGGTATAGCGTATTACGAACGCTGTCGCGTTATTACTGAGCAAGCCAATGCCGCGAATCAGCAAATAGAAAATATAAAAAGCGAGCCGCAAGGTTTACTTAAAGTGAGTTGCCCTGTTAATGTAGGCATGCAATTAATTGTACCCGCTATAAATACGTTTAAGCGTCAATATCCAAAAATTGACATCGACCTACAACTGACAGACGACGTAGTAGATATAATAAAAAATGGCTTTGATATTGCTATTCGTGGTGTTGCGTTAAGTGACTCAAACTTACAAGCTACAAAACTCACCACAATGAGCACCTGTATTTGTGGCTCTTCAGATTACTTTGATTACTTTGGTAAACCTAAAAACCCAGCGGAGTTAAAAGCGCACAAGTGGGTCGTGTATCAATTAGGAAGTAAAACATTAACACTTCAAAAAGATGGCAAAAAACACGACATTACAATGCAAGGTGGTTTAAGTACTAATAATGCGGCAGCTCGAACGGCATTTGTAGAGGCGGGGCATGGCCTTGGTCGTATTCCTCTTTATGATGCGTGGCCTAAAGTCCAAGCAGGGCTACTAGAGATCATACTAGACGATTACAAAACTAAAGATATTGAGCTTTATGGGGTGTTTCCGCCAGGTGCCACTGGCTCTAAAAAACTTAGGTTATTTATTGATTATTTAAAAGCGTACTTTGTAAAGCAGCATACCGCGCTGGGTATGCTGAAAAGCGTTTAAATAACTCAATGGCTTTGCATTAAAGCGTGCGGTTAAATAGCGCCACCGCTTGTTGGTACATAGTGATTGCGAGTGCACCGTCATATCGCTCACCTTCGTCGCGCATAAAGGCATGTTGTGCGTTAACTTCTTGCCACTGGTAATTAATACCGCTACTAATACATTGTTGATAAATTTTACTGCGACCCTCCTGTGGTACATGAGGGTCTTGTTTACCCCAAATAAAATGTATTTCACCTTGTATGTCGGCCATGCGCTCAAATGAATTGTTTCCTTTTTGAGCTGGTAGTGTGTCGCTATGAATATCGGTTGCGTATAAACAAAACGCCGCTTTTATTTGGGGATTAAGTGCAGCTCTGTAAGCTAAATGCCCGCCAATACATACGCCCATTGCACCCACTGTACCTGAACAGTATTGTTGCGATTTTACAAAATCGATTAATGCTTGTGTGTCGCTATCGTGATGCTCAAGCGGTTTTTCCCACTTATCAGCATTACCTTTATCTTTACCTGCATCGTCGTAGGCAAGTACAGTCCCGATAGGGTTTAACTCATGAAATACTTCAGGTACTAACACAACAAAACCATGGCTTGCCAAAAGTGCAGCACTACGGGCAATGGGGGCGGTTTGCTGAAAAATCTCAGAGTAAAAAATAATAGCAGGAAACTGCCCATCGGCTTGTGGGCGATACACTGTGGTTCGCATTAGGCCTGTTGGTGTTGGTAAATCAGCATTATGTTGTTGGATGATCATAAAAGCGCTCAGTTAAAAATGTTTAGATTCTCTCTTTATGGTAACTGAGCGCAGCAGAATAAACGACCGCTGAAATGCGTTTTTTAAATACTGGCAGGCATTTTATTACAGCTTGCGTAGTAACTTACTGTGGCGGGCCAATCAGAAAATATACCAATAACGCCTACTTGCTTTGCTAAAACATCAACTACAGTCATCATATCGCCATCGTTATTTATTACATCAGCAATTGATTGATAATAATAACCACCGCCTTCATTTAGCGGCCCTGAGCGCTCAAGGCTCCATGCTATGAGCTTCAAGCCAGCAGCTTTTGCTTCAATGGCGTATTGTGAAGGAGCTATATTATTATCGTTATCGATGGTTAACATCATCCAAATGGGAGGCGCGAGTATTTTAACGTCGTCAGCAACCAGCTCGGCCATGCTTGGTTGCCATGTTGCTGGATTGCTCGGATCAAACCCTGCTTCGCTATCGCGGCCATCTAAATAAACACTTTGTTCTGCAAATTCAGGGTTGTTATTTATCCAGTATTTAACATCGTTTAAGTTAAATGATTGTGGATAAACCTGACTTGCTGGTACATCTAATTGCGTGTATTCATCCAACATTTTTTGTGCATATTGTTCTTGGCTCATACCATCAAAAGGCATACTAACTTGAGGCGACTTAAGCTCTGGGGTCATTTTTACATCCAGTGCTTTAAATAATTCAATACTTTGCTTATGGGTTAAAAGCGTACCTGTTGTTGCGTATAAATCGGTGCGCCAATTTGGGGTGCCGTTGAGGTATTCAGTTACCGTGGTGGCGTTTGTGTTGGCGCCATCCATCTTTCCTTCAAGGGTTAAAAATTCGCTCAGGCTAATATCGCTTGTACAGCATTTTGCTGAAGCAGAAACCCCAGTATTTGGATTGGCAGGGGTAAATGGCACACTGCATTTTGCAGCAAGTTCTGGAATTGCTAAAATATTGGTGGTGGTATGTAAGTCACATTGTGAGTGCCTGCATACGAGTTCTTTATCGTTTGTAAACGTTACATCGCACTCTACTATACCTGCCCCCATACGCGCTGCTGCAACGTAAGACTCTTTAGTATGTTCAGGGTATTGCATTGGCGCACCACGATGCCCAATTGAAAAGTCTGTCGTATAAAATGGGCCATCTTGGCAAGAGGTTAATTGTGTTTTTAGTTCGCTTGGCGCCATGTCGTTTATTAAATAATCTGGGC
Source organism: Pseudoalteromonas sp. NH0006-46 (assembly GCF_057547735.1). Taxonomy (NCBI): domain Bacteria; kingdom Pseudomonadati; phylum Pseudomonadota; class Gammaproteobacteria; order Alteromonadales; family Pseudoalteromonadaceae; genus Pseudoalteromonas; species Pseudoalteromonas sp. NH0006-46. The sequence continues at coordinate 60,107 of NZ_BAAJML010000007.1, read as the reverse complement.
GTGTACCTAGTTGAATATTGCTTCCTTGTGCAACTTCTACAACCACTGGGGTCGGCACTTCTACAATTTCAACGTGTGTGTTCGTTACTACCACGTCTTTTTCGACTACTTTAACTTCGTCGTCACAGCCAACAAGTGCAACAAATAGAAGGCAGCTGGCAGATAAGGTAATACGTTTCATTGTTTATCCTTAAAAAATAAAAGTTGCACTACCTTAGTCACACTTAATGACATTTAAACGACAGGAAAGTGAACTTATTTTTTCGCCATTATTTGATTAACCACTAAAGCTAAAAGCATTATTGCAGCACCAACACTTAGCCTAAAAATATCGGCATCTCTATTCCAAATAATAATATTAACAATAATACCGGCTGGAATAAGTAAGTTATTCATAACTGCCAAAGCCCCAACATTGACAAGCGTTGCGCCTTTATTCCATAAAAAATAACCTAGGCCTGAGGCCACAATTCCTAAATAAATTAAAATTCCCCATTGTGTATTCGTGCTTGGTAACTTACTTGGATTACCAAATAAAGCGTAACATAAGCCGGCAATAATAAGCGCACCAATAAAAAACCAGCTAAATGCCGCTTTGCCGTCAAGCTGCTTGCCTTGCATTAGTCGTTTGTAAGTGACTTGACCAGTGGCAAAACTTAAATTAGCTCCTTGCACAAGCAACAGCCCTAACCAAAAGTTATTGTCGAGGTTTTCATAACGAATTGCGACAGCACCCAATACGGCAATTAAAGCGACAATAAAAAATTGCGGATTAAACTGTTTGTTAAGGGCGTCGTTCAATAAAGTGATATAGAGCGGCGTCATTACGGTAAAAAGCAATACTTCAGGGACGCTTAAAAACAAAAATGAGTGGTAATAAAAACTGTACATAACACCAAGTTGCACAGCGCCTATTAGCATAAGCTTGATTGCGGTGGCGGGAGGAAGGCGTTTAATAAAAGGTAAAAATACCAATGTGGCTAGCGCAACACGTATTAATACGCTAAACCATGCATCAACCTGCCCAGCTAAATATACGCCAATTAAACTAAACGAAAATGCCCAAAGTAGGGTCACTGCAAATAAATAGCCCATAACCATCATTTTGTAATAACTAATTGGCTAAGTTTATCTGTTATAAATTAAGGTATAAACAATAAAAGCCCGCAAGCGGGCTTTTATGTTAAAAATAATAAGTTAAGTTATTATTCTACTAAACCACGGCGCTTAAGTAGTGCGTCGGTTGTCGGTTTTTGACCTCTAAACTCAATGTAGCTTTGCATTAAGTCGCGGCTATTACCTTTTGATAGGATTTCTTTACGGAAGTTATCACCGTTTTCACGTGTTAAACCGCCGTTGTTTTCCATATGTGCAAACGCATCGGCTGCAAATACTTCAGTCCAAAGGTAGGCGTAGTAACCCGCAGAGTAACCGCCAGCAAAAGTATGGCTAAAGTAGTTTGATTTATAACGCGGTGGTACAGGGTAGTAATCAATGCCGTGAGCTTTTAGTGCTGCGTTTTCAAACTCTTGAACATCATTGATTTTTTTATCTGAACCAAATGAATGCCATTCCATATCCAGTAAAGCAGCCGCTAAATATTCAGTCGTACCAAAACCTTGGTTGAATTTTTGCGATGCTAATACTTTATCAAGTAATGCTTGTGGAATTGGCTCACCGGTTTTGTAATGCTTAGCGTAATTAGCAAGTACGCTAGGTTCAATCATCCAATCTTCATGTGCTTGAGATGGAAATTCAACAAAGTCACGCGCCGTTGCAGTACCAGCAAGGCTTGGGTATTTAACATCTGAGAATAAACCGTGAGCCGCATGACCAAATTCATGGAACATAGTCGACACTTCGTCAAAGGTCATAAGCGTTGGCTCGCCTTCAGCAGGTTTTGGAATATTTTGCGCGTTATAAATAACCGGTTTAGTGCCTTTTAAGCCGCTTTGGCTTACGTATGCACTCATCCATGCGCCGCCACGCTTGCCTTCACGTGCGTATGGGTCCATGTAAAATAAACCAATTGCACTGCCGTCAGCGTTGAATACTTCGTAAACGGTTACATCTTCGTGGTAAACCGGTAAGTCTTGACGTTCTTTGAACGTAATACCGTATAGTTTATTCATCGCAAAGAATAAACCATCGTTAATTACTGAGCTCATTTCAAAGTAAGGTTTAACTAACGCAGGGTCTAGGTCGTATTTTTCAGCACGTACTTTTTCAGCGTAAAATGCCCAATCCCAAGGTTTAAGTTCGAAGCTTTCGCCCGAATCATTAATTACTTTTTGAATAGCAGCGGCTTCAATTTTTGCTTTTTCAACTGCTTTAGGGGCAAGGTCATCTAAAATGCCATATACATTTTCAGTTGTTTGCGCCATACGCGACGTCATTACATACGAAGCCCAGTCTTTGTAGCCTAACAGCTCTGCTTTTTGTGCACGTAAGTTAGTTTCTTCAATGATGATAGGGCCATTTGTTTGTGCTGCACGGTTTGCTGATGCAGTAAAAATTTGCTCACGTAACTCGCGGTTTTCAAGGCTTGATAAAATAGGCTGTTGCGTGGTGTTCACAAGCGTGATCATGTAGCCATCTTTACCTGCTTTTTTAGCTGCAGCGGCAAGGCCTGCAATTTCACCTTCAGAAAGGCCAGCAAGTTTAGCTTTGTCAGTAACAACAATGACATCTTCTTTAAACGATTTTAAAACGTTTTGCGAAAACGCAGTAGATAAGTTAGCAAGCTGTGCGTTAATTTCACGCATTTTTGCTTTTTCTTCGTCGCTTAATTTAGCGCCGGCTTTTACAAATTGCTTGTAGTAAAAATCAACAAGGCGTTGGTCTTCAGCGCTTAGTGTTGCTTGGTTGTCGTATATTGTTTGAACGCGCTCAAATAAAGCGCCGTTTAAATAAATGTCATCAGAGTGAGCCGATAATACTGGCGCCATTTTTTTACTAATGCGCTGGTATTCATCATCTGAGATTAGGCCCGATAAGTTATAAAATGCCGTAGATACACGGTTCAATAATTCTCCAGATAGTTCCATTTCAACTAATGTATTTTTAAATGTTGCTGGCTCTGGGTTATTAGCAATTGCTTGTATTTGAGCTGTATGCTCTGCAATACCTGCATCAAATACGGCTTCGTAATCTTTAGTACCAAATTTATCAAACTCAGGTGCCATGTATTGTAAAGGACTTGGTTTGAATAACACATTGCTTGCGTTTACGTCTTGCACTTGTGCTGCGCTTTCTTTTGCCATTGTTTGTGTTTCTGATTTATTTTCTGAACAGGCAGATAGTAATAATGCACTAGCAATTGTAGTGGCGATTAGGGTTTTACGCATAATAACTCCATAGAAAGATTAGCCGGAATAGGCTTTTCGAGTCGAAAAACCCACTTAACTTACCAAATTTTGATTTATATACAATAAAGTTTATCGAGATTAAGCTGGATTTAAACGCAAATTAGCTAAAAATAGGAGATTAGGTAGGTAAAAGTAGCTTGAGCTGTTTATTTTGATGCCCTTTTTGGAGTCATAAGTGCTATAAAATAACAAAACGCAATTTTTAAAGTCAGTTAAATTGCATTGTGGCGTGCTAAGGTTAGTTAATTAAAACACATTCACCTTATAATAAAGTTAAAGACTCCCTGATTGGAAAATAAATGAATTTAGAACAAATAAACGAAATCCTTTCTTTTGTTGTATTTAGTTACAACGACATCCAACTTACAGTGGCAAAAATAATTCAGGTGCCGCTTATTTTGATTGCAATGTGGTTTGTGGTAACCCACATTGGTAAGTTAATAAAAAGAACCTTACTTGCCAAAAAAATAAGCCAAGATGCTGTTCATTTATTTACGCGTATTTATTTTATTTTAAGTATCGCCATTTTAGTTTTCACCTCGCTGGAAGTATTAAACATCCCATTAACGGCTTTTGCATTTGTATCTGGCGCCATTGCAATAGGCGTGGGGTTTGGTGCGCAAAATATAATTAATAACTTTATAAGCGGTTGGATATTAATGTGGGAACGCCCCATTCGAATAGGTGACTTTTTAGAAGTAGGCAGTGCCAAAGGTGTCGTCGAAACTATAAATACTCGTTCAACGCGTATACGTCGAAATGACGGGGTGCATATGCTAATACCCAACAGTCAATTATTAGAGAACACAGTAACCAACTGGACGCTAATAGATGGTAATGCACGTTCATCGGTGAGTGTTGGGGTGGCGTATGGATCAGATGTGGTATTAGTTAAAAAGCTCATTCAGCAGGTGTTAGATGAACATGACGCAATTTTAAAAACACCAAAATCGGCAGTGTTGTTTGATGACTTTGCCGATAGCTCGCTAGTTTTTAACGCTGTTTTTTGGGTATGTGCTGAATCTGAAACCATGCTTAGAACTGTGCGCAGTGATATTCGCTTTAGTCTGTATGACATATTTGAGCAACATAATGTGGTGATTGCGTTCCCTCAACGAGACATTCATATCGATGGTGAAATAGCCATAAAGCGAACATGATAAAACATTGAAAAAAACCGCCTTGTGCGGTTTTTTCTTCGCTAGCAAAAAGCGTACCTAAGTTAGGTTTTTAAGTTAAAACTTTAAAATTGCTACTTTATTTGCAGTTTTATTGATAAGGACATATGTCCTTATAATTGGGTTTTTACATCTAAAAAGTAATAAAAAGCCGCTATCTTGTGGTTAAATGTTGCAAAAAAGTTTCAAAATTACAAAGATTTTATGCAGTAAATTTATCACACAGTGGTATAATCTCACTCGTTCGTTCAGCCTCATTATTTCGTTTTTGTACTCTCGATAATAAGGTCCGCGCGCATATAGCCAAGTCGCGAAAAATTGTACGAACCCGCAATGAATACATTGCGCAACACAAAAAACCGTTGAACAAGAGTGCATACAAAAGGTTAATACCCGACATGAAAGCAATTAAAAAATCTGCAATAGCGACAATCATCAATGCCGCACTACTCTCTGCTGCTGGCACTTCTGTTTCTTCATTTGCTGCTGAAGAAGAAACGGCTAAAAAAAGTAATCAACTAGAAGTTATCCAAGTTACTGCACGTAAACGTGTAGAAAATGCTCAAGAGGTGCCTGTAGCTGTATCTGCATTGCAAGGTGATAACCTTGATGCCTACAGCTCTGCGGGTATGGACATTCGTTTTATGAATGCGAAAATTCCAAGCTTGTCTATCGAATCTTCATTTGGCCGTTCTTTCCCTCGTTTTTACGTACGTGGTTTAGGAAACACCGATTTCGATTTGAATGCGTCTCAACCTGTATCGTTAGTTGTTGATGAAGTTGTTCAAGAAAATGCGATTTTAAAAGGCTTTCCAGTATTTGATATTGAGCGCGTAGAAGTATTACGTGGTCCGCAAGGTACTTTATTTGGCCGTAATACGCCTGCAGGCCTTGTTAAGTTTGATTCAGTTAAACCTAGCCAAGAGTTTGACGGTTACGGTGCGGTTTCATACGGTAGCCGTGGCGCAGTAGACACTGAAGGTGCTGTAGGTGGTGCGCTAACAGATCGTTTATCTGCTCGCGTTTCATTATTATGGCAAGATAAAGATGATTACATTGATAACCAAGCACCTAATTTTGAAGCTAAAGATCAACAGGGCGGTTATACTGAAAAAGCTGCACGTATTCAGTTTTTATATGAAGGCGATGATTTTTCTGCGCTTTTAAACTATCACACACGTGATTTAGATGGTTCGCCTATTGCGTTTCGTGCAAACGTAATTGAATCTGGCTCTAACGAATTGGTTGATAACTACGAGCATGATGTTGTTTACCAAGATGCCGGTGCTCGTTCTACTCAACAAGTAGAATCTGAAGGTATGAGCCTAAGACTTGAGTGGGAACTTAAAAACCACACTATAACGTCTATCTCTGCATGGGAAAGCGCTGAAATTTACTCTCGTGGTGATATTGACGGTGGTTACGGTGCTGTTTTCCTTCCTGATTACATGGGCCCTGGCTTTATTCCATTCCCTTCAGAAAGTGCCGATGGTATTCCTGAGCAAGATCAAATTACTCAAGAACTTCGTTTATCAAGTAACTTTGACGGCGACTTAAATTATCAAGTGGGCGTTTTTTACTTTGATGAAGAACTAACAATTGAAAACTTTAGCTATGACACATTTTCATCACCAAATGCTGGCGCCTTAAACGGGTATGTAAAACAGCAGCAAGACACAACAGCATGGGCAGTATTTGGCTCTGTTGATTATGTTGTATCTGATGATTTAAAAGTAACAGCGGGTCTTCGTTACTCTGATGATGAAAAAGATTTCTCTGCAGATCGTACACTTAGCCCTGTTGGCGGTGGTGCTTTATTTATCGAGCAAGATGTTAGCGATAGCCATGTAAGCTGGGATTTATCTGCAAACTACAAAGTAAACGAAGACGTAAACTGGTACAGCCGCGTAGCTAATACATTCCGCGCACCAAGCTTGCAAGGTCGTATTTTATTTGGTGATGAAGTAACAACAGCTGATTCTGAAACCGTAACTTCATTTGAAACAGGTATTAAATCAGACGTGTTAGACGGACAAGGTCGCGTAAACGCAACTGTGTTCTACTACACAATGAGCGATCAGCAATTGACTGCTGTAGGTGGTGGTGCAAACTTTAACCGCTTAATCAATGCAGATAAAACGACGGGCTACGGTTTTGAGTTAGACACTGAGTGGGTATTAAGCGATGAGCTTAATGCAACATTTAACTTAAGCTATAACAAAACTGAGCTTAAAGATAATGACCTAGCTGTAGCTGTGTGTGGCCAGTGTACTGTGACAGATCCAACTTTCCAAGTTGCAGGTCCTTTTGGTCCTGAAGCTCGTGCAATTTTAGACGGTAACAGCTTACCGCATGCACCAGAGTGGATTTCTAACTTTACACTTCGTTACACTAAAGAGCTTGAAGATGGTGATTTCTTTGCAAATGGTGACATTTCTTACCGCAGCAAAATCAACATGTTCTTATATGAATCTGTAGAGTTTGAAGGCAAGCCTTTAACTGAAGTTGGTCTTCGTGCAGGTTACAGATGGGCACAAGGTGACTACGAATACGAAGTTGCTGGTTTTGTTCGTAACTTATTTGATGAGCAACAAGCAATAGGCGCAATCGACTTTAACAATAACACGGGTATTGTTAATGAAGAGCGTTATGTTGGTGCTGAATTTAAAGTTAAATTTTTCTAATAAATAGATTAGAAATATGCATTTAAAAGCCTGCCATGTGCAGGCTTTTTATTTTGTGATCCCTTTTAGAGCTGTTAAAGTAGCGCATAATTGGTTTATTGATAGAGAAATAGAATGGCTGGATTTTGGAATTACCGTGTAATTTTTTGTGAAGCAACAAAAGATGAAGCAGCGCAATATCAAATACACGAAGTAGAATATAACCTTAATGGTAAAGTAACTAATTGGTCTGAAACAGGTGCAGCACCGTTCGGTACAACGCTTGATGAATTAAAAGATGACTCGGCGCGCTTAAAAACCGCTTTTGAAAAACCTGTACTTAAGGTGGTTCGTAAAGCGCGTGGCTATGAGTTAGTTGATATTGAAACTGGTGAAGAGGCTTTTGGTGAGCCGCCTGCTGGTTTAACGCAATAATCATGTAATAACAAAAAAGGTGCTGAAGCACCTTTTTTTAGCACTATAATTTAAGGAGAAATCATGAGTTTACAGGCCGTTTTATTTGATATGGATGGCACGCTAGTCGATTCAGAAGCAATGCACTTTGTATGTTGGAGCAGACTGTTAGCGCCATTTGGAGTAAGTTATTTAGAAGATGAATTTTGTCAGCGATTTTCAGGGCGCCCTACACTTGAAGCGGCAATTGAAATTAAAAGTGAGAATAACTTATCAGTCGGTGCTGAGTTTTTAGCCGCAGAGAAATACCGATTATTTGGTGAATACGTAAAAACGAATTTACCGCCTCTTATGCCTTTTGTGGTGCAAACATTAAAAGCGGTTAAAAATAGCGGCTTAAAAATGGCACTCGTAACAGGAAGTGCAACAAGTGAAGCGATGCCAATTCTAAAAGGGTTGGGGTTTTATGAGCTGTTTGATAGCGTTGTTACCAAAGATGATGTGATTAACCCCAAACCTGCAGGCGACCCATATTTACTCGCTTTAAAGCAAATAAACATAAAGGCAGAAAATGCGATAGCTGTAGAAGATACGTTTACAGGCGTAAGCGCTGCAAATAATGCGAGCTTAAGAGTGGTTGCTATTGCAAATAGCCACACCAAAGAGCATGACTTTAGCAAAGCGACCTATTGCATGGGTAACCTTGAGGAGTTTTGGCAATGGGTGCAATCTCAACTATAGTTTAAGTCACTATTACCTAGCTTGGATGCGCTAATGATTGCTCTAAAATGGATGTTATTAATTACGGTTATTTTGTTTAGCTGCTCGGCTTATACTTCTCAGCCTTCTGTATTATTAGCCAAAGTGTATGATGAAGAAAAGCACGACGATATTAGCGCCTACTTAGTCAGCGAGAAATTTGACGGTGTAAGAGCCATATGGACCGGCACACAGTTTGTTACTCGCAAAGGTAATGTGATTAATGCACCACCTTGGTTTAGCGCATCACTGCCTAACATATGGTTAGACGGCGAGCTTTGGACTGAACGGGCACATTTTGCTGCATTAAGCGGTATAGTAAGAACTAAAATACCAAATAACCAAGACTGGCAAACTGTCACTTACAAAATATTTGATATGCCAGATAAAACCCTACCTTTCAGTGAGCGTTATAAAAATTACTCTCAACTTGTTATACATATTAATCAGCCCCATATCCAAGCAGTTAAGCAGGTTCAATTTAAAGATAACAAACAGCTCTCTGATTACTTCAATAGCATAACGGCACAGGGTGCAGAAGGCGTTATGCTGCACCTAGCTGATGCAAAACATAAAAGTGGGCGAAGTGGTGCTTTGTTAAAGCTAAAGCCTTACCTTGATGCTGAGGCGGTTGTTATTGCTCATTTGCCGGGTAAAGGTAAATACACGGGGATGCTTGGTGCGCTGCGCGTTAAGTCAGCCTCTGGGCAGTTGTTTTCAATTGGTACAGGGTTTAGTGATGCCCAACGGCAAAACCCACCGGCCATTGGTAGCACAGTAACCTATCGTTTTCACGGGTTAACTAAGAATGGTCTTCCACGCTTTGCTAGTTTTTTGAGAGTAAGAGAAAGCATATAGCAATTTAAAAGTAATCTTAAGTATGCTAAATTGCGCGGCCTTTTTGGTAATGTGTGGTGGTATATGTTTGTAGGTTTTGATTACGGTAGTTCTAATTGTGCTATGGGTGTAATGAACGATAATAATGTTCAGTTAGTGCCTTTAGAGCATGGCAAACATTACTTACCTTCTACACTTTATACGTATCATAGTGCTTTGGTAGTTGATTTTGTGGCTAAGCATTTAAAAGCCACCGCACACGAGCAAGATTTTAATTCTCAGCGCCAAACCCTCTTAAATTCATTGCCTCGGATTAAATCAGACCTTGATTTACAACCTTCAGATGAGACCTTATTTATTGGCCGAGAAGCAATTAGTGAATACGTTCAATTCCCTGAAGAAGGGTACTTTGTTAAGTCACCCAAATCGTTTTTTGGCGCAACCGGTTTAAAGCAAGGGCAGATCAACTTTTTTGAAGACATTGCAACGGCAATGATTTTAAAAATAAAACAACGTGCAGAGCAATCTTTAGAAAAAGAACTTACTCAAACTGTTATTGGCCGCCCTGTAAATTTTCAGGCGGTGGGTGGTGAGCAGTCTAACCAGCAAGCTATTGGTATTTTAGAGCGAGCAGCAAAACGAGCTGGTTTTAAAGACGTTGATTTTTTATATGAGCCGCTTGCAGCCGGTATCGACTATGAAAGTGATTTAACACACGATCAGAAAGTGTTGGTTATAGATATTGGTGGAGGCACCAGTGACTGTTCATTTGTGCAAATGGGCCCCAGTTTTAGAGGAAATAGTCAGCGTGATAACGACTTTTTAGCTCACAGTGGTAAGCGTGTTGGTGGAAACGATTTAGATATTGCATTGAGCTTTCATGGTTTAATGCCTTTATTGGGGCTGGGTAGTACATTTAAATCAGGATTGCCCTTGCCAAACCAGCCGTTTTGGCAAGCCTGTAAAATTAACGATGTTAATTTACAAAGCCAATTTTACAGTGAAAGTCAGGCGCGAGAGCTTAATGCACAATTACGCGATGTAAGTGCACCAGCGCTTTATAAGCGCTTAATTCATTTACAGCAAAATAAGCAAGGGCATCAACTTGTTCAGCAAGGTGAAGCCGCAAAAATAGCACTATCGTCAACAAATGATTTTAACTGTGACTTGCGCTTTTTAGATACCGAACTTAGTAAAAGTTTATCAGTTCATGACTTATCGTTAGCTGTAGAAAGTAGTATTAGCCAAATAGTCACGTTGGCAAAACAAGCAATAAGTGACGCGCAAACAACTCCAGACGTTATTTATTTAACGGGGGGCAGTGCGCAATCTCCACTAATTAAAGCAGCACTTAGCGAGCACTTAGGTAATATTAATATGGTTAATGGTGACCACTTTGGTAGCGTAACTGCTGGCCTGACTAAATGGGCCAGCATGCTTTATAAGTAGCTTATAAGGCTTTATAGACTTATTTGTCGGGTTGCGAGGTATTTTTCGTAATCTGGCAAAGTGCGCTCAAGCTCGGTGTCCATTAAAGGAGAGCTTAGTAGCATATCAGCACTTACCTCATTACACGCCACGGGAATATTCCAAACAGCGGCTAAACGCAGTAATGCTTTTACATCAGGATCATGAGGCTGTGAGGCTAAAGGGTCCCAAAAAAATATTAAAACATGAATTTCATGTTCCGCTATTTTTGCGCCTAATTGCTGGTCGCCACCCATTGGGCCACTTAAAAGCTGAACAACATCAAGCCCTGTACTTTTTTGAATTAAATGCCCCGTTGTACCTGTGCCATATAAGGTGTGTTTACTCAGTGTGCTTTTATGTTTGTCACACCACAGCTTTAGCGCGGCTTTTTTGCCATCATGAGCAACAAGGGCAATATTTTTTTTTGCAGGAAGCGATTGTGTTTTTTGTTCCATATTAATTCTTTTTATTTGTGCCTAAATGCTCATAGTTACACCAACTGTTAGCAAAATTAGGAAAGTTATAATAGTAGATTAATAGCTAGGGCAATAAATATTATTCCCGTTACTCTATCAATCCAAAGTTGACTATTTGGATGCTGCCTAAAAAACTGAGCGATTTTGTCGCCAAAATAAATATACGTGCAGTCTATTGGAAAAGCAAAAATAGGGTATAGCAGGCCAAAAAATGCGAGTTGAAAAGTGGCTGATGATAAGTTGGGGTCTACAAACTGTGGAATAAAAGCAATAAAAAATAAAGCGACTTTGGGGTTAAGCACTTCGGTCATCATGGCTTGAAACATCACATTAGACTTTTTAGCTGTGCTTATGTGTGGCTTATCTTCACTTTGGGGTTGTGTGGCAGCTGTCGTGCTTTTTATCATCATAAAGCCCAAATAACACAAATAAGCGGCACCAGCATATTGAACAGCACTATAGGCCGTAGGGGATGCTTTTAAAATAGCACTTAAACCTATTACGGCAAAAAAGGTATGCACAACACCACCTAATGCAAAACCAAATGCACTTTGCATACCTGCGGTGCGGCCATTTGCAAATGTTTGTGCCATTAAAAATGCATTCGAAGGGCCAGGAGCAACTGCCATTAAAAAACTAGCAATTGAAAATGAGAAAAGAAAATCGGGGTTAATCATCATTAGAACTGGTTACTAAAGGATGGGTGAGTTTACCAAGCAACTAAGTAAATAAAAAGCGGGCTTTTGCCCGCTTTTGTAGGTTACGTTTTTATTAAAAAGTAACGGTTGAGTTGTTAGAGCACGCGGATGTGCTTTGTGCTTCACATACTTGGTAAGTGTATGTGCCGCCACCTTTGGTCGATATTCTATCAGTGAAGCTATTAGTATTAGCTGTACTTGTTACTTTGCTACCGTTACGGTAAACATCCACTTGGCTTGTTGTTGCACCAGCCCAATTAAGGTCAACATACTTAGTGCCCTTTGATTTATAACCTGATGCAGAAAGCGTTATGTCACTCACAGGTTCTGGGTCAGTACCACCGCCACCATTATCGCCACCCGCACAGCCATTGGCTGTTAGATAGGCATCGGCGTCGGCTGCTTTTACAATGCCGTACCCAAAGTAATCATCGCGACCTGTTGCGCCTTGATCTTGTGCAGTTGCTTTTAGAGCGTCACGAATCTCCGTACCTGTACATTCACTATGGTTTGACCATACAAGTGCAGCAATACCCGATACCGCTGGCGTTGCCATTGATGTACCACTCATGAACCCATAGTCAGATGCGCCAATATCTATGGTTACAGTTGTACTACCAAGCAGTGCAGTGCGATCTTCAAATGCGGCACCCACAGCCGGGATTGTTGTATTGTTAGTATCGCCAAGTGTTGCGTAAAGCATACCCGCTTCGTTGTTAATGATAACAGCGCCTATTCCACCTGAATTTTCACAATTGGCCACTTTGTCATAAAAAGAAACTACACCACGGTCGATTAAACACACTTTCCCAGCAGCACCATTGTCAATATTTTCCGCAGTTCCCATAAAGTACGCAGATGCTGATGCTTGACCAGTATTTTCCATTGCAGATGATGCGTATGGTGTGCCGTCAGCAGACATATTTGCAGCGGATGCCATGCCAGCAGGGTAGGTTGAAAGCGTATCTACACCACCCGCAGTCACTTCAACACATACTGTTTCGTCAGTTGTAACACGTCTGCCCTTACCTGATGAGCAACTCGGAAATTGTGAAAAGTCAGCAATTTGATTATCTGCATCATTTGCGCCCACCATCATAACTGATGGGTAGCCAGCTGGGTATGAACGAACGTTGTTGCCATCGTTACCGGCTGCAGCAACTACGAGGCCTCCAGAATTAGTAAAGTTAGCAAAAGCATTCGATTCAGTGCTGTTTGAGCCACCGCCGCCTAAGCTCATGCTGATAATATTTGCACCTGCCTGAGAACATAAATTAGCAGCTTGTGCTAGGTCTGATGAATAACCCCAGCCAGATTCGTTAAATACTTTTATTATGTGCATAGCAACACCCGGTGCCATACCTACAACACCTGAGTTGTTATCAGCTGCACCTATGGTACCCGCAACATGAGTCCCATGTGGCCCACCATTATCGAACCAGTTACCTGTGCCGCTGTCGTTATCACCTGTGATGTTTGCCCAAATAAAATCAGGGTTTGAGCTGTCCAAGCCAGAATCAATAACACATACTTTCATACCCGCATTAGCGTCAAATGTTACCTGGTCAGCTTGAGATTGATAAACAGCATACGGTGTAATTTGTTGTTGCATTGCGTTGCCAGCGTCATCATTAAATAATGATAAAGGAACACGTTTTTGGTCTTCTTCAATAAGGTTTATGTGAGGGTTATTCAGTAAACCTTTTAAGCTTGTTAAATCGTGGCCGGTAAATTCAGCGGCAATAAACCCGTTACCGTCAACTTTTATATCACCACCGAGCTTTTTAGTAAGCGCTTTTACGACACCTTTTTTGTTGTTATCGACTTGAATTATGAAACGATCGTTTTGTGCACTTGCATTACCTGCAGCACATAAACCAGATAAAATTAATGCTAAGGCAAGTTTATTTTTTTTCATTTTTACATCCTAGAATTATATTGTTAACCCTTTGTTAACTTAAATTAACGATAGAGGAGTTGTACCTAGATTGCAATGGTAGATTGTTAATAAAAATGAAATAATATTGATTGGGTTATTAGGGTCTGTTGATCTTTGCGGATTAAAGTTTTTTAAACTAGGGAATATTTAATCGCGGCATGAGGTTTGTAACCTGGTGGGCAGTCGATAACCGTTCCTGCGTTATTCAACTGGCTTACATCCTTGTAAGAATAAGCTTTACTGAGTAAAGCTTCCGCATCCTACTCACGCCCCTTACCTACATCCATGTAGGCAACAAAGAGTAGATAGCCTCTAGGAAGACCCCCTTGGGCAACGCTTGTTTGGCATTAATGCTGCGTTATCGCCAATTTATGGGTAATAACCACACTACATAGGCTGCTGAAAATTTGACTTTGAAAGGTCAACAGATCCCAGTTAACAGTGGGTAAATATAAGTAACTTACCCACTAATGATTAATTTTTGTTAAGTAGGTTATGAAAACTGTGCTTTGCGAAACAACAAATAGCTAAAAGGCACCAATAATAAAAAGTGGACGCCAATTAATATCGGGGTCGATAATTGTAAAAATTGAGTAATGAACACCAGCAAACTTGCTCCACTCATTTGCATTGCACCAAGCAGCGCTGAAGCTGTTCCTGCTTGCTTAGGAAAGAGGCTTAATGCTCTTCCTGCTGCAGAGCCAAGGGTAAGTGCAAAGCCAAATGCAGCAACAAACATGGGGATCATTAACGCGAGTGCCGATTTATATTGGCTAAACACGAGCATCAATAAACCAGAGCTAACCAATAGGAGTAACCCTATTTTCAAAGCACGTTTGGGGTGGCGCTTTATGTATAGCGGCATAACAAAGCTGGCAATAATGCTTAAAACAGCATTAAGTGAAAACCAAAATGTAAAGTTAGCCACGCTGCCGCCAAGTTCAGTAATGATCCACCCTGGCGCTAAAGTGACAAATACTAAAATAACCGACATTGTGACCATACAAAGTAAGCTATTAAATAAAAATAGTGGCGTAGAAATAATGGGTATAAAGCGTCTTAAGTCGAGAATATGCCCCTGATACACGCTATCGGCTGGTCGTGTTTCTCTAAAAAAGAACAGCGTTACAATAAAGCCTACTAATGCAAACCCAGTTAAAAATAAGAAGTTCATTTCCCAGCCAAACTTAACCGTTAACCAAGCACCTAAAATGGGCGCCAACGCAGGAATAAAGCACACAATGCCATTTAAGTAGGTAATAATTTGGCCGCTGCGCTCGCTACCAAATTTATCTCTTACAATCGCAAAAGCAACAACAAATGTGGCGCATGCGCCTAACCCTTGTAATGCACGCGCAGAAAGTAATACTTCAAACGAAGGGGCGTAGTAAGCAAGTAGCGCAGAGCCTGCATATAAGCTAATACCCACTAATGCGACAGGCTTTCGGCCAAATCTATCAGCTAAAGGCCCTGCTATTAATTGACCTAATCCAACAGTTAACATAAAAATGGCAACGGTTTGCTGCACTTGTTGCTCAGTTACCAAAAATTGCTCTGCTATGGTAGGGAAGGCGGGCAGATAAATATCAATAGCCATAGGGCAAAAAATAACGAGCAACGCTAAGATAAGTAATAAAGTTAGATTAGGTTTTGCGGGCTGTGTATGCATTGAGTCTCCTTTTTCGCGTATTTTAGGGGGGCACTCATAAAAAAGAAAGGGCTTTTGGCCTATGCATACGTCGTCATTCGTATTTTTTATTAAACATGTGGTAAAAGCAGCGATTAAAACGGCTTTTTTAAACTGGTCTGATGTGTTAGCGTTAATAAAGTAACTGTAACTGGAAAACTATAATGGCAAATCAATCACCACTTGTAAAAACGTGGCATAAATTTAAAAACTTACCCCTTGGTAATTGGCTTTTTACTAAGGCGGTTTGTTTTAAAGCCCCTTACTTTGGCTCTATGAAACCTTACGTATTAGACCTGCGAGAAGGGCACTGCAGTGCTGTTGTTAAAAACCGCCGAAGTGTTCATAACCACATTGGAACCATTCATGCAATTGCGCAGTGTAACCTAGCTGAGTTGTGTGCAGGTGTGATGGTTGATGCGACTGTACCGGTAAAAACCCACCGTTGGATCCCAAAGGGGATGACCGTACAATATTTGGCAAAGGTTGATACAGACGTTACGGCCATTGCTGAGATTGATTTACCACGCCAGTGGATAGATAAAGAAGACTTGGTTGTACCCGTGAAGCTTTATAATACCCGCAACGAACTCGTGTTCACTGCAGATATTACAATGTATATTACTGAGAAAAAATAGCCTACCGCTAGTGTAGCGCTAGCTTTTATCGGTGGCTTGTTTATTTACAAACGACAAGCCGCTGTCATCTTCTTCAATCAGTGTTTTTACTTCTGTTTCAATTGGTTCAGCAGTTAATTCTACTGTTTCTTTTTCAGTGCGTTGCTTTAAGTTGCCTTCAATTACAGCGCCCGCATCAATACTCAATGAGTCATGAAACACATCGCCATGTACATGGGCACCACTTTGTATTTTTACTTCGCTTGCATTGATAGAGCCAATAACCGTGCCTTTAACAACAATACCCACGGCCTCAACAATTCCCTCAACAACACCGGAGGAGCCAATGACTAATTGTTCGGCTTTTATGTCACCATCTATTCGTCCATCAAGTTGAACTTCGCCTTGGCTTATTAAAGTGCCAGTAAGGCGCACATCTTCAGAAATTATAGAGGGGGTGTGATTAACCTTTCTTAGGTTAGTACTTGCTGATTTTTTTTTACCGAACACGAGAGAGCGCCTTTGTTATTTTTAGAGGATTGACTTGTTCGCCATTAACCAATACTTCGTAGTGTAAATGAGTGCTGGTACTTCTTCCAGTGCTCCCCATTAAACCAATCACATCGTGCTTAGCAATATGCTGGCCTTTTTTTACTTTTATTTTATTTAAGTGGCCAAAGCGAGTAACTAAGCCATTTTTGTGTTCGAGTTCAATAAAGTTACCGTATCCGCCATTACGCCCTGCACGAAGAACCACAGCGTCTGCAGGAGCAAAAATTTCGGTTTTGTGCCAACCTGCTAAGTCTACGCCTTTGTGAAATGCACGACGATTATTCATTGGGTCTTTACGTAAACCAAAGCTACTTGAAATGTAATATTTAGCGGCGGGTAAAGGTAGGGTATTAGGTAATTCAGTTAATAAATTTTCTAGATTGTTTAACGCAACTAATTTGTCGACTATAGCCAAAAAATGACTGGGTATATTTGTTTCGTCAAACACATCAAATGGCCCACCTTGAGCAATGTGCAAAGCGTTAATTGCTAAGTGGCTTTCTAAAGCTGTATCAAGCCCTGCGCCTTTGAGCATGGCTAAAATGGCATTGTGTCGCTCGTTTATTTTTGTGTCTAGGTAGTTAAAGCTTTGTTCGTATTGGTCATTTAAACGCGCCAACCGCGCCTCAAAACTAATAGGTTGACCTAAATTAACTTGCTTAGCATTTGGATCTTCATCAACTAAAGGTTCATGGAATTCGTTTTTATTTTCATTAATAGGGGACTCAAGCTCTTCACCTAACTGAATAACGTCTTGACTAATTGAAGCAGGTAAAGATTCGATCATGCTTTGAAGTAGCGCTTGTTTTTGCTCAAGCGTTACAAGCTGCTTAAGTTGCTGTTCGTGAAGACGTTGCTGCTCGGTAACTTTTTGTTCCCAAAGTGCTTGTTTGTTTAGCTGGTTTTTTTCTATGTCAGAGATGTGATTAGTTTGCGTATAAACACGAAAGCTCGAAATGCTCACCCACGCAATTGTTGCTAAAATAAGCATTATTGCGAAAAGTTGTAACCAAGACGCTAAAACAACATGCTTAACCTCGCCATTTTGACGAATAAGAAGTTGGCGAGCTGGAAAAAGTTTTTTGTAAGACTTTATAAATACTGACATGGCATATAAACACTGGCTACTAACCGGAATAATGTATCAATCTGAGCTTAAAAAGCCAGAAAAAAATTGTAACTGTTCAAAAATTAATAAAAAAGGGCTGCTTTTAAAAGCAACCCTCTTCATTTGGTTATGCTTGATTGGGATTATTTTGCGGCCAAAACCGTACTCTCAACTGAGCCAAAACCAATACGTGCAAAGCCTTCTTTTTCACACCAGCCACGCATAATAACGTTATCGCCATCTTCTAAAAAGCTGCGTTGCTCGCCATTGCTTAGCGTTATTTTTTCTTTACCGCCACGAGATAGCTCCAGTAAAGAGCCCGCTTCTTCATGTGTAGGCCCCGATTGCGTACCCGAACCCAACATGTCACCCGGCATAAAGTTACACCCGTTAACCGTATGGTGAGTGACCATTTGAGCTACAGTCCAGTACGAATGCTTAAAGCTAGAGGTAGATACGCGGGTAGGAGAGTGTCCTTCGCTACGCATTTTTTCGGTTTGAATTTTTACATCCATTTGAATGTCAAATGCACCTTGCTCGCGATTAGCTGCAGACTCTAGGTATTCCATTGGTTGTGGGTCATTTTCATCACGCGTCCAACTTGTTCTGTACGGTGCGAGTGCTTCTGTTGTAACAATCCAAGGCGACACTGTTGATGCAAAGTTTTTCGCTAAAAATGGACCTAATGGTTGATATTCCCAAGCTTGTAAGTCACGGGCCGACCAGTCGTTAAACACACAAAAACCAAATACATGATTTTCTGCATTTTCGATTGCAATTGCATCGCCAAGCGCATTTCCTTTACCTAAGTAAATGCCAAGCTCTAGCTCGTAATCAAGGCGTTTACATGGGCCGAATGATGGTACTTCAGCATCAGGTGCTTTAGTTTGTCCTTTAGGGCGGTGAAATGTTTGCCCAGACACATCAATAGATGAAGAACGGCCATGGTAACCAATTGGTACCCATTTATAGTTTGGTAATAGTGGGTTATCAGGGCGAAATAAACTACCGACTGCTGTTGCATGATAAATAGAAGTGTAAAAGTCGGTGTAGTCACCAATACGACATGGCAATGCAAATTCAATATCAGCTTGTGCTATTAATGTGTTTGCAATGTCTTTTTGACAATCAGCGCCTTCGCGTAGTGATTTAGAAAGAGCCATACGAAGTGCTGACCAAAATTGCTGACCCAAACCCATAAATGCATTTAGTGTTGACTCGCTAGCTGCATCGAGTGCTGTTTTAGCATCGCCTGTAAATACATTAAGCTCACTTAGTTTTGCAAGATCGATAACCTGATCACCTATCGCTACACCGCCACGAAATTCTTCGTTAGTACCTTTGCGACGAAACTCGGCAAATGGCAAGTTTTGAATAGGAAAGTCGCAATTGGCAACATTTGCTGACTCTACCCAGCTTGTTAAATTGATATCATGGGTTTCGTTAATTAGGCTCATTACATTTCCTTTGGTTTAACTGTATGGCAACAATGGAGTATTTATTTAAGCATACTTGCACTTTAAGCCATACATTTTAAATATTAAAACGACAAAAAGCAGCGAAGGTCGCTGCTTTTAATTTATTCAAAAAAGGTTATAAAACGCCGCGGCGCTCTTGATCGCGTTCAATTGATTCAAATAACGCTTGGAAATTACCTTCACCAAAACCGCCATCATCAACACGTTGAATCATTTCAATAAAAATTGGGCCAAATAAGTTTTTAGAGAAAATTTGTAGTAGGTAACAATTTTCGCTTTGGCTATCTACCAGTATTTGGTGTTCGCGAATTTTGTCTTTGTCTTCTTTAACCCACGGTACACGGTCAAAAATGGTGTCGTAGTACTCAGGGATAATATCAAGCGTAGCAATCGTTGATTTATCTAGTTTGTCTAGTGAGCTAACTAAATCGTCAGTTAAAAATGCTAAATGCTGAACGCCTGGGCCATTGTATTCACCTAAGTATTCGTCAATTTGGTTGTTGTCGTTACCTTTACCTTCGTTGATTGGAATTGAGAAGGTGCCACATGGAGATTTAAGCGCATATGAAATTAGCGCCGTTTTTTGACCTTTAATGTCAAAGTAACGTACTTCTGTAAAACCAAACACATCTTTATAAAAGTTTGCCCATGTTTCCATAGTGCCTTTATAAACATTATTAGTGAGGTGATCGATACGCTTAAAGCCTTTGTCTTCAACAATGGTTTGCGTTGCTAAATCTTCAAAGTCACTTTCGTAAATGGTGCCTTTATCGCCAAATTGGTCAATAAAGTAAATTAGGCTATCGCCAATACCGTAAATTGCAGGGTAAGGAAGATTTTTGTGTGTAGAATCGGTTGCAGGTTTTGCACCGCGCTCTACTGCAGTTTCAAATGCTTTTTGGGCATCTTCAACACGCCAACCCATTGAACAAATTGCTGGGCCATGGCTTTTAGCAAATTCAGCTGAGAAGCCTTCACGCTCGTTGTTCAGTAAAAAGTGAATGTCATTTTGATTGTAATAAACAATGTCTTTACCTTTAAACTTTTTAAGCTTTGAAAAGCCAAAGTCAGTAAATACTTTGTCCATGTAATCTGCATCAGGCGTGGCGTATTCAGTAAATTCAATACCGACTAAACCTAAATAGTTAGTTACTTCACTCATTTTAATTACTCCCACAATGTAAGCACTGTGATTATTTGTTGTTGTGTTAATGGCAAGATAATTAACTAGAATTAGGTTTAGGGGAAGCGTTGCGCTGTATTTAGTATTTAGGCTGTGTGTAAATTTTATAGGACGTTTAAGGTGAACTTGCTTTTAGTGCATACAGAGGAGAACATTTACGCTGTAAAAATAAGCGGTTAACGTTACTGGTTTTTAGTTAAGTTAATGATTTAAATTAATAAAAAAGAGAGTTTAAGTGGTTAAACTCTCTTTTTTGAAGTGGTATAAAATAGCGGTAAGTGTAATTAATTGTTTACGTTTTTGGTGTGTTCACCAAAAAACTTGCTACGCTGTTGTAACCATAAATTAGGCTTTATTGCAGGGGCAGCTTGGTAATGGCGTTCAATAGTTTGATTAAGTACGCGTGTTGCTTGCTCGTAAGTCAGTTTTTGCTGCGCATTACCTAAGCTTTTTATTTCGTCGCGGCTCATCGCACGTCCGGCATAAAGCATGGCATTTAAGTAGCCTGGTTCTGTTTCGAAATTGTCATCGTTAAATAACAGTACGGCGTTTTTGAGCGCCCAACGATTGTTTATTTCTCCATCTTCCTTTACACCTACAAGTTCGCCATCTATGTATACTTCAAATACGCCATTGGTAGGTGCCGTATAAAATACTAAAGCGACACGGTGCCAAGAGTCTGGTTGTGTATTACCAAAATAGCCACTGTCGCTGGTTGATTTACCATAACCACCACTTGGGTCTATAAATATGTCGGCGTCGTCGGTTAAGTAGTTAACGGTATCCGCTTGAACAACCGCACGGTAAATATCTTGGCCTTCTGCGGGCCAGTATAAATCCATTACAAGTGTATAGTCTGAAACCATGCCATCAGCGGCATAATCGCCGTTAGCGGGGGTGCTTAAGTTAATATGTAGGCCTTCGGTTGGTGCATGCCTAGAAAATGCCATTACACCTGACGGCCCGTCACTCAAATCGCTAATGCCGAGTTCGGTAGTGGTTTTATATTGAGTTTCTTCTGGGCCCCAGTCTTTTTCTTCAGGATCAAAGTAGCTGAGCACTGAAGGTCCAAAGTCTGCTGTGAGTGGGCTTGCTGTATTATCAAAATTCCATACCGTTATGTTTTCTTCGTTTGTACATGAAAACAGTTGATTGTTAGTATCGAGGTATAAGCACTGGCTTGTTCTAAATCGGGCGTACTGATCTAGTAACCACCATGCTTCAGCAATGGGTTCTACGTTTGAAAATGTTACGCCATTAAAAAACAACTCAGGATTAAGCGCTGCACCTTTAAATAAGGCAACATCATAATTGCTGGTGGCTTGAACGTTATCGGGTGTGAGTGAAAACCAGTCTGGTTGGCTTGCATACATAGATGTTAAATCTGTGCCCGTAACTGTCACTTGATATATGGCGTTAAAGCCAGGTGTATTCGAAGGTTGCCTTTCTACATAAAATGCTTCGTGGAAATCTTCTTGGGTAAGCGTGCCGGGTGTCCACCGTTTTTGAACCAGTTCAGGGTTTAACAGTGCAGCTGTGATTGAGCTTGCGTGCTGCGCGGCTAATGCTGTTATTTCAGCTAACTCAATTGCACTTGGGTAGTTTTCTGAAATAGCTATTTCGGTTTGCGCATCGGGTGCGTAACGCCCCATAATTTCGTCAATGGCTTGCTTTGTCGGGTCATCAAGTTCTGTAATTGTTTTGGTGGCAATTGTTTGATAGTTCACAACAGGGGATGTTTTATCAGCTAAATTAAACTCCAGCGTTAAATCGGTTATCCCTTTTGCATAAAAGTCAGGTTGAATAACAATGGCGCCATTTTCTAGTGTATCAAAGCTTTCGCCGCCATGAGTATGGCCCCCCAATACTAAATCAATGCCTTCAACGTCAGTTGCCATATCGGTATCTAGGCCTACGCCTAAATGGCTTAGCATTACCATGTAATCAATATCATCACGGTATTGGCTTACAATGCTTTGTGCGACTTGTTGCCATTCCCAGCTCATTTTAAATTGTTTGATAAAATCAGGAATTGGATCGTCTTGAAGTGGCTCATCTAATTCATTCCATGGCACCGACGTCATGCCAAATACACCTAGAGTAATACA
The DNA here is from genome assembly GCF_057547735.1 of Pseudoalteromonas sp. NH0006-46. Lineage (NCBI taxonomy): Bacteria > Pseudomonadati > Pseudomonadota > Gammaproteobacteria > Alteromonadales > Pseudoalteromonadaceae > Pseudoalteromonas > Pseudoalteromonas sp. NH0006-46. The sequence goes on along the minus strand of NZ_BAAJML010000007.1, from coordinate 37,572 downwards.
GCCAACTTGCACTTTTGCAAAGCTTACAGCGGCAAAGTCTTGAAGTTGCTCCCCTTCATAGCGAGTGTTACTTGCAAGCACAATCGCTTTATCATCTTGCGAATAACTCAGCAGTTTTTCAGGGCCCCATGCATAGTCGTGGTTTCCCACAACGCGGATGTCAAACTGCATCGCTTTAATGGCTTCTTCGGTTGCTGTACCTTGTGAAAGTTGCTCTGCTACCGTGCCTTTTTCATAATCGTCACCACCGTTGGTAAATAGGGTATGTGGTGTTTGGTTGGCAACTTGATTGTAATAGGCTTTAATACGGCTAAAGTATTGTTCCTCATACCCAAAACGGGCATGTAAGTCTGCTACATGAACAAACCGTACCGATTGTGCTGTTGCGCTCGCCTCACATGTTGGGCCAATATCGGCGAATGCTTCTTTACGCTGCATTTGAATTGCATAAGTGCCTACTTGATTCACTTGTGCACTGACGTAATCATCGCTTACGGTTGAGTTAGTAATCGTTTCCCAACTATTAAGGCCTAACTGTCTGGCTATAAATAATTGCCCACCTAGTACGTAGTCTTCAGGTATTTTTATTCTAATAGTAATAGAATCTGAAAATGTAATGTCAGGAACGGGTATAAGAGTATGTAAATCAGAGATAATGTTTAGCTGTGCGTTAGCGTCATCCAACGTCGTTTTTTCGTAAGTGATTTCGCTATTCGATGAAGCTGTATTAGCAGGGATAATTAATTCAACCCCCCCGTTATCTAGCGTTGAGTTTAAGCCGTTAGCAGCAGTTAAAGAAAGTAGGGTAGGCTCGGGCTCAACAGGATCATTTGGATTAACTGTTACTGCATCACTCGCACCTCCACATGCACTTAATACAAAGAGCAAAAATGGTATTGCAGCTATTTTTAATAACTTATCCAATAACATATACAGCAGTCCTCGGGTATCTAATTTAACAATTTATTAATACATAATATCAGTTAAAAGTATGGGAGCATAGCTGTATAAAAATGCCCCCATAAACAATTATGGGGGCATTTTTTATTTGTTACTACATTTAGAATATGTAGTAAATAATTATTAGTACAAAAGGATTAACCGAATTAGGTTTCTAATCCTTGTTTTTCCCATATTTTCGCTTTAAAGCTCATAAGCACTAAAACAATACCTACACCAATGCTAAATAATGCAATTTGTAAGTATAGGGTAGGAATTTCTTGAACGTTATTTGGATCAAAGTTACCAGCAAGTAAACCTGCGATAATGTTACCAATAGAGTAAGTTAAAACAAACACACCCATCATTTGACCCGTATAGCGACGAGGCGATAACTTGCTTACTGCACTTAATGCAACAGGGCTTAAACAAAGCTCACCCACTGTGTGTAAAAAGTACGTAGTAACCAACCAGTAAGGCGCTACTTTTAAGCCCTCAGCTGCATAATGTGCTGCCATAAACATGACTAAAAAGCCTGAGGCCATGATGATCAAGCCAAATGCACATTTTACGCTGTAAGTAGGCGATATCATTTTTTTAGATAGGTTTATCCAAAGCGCAGCAAAAAATGGCGATAAAACAATAATAAATAGTGAATTTAAAGATTGAAACCACGTAGTTGGAATTTCAAAAGTACCAATAAGTCGGTCGGTGTAATCACGAGCAAATAGGTTTAATGAAGAACCGGCTTGTTCAAAACCAGACCAAAAACACGCAGACGCAACACACACTAAAAATAGTGCCCACATTCTTTGTTTTTCTTCGCCAGTTAATTTGCCTTTAAAATAAATAAGACCAAAGTACACAAAGAATATAATAGTAAATGCAACAGCTGTATAACCGGCTACAACCGAAGGGTTTATAGTAATGGCACCCGTCATAGCGGCTATGGTAACGCCCGCAACAACAGCCACAAACAGCGCGATAGCGCCCCATGTACGTGAAGTGCCTTTAGCGCTTAATGGGTTAGCAGGTAAAGCGCTGTGCTCTGGTAAGTTATTAAGTGTAATTTTGTATTGCACTAAACCAATGGCCATACCAACAGCTGCTGCACCAAATGCCCAGTGCCAGCCTACGTTCTCCATAAAGTAACCACATACGTAGTAACCTATTAAAGAACCCATGTTGATACCCATGTAATAAATAGCGTAACCGCCATCACGACGCTCATCAGCATCGCTATATAGTTGGCCTACCATTGCACTGATATTTGGCTTGAGTAAGCCCGTACCTGTAGCAACAAAAATTAAACCAATAAAAAACGAATATTCATGCGGGACGGCCAAAATAATGTGGCCACACATAATGATAATACCGCCGTACCAAACCGCTTTTTGGCCACCGAATAATCTATCTGCAAGCCAGCCACCTGGCAAACCTAAAAAGTATACCGCACCTGTGTACAAACCATAAATTGCAGCAGCTGATGCAACAGTAAAGCCAAGGCCTTCTTGTTGTAAGCTTGCTGTCATGAATAATACGAGCATAGCTCGCATACCGTAATAACTCATTCGTTCCCACATTTCAGTGAAGAACAATGTCGAAAGTCCTTTAGGGTGGCCAAACCAGCCACTATCTGGAGCTGAACTCATATTTACTTCCTAACTTAAAGAATTGTTGTGATGGCCTTATAATTTTTTGCTTTAGCTAAGTTAGCCCGTTTATAAGGTTAAAGTGCTCGACCATCAGTATATTATTTGTAGCTAAGATAATGATTTGCTGTATGGCTATAACACCATAAGGTAAGAGACACACCCTTATCCTAGCTACAATTGCGCTCAAGTATACATATACCTCAAGGCGAGGGGAAGTACTGAGCGGTGTATCACCTTATGCCAAGTTAGAACTCAGCATAAGGGATAATAGGTGTACCCGGAAATTCGAGTGTTCCGTAAACGGGATTGAAGTAATAGCGGATATAAAGCTGGCCAAAATTAGGTTCGTAAAAATCCGAGCGGTCAATAGCTAAATAACCACCAAAGAACCAATGTGGCGTTATTCTGTATTCAAAACTGCCTTCTAAATTGTACGATACGCCTGCACTGGTATCTGAGTCAAAGGCAGGGTCTACACCGGTTTCAAGTTGGCGCGCAAAGGCTTCTGCTTGAAGGTCAGGATCATTAGGGAAAAAGTCGATGGCTTGCGTTTTAGTTTGCGAATACGACACGCCCGTTTTTACGCGGTACACAAAGTCATCACCCCAACGTGCATCGTAAGTTAAGGGAACCGATAACGCAATATAGTTTTGTGGGCTATAGTAGCCGCCATGCCCCCACGTTTCCTCACTTAAATTAAACTTATACGCCCAATGCAATAAACTTGCACCCACTGTAAATTCGCGTTCTTGATTGCTTATTACACGATAATAGGTGCCGCCCATCAAGCGGTAGCGTTGGTTATCTTTTACGTTTTGACCTTTATATAATGTAAAGTCAGCACTAGACCAAAACCCCCAATCGCCGCCTAAATCGTGGGAAACATTAGCGGTTAAACCTGTTGAACGAACACCACCCCAAATTTTACCGGTATTAACGTCTTCAAGACCTGCATAGGCGAGTACTGAGCTAGTTACTGGTCGTTTTTCTAACTCAAGGCTATAACCAAAGTCACCAAAATCGTCCGAGTAATTAACACCCCATACAATGTCTTCAATAAAAAAGCCCAGTGGTGTTGTACCAATATCTACGCGCCAGTTTTCGTTTTGCCAACCAATGCCAATATCAACGCCATCTTGCTCAGGACTTACTTCGTCAATACCACAGGTAAATATACACAAAGCGCCTTGTCCGTATCGGCTGCCAGCAAATTGTTCGTCAAATCGTGTTGTTTGAGCGCTAATGCTTGTTGGGTCTATTTTTACAAAACCTTGCCCTTGCCAAAGCGGAAAGTACGCTTCAATAGGGACTAAACCAGCGCCCAATGTGGCTTCACTTTCAGTGCTTACTTGTCCACTAAAATTAACACCAACAGCAATGTAGGCTTGGTTTTTGTTTTGCTGATTAAGTAGTTCTCTTTTTGCACCATTTATATACCACTGGTCGTTTTCATTAATGCGCGAAAGTGATGCGTAGAGTTCTTTTTCATTTAGTTGACGATTAGGTGAAAGCGTTTGTGCGTACCACGTTTGTGCTTGCTCTGTTTCATTAAAATTAGCAGCAACTTGCGCGCCTAAATAACGAAGCTCTAAATCATTAGGTGCTTTTTGAATAAGTTGTTCAGCTAAGTAAAGGGCATCACCTGCGTAGTTAAAATCGTTTAACGATTCCATAATTTGACGCTGAAAATAACTTTCTTGCGTTGTGCTTTGTTTAATGGCGAGTTGTATGACTTCTTTCGCTTGGAAATCATCCCCAAGTGCTCTGTAGGCTTTAGATATTGCCATTAAAGCTTGGGGTTCAATTAGCTGATTATTTTTTACTTTTTGTTCATACAAAATAATGGCTGATTGGTTTTGTTCAAGTGCTAAGTTTGCATTTATTAGTGCAGTCGTTGTAGCCGGTGAGCTGGGGTATTTTTGATCAAGCTGATTTAGCTTGGCAATAAGGTCACTGCCATTAAAATACTCAGAATAATAAGCATTTTGTAATTGCACGAACTGATTTATTTCACTCTCAGAGGCATTTTCAGGAAGCCTATAACGATTAAACCAATCAACAGTCGGTGCTTTATTGTCTTGTGCTAAAAGCCATTCGCCGTACAACATATGCCAATAGGCAGATAATGAGGGGTCTTCAACTAACGCGTTGCGCATTAGTTTTAAGGCATGATTTTGTTCATCTATGCTAAACCAGCTTCGTGCTAATTCAGCTTTCATTGCTGGCGTTAAATTTTGCGCCTCTAACGCACTTAAGTGATAAATAGCTGCCGCTTTATTTTGAGAATTAATAAAACGTTCGCTTTGTGCTAAAGACTCATTAAGTTGCAACTGTTGTTCAAGAGATACAATATCAGCGTCGCGAGATTTAAAAGGAATATACTTAAGTGTAGCAAGCGCGCCTTGATAATCGTCTAACGCGCGCAAAAATAGTGCATGGCTATACCTAAGCTGTGAATTTAGCGGAAATTGCCACAATACATTATTAAATAATGAGCGAGCTTTGTCGGTGAGCCCTTTTTGTTGGTATATAAATGCTAAGTCGTAATATAACCAAGGCTCTTCAGGTGTTGCTTGAATAGCCTCTTTTAATATTTTTTCAGCCTCTTCTAATTCACCTGCTTCAGTAAGCTTTGTTGCCTTAGCTCTATACACGCTACTTATTGAACTTAAATATGACGCTTTTAAAATTTCTTTTTGTGAAAAAGAAAGTCGATTAAAAAAAGATGTCAGGTTTTTTTCATTTTGCTCAAGTTCTGCAATCTCAAATAAGCCAAATAGGGCGCCTTCGTTTAAAGGTTCGCTTTTAAGCACAACTTGATAGGTAAGTGCTGCCTGTGAATATAACCCTTGGGCAAATTGTAAGGTGCCACGATTTGCTAACACAGTATTCGGTTCTTCTTCTAATGCGGCGGCTAAATCGAGTTTTAATTTGGCAACTCTAAATTCACTGCTGTCTATAGCGTCTCTTGCTTGGCGAATATAAAACCAAAACTTAGCCGTTTTGGCCATGCTTTTGAGGGTATTTCGCTCTGCAAAGTCGGCAGTGTATTTTTGTGCACGTGTAAAGTAATTGTAGGCTTTACCATTTTCACCTAGTTGAAGGTAAAGTATGCCTAAGCTATTCATAATAGCACCGTCAGTAGGGCGGCCTTTTAATGCGTTTAAAAGGTGGGGCTCTGCTGATTTTAGCTTTCCTTGTTCAAGGAACTTTTCGCCTTTTAACCAAAGCTGATAAGCAGGATCGGCTAACAACTTTCGTCGCGCTTTTAATTGCTTTTTAAAATCTTGGTATTGTAATTCACCCTTGTTACTAAAAGGGTAGAGCGTAAAATACTGCTGAAACTGTTTATCTGTATTACTGTTTATCGGCATGTTTCTTAATGCAGATAACCAAATACCTTCTACTTCATCACTAAAACCAGATGTTGAGCCATACTTACCCAAAATACGCATAGCTGTTTTATCACGTGGGTTACGTCTGAGTAAGTGCCTTGCATAAGCAACTTCTACCTGGCCAATATTGTCATAGCGCTTTAACAGTTGCTTATATCTATTTTTAACGCCTTGCCATTGGCCGGTGTCTTGGGCATACCAGCTTAAATGCTCAAGTTCAAAATTTAAGGTCGGATAAATGTTATTAAAAATTTTATTATAAATCTGACGTGCTTGTTCATACCTGCCAGCACGAGCAAGGAGCTTGGCTTCTTGAACGCTAGCCTTATCTTGCCCTTGTATACGAGACATCACCTTGAGTTTTTTTACGCAAGGTGTTTGTTGCATTAGTTGGTTATCAAGCTTGCTTAATAGTAAGTTTGCTTGATTTACATTGCCATTTGTATAGTCATAATGGGCCAAAGCACATTGTGTTTCTATTCGAGAAGGGGCAATAGCAACCAACTTTTGTAGGCTGTCTTCAACTAGCTTTTTGTTTTGCTGTGCTTCGCCAATACTAATTTGACTTAATAACCAATCAACAGATTGTGTATCAATATCATTTATGGTTTTGGCGTTTAAACTAGCGCTTAGTGCTAATGTACAAGCTAAGGCTAACCTTAACGACATTCAGTGCTCCAAGTAGGTTGTAGCGTTCCATCAGCCGTGATTTTAAAGCGCTTATTTACAGCACTTTCACCAAATAAATTTAATACACTGTCGTAATAACGTGTTTGTGTAAAAGATTTATCAATCATCAATTTTTGTTGAATAGCCATTACTAACTCATCGTTACCTTGCTCAGCTAATAAAGGGAGTAATGCAGCGTTAAATCCTAATGGGCCTCGTTTATCAGATTTACCTGATTGAGAATATGTATTTAGAGGAACATAGCCACGTTCTTTAATCGACTCTATAAATGGTGCAAATTGAGTAAGCAGCTCTTGTTTATAAGGTGCGTCGTTTGCCATCATACTGGCCCAAAGGTAAACCCGAATAGCGTTATAGTTGCCTATGTCAGTGGTTTTTTTGTCAAAGTAAAATCCACGGTTTGAATCAAACATAACCCAATCAGGGCTTACGCCTTGCTTAGCAGTATCTAAAATAAGCTTTGCTGAGCCTTCATGAAGTTGATGCCATGGTGAATGTGGGTAAAGCTTTTTAAATTGTTGATAAATAAATAGCGGCGAGTAGCTAGGGTTTAGCTTATAACGCTCATTATCAAACTCAAAGCCTGCAGGTGCCGGCAATAAAGATAAACCAAGGCCTGTTATATAAGCTGTTTCTTCTCTGATTATACGCTGAGCAAGCACAGCGGCTAAAATACTATAGCGACGCTCGTCCCATAAAATAGCGGCTTGCGATAAGCTGTATGCAATCCATAAATCAGAATCAGACGCAGGGTTTGAGTCTAAAATACCCCCTACACGGTTTTTATTTAGGCCCCATTTCCATGCAGGTAAACGAGTACTTAAATCGCCTTCTGATAAGTGCTCTTGAGTCCAATTTAAAACAGAGTCAAACGCGGCTTTATCGTTGGCGATAAGTGCAAAAAATAGTGCATATGATTGACCTTCAGAGGTTGTGATACTTCCCTCACTGCCTAAGTCAATAACACGTCCGTCTTGGCTTACAAAGTGATTTTTAAATACCTGCCACGACTGCCATGGTGCACATTGTTCAGCTTGTGCGTTTGCATTAAAAGCAAATAGTGCAATCACAGTAAAAAATACATTAATGAGTGATTTCATTATTTATCTCCTTCAGCTAAACGCTTGTAAGTAAGTGCTTGTAATAATCGCCATAAAATAAATGAGATCAGTAACAGCGTTAATATAGACAGTAACGCCAATATAAATGGATGATCAGATAAGTGGAACCACACTAAAGTATGGACCGGAATATGCCCCACATAATATTGTTCATCTACCTGTATTGTTTTAATACCTTGTGAATTAATAACGGCTGCACTGCCATTAATTAGGGCACGTTTTTCTGAGTTCATCAATGCGTCATCAAGCAGAGTAAATGCATTATTAGTTGTCGCACTTAACGATACAATTGAACGGTTTGAATCAAGTGGTGATTGAAACCCCGTGATTACAGCCATGTCACCACTACTTTTAATGCTTACTTCTACTTTTTCGGTAGTTTGCTCATCATAAGCGCCATTATAAATAGCTTGTTTTATTGCTCGTTGATTATTATTAAGCAAAATGTTTGTTTGTGCATCTTCGTCTAAGTCGTTAGCAATACTGTTTGGTTTTGCGATTACAAGTATGTCTTTATCATCTAAATCAGCGTCCTCATTTAAATGAGCCACACTCATTCTGTGAGCCGGGTAACCAGTAATTGCACCAAATTCGCCAGTTAAATTAAACAAAACGGTAAGTGCACTAGGTGTTGGGTTGTTATCAATTAATACAAGAGTTTGTTGTAAATCAGCGTATTTGGTGAATGGGAATCCACTATTAGCAAATACATTTAAGTCTGGCAGAGCAATGTAATGGTCAAAACCGCTTACATCAATACTTGAGTCGCCATCAATAACACCAAATTCACCGCCAGGAGGTGCAACAGCACATTCCCCTTTTTTGAGAACCCCAAATCTAAAATCAAAGTTAAGTTCATTTCTGTTCGCTAAATTAATCCCGTTCACAGAAAACCCTTCAGTGCTTTGGGTTGTATCGGTATTGGCTACTAGCGGCAGTAATGCTTGTGTTGTTTGTAATAAATCGTTGTTCTCGTCTAACAAAAAGCCGCTTATGAATTCTTGGTTTATTAACATATTTAAACGAGAGTCGATAGCTTCCGATTCTGGAGTGCTACGATATTGTAGGGTAATAGGTATCCCTCTTTCACGCCATGTAAACAAATCAGGTGCAAAACGAATGTTTAGTTTTACAGGGCCATTATTAAGGCCTTGCGCCTGTAATTGCGTAGGGTAGTCAATAAGTTCGTCAAAATGCACAGGGCGATCGCTTCTAAGCCAGCGCGGAGCATCATAGGCTTTACGCAGCGGTAATTTATCAATGGCTTCAATACTTGCACTTCTGCCTGTCATTACTTTGTGGCCAAATGCAAGACCCGTCACTGCAGTTTTTAAATCAGCCTCATCACGACCGAGTATTAGCAGTAGCTTGTAATAACGATTAAATGGATTTGAAATGATTTCAATCGTTGGTTTTTCAACATCTGGGTAATCTTTTAAAAAATCAGGCTTCGAATCATTAGTAATAAACACCACGCTATGTTTGTTTGGCGCTTTATTTAGCGTTACCGGAAAATTAAAGCCGCGCCAGTCTGCTTGTGCGCCAAACCAGCTAGATAGCGTTGCTGCTGCTTCAATTGCTTGGGTGTTGGGTGTTTTAGCAAATACAAAGGGTAGGTTAAGTTTATTGTAATCTTTTTCATCAAAAAACGGTTCAGGAAGGTATTCTAAACGGCTATCAATAGCAAGCTGCTTTTGGTCGAGCATAATGTTGCTTGATCTATTAATTTCAGTCCAAATGGTGCGGCTGAAATAATCTTGACAACGAAGGTCATAATAACCAACTAACTCAAAGCGTACTTGGTTGTAATCTTGGATATATTTAGCATTTAGATCGAGGCTATGTTGCACTGTGTTTTTCACAATACTTAGCTGCTCATTAATGGGCAAAACAGTCACTAAATTATCATTAAAGTAAACTTTTAAATGCGATACATTTGCGATTAACGAAGGCGAGTTTGTATACGAAAAATTCAACTTTAAATTAGTGCTTAATTTATCTATTCGGTTTGTGAAGTCAACGCGGGAATTGTTATTTACCCCGTTGAGCTTAAAGCCAGTAAAACCTAAAGCTTCAAACTCTAAGCGTAAACTCGATACCTGAGCACTTTCAGGATAGCCATTAATAAACATTGATTTATTTTGTAATGGCTCAACCGCGTGTGCAATATGCACACTACAAATAAGTGACAATGTTAGGAGTGTATTTAGCAACTTTTTAATCATAATTATTATGCACTATTGGTCTTTTTGGGGTAAATGAGTTTACGTACACAACTATATTAGTTATGAACTGAATAGTAGGTTGAAGCGCTCTTGGCGCGTGGAAGAGCAGGTTACTAAAGCCTCTAAGGCTCGTTTTTTGCACTTCTTTAAAACTGTATGATGGGCGATCATGTCTAAAGTTATTTTGCCAGTCAAGCCACGCATCTGCGCGTGAAAATGTACATTGTATAAACGCACGCTGTTTTTCAAGAGACAAATCTTTAATGGTTAAGCCAATTTGGTTACCCCGAGTGTTACAAACATGGGTAGCGAAGGAAAACTGCTTATTACCGCGGCTCATTAATAATTCTATTTTATCGTTTACGCGACAAGAATGCGCATGCTCGGTTTCTATACCCACGCCGTTGTCTGAGTAATCTGTAATTTTTACTTTTAACGTATGTCCATTTGCTAAACGAACGCCCGCTGGAAAATTTGCTTTAACACGGTGAGAGTGCCTAACTTGGCGTGCCTCTGCAGCTACCGCAACGGCAGCCCCTAAAATAATAATATTATAAAGCGCCCACCCCATACTAATTAGTAACACACCAACCTGTGTAGGGTCGCCAAAAAACAGGCGCAAAATACCGACCAACATGCCTAATAAATTAATGGCGAGTAAAACAAGGTAGGGCTTAGAAATTCCCCAGTCATAATGCTCTTCGTCGTTTAAGCCGCCTTTTTCGGTAACGTTAAATTTCCCCTTATTTGGGTTAAATAAAGCAACCGTTGTTGGCTTTAATATGTACCAAGCAAGCACAGATTCGTAAACTTCGCCCCAAAACGAATAGCGATACTTACCTTGTATTCGCGAGTTGGTTGCTTTTATTTGAATAAGTGTCGGTACAACATAGATAAAAATAGCTAAAAATGGCGCATAAATAATGTACGCATTAAAGTAGATGAGTGCCAGAGGTGCGGTTAAAAACACAATGCGTGGAATACCTGATAAAAAATGCAGCATAGCGTTTAAGTAACAAAGTCGCTGAGGAATGTTTAAGCCTTTACCTAAAAGCGGGTTATCGAGCCTAAATATTTGCGCCATACCACGGGCCCAACGAATTCGCTGGCCGATATGAGCCGATAAACTATCAGTGGCAAGACCTGCCGCTTGTGGAATATTTATATAAGCCGTTTTGTAACCTGCGCGTTGCATTCTCAGCGCAGTGTGTGCATCCTCGGTTACGGTTTCAAAAGCAAACCCACCAATTTCGTCAAGCGCTTCTCTTTTTAGTACCGCACACGAACCACAAAAGAACGTGGCATCCCACATATCGTTACCGTCTTGAATAAGCCCGTAAAACAGCATGTTTTCGTTTGGAATTTGACTGTGATTATTTAAGTTTCTTTCAAATGGATCTGCTGAGAAAAAGTGATGAGGTGTTTGCACCAAACATACTTTACTGTCTTTTAAAAATTGCCCCATGGTCATTTGCAAAAATGATCGAGCAGGTACGTGATCACAGTCAAAAATAGCGATATAATCACCGTTGGTATAGCGCATAGCACTATTCATGTTACCCGCTTTTGCATGGTTATTATCTGGCCTTGTTAAATAACCTGCACCCACTTGTTTGGCAAATTCACCAAATTCAGGGCGTTTACCATCATCTAAAATATATACGTTTAATTTATCTGCCGGCCAATCAATACTTAACGCAGCAAGTGTAGTGGGCCTTACAACACTTAATGGTTCATTGTAAGTAGGAATGTAAATATCTACCGTAGGCCATAAGTCAGTATTTTTTGGCAGCATCACGGGTTTTCTTTCAAGTGGATTAATTGTTTGAAAGAAACCTAAAATAAGCACCATCCACGCATATGTTTCTGCAAGTAATAAACCTGCACCCAATGTTAATGCGAGTGGATCATCCCAGTTAAGTGTTTCGGTATAGCGCCACCATAAGTAACGAGATGATGTAGTGACAGAAAGCGTGACCATAACAATGGTGGCCATATGACCTTTTACCCGTTTGAGCGCGTAAGCAACCAGTAATATAAAGCTAATAAAAACGGCTTGCGCTTCAAGGCTAAATGGAATGGTTACAAAGATTGCGAGCAAAAATAATATAAGCGCAACTACAATGTACTTAATTAACTTATTTTGCCAAATTCGAGCGTCAGCCATTGTTTTAAAAGCACTTTTTTTAGGCCTGCTGCTGTTTTTAGAAAAAAAGCGCCTTATTAACCGACCTAATTTAAGATCGTACCAGCGAAGTTGTCTTAGGCTGTAGCTCACCGAATCATAAAAATAATTTGTTGCATGCTTTTTGATTGATACAGATTTATTTTTAGGTTTGTTGACGGTAAACAATAAAAAAATAGTCTGAATTATAAAGCGCACAATATTAGAGTATATGTAGGTCCTGTAAGGAAGCCTTAAGTGCGGATAATAATTATATAAGGTTAATTCAAAGCGCTCTCTGTTTTTGCTTATATTTATAAATAAAGAGCTAAACAAAGTAATAAAAGGCATAAAAAAAGCTTCAATTACATTAACTTTGTGTTGATTAAAGTAACTATGAAATTTAAATAAAATATAGCGAACAAGCTTATCAGTAAACAATATGCTCAGTAGTAAATACAGAGTACTGTGTATGGGTCTTTTGTAAAAAAGAGAAAAGCTCATTGTTACAACGCCGCTTTACTTACAAGCCACCCGGCAAGTGTTTCAAAGTCATCATTAGCAACGCTGTATGGTGCACAATTAAGTGCAACATTTCGGTTTGCTGTGGCTTCTTTAATAACTTCATCGCTGTTGATGAAAAACGGCGCCATAAATGGCAATGTAGATTGCCAAAGAGAAAATAGATCAAATTCTAACACTGAGGCTGAGTTGTAGCGGTTTACTACAAAAAAATGCTTCCAAGTTGATTCGGCTGTTTTTAACGTTTGTAGGCGTTTATATATAAGGCTATGGCAAATAGCATCGCAGGTGACAAGCTCAATCACAATATCGTCTTCTTTCAACGGGTAGTGAGAAATATTAATATGAGCAGGGCAGTCAAATAGTAACCAGCTTGATGCGTTATAATCCAGTTTTTTACAATGATTAACGGTTGAGACTATGTCTTCTAGCGTTACCTCATTATCACCAAAGGGTAAAAAAAGTACGCCGTCGCTGTCTTTACGAAAGTGCAGTAGTGCATCTTCGAAATTACTTTCGTTACTCCAGCCTTTAGTGCTCGTCCACTTTAAACCAAAATGCAACCCAAGGTCGCTTTTAGCATCTAAGTCTATGGCAATAACATCTACATCCGATTTTTTTAAGACGCACGCAAGATTGGCAACGACCGATGTGCTGCCAATTCCTCCTTTAATACCTTTTACAAAAATCCGTTGCAATGGAACGCTACCTTTATATTATTTATTATTGGTTGTTTTTATTGCGTCATCAATTTCTTTTAATAGCGCGTATTTGTTTATTGTTTTTTGGTTTTTTTGTGTATTCATAATTTCAATGTAGTCATCGCTTTTCCCACCAAAACGGCGAGCTAGGTTTTCTATGTCACTTGATGTGAGTATTTGTGAGCTTTTTGTAGCTAAATTGTTCATCACAACCTTTGTAAGCGTAATTTTTATTTTATTAAAAGTGGACAATATTTGGCTATTATATATAGAATAGCGACCAAAACTAGTAAAAAAGTATTTTTTTTAAGGACTTTTTAAGTGCATAACTTTAACATACCGGGATTAGAGCCAGCTGCAAAGGAGTTAAAATCGGCTTCAAGTTATGCTGTTTTGGCGCCTTTAGACAATTTTGTTGTTGAACTTGCTTTACATGCAGTTAACCAAAGTCTCTCAAATGATATCTATATTGTTTCTCAAGAAGTTGAATCATTTTTTGAATCGCCCTATTCGGCTGCACTTAACAACGCTTATAAACGCAATAAGGTTCACCCGTTTTCATTTTCATCTGAAACCCAACACTACTCAATAGAGCGCACAAATAAAGGTATAATAAAAGAAATTAGCGCCTATAAAAATTTAAAAAATGCCCTTGTGTTTATTCACCTGAGTACTGAATTACTCAGTGCTACGAGCGAAGCAAATATAGGTGTAATTCTGAGTGATTACAGTGAGTTTGCTAAAAAAGCAGGGGTGACCTTGTTGTTTTTGATATCGGGTCCAGAAGTCACGCATTACCGATTTTTAATGAGGCGCTTAAATACTATTTTTGATGGCTTAATTTTTGTTGATAATGACTCTGCCACACGTGTTTTAGATTATGATTACTGGTTGCATAGCACGGGCGTGTTTGCTGAAAAACAATTCCAGCTTGCAATTGAAAACAATCAGTTTGCTGTTTCAGAGACTAATATTAACGAGCAAAAAATGCCAAACGGCAGTCATTTTCCCGATGAAGATGACGTATGGTTAGTGCAAAGTGCGGTGCCTATAGGCACAAAATTACCCACACACTATTATACCGCTAAAGACAATAATGAGTTATTCGATAAAGGCCCAAAATTAAAAGCCGCAACACTTGTTTTTGCTGTTACTCGCTACACTGATTTAGCGCAATTAGGTAAACAGTGCTTTGAGCTCAGAAAAAGCTGTGGTCGTTGGTTAAAATTAGTTATACAAAATGTAGATGGCGTAATACGTCATCAAGATGAATGCTTATTTTTAACGTTAGGCGTAAATCTTATTTTGTATAGTTTTTCTGAGCCTTCGCGGTTATTGTCTCAAATCCAGTCTATTCAAGGCTTTCAATTTTCGAGGCCATTACCTCCATCTGTTGAACATGTTTTAAAGTTTACTGAAAACACCTTCTCAAAAGGCTATCTCCCTTTTGATGAGTTTACACGCCAGGTTGAAGTTCATAGTGACTCTGCGGTTAATTTAGGGGTAAGCGGTGTGTTAGTTAAGCTTGAGTTACTGCCACGTATAGATCCAATTCATCCTTTACACTTGTTCCATATTAAGCGTGAAGGAGATGTTTTTAGCCTTGCGGATAACACAGTATATTTGTACTTGCATGCGTGTAGAGAAAATGATGTAAATAATGCAATTAAGCATTTGTTTAAATTACAAACCAATGATTTTTTTGTTCAGCAAAATGTTATTTCAGACCATTTTCATATACAGCAAGAGTGTAAGCAACTTAGACGATTTTATGCCGGTAAGCCCGTTGTTGATTATTCTAAGCAGTTAACCGAAAATGACAGCTATAAATTTGAACCCAGTGTGTCAAAAAATATTACAGAGGCATTAGAAACGCCCGAGTTTACAAATGATGCGCGCCCTGATGCGGTATCATTTGTGATGAGATTAAAGGCCTAACCCATGAGTATTGATCAGCTTTTTATTACCGCTATTTTGGCTATGCTCGTCGGTATTATGCTATGCATGTCAGCAACTTACATACTAGCCAGAGTAAAAAAATATTATTACAAGCTTACTTTTAAACATGAAGTACTTGAACCTTACACACCAAATAACAAAAAAAAGGATGAGCAGTGAAATTATCAGGTTTAGGAGCTTGGAACCTTTATTTTCTGGCTAAATTTGCCCTATTTTACTACGGTGCAATTGATTTTAATGTATTGACCAATGCTGCACTTGCTGCTCTTTTAGCAATCAAGTTTAAAAAAGCAATAATCGAAAAAGCAAAGCACGTATTTGGCGGCTTTTTGGCAATTATTATATTGTATCAAGACTCGTGGTTACCGCCTTTAAATAGACTGACAAAACAAGCAGGTAATGTTCAAGATTTTAGCTTCGGCTATTTTATTGAGCTTTTAGCACGCGTAATTAGTGTTGATATGTTACTAGCATTATTTGTTATCACAGTCTGCTTTTGGTACACATCGCAGTGGTTACGCTTTACAACGATCACCATTGTGGGGTTACTCATTATTGGCTGGCAGGGAGACAGCGAACAATCGTCAACTGTTGCTGGTAACAACTCAGCGAATACCACCCTATATAATCAACCTGAGCAACAAACACAGGTTATTACTCGCGCCACTCAAACACCTGATCAAAAACTCACTGATTTTTACCAGCAACAAAGCCACCTAGTGAGTCACTTTCCTTCGCAGGTAAATGGTGAGTTATTTGATGTCATTGTGTTAAATATTTGCTCTATGGCAATTGATGATTTAAATGCCATTGGTGTCAGTGTTGAAGATATGTTTAGTGACTTCGATGTGCTGTTTTCAGACTTTAATTCGGCTACATCGTACAGTGGGCCTGCCGCAATTAGGTTGCTTCGAGCAAGTTGTGGGCAAACCAGTCAAACCGCTTTATTTAACGATGCACCAGAGCAGTGCTATTTATTTAAAAACTTAGAAAAGCTAGGGTATCAAAGTAGCGTGGTAATGAACCATGATGGGCATTTTGATAACTTTAAAGGTTTAATTGATCAATTTGGTGGTTTGAATAATAAACCACTTAATATCAGCTCAATGCCGGTGGCCCAATATGGATTTGACGATAGTCCTATATACTCTGACGGGGCAGTATTGAACAACTGGCTTGAAAATGAGGCAGACGATTGTAAGCCATGTGCAATGTACTACAACACAACAAGTTTGCACGATGGTAACCAGCTAGCTAATCAAAAACGTATGAATAGCCTTGAAAGTTACCCAATCAGGCACGCTAATTTACTGTCTGATATTAACCGCTTTATTAAAAACCTTGAAAAGCGTGGTCGTAACGTCATGTTAATGATAGTGCCTGAGCATGGCGCAGCATTAAAGGGTGACAAAGTTCAATTTGCTGGCCTTCGTGAAATACCCAGCCCTAGCATTGTATCTGTGCCGGCGGCTATTAAATTTATTGGTCCGGATGTTCAAAGTTATTCGCAAATTATGATTAACGAATCGACTAGCTACTTTGCCTTGTCTGAAATTGTTGCTAAAACACTTGAAACAAATGTTTTTGGTGGCAACAACAGCATTGCAAATTTAGTAGAAAACCTACCTAAAGCATCAAAAGTAGCCGAAAATGCGGGTACAATTATGATGTACGTTAATAAACGCCCTTACATACAACTTGATGGCGAAGAATGGTCTGCCTATCCTCAAGGTTAAAAAACAATTTAGCTATGCAGTAGGCTAGCACTGCTGCGTAGCGTATTTAGGCTGTTATTCCTATGCCTTAATTAAAATGCAAGTTTGTCCAAAAATGTTTACAATAAGCTACCTTCTCAAAGCGACTTAGCGTATTATTCGGCTAATTTAGTTTTTCCTGCTTTGAGGATGTATGCGTCTAGATATTCACTGTGCTGATAGAATCGGTATAGCCCAAGAAATCCTTAATATTTTAGTTAACTACAGTGTTGATTTAAAAGGTATTGAGGTTGATTCTGTTAATTGCCGTATGTATGTGAGCTTTCCCGAAATTGAGTTTGAACAGTTTCAAAAAATCATGCCTTCGATTCGTCTTATTGATGGTGTGCATGATGTACGCACTACCGCATTTCTTCCTTCTGAACGAGAGCATAACGAATTAAATACTTTGTTACGTGCATTACCTGATGGGGTTATTTCTATTGACGCTAAGGGCTGGGTGCGTTTGTGTAATGACGCTGCATGTAAAGACCTGCAGTTAAGCGAAAAAGAAGTGATTGGTGCCAATATTAATAACTTACTCAAAGGCTTTAACTTTACTCGTTGGTTGGAAGGCAAAGAAGTGTTAGGCCAAACCACTCGGGTTGAAGTCGCTGGAGAAGACTTTATTGCTGATATTTTGCCTATTGCCGTGCCGCAAGGCAGTGAAGGCGATGTGTTAGCTGGTGCCGTTATTAATATTAAGTCGCAAAGTCGTTTAGGGCAGCAAGTAAGTGCATTTAGACGCTACGGACAAGAGAGCTTTGCAACCATTCATAACTTTAGTACAGCAATGCGCCGTGTTGTTCGTGAAGCTCGAAAAATGGCGCAACTAGAAGCCCCAATACTCATTACGGGTGAAACGGGCACAGGTAAAGAGTTACTTGCGCGAGCGTGTCATTATGCATCTAATCGATCAGTTAAGCCGTTTATTGCGCTTTCGTGCGCGTCGTTACCTGACGATGTAGCGGAGTCTGAATTATTTGGTTATGCCGGCTATGAAGAAAATGCGGCTCCTAAACGCGGTGTACTAGAACAAGCCGATGGCGGTACTGTATTTTTAGATGAAGTGGGTGAAATGTCGACCCAATTGCAAACTAAACTTTTGCGCTTTTTACAAGACGGGACTTTCAGAAAAGTAGGCGATGAGAACGAAGTAAAGGTAAATGTTCGTATTGTTGCTGCTACTCAAAAAGATTTACCCGCAATGGTACAAGAAGGTGTTTTTAGAGAAGATTTATACTACCGAATTAATGTATTAACACTCGAAATTGCGCCATTAAGAGATCGTAAAGCTGATGTAGGGCCTCTCGCAGAGCACTTTATTCAAAAATACGCACAGCAAAATGGCCACGCCATTCCTTTATTATCACAAGAGTGCTTAAGCTTTTTACAAGAATACCCATGGCCGGGTAATGTACGCCAACTTGAAAATGCGATTTACCGTGCAGTGTCCTTGTTAGATGACAGCGAGTTACGTTTAGAGCATTTACAACTGCCTACGTTTACCCATGAATTAGGGTATTTGGAGTCAGACTTTGAGGGATCGCTTGATCAAGCAGTAAAACGTTTTGAAGCCACATTATTACGTAAGCTTTATCCAGCCTACCCAAGTTCAAGGCAGCTCGCTAAACGTTTAGGGCTTAGTCATACCGCAGTGGCAAATAAGCTACGCGACTACGGTATTAATAGAAAAACCGTTAAGGTTTAGATTTTTCTAAAACAGAAATATGGGACTAGTTTTTAGTGCCCATATTTTTTGTAACACCATCAATAGCAATAGTTTCAATACCGTCTTCATTAAAGTTTATAACAATACTGGCATTGTTACGGGTAAAAAAGTAACTACGGTTATTTAACTCTATAACGTAATCGCCTTTTACTCGGTCACTAAACATTTGCTTTTTCAGTGACACAGTATGCTCGCCAATTTGCCAATTAAACCCTTCAATAAAACCATTGTTAAACTCTTGCACCCATACCTGGCTTTCATCTTTTGATAGTGTAATAGCCACTGAGTATGAGCTTGGAATGCTTTGCATAGCGTAGCTTTTAGCGCCAATTTTAAATTGTTCAGCTTTTTGCTGCCATGCAAAACCAAATTCAAAGTTTTTTTGTATTCCAGTGGAGTAGGTAATGGTCCCTTTTCCTGGCAGTGAAAAATCAGCTAGCGCCGAATAGCTTGGTAGAAGTAATCCAATAAACGTAATTATATGTAGTAGAGGTTTCATAAGCGTTTTATTTTTATATATATGAGTGAATTAAGAGTAAGGGAGAACATTCGTCTTCGCAAGTGCTTGTGATACACTCAATTAAATTTTACTGGTAAGACCTTTGTTGTGAACTTATATATTCGACTCCTATTATTATTTTTTAAAATTAAGCGTAATAAACACTATCAAGATTTACTTGATACCGTAGATATTGACTACAAAGCACTCCCGACTGACTGTGATATTAATCTGCATTTAACTAATTCGCGTTATTTGGCAATGATGGACTTGTCGCGAACGTGGATGACCGAGCGTGTTGGTTTACTTAAGCAAATAATGAAACGCCGATGGTTTCCTATCGTTAATGCAACAGCAATCACTTATATTCGTGATATAAAACCGATGCAAAAATACACCATTAGCACTAAGTTAGTAGGGTGGGATCATAAGTATTTTTATATAGAGCAAAAATTCCACTCTGACCGAGGTTTGCATGCTATAGCTTACGTGCGTGGTGTATTTAAAAGCAAAAAAGGCGTTATTAGTATTGAAGAAATGCTTGAAGTGGCTGGCTTTGAAGGTAAAACGCCTATTTTGCCAAGCGAAGTAATGCATTGGAAAGAAATGCTTGAGCAGAAAAAAATGACTAATTTACCAAAGTAAACGTTAAAGGCGCTTAGCGCCTTTCCTAATGTTAAGCTTTTATATTCAACTTACCCTGAAAGTCCTGCCATCCTGGTGGAAATTGCCCACGTAATACATACGAAAACGCAATCAGTTCTGCAATCACAAAATAAAGCTCTTTTGGAATTTCCTCACCTAATTCGAGGTGCGATAAGGTTTTTGCTAAGTCAGGGTCTTCGTGGATCATGATCCCTTTCTGTTTTGCTGCTGCAATGATTTCTTCAGCTAATTCGCCAAAGCCTTTAGCGCTTACCGTGGGGGCGCTTCCGGTTTCGTATAAAAGGCCAATTGCCGATTTGCTTTTAGGGGGAGCACTCATAACTACACCTTAATATTAATAATTGCATGAGATTTATAAAAAGCAGCATGGGTTGCTTCGCCTCGTTTTAGGTTTAGCTCGGCAACTTGTAAGCCATGTTTAGCAAGTTTTGAGCGCAAGTTATCAAGGTGAGGGTGCGCAATAGCACTCACTTCTTGGCTTGACGCGAGTAACTGACAGTCGAGTGATTTGTCCATTAGCTCGGCTGTAATTTGCAGTTGTCCAAGCTCGGCATAATCAAAATTTAATCTAACAAACCATACGTTTTTCGGCTCTAGTTTATCTGCCGATGGCTTTTTATATTGCCCAAGAGCTATTTCTGTTTGGGCTGCTTCTGGCGGTAATTTCATCGGCAATAAAAATTGTGCCAGCGGGTTACTCTCAGGTTGCTGGTTAGGTGTTGAAACATTAACTTGTGTGAGCGTGTTTTTAACCTGAACAAGCTCTCCAGCAAGCGCTTGAACTTGTGATTGTTGCAGTTGCTCGAGTATTTTTGAACTTGCTTTGCCAGTTTTAAACGTAGGCATAAGCACCTGTAGTAATGCATCAATACCTGTTTTTGACTCAAAAGTAATAGGGGTTACAGATTGGTTAATAATAGGGGCGGCCAAAATACTGACGGCTAGCTGCTCAAGCCCTTTGGTGAAGCTACTTTGCAGGGTGTCATGCGTTAAGCTATGAGGTTGCAATGTCGCCAGTATTTCTCTTTGCACAGCAGTCGGGCTGACGTTGCTGCTTGATACCATCCGATTAAAAGCCTGATTAACCAATGCATTTAGGTCAGGTGTTTGTTTAGTGGCTTTAACTTGAATATCGGCTATTTGACTGCTCAATGGGGGTTTTTCTTCTGAGATTTTTTGAGTTGAGTCATGCGATGGTGGCAGTTTTAAAAGCGGTGTTAATATTTTAGCTTCAATAGGTTGAAGCATTTGGCTTTGTGAAGCAATAGTCGCTGTGTTATTAAAAACTGTACTTAAAAGGTTATTATTTGCTGGTGTTAAAGATACAACGTGTGTTTGCTGAGCTGTTTGGCTATTAGGCTTGGGGATAGGCAGCGTGGCCAGTTTATTATCTGTGTTAGCTTGTTGAACATGACTAAGCCCCACTTTTGTAAGAGGCAGAGAATTTAGCTCTTTAACTCTAGTTTGTTTTTGCGGTTCGTTATTCAAGGTAGTTTGAACTTGGGCTGTTGAGCTTTTTAATACTTGCTCTGTATTTTTGGCTGCGTGTTCTGCTTTTATTTGAGTGCTTAACGGTGCAACTGATTGTGTACCTAGCACTGTTTTACCTTGCTGAGTGGTTTTTTCGATTTGTGGCAGCTTATTTTCTGATGTATTTGTTGTTTTTGCATCAGGTATTTGCAAATGACTACTCACAACTTTGTCGTTAGGAGATTGCCAAACAGCGACATTTGCTTTTATTAACTGCGTTAACTGCACAATAGGCGGCAGTTGAGAGAAATGCTTAGGTAAAATATTAGCACGATCACCACTGGGCTTTTGCGCATTAGTAGCAACTTGTATACCTGCATGCTCAATTACATTAATTTTATTTGTTAAGGGGGGGGCGGCTGTTAACTGCTTGTTTAAAGTGGGTAATGGCGAGAATTGAGCTTTATTTTCGTTTGCAAACGATTTGTTTTCAAAATAACTAACAGCATCATTAATTCGTGTTTTTAAATCACTAAAACTTGTTTGAAGCCACGATTTTATAGGGCTATGAGTACTCACCAATGGGCTTACTTTAATGCTGCTATTATTGTGTGTGGGTGAGGTTGATAAATTGGCGTGTTGCGCAGTCAGTAATTCATTAAAGGGCTTGGAAAAAGAGTTACTTAGCATCACTTTTGCGTTTTCGGCTTGTGTTTTTATTACTAGCTTGTCTGCTTGATTTGTTAGACTTACTTTTACTGGCGAACGAGGAAGTTCAGCTAGCTGCGCGTTCGATACTTGTGTAGTAAAAGAACCTGATTTTTGAGGGTGCGTTAAAATGGCTAATTTTGGCGTTGCGTGTAGTTGTGCATTAGGTAACAAGCTTGTTAGCATTTTAACCAGCTTCGTTTGGCTTAGCGGCTGTGTATGAACGGTATCAGCAAAGCGATTAATAACATTAATTTGCGCCCCTTTACTGCTGGTGCTCATAACGAGCTTTAAGGGTTGCTCTGTGCTGAGCAATTGTGCCACGTCTTTATTAATGGCAATACTGGCATTGAACTTATCAATAATTAATTTTGGTGCCGGCGTTAAAGCAACCTGAACGGCAAGTGGTTTGCTTTCAACCTCGGCACCTGTACTAATAAAATTGAGTAAGCGTTGTAATTGTGCGGGTTTATTAATTGTGAGTGTTGTTACATTGGGTAAAATAGCAAGCTGTTTACCATCTGCACTTAATTGAATATTAGCGCTGGCTATTTTGTCTAAAGATTGAGGCGCATGGGTTGTACCTAGCCTGAGAGTTTGCCAATGCTTATTAACGAGTACGTCAAGGGTAATGGAGTCTTTAGAAAATTGAATGTTTTTAGCCGCAAGTACTTCACCTGGTAATTGTGGTAACTCATTGGTTTGGTTATTAGTTGATGAATTGATAACCAATGAATTAGATAATGTTATTTGCGTTGGCGTATTCATTATTTTAAATCAAGTTTTCTCTATTTTAAGTGAATCGATTTTAAAGCAATATTCGTATTACCCTATCATTATGGTAGACTAACGCCTAATTTTTGGCAGAGAGAATCGTCATCTTGTTACACATTAAGTCCGTCTCCTGCATCAAGCAAGAACGTTGTTTGTTTGCGGACCTTAATTTTAGCCTTAAAAGCGGTCAAATCATGCAATTAGCGGGTCCTAACGGGGCTGGTAAAACATCGCTATTGCGTATCATCGCCGGTTTTTCTGCGCCTGATGAAGGCGAGGTTTTGTATCAAGAACGCTCAATAAATAAATACTATGAAGAGTTTGCTCATGACTTACTTTTTATAGGCCATAAAACGGGTGTTAACATACAGTTGAGCGCTGTTGAAAATGTACGCTTTTGGTTACGCATCAACGGCTATTCAAATGAGCCCGACCTATATCCGATCTTGGCAAAGCTAGGTCTGGTAGGCCTTGAAGATGTGCCTGTTAGAATGCTGTCGGCAGGCCAGCAACGACGAGTTGCATTAGTTAGGCTGTGGCTAAGCGACGCAAAGTTATGGGTATTAGACGAACCATTTACCGCACTCGATAAAAGCGGTGTTGCATTTTTGCAGCAGCGATTTACTCAACATCTAAATAATAATGGCGCCATATTATTAACTACTCACCAAGATTTAACCGCTCATTTTAGTGATTTACAAACAGTCACATTGGAGTATCGTCACTGATGACTCGTCAACACTCTTATTGGTTACTATTTAGCGCGGTTTTTATTAAAGATGTGAAGCTTGCTTTTCGCCAGCGAGCTGAAATTGTAAACCCAATATTGTTTTTTTTAATTGTTATTTCTTTGTTTCCGTTAGCAATAGGTCCTGAGCCCGGTCTGCTTGCTAGAATGGCGCCCGGTATTATTTGGGTTGCCGCTTTACTCTCTACCATGTTGGGTTTAGATAAATTGTTTAGAGATGATTTTAATGATGGATCTCTTGAGCAGTTAATTGCTTCATCGTACCCTTTGTCACTCACAGTGCTTGCGAAAGTAGCAGCCCATTGGGTGGTAACGGGATTGCCCCTAGTACTCATGACACCACTGTTTGCGTTGTTACTTAACTTAGACAGTAATGCGCTGGTGGCCACTGTTTTAACGTTATTACTGGGTACACCGTTATTAAGCTTTATTGGTGCAATAGGGGCTGGGCTGACTGTTGGGCTACAAAAAGGGGGTATTTTGATGAGTTTACTCGTACTGCCTTTGTACATTCCTGTTCTAATTTTTGCAACGTCGGCTATCGATACCAGTGTTATGTCGCTGGATTATAGCGGACAACTTGCCATCCTTGGTGCTATGTTAGTCATCGCTATTATTAGCGCACCAATCGCCATATCGTCAGCTTTAAAAGTGAGTATAAGTTAATGTGGAAGTGGTTACATCCCTATGCTAAAGCAGAGCGTGCATACCAGTTATGCAATACGTTCTTGCCTTATTTTGCCGTAGTTACGGTTGTTAGTATGCTCGTTGGTTGGGTGTGGGGGCTTGGTTTTGCACCTGCCGATTACCAACAAAAAGACAGCTACCGTATCATTTTTATTCATGTTCCTTCTGCCATTTTATCAATGGGGGCATATTCCTCTATGGCCATTGCAGCTATTGTTGCACTTGTATGGCAGCTCAGAAATGCAGAACTTGCCGTAATTGCAATAGCCCCTGTTGGCGCATGTATGACGGCAATAGCACTGATAACCGGGGCTGCATGGGGTAAACCTATGTGGGGCGCTTGGTGGGTGTGGGATGCACGACTTACATCGGAGCTTATTTTATTATTTTTATATTTGGGCGTCATTTCGTTATACCACGCTTTTGAAGATAAAAAAGCGGCTGGTCGCGCGGCTTCAATCTTGGCTATTGTAGGGGTGATTAACTTACCAATAATTCACTTTTCGGTTGAATGGTGGAATACCCTTCATCAAGGAGCAAGCATTACTAAATTCAATACCAATGCAGTTGACCCAAGCATGTTTTGGCCATTAATGGTAAATATTTTAGCCTTTGCAGCGTTTGTTGGCACAGTCACTTTAATTCGTCTTAAAAATGAAATTTTGCAACGAGAAAAGCATCGCCCATGGGTGCGCCAGTTGCTTAATAGGGGGTAATTATGCAGTTTGACTCTTTTTCTGATTTTATTGCAATGGGAGGCTATGGGTTTTATGTATGGCTTTCATTTGGTACATGTGCAGTTATTTTACTGGGTATTTTAGTGAGCTCTTTAAGAGATACTAAACGTATTATGGCTTCAGTAGAGCAACAAATTGTGCGCGAAGAGCGTATTAAGCAAGCCAAGCAGGAGCAAGCATCATGAATCCCAGACGTAAAAAACGCTTATTAGTCATTGTTGCTATTTTATTTGGCTTGGGTTCTGCCATAGGTTTAGTGCTTTACGCTTTACAAGAAAACATAAACTTATTTTATACCCCAAGTGAATTGATTGACGGCAAAGGCCCGAATAAAGAAAAACCATTTATCGGCCAAAAACTGCGTATTGGTGGCATGGTCGTCCCAGGATCTGTTGATAGAAACGAGAAAAGCTTAGAAGTAAGCTTTAAATTAATTGATACAGGTCCATTAGTTACCGTGAAGTACCAAGGTATATTACCTGATCTGTTTCGCGAGGGGCAGGGCATTGTTGCGCAAGGTGTTTTAATTGAACCTAATGTCATTGAAGCGTTTGAAGTACTGGCCAAGCATGATGAAGAATACATGCCGGCAGAAGTTGCTGAGGCGGTTAAAGGCATTAAGCACGAAAAACCAAAATACAACCTAGATAGTGGTAATTAGCTATGATCCCAGAAATTGGTTACTTTTCTTTAACTCTCGCCATGGTGCTGAGCGTTTTATTATGTATTTTTCCACTTTGGGGCGCACATACAGGTAATCTTCGCTTAATGCGTGCAGCCCCCTCTTTAGCTATTGGTCAGTTTGCGTTTGTATTAATTTCGTTTGCTGCGCTTATATACGCAAGTTTAACTGATGATTTTACCGTGTCATATGTGGCTTATCATTCAAGTAGCACACTGCCTTGGTATTACAAAATAACATCGACTTGGGGCGGCCATGAAGGAGCGATATTACTTTGGTTAGTGATGCAAGCTGGATGGACTGCTGTCGTAGCTGCTCGCTCAAAGTCATTACCTTGGGTTTTACGTGCCCGTGTTTTAGGTGTACTTGGCTTCTTAGGAGTCGGCTTCATGATGTATACCTTACTTCTATCAAGCCCATTTGAACGTTTACTTCCTTACTTTCCGGTAGAAGGACGAGATTTAAATCCGCTTTTACAAGATCCCGGTATGATTATTCACCCGCCATTACTTTACATGGGCTATGTTGGCTTATCGGTTGCATTTTCGTTTGCAATTGCAGCACTTTTAACTGGAAAACTCGACAATACATGGGCTAAATGGTCACGCCCGTGGACAATGACCGCGTGGGGCTTTTTAAGCCTAGGTATCACAATTGGCAGTTGGTGGGCTTATGCAGAACTTGGCTGGGGTGGCTGGTGGTTTTGGGATCCAGTAGAAAACGCGTCGCTAATGCCATGGCTTGTTGCAACCGCTTTGCTTCATTCGTTGAGCGTGACAGAAAAGCGCGGTATTTTTAAATCGTGGACCGTTTTACTGGCAATTGCTGCATTTTCGTTAAGCTTGCTAGGCACGTTTATCGTGCGTTCAGGCATTATTGTATCTGTTCATGCGTTTGCAACAGATCCAGACAGAGGTTTGTTTATACTTGCCTTTTTGGGAATAGTTGTTGGGGGTGGTTTAGCGCTTTATGCACTTAGGGTATCGCAGGTTCACAGCGAAGGTCGATACAAGTTTGTATCGCGCGAAGTGGCATTATGGCTAAACAATATCTTTTTAGTTGTGGCAACCTTAATTGTACTACTAGGTACTTTATTGCCTATGGTGCATAAAGAAATGGGCTTAGGCAGTATTTCCATAGGCGAACCATTTTTTAATAAGATGTTTGCAATACTACTGGTGCCATTTGCTATTTTAATGGGTATTGGTCCTTTTTTACGCTGGAAGCAAAACAAATGGGCGTTTTTACAAAATAAAATCGCGGTAGGTGTTTTGGCCAGTGTGGCAATTACTTGTGTATGGTTATTTTCAGCTTACGATGAAGTCACACCGCTTACGCTATTAGCAACAACGCTGGGTGTGTGGGTTGCCATTTCAACCTTGATTGACATTGTGACTAAAGCTGCAGTGCATGGCACATTAAAAGAAGGGTTAAAACGCTTAGGTGTTAGTTATTGGGCCATGGTGTTGGGCCACATTGGTATGGCATTTGTTATTGCGGGTGTTGCGCTAACCTCTGCGTACTCGGTTGAGCGCGACGTATCAATGAAGCAGGGCGATACAGTGCAGCTAAACCAATATAACTACCGTTTTGAAGGTGTTAAAACAATTCGTGGGCCTAATTACAGTGGCCATGCTGGTGTTGTTACGGTGCTAAAAAACGATGACGTAGTGACTCGTTTGTACGCTGAAAAACGTAAATACGACATTGGCATGCAATTCATGACAGAAGCTGCCATTGATGCTGGTTTTACTCGTGATTTATACCTTGCTCTAGGCGAGCAATTAAGCCAAGGAGCTTGGTCGCTTCGCATATACCATAAGCCGTTTGTGCGTTGGTTATGGATTGGTGGTGTATTAATTTCACTTGCAGGGTTTATGATTTTGTTTGATAAACGTTACCGTACATCTGCAAAAACAGCTCGAAAAGCTGCGGCGGAGAGCGTGCTATGAACCGTAAATTGTTAGCCATAGCGCCTCTTTTAGCCTTTGCTTTTATTTGTATATTTTTGTACCAAGGGCTGTTTGCAAACCCACGTGAAATACAAACAGGGCGAATTGGCCATGAAACGCCGGCTTTTACCCTTCCTGATTTAATGCAAGACAACAAGCAATGGACCAACGAAGTGTTAAAAGGCGAGGTTTATTTATTGAATGTGTGGGGCACGTGGTGCCCAACCTGTTTAGCAGAGCTGGGTTACTTAACAAAGTTGCGAGAGCAAGGCGTTAAAATTATTGGCTTGTATTATGTGCAAGGTTACGACGCAGACTTTGATGGTCCTTTTGACATGCAAGCACTACGTACTGAAGTACAAGACATGCTTGAGCGTGCGGGTAATCCTTATCAGTTTAATATTTTGGATTTACACCGCACGCTGTCGTTAGATTTGGGCGTATCGGGTGCGCCAGAAACATTTTTAATCGATAAAAACGGCACCATTTTGCTACACCATACCGGTGATATTAATCCACGAGTATGGCGTTCTAAATTTGCACCTATGATGCAGGAGCTGAAATAATGAAGTGGCTATTGTTTTCACTCAGCCTTTTACTAACGACAAGCGCATTAGCACAAGCTGATCGCTACGTATTTGATACCGACGAGCAAGCGGTTCGTTTTGAAGAGCTTACAAAAGAACTTCGTTGTCCTAAGTGTCAAAACCAAAATATTGCAGATTCAGACGCTATTGTTGCCAAAGACCTTCGTGAAAGAGTGGTAGAGCTAGTTAAAGAAGGCAACACAAAAGACGAAGTAATTGACTACATGATTGACCGCTATGGTTATTTTGTTCATTACGACCCACCTGTGACACCTGCAACACTGGTACTTTGGGTATTGCCGGTACTCATTGTTATTGTTGGATTTGGTTTTATTGTAATTCGTCAGCGTAAAGCGTCTGTAAAGCAGACCTGGAGCAACCAAGATGAAGTACTTTTAAATAAGCTAATTGAACAAAATAAACGTCAGGAGCAAAGTTAAATGATTTTAATGTGGGCGTGTTTTGCTTTACTCACACTGATTGCACTGGCGTTTGTTATGCTGCCTTTTTTGCAAAAAGAGCGTGTTAAAACAATTACTCATAACGCAAATGCAGAGCTTATAAGTATTTATGAACAGCGTTTAGTCGATTTAAAGACTGATTTAGATAACCAACGTATTGATGATGTTAACTACTCTGAATCGATTGTTGAACTAAAACGCCGCTTACTTAATGAGCTGTCACCAGAAAAATCATTGATTAGTAAAGGTAATAACCGTATTTTTGCCCTGACAGGGGGTGCATTTGTTATTGCACTAAGCGGTATTTTTTATAGTTTAACGGGTAGCCAACAACAAATATCAGCATGGCACGATGCCATGGATAATCTGACTGAATACGGTGAGCGCGCAGTGATGCAAAAAGGCGAGCAGCTTACTCAAAATGAGCTACAAGCATTTGCACTGGCACTGCGCACTAAGTTGAGTCGATCAGGCGATGACGAAATGGCGTGGATGTTACTCGGTCGTGTTGCGATGTCACTGAATGAGTTTGATATGGCTCAGCAATCATTTGACAAAGCACTGCGCATGAACCCTGATAACAAACAGGTATTAATAAGTTACAGCCAAATATTACTCCTTGAAGGCAGCGAAGCCAACATGACACGTGCTGCGGGTATGTTGTCAAAAGTATTAAATGCAGAGCCCACTAATTTAGATGCTATTTCGTTATTAGCGCTGATTGCTTACGAGCGAAAGGACTGGCCTCAAGCCAAAGCCGCATTTGAAGTATTACTAGCCAGTATGGAAAAAAATGATTCTCGTTATGGCTTAATATCTCAGCGTATTGCAGATATTGAACTGCAAATGCAAAGCGAAGGTTCTGTAATGCCAGTAACTAAAGTCAATAGCATTGCTGTTACCGTTAATGTTGCCAGTGAGCTTATTAGTAAATTGCCGCAAGAAGGGACTTTGTTTGTATTTGCAAAAGCCGCGAGCGGTTCGCCAATGCCACTTGCTGCTGTAAAACTCACTTCGTATTCATTCCCTATTACAGTTGAATTAAACGACAGCACTGCCATGGTTGAAGGTATGAACTTATCTAGCGCAGAAGATATTATTATATCGGCGCGTGTTTCGTTAGATGACTCTGTTATGCCAAGTTCAGGTGAATTAGAAGGGCATTCTTCTTCACTAAAGCGTGAAAGCGTAAGTGAATACCAACTTAAAATAGATACATTAATACCTTAAGGACGACACATGTTAAGACAAAGTTTAGCTTTTTTAAGCTTTTTGATACTTGCCGGTTGTGCGCAAGTACCAGAAAGTAAAGTCGATGAAAGAGATCCATTGCAAAGTATTAACCGTCCGCTGTATGACTTTAATATGGATGTTTTAGACGCTTACATACTTCGCCCAGCAGCAGTGGGTTATGTTGCTGTGACTCCTGTGCCTGTTCGTCAAAGTATTGTTCACTTTACCGATAACCTTACGGCACCTGTCGACATGGTAAACGCGGGCCTACAGGGTAAACCGGGTAATGCAAGTGTTAGCCTTGCGCGCTTTTTAGTGAATTCTACCGTGGGTATTTTTGGGATTTTTGATGTCGCTAGTTCTCTTGGTTTAAATCGAGTAGATGAAGATTTTGGTCAAACAATGGGCGTGTGGGGCATTGGTGATGGTGCATACTTAATGCTACCAGCAATGGGGCCAACAACAGCAAGAAACCTAACCGGTGACGTAGTAGATAACTTTGTATTACCAGAAATAGCCCTAACTACGCCACAAACGGTGTTAGTTTTTGCTTTAAAAGCAGTAGAAGCACGCGCGTCTTTAATGGCGCAAGAAGGGCTTTTAAATGACTCACTTGACCCCTACTTATTTGTAAAAGATATTTATTTTCAACGTCAATTATTTGAGCTTTACGATGGCAACCCGCCAATTAAAGAAGAGCCAGCCGACTTTGATGAAGACTTTCTAGAAAGTTTATAAGTGAATCAAACGTAAAAACGCCAGCTAAATGCTGGCGTTTTTGTTATAAAATAAGGTTTATTAAGTGCCCTACGTTATATTTAGGTATTAACCATCAAACTCATTTGCTCGTTAACCCAGCTTAATGCTTCATGATAAGCATCAGGAACTTGGTCGGCAATATTAAGTGCCTTAGAAATGTCGTTTGCTTGTGACCAATCTGCTTTTTCGTAATGCTTAACAAGGTTTAAGTATTGCGCTAATAACCCTTCGTTATCTAACAATGCCGCTTTAATGTCGTTAGATAAAGGAAGCTTTTGCATCACACTTTGCATACTTTCATCTAAAATGGCATCCATTAGCGACATCATACCGGTTAAAAACGCCATGCCTGTATCTTTCATTTGCCCATGTGAAATAGCTAATAGTTCACAAAAGCGAGCGCGCGTGAGTGATAGCCTAATTAACTCTACCGGTTTATCAGCCGAGACTTGTGCAGCAAATAACAAAGAGAGCAGTTTTTTAATTTCTTGAGCACCTAAAACAATAAGCGCTTGTTTTATTGTGCTTATTTCAGCTCGTCGTGTAAAAGCTGCTGAGTTTGAGTATCTAAGTAGTTTGTAAGACAGGTTTACATCACGTTCAAATACATCGGTGATTTTTTTAAGATCCATCTCTACACTTGACGTTTGGTAGAGTAATTCTGCAAGGGCCATTTCTGATGGCGGTAGCGCTTTGCTTTGAACCATTTCTGGTTTTGAAAAGAAAAACCCTTGAAAGTAATCAAAGCCAAGCTCTAACGCTAAGCTGTATGCTTCATATGTTTCTACTTTTTCTGCTAAAAGCTTTATATGCGGTTGTGCCTTTAGCTCTTTTATAATGGTTTTTATTGTTGCTAAATCACACGTTAAAAAGTCGATTTTAATAATATCGATAAACGGATAAAAGTGGCGCCATACCGGCTGGTGAATGTAATCATCGAGCGCGATGGTATAGCCCTTGTCTTTTAGGTCTTTAACAATAGCAAGTAAGCGTTTACCGGGTTGAATTGTTTCAAGTATTTCTACAACAATGGTGTCTTTACCCAATAGGGTAGGGTAACCCTTAAGTAAGGTTTCTAGTGTAAAGTTAATATAAGCAGGCTTGTTATCGGTTAAGTCTTCTAAACCAAAGTTAAACTGACTGCCTTCAATTAAGCGCGTAGTTGCTTCGTCACCATCTATATTGGGAAATACATTATCCACGCCATCACGAAACAAAAGCTCGTAGCCAATAAGCTCTTTATCACGATTTAAAATAGGTTGGCGCGCAGCATAAAAATACATAAAAAAATCCGTGTCAGTCAAGTCAGTCGCTATTGTAATAATATATTAGAAAACATACAAAATAGCATGCTGTATATTTTGTTAAATAATGAAATAGCATTATTAAATAAATACGTTTAGCTATTTTTTACATGCTAAAACGCTTTTTTTAGCAATCGTTTTCAACATGATTATTTTTAAACTAAGAAAATACAACAAATAGAGATTTTTATGACAGGCATGATATAGTCCGAAGGAATGCTTTTATCCTAATAGTGACTTTATTATAAAATTTTAAGAGTCAATATTCGGATCAAAAGCCTGCTACTTTTAATTGTTTTATGGAGGCGAATTTGGAAACAGGAATGATCATTTCATTGTCACTATATTTTGTTGTTATGCTAGGTATTGGTTTATATGCCTATAAGCAGTCAACAAGTGATGTTTCTGGTTATATGCTGGGTGGTAGAAACTTGTCACCAAGTGTTGCAGCACTTTCAGCGGGTGCTTCAGATATGAGTGGCTGGATTTTAATGGGTTTACCTGGCGCCATGTTTATTACTGGCTTAAGTAGCACATGGATTGCATTTGGCTTAATTGCCGGTGCATGGTTAAACTACTTTTTAGTTGCACCGCGTTTAAGGGTTTACACTGAAAAAGCGAATGACTCTATTACCATCCCTGATTACTTTTCTAACCGATTTAACGATAAATCAAATTTACTACGTGTTGTATCGGCAGTTGTAATTATTGTGTTCTTTACACTGTATACCTCTTCAGGTGTTGTTGCCGGTGGTAAACTATTTGAAAGCTCATTTGGCTTAAGCTACGAAATGGGACTGTATATCACAACGGGTGTTGTTGTTTTGTATACACTCTTTGGTGGCTTTTTAGCGGTTAGCTTAACTGACTTCGTGCAAGGCTGTATTATGTTTATTGCACTTATTTTAGTGCCCGCTGTTGCTTATTCATTATTAGAGCAACCATTGCAGTCAACCTTAAACAGCGTTAACCCAGACATGCTTAGTTGGATAGGTGCGGGGTCTGCGCTAGGTATTATTTCAGCAATGGCGTGGGGTCTGGGTTACTTTGGGCAACCACATATTATTGTGCGTTTTATGTCGGTGCGCAGTGTTAAAGATATGCCAACAGCGCGTCGTATTGGTATGTCTTGGATGATTGTTGCTGCAATAGGCGCTGTAGGTACAGGTATTTTTGGTGCGGCTTATACGTACGAAAATAATATAGTAGTGGATGATCCTGAAACTATATTCCTGATCCTTTCTGAGCTCTTGTTTCACCCACTTATTGCTGGCTTTTTACTTGCTGCAATATTAGCTGCAATTATGAGCACAATTTCATCTCAGCTATTAGTAAGTTCAAGCTCACTAACTGAAGATTTTTACAAAACATTTTTACGTAAAGAAGCCAGTGACGCAGAGCTTGTACTGGTAGGGCGCATTAGCGTGTCTATTGTTGCAATACTCGCTATTTACCTAGCGTACGATAGAGACAGCTCTATTTTAGATTTAGTAAGTAATGCGTGGGCAGGCTTTGGTGCTGCATTTGGGCCGCTTGTATTGTTTAGCCTTTACTGGAAACGTATGAACTTTGCTGGCGCGCTTTCGGGGATGGTTGTGGGTGCGGTTACCGTTTTACTATGGATTTACGGTCCGTTCACAATTAATGGTGAAAGTTTAAGTAGCGTAATGTACGAAATTGTCCCGGGCTTTATACTCGCGAGTATTGCTATTGTAGTTGTAAGTTTAGCAACCAATGAGCCTAATTCAGATATAACAACGTTATTTGATGAAGTAGAGAAAGAGCTTTAAATAATATTCGTTTTTATAAAAGCGATAAAAAAGGGAGCAACTAAGTTGCTCCCTTTCTTTTTGCAAAATATTTAGCTTGCTTGTTTGGCGTTGTTATCGTCTATCGATGCAACGTTATCTGACTTTTTATTTTTACTTACCGCTTTAGCAGTAGCAGGTTCTTTGGCACCTTTAAGTACCGACATAAAGTCGTCTTTGCTTTTTGCTATTTCTAACGCAAGCGATTCTATTTGTTGCTCACTTAATGGCACGTCTACTTTTTCTAGCATCAGCTCAAGTGATTCTGCTATGTCTAGCATTTTGTCATAGGCATCAGCTTCTTTTTTAGTAGTAAACGTCATACGTTCGACTCCGTTTCGTTCTACAACATATTTAACAACAACAGCCATGATTTCTCCTGCAAACTTGCTTGGCACTGTGGTTTATAAAAACCATAAGATTACTGTTTTTATATACAGTAAAGGTTTGCTAGTAAATATGCAAGCACAGAGTTGTAATTTTTGAGTGTCTTAAATTTGACAAAAAACGGTAACTTAACTTTATTTAATATATCACTTGGTTGTACCAGCTGCATTTTAAGGATTTCGGAGAAAAGTGATAATGCATTTAGGTACTTCCAAAGTGGCTAGCCTCGCGTTTGTCATTTTTGGGTTCCTAATAATTAAAATAAATATGTTCTAAAATGGACAATAAGGACGATAAAATGAAAACGTTTAAAATTTTACTTATGGCAAGCCTATTAAGTATCCTGCCCGTTACTATCTCTTACGCGCAATTACCTGAAGTAAGCAACTCTATGGCTCAAATCGAGGCGGTAAGCATTAATAGTGCAGATGCTAAAATGTTAGCCAAACTGCCTGGAATTGGTAAGAAAAAAGCACAAGCAATAGTAAATTACCGAGATGAAAATGGTGTATTTACAAGCCTTGAGGATATAGCCAAGGTGAAGGGGATAGGTAAAAAAGTAATGAGCAAGTTAGAAGGTAAAGTCAAACTTTAAAAAAAAGGGCGCTAAGCGCCCTTTTCATGTTGTAGGAGTGCCTCGTCTAGGTTTCTTCGTGCAAAATTAATATCAACAGGGGCGGTTAATAACGGATAAAAAAGTCCACCCAATAGTAAAAAGGGAATAATTAACCAACCTTCAAAAAGGGTAAATATTAAAAATAATGGGCTTAATAGCAATATTTTGATAATACGGAGTAATACACGGTCTGTTGGCGACAACATTGATAAAGACCGTGCTATAACAAGCTGCCTCTCGCGTATTTTTAAATGCTGCAACTGTTTAAGTTGGCTAGAAAAAAATGTAAACATAATTATTAAACCGTTCTTTTTAGTATTAATCGACTACCCAATACAATAAAAAATGCCAGTGCAAAAAGTGCAAAAATAACTTCCATCCAAGCAGGCATGCTAAGCGATAAAAACTCCCAATCTATGTTACCGCAATCGCCAGTGGCTTCAAAAAAGCTTGGTATCCATTCATGCAACGGCATAAACGATGGAAAATTAGGCTCAAATTCACAGCTAAACGCAAATGGATCGGTGGTTGTTTGCATATCTATGTGCTCACGGGCAATTAAATACCCCCAAATGCTCGATACTCCCCAAGCAATATAAGCAACAATACGCATTATTTTGCTTTGTGGATTAATTGACCCAACAATACCCGCGCCAAGTAATCCTAATACCGCGGTTCGTTGATAAATGCACATAATGCAAGGCGCTAACCCCATATTGTATTGAAAAAACAATGCGGTTACTTCTAGCATAAAAACAATCGCAGAAAATAAAAGCCAAGGTGTTCGTTGAGTTGGTAATTGCGCAAGCCAGTTCATAAAAAGTCCGCTAATAAATAAGGCGTTAGATTATGACGCACGAAAAAGTAAGCGGCAACAAAAAGAGTGAGATAAAAAAGTTTTATAGCTATCCTCCAAAAAATGTTCCAGTACTCTAAAAGGCCATGTTAAAATACTCTGTGATATGTTTTTATGCATATTGTGGTATTGATGGATTTACATTTTTACTACTGGAAAATATGTGCTTTGCCCATTTGTTTGCCTCATAGTAGGCCTAATTCTAGAAAATTTTGCTTAACGGGCTAACAACACCGTTTGCTCCTTGCTGTAAAACATGAGTGTAAATCTGCGTGGTTTTAACATCTGTATGACCTAACTGAGCTTGCACCGTTCTTATATCTGCTCCACTTTGTAACAAGTGTGTTGCAAAAGAATGGCGAAAGGTATGAGGCGTAACAATCTTTGTAATATTGGTTTGCTTTAATGCCTTTTTAACCGCTTTTCTAACACATGTTGGATGAAAGTGATGACGCCGTATCTCGCCGGTTTCTAGATCACTACTTAATTTGTAGGAAGGAAATAAGTACTGCCACGCGAGTGATTTGTTAGCTGACGGATATTTACGAGCTAAAGCGTTTGGCATCCATACGCCTGCGTATTGTTCGTTTTGTAAATCTAATCGCAAATATTCTTCAACTTGCATAATTTGATTTCTAAGTAACGGGAGCAACTCAGTTGCAAGTGTAACGATACGATGCTTATTGCCTTTCCCGTTCCAAATTTGAATGCATTTATAATCAAAATCAATGTCTTTTACTCGCAGTTGCACAGCCTCCATCACTCGCAAGCCACTACCATACATTAACCCCACGATTAAGTAATATCGCTTAGATAGATGAACCATCAATTGTTTGACCTCATCAGGGGTCATCACAACAGGCAATTTGGGCTGTCGCTTACTTCGTGCAAAGTTCAAGTTTAACGAAAGTTCATTTTTGACAATATGTTTATATAAAAAAGCTAACGCATTTAAAGCTGCACATTGTGTTTTAGCTGACATGTTACGTTTTAATACAATATGGTCTAAAAACGCTTCGACTTCTGAATCTCCCATTGAGCTTGGGTGGCGTTTGTTGTGAAAGTGAATAAAATTTGCGATCCAACTCAAATAAGCATTAATAGTTCTTAATGAATATTGTCGAGTGAGCATATAGTCCGCAATGTAATTTAAATACGCAGAGCGAGTTTTCATTTTCAATCCGTCGAATTTTAACTGTATTTATGTACAGTTATAGCTCAGTCGCTCGCATAGTCAAGAAAACGACCCAGTCGCTCGTTTTATACTGAGAGGAAAAACGAGCACTGATGAATTTTAATAACACTGGCAATTAGTTGACAAGTTTGTTAAAAATAAACCAATAAGAAAACGAGCTACGCTTTGGTAGAAATACGCGCGATTAGCTCGCTATAAACATGTTATACACCTATGAAGAATCTACTAGCATTTATCAGTATTGTCTTTTGTCTAAACAGTCAAGCGACTTCTATAACAACCTATTCTGTAGGGATTTCATTGGCTGACTTTTCAGAACAAGGTGGTATTGTTGAAAATGTAACTAGCAATACTGGGGTTAGTTATAGGATTAACTTAAATAAATTTAAAAACTGTGTTCCTAATAAAGTGATTGCGAAAGTAATTTCCAATGAGAAAACATTACTTTCAGTTGAATTAGAAAACAACAGTGGTTGGTACCAATTTAATGTACCTTTGAAATTAAGTAGCGAGAGTTCTGTTTTGAAGGTTTTCTGTAAAAAAGGGATTCCACTTCGCAACATATGGCTTTAGTGGTTTTGGTGTA